>NZ_JBIBJK010000037.1:0-65656 GCF_042958635.1 Streptomyces sp. NPDC007971
AAACGCCCGGTTACATTCCGAACCCGGAAGCTAAGCCTCACAGCGCCGATGGTACTGCAGGGGGGACCCTGTGGGAGAGTAGGACGCCGCCGAACTCCTTTTACAGCTCCGGCTCTTGGGCACACTGCCCAGGGGCCGGAGCTTTTTTGCGTTGAGGTAGGGTCAGGGGGCATCGTTGGCTCGTTTTCGCACAGGAGGCTCCCGGGTGGAGGTCCAGGAGACCCGTGTCCAGACAGACCGGGTCCTCACCATCCCCAACATCCTCAGCATGGCCCGGCTCGTCGGCGTACCGGTCTTCCTCTGGCTGATCCTCAGGCCTGAGTTCGGGGGACCCAACAGCGATGGCTGGGCCCTCCTCGTGCTGGCCTTCAGCGGGATCACGGACTATCTGGACGGCAAGCTCGCCAGGCGCTGGAATCAGATCAGCAGCCTCGGCCGGCTGCTCGATCCTGCGGCCGACCGGCTGTTCGTTCTGTCCACGCTGCTGGGCCTCACCTGGCGCGAGATCCTCCCGATCTGGCTGACCGCTCTCCTGCTGCTGAGGGAGCTGGTTCTGCTGGTGATGGTGGGCATCCTCAGGCGTCACGGCTATCCGCCGCCGCAGGTGAACTTCCTGGGGAAGGCCGCGACCTTCAACCTGATGTACGCCTTCCCACTGCTGCTCCTCAGTGACGGACACACCTGGATCGCGTCACCCGCTGCTATTTTCGGATGGGCGTTCGCAGGGTGGGGTACAACCCTCTATTGGTGGGCAGGAGTGCTCTACGTGGTGCAGGTCCGCCGCCTGGTTCGTGCGGACGCCGCGACCGATTGAGCTCGTTGATTGTCCGGACATGGCGGCCCGATGGCCCGCTGGCCACATCTGCGGGACAATCAGGACGGGTGAAGTCGGCTAGACCGTCGTCTCTTTAGGAGGACGCTTCCGACATGAAGGCCGTCGTGATGGCCGGTGGCGAAGGCACGCGCCTTCGCCCTATGACCTCCAGCATGCCCAAGCCGCTCCTGCCGGTGGTGAACCGCCCGATCATGGAGCATGTGCTGCGGCTGCTCAAAAGGCATGGGCTCAACGAGACCGTTGTCACCGTGCAGTTCCTGGCGTCGCTCGTCAAGAACTACTTCGGCGATGGCGAAGAGCTCGGAATGGAGCTCACCTATGCCAATGAGGAGAAGCCACTCGGAACCGCCGGTAGCGTCAAGAACGCCGAAGAGGCGCTGAAGACCGATGCTTTCCTCGTCATCTCCGGCGATGCCCTGACCGACTTCGACCTCACCGACCTGATCAATTTCCACAAGGAGAAGGGCGCACTGGTCACGGTCTGTCTGACCCGGGTGCCCAATCCGCTGGAGTTCGGCATCACGATCGTCGACGAGGAAGGCAAGGTCGAGCGCTTCCTGGAGAAGCCGACCTGGGGCCAGGTCTTCTCCGACACGGTCAACACGGGCATTTATGTCATGGAGCCGGAAGTCTTCGACTACGTCGAGCCCGACGTGCCCGTCGACTGGTCCGGTGACGTCTTCCCTCAGCTGATGAAGGAGGGCAAGCCGATCTACGGCTATATCGCCGAGGGCTACTGGGAGGACGTCGGCACCCACGAGAGCTATGTGAAGGCGCAGGCCGACGTCCTGGAGGGCAAGGTCAACGTCGACATCGACGGCTTCGAGATCTCCCCGGGCGTCTGGGTCGCCGAGGGTGCCGAGGTGCATCCCGACGCCGTACTCCGGGGGCCGCTCTACATCGGCGACTACGCCAAGGTGGAGGCCGGCGCCGAAATCCGCGAGCACACCGTCGTGGGATCCAACGTCGTCGTCAAGAGCGGTGCTTTCCTGCACCGGGCCGTCGTCCACGACAACGTGTATGTCGGCCAGCACAGCAATCTGCGTGGCTGTGTCGTGGGCAAGAACACCGACATCATGCGGGCTGCCCGGATCGAGGACGGGGCAGTCATCGGTGATGAATGCCTGATCGGTGAAGAATCGATCGTCCAGGGCAATGTCCGGGTCTACCCGTTCAAGACGATCGAGGCCGGTGCCTTCGTCAACACCTCGGTCATCTGGGAGTCCAGAGGCCAGGCCCAGCTGTTCGGCGCCCGCGGGGTGTCCGGAATCCTGAACGTGGAGATCACCCCAGAACTGGCCGTGCGGCTGGCCGGCGCCTATGCGACCACGCTGAAGAAGGGCGCCACGGTCACCACGGCCCGGGACCACTCCCGCGGTGCCCGTGCGCTCAAGCGGGCCGTGATCTCCGCGCTGCAGGCCAGCGCCATCGACGTACGAGATCTGGAGAACGTGCCGCTGCCGGTGGCCCGGCAGCAGACCGCGCGCGGCAGTGCCGGCGGCATCATGATCCGGACCTCGCCGGGCGTGCCCGACTCCGTCGACATCATGTTCTTCGACGGGCAGGGCGCGGACCTCTCGCAGGGCGGTCAGCGCAAGCTCGACCGGGTCTTCGCGCGACAGGAGTACCGCAGGGCATTCCCCGGAGAGATCGGTGACCTGTACTTCCCGGCGAGTGTGTTCGACTCGTACACCGGTTCTCTGCTGAGGAACGTCGACACCACCGGGATCGCGGAATCGGGTCTCAAGGTCGTCGTGGACGCCTCCAACGGCAGCGCCGGCCTCGTCCTGCCGAGCCTGCTGGGCAAGCTCGGTGTGGACTCGCTGACTGTCAATCCCGGTCTCGACGAGTCCAGGCCCACGGAGACGGAAGAGATGCGCCGGAGCGGGCTGGTGCGCCTCGGCGAGATAGTGGCGTCCTCAAGGGCGGCGTTCGGCGTCCGGTTCGACCCCGTCGGTGAGCGGCTGTCGCTCGTGGACGAGAAGGGCCGGATCATCGAGGACGACCGGGCGTTGCTGGTGATGCTGGACCTGGTGGCGGCCGAGCGGCGCAGCGGGCGGGTGGCGCTGCCGGTGACGACGACGCGGATCGCCGAGCAGGTGGCCGCTTATCACGGCACGCAGGTTGAGTGGACCACCACCTCTCCCGACGACCTCACGCGCGTGGGGCGCGAGGAAGGCACCATCTTCGGCGGTGACGGCAAGGGTGGCTTCATCGTCCCCGAGTTCAGCGGCGTCTACGACGGCACGGCGGCCTTCGTCCGGCTGATCGGGCTGGTGGCGCGCACCCAGCTCACCCTGAGCCAGATCGATGCGCGGATTCCCCGGGCGCACGTCCTCAAGCGAGACCTGGCGACGCCGTGGGCCGTCAAGGGTCTGGTCATGCGGCGCGTCGTCGAGGCGGCCGGAGATCGCTTTGTCGATACGACCGACGGTGTGCGGGTCGTGGAGACCGACGGCCGTTGGGTGATGGTGCTGCCCGACCCGGCGGAGGCGGTCACCCACCTGTGGGCCGAGGGCCCGGACGATGCCGGGGCGCAGGCCCTGCTGGACGAGTGGTCGTCCGTGGTGGACAGCGCAGGGCGGTAGAGCGGGCAGTTCGGACGGCAAAACCACCGCACGCGCGCGTGCCGGACAAGTGTCCCCAAGGGGGCCTGTCCGGCACGCCGGTGGGGCCATTCGGAGGTACTGGTCGCGACATGCGACGATGTGCGGCATGCCGCAGCAACCCCCCGTTCGGAGCAGCCCCCCGCGGCCGCAGCGTCCGGACGCTTCCATGTCGTTGATCACCAACGTCATGGACCACAGCCTGGACGACGGGTACGCCGAGGCCGCCGCCCGGAAGAAGACCGAGGGGGAGGGCGGGCTGCCGAAGACCCTCAGGGCGAAGCTGGGCCTGGCGGCCGGGCTGGTGCTCGCGGCGCTGGTGGTGACCGTGGGGGCGGCGCAGGCGCGCGTGGCGGCGCCCGTGGTGGCCAAGGAGCGCCAGGAGCTGATCGACCGCATCGACCGGGAGACCTCGGGCGCGGACAAGCTGGAGAGCACTGTCGACGCCCTGCGCGACGACGTCAGCGCGCGGCAGCGGGCGGCTCTGAAGAAGAGCGGCGCTGGTGCCGAGGCGGATCTGATGGGCGTCCTGTCGGGCGCCACCGCGGTGCACGGCCCGGGGGTCAGGCTCGTCGTGAACGACGCCAAGGAGGCCAGCACCGGCGGCGAGGGGACCAACCCGCGCGAGACCTCCGGTTTCTCCGACACCGGGCGGGTCCGGGACCGGGACATGCAGCGGGTGGTCAACGGGCTGTGGGCCTCCGGCGCCGAAGCCGTCTCGATCAATGGACAGCGCCTGACGGCCCTGTCCGCGGTCAGGGCCGCGGGTGACGCGATACTGGTCGACAACAGACCGCTCGTGCCGCCGTACACGGTGCTGGCGGTGGGGGACGGGGATCGGCTGAGCACCAGGTTCCAGAACAGCGCCGACGGGCTGTACCTGCACGCCCTGGAGCAGAGCTACGGGATCCGGGCCACCATCTCCGCGCAGGGTGACGTCCGGTTGCCCGCCGCACCGAGTGTGATCGTACGCACAGCACAGCCGAACGCCGAGAAGACTGAGAAGGGCACATCGTGATCGCCGTACTGGGCCTCGTCGTGGGAGTCGTGGCCGGCCTGTTGGTCCGGCCCGAGGTTCCGGCGGTCGTCGAGCCTTACCTGCCGATCGCCGTCGTGGCGGCGCTGGACGCCGTCTTCGGTGGTCTGCGAGCCATGCTCGACGGGATCTTCGACGACAAGGTCTTCGTGGTGTCGTTCCTGTCCAACGTGGTCGTGGCCGCGCTGATCGTGTTCCTGGGGGACAAGTTGGGCGTGGGCGCGCAGCTGTCCACGGGTGTCGTCGTGGTCCTGGGTATCCGGATCTTCTCCAACGCCGCGGCGATCCGGCGACACGTCTTCAGGGCGTGAGGCCGATGAGCAACCAGGAGGAGCAGCCGGAGAACAGGCTGCGCAAGGAACTGCCCGACGAGGTGCCTGCGTCGGCCGCGGAGTCCGCACAGGCTCCCGCCCACAGCGGTGAGCAGCCGCTCACCGGGCGTCAGCGGCTGGTGAAGGGGCTGTGGCCGCTGCGGCTCACGCGTGCCCAACTCATCGTCGCCCTGCTGCTGTTCGGGCTCGGCTTCGGGCTCGCCGTGCAGGTGGCGTCGAACAGCGACAGCGACAGTGCGCTGCGCGGCGCGCGCCAGGAAGATCTTGTTCGCATTCTCGATGAACTGGATTCGCGTACTCAGCGTCTTGAGGACGAGAAGCAGGGACTCGAGAAGCAGCGCTCGGAGCTGCAGAGCAGCTCCGACCAGGCTGCGGAGGCACGCAAGCAGACGGCCGAGAAGGAGAGGCAACTCGGCATTCTGGCGGGCACCGTGGCGGCGCAGGGTCCCGGCATCACCATGACGATCGAGGACACGAAGGGGACGGTCAAGGCGGACATGCTGCTCGACGCGATCCAAGAGCTGCGCGCGGCCGGCGCGGAGGCGGTCCAGGTGAACGGGGTACGAGTGGTCGCGAGCACCTACTTCACCGACTCGGGGAAGAGCGTGAGCGTCGACGGGAACAAGATCAACGCCCCCTATCGTTTCCAGATCATCGGCAAGCCGCAGGACCTCGAGCCGGCGCTCAACATCCCTGGAGGCGTGGTGCAGACCCTGGAGAAGGAGCAGGCCACGGTGACTGTGGAGCGGTCGAGCAAGATCGTCGTCGACGCCTTGCGACAGGCGAAGCAGCCTGACTACGCTCGGTCGTCCTCCCAGTGAACCGGTGGTGCATGGGGGACGTCCGGCAGGGGCATGAGGTTGCGGGGGGTCGGCGCACCGAAGGGGCGGTGCGTGGTGGAAACTGTCTGGTGGATACGGACGTTGTGAGGATGTCCGGGTCGGCCGGTGTAGGCAATCAGGGTTCGTCCTGCCCCACGGGCGGGTCTGTTTCGGTCAAGGGGAATCGCCCGTGAAGTTGTTTGCGAAGTTGTTCGGCAAGAGCGCGCGAGAGGGTAGCAACAACGCGACCGCTCGCCATCGCGCACAGCCTGACGCAGAGGGTCAGCGTCCGCTGTTCCGTGACCAGGTCGCTGGTCCGGGCGGTGACATTTCCGGAGGTCAGGGCGCGGCGTCTGTTGACCCTGCGCAGTCCGGCGGCATAGGTTTCGGGCAACCGTCAACCTCAGGTGCGGGTGGAGGGTTTGCCTCCGACCCGTACGCGACCCATGCCCCGTCGGGACAGCCGCGGCAGGAGGATCCGTCCATGTCGGCCCTGGTGTGTACGAGGTGCGGTAACCGCAATGCGGAGAACGCCCGGTTCTGCTCCAACTGTGGCGCGCCGCTGCGTGCCGGGGTGGCTCCGGAACGCGCCTCGGAGACGACGTCCACCATCTCCATCTCCGGCCTCGAGGCCTACGACGCGGAGGTGACCGGCCAGACGCCGCTGCCGATGCTCTCGCCCGAGGCGCAGGCCGCGGTCGACGCGTTGCCGCCGGGCTCGGCGCTCCTGGTGGTGCGGCGGGGCCCGAACTCGGGCAGCCGCTTCCTGCTGGACAGCGACCTGACCACGGCCGGCCGTCATCCGCAGAGCGACATCTTCCTCGACGACGTCACGGTCTCGCGGCGGCACGTGGAATTCCGGCGCTCTCCGGACGGCTCGTTCACGGTGGCCGATGTCGGCAGTCTGAACGGCACGTACGTCAACCGCGAGCGGATCGACCAGGTCCCTCTCGCGAACGGTGACGAGGTGCAGATCGGCAAGTACCGGCTGGTCTTCTACGCGAGCCGGCAGGGCATCTGACCCCGCCGGATCCCGTCCGGTGGGACCCCAGGGAAGGTCCATGCTTCAAACACCGAGCGGCGGTGCCCGAAACGGTACCGCCGCCACGGACAGTGGGCTGATGAGCATCGGCACGGTGCTGAACGCGCTGCGCGACGAGTTCCCCGAAGTCACCATCTCCAAGATCCGCTTTCTGGAGTCGGAGGGGCTCATCGAGCCGCGGCGGACCCCGTCGGGGTACCGCAAGTTCAGCGCCGGGGACGTCGAGCGCCTCGCTCACGTCCTGAGGATGCAGCGGGACCACTATCTGCCGCTCAAGGTGATCCGGGAGCACCTGGCGGCCATGGAGCGGGGCGAGGCCGTCCAGCTGCCCGTGGTGGGGCGCCAGCGTACCGGGGAGGACGTGCCGGAGCAGGTCCAGCGGCCGACGGTCGCCCGGGTCGGGCGGGCCGAGCTGCTGGCGGCCGCCGGCATCGACGAGGACGCCCTCAAGGAGTGGGAGTCGTACGGGCTCGTCGCTCCTGTGGAGGACGGGGCGTACGAGGCCGAGGCCGTCACCGTGGCCTCGCTCGTCGCCGAGCTGGGCCGGTTCGGGATCGAACCGCGTCACCTGCGGGTGATGAAGGCCGCGGCCGACCGCGAGGCGGGCCTCGTGGACCAGGTGGTGGCCCCTCTGAAGCGCCATCGCAACCCGCAGACCAGGGCACATGCCGAGGCCCGTACGAAGGAGCTGGCGGCGCTCACGGTGAAGCTGCACGCCGCGCTGGTACAGACCGCCCTCGGCGTGCGGCTGCCCTGAACGGCGGAGTTCCCGGACGGCCGGATCGGGCACCTGTTCCCGGCCCGACTACCCAAACGTCCCGGGCACGGCCTAGGGTTGCTGTGTGAACGAGCTCGATGTCGTAGGTGTCCGGGTCGAAATGCCCTCCAACCAACCGATCGTGCTCCTGCGCGAAGTGGGAGGCGACCGTTACCTCCCCATCTGGATCGGGCCGGGGGAGGCGACGGCGATCGCCTTCGCCCAGCAGGGCATGGCGCCCGCGCGACCGCTGACCCACGACCTGTTCAAGGACGTGCTGGAGGCCGTCGGCCAGGAGCTGACCGAAGTACGCATCACGGATCTGCGTGAGGGCGTCTTCTACGCGGAGCTGGTCTTCGCCAGTGGGGTCGAGGTGAGTGCCCGTCCCTCCGACGCCATAGCGCTCGCCCTGCGTACCGGAACGCCGATCTACGGCAGCGACACGGTGCTGGACGATGCCGGCATCGCGATTCCGGACGAGCAGGAGGACGAGGTGGAGAAGTTCCGCGAGTTCCTCGACCAGATCTCGCCCGAGGACTTCGGCACCAGCAGCCAGTGAGTCGGCTCCGGACGGGCGGCCGGAGGGTCTGTGACCGGCCCGTCAGCGGCGCGTCGGGCCCCCGCCCCGTGGCAATTGCCACCGGCCATTGAGAGCGTCCTACGGCTTCCCGCGAACGCATTCGGCTAGCCTTTCCCCGCGGTGGGGACGGGAAACCACTCCTAGGGTGATTATCACTCGGCGTGCCGAGTGTGGCGATCGTTGACGCACCCCTGGTGACTGCCTACCGTCGAGAAGGCAGGTCAAGGACGGAGGTCGGCGTGAGAACGAGCGGCGACGGTACGGTGGGGGGTGCCCCCGGACGCGGTCTCGGGGAGAACGGCCCGTACCCGCTTCACAGCAGCGCGGTCGGCCACGCCCAGCAGCGACCGACGGCGGTGCCGAACGGCGGAGGGGCGGCGTCCATGGCGTCCGAGGAGATCGGCTATCGAGGGCCCACGGCCTGCGCGGCGGCCGGCATCACCTACCGGCAACTCGACTACTGGGCCCGCACAGGTCTCGTCGAGCCCAGTGTGCGGCCTGCCCACGGGTCGGGCACCCAGCGTCTGTACAGCTTCCGGGACATCGTCGTCCTGAAGATCGTCAAGCGGTTCCTGGACACCGGGGTCTCGCTGCAGAACATCCGATCGGCCGTACAGCACCTGCGGGAACGCGGTTTCCGCGACCTGGAGCGCATGACCCTCATGAGCGACGGTGCCACGGTCTACGAGTGCACCTCGCCGGACGAGGTCCACGCCCTGCTCCAGGGCGGTCAGGGCATCTTCGGGATCGCCGTCGGCGTGGTCTGGCGGGATGTGGAAAGCGCACTCTCCCAGCTGCACGGGGAGCGCATCGACACCGGGGAGACGCTCATCGGGCACAACCCCGCGGACGAACTGGCGCGGCGCCGCAACCGGGCCGTCTGAACGGCCCCGGAACCCGGTCGTCTGAACGGCCTCGCAACCCGGCCGTCCGGGCAGCCCTGCCGAGCCGTCCGGGGGATCCCGCAACCGCAAGAGGGACGCCCGAGCGCACGCCCGCGCGCTGGGCTCTCGCGCGTGGAAGGGCCTGACGGCCCGGCTTGACCGCACGGGGGCCGTTCGGGCGTCGCAGCCCTGCTCCGGCCCGTCCCGTGCCGGTCCATTGTCAGTGCCGTGGTGCAGCATCGAGGTGTGAGAAACGCTCCCACGATCCTGCATCTCGACATGGATGCCTTCTACGCCTCGGTGGAACAGGCATCCAAGCCGAGCCTGCGCGGGAAGGCCGTCGTCGTGGGCGGACTGGGGCCTCGCGGGGTGGTGGCCACCGCGTCGTACGAGGCACGAGTCTTCGGGGTCCACTCGGCGATGCCGATGGCCCAGGCGCGCCGGCTGGCGCCGAACGCCGCGTACCTCGTGCCGCGCTTCACCCTGTACCGGTCGGTCAGCGACCAGGTGATGGCGCTGCTGCGCGCGCTGTCGCCGCTGGTGGAGCCGCTGAGCCTGGACGAGGCGTTCGTGGACCTGGAGGCCGGGTCGGCGGCCTGGGACGAGGAGTCGGCTCGCCTGGCGGGAGCGAAGCTGCGCGCGGACATACGGGCGGCCACGGGGCTCACGGGGTCGGTGGGGCTGGCCGCCTCCAAGATGCTCGCGAAGATCGCCTCGGAGGAGGCCAAGCCCGACGGAATGGTGCTCATCGAGCCGGGGACCGAGCGGGCGCTGCTGGGCCCCATGCCGGTGCGGACCCTGCCCGGGATCGGACCGGCCACCGGGGACCACCTGAGACGGGCCGGGATCACCACCGTCGAGGAGCTGGCCGAGGCAGGTGAGGACGAGCTGGTGCGGCTGCTGGGCAAGGCGCACGGGCACGCGCTGTACGCCATGGCACTGGCACGGGACGACCGGCCCGTGGTGGCCGAGCGGGAGACCAAGTCGGTGTCGGTCGAGGACACCTATGACGTGGACATCCACGACCGGCTGCGGGTCGGCCTGGAGGTGCAGCGGCTCGCCGAGCGGTGCGTGCGGCGGCTGCGCGAGGCCGGGCTGTCCGGGCGGACCATCGTGCTGAAGGTGCGCCGGTACGACTTCTCGACGCTGACCCGGTCCGAGACGCTCAGAGGTCCCACGGACGACCCGGCGGTGATCCGGGAGGCGGCCGCACGGCTGCTGGAGTCCGTGGACACCACGGGAGGTGTCCGGCTGCTCGGCGTGGGGGTCTCCGGGCTCGCCGACTACACGCAGGAGGACCTGTTCGCGCAGGCGGCGGGGGAGCGGGCCGCGTCCGTGGAAGCGCCGGAGGAGGTCGTTCCCGAGGCCGCGGCGGACCCGGAGCCCGCGGAGCGGCACTGGCGGGCGGGCCACGACGTACGGCACGCCGAGTACGGGCACGGGTGGGTGCAGGGCAGTGGCCTGGGGCGGGTCACCGTCCGCTTCGAGACGCCGCAGTCCCCTCCGGGGAGGGTGCGGACGTTTCTCGTCGATGATCCTGCGCTTGAGGTGGCGGAGCCGCTGCCGTTGGTGCTGGACGGGGTGGATTCCGAGGTGTAGAGGCCGCTTGTGCGGCCGTCGTCGGGTGCGGGTTGGTTGTGGTTTCTCGCGCAGTTCCCCGCGCCCCTGGGCGGGTGATGGTTGGTTGGCGGGTGCGGGTTCGTTGTGGCGTGTCACGCAGTTCCCGGCGCCCCTGGGCAGGTGACGTCGGCGGGAGGGGGCTGGCCGAGGGAGCTCAGCTTTCCTCGGTGCCTGCCAGCTTGCCGAAGTCGCGGTCCGGGGCGGGGGGTGGGGTCACGTCCAGGCCGTAGTGGTGGTAGAGCTGGAGTTCCTGCTCGGGAGAGAGATGGCGGCCCACGCCGAAGTCGGGGGCGTCCTTGATGAGCGAGCGTTCGAAGGGGACCCGGAGGGCACCCTCGACCAGTTCGCTCGGCTCCAGGGGGACGAAGGCGTCCCGGGAGAACAGCCCGGTGCGTATGGCCGCCCACTCGGGCACGCCCGTCGCGTCGTCGAGGTACACCTCGTCGACCGTGCCGATCTTGGTGCCATTGCTGTCGAACGCCTTGCGGCCGATCAGGTTGCGCGGATCGATGTCGGTCTGCACGGTCCCTCTCCCTCCACGTGGTCGCAACTCATCCGTAAGCACTACAAAAGAGCACATTCAGGGAGGCGGCCACTCGAGGGCTCGGGCGTTGACCTCGCTGGTAGGCTGACAGCGGCTGCTGATCCCGTGCGGGAGAGTCCTCCGAGCATCTCGGAGGCGCCGAAGGAGCAAATCCTCCCCGGAATCTCTCAGGCTCACGTACCGCACGGACGAGGTCACTCTGGAAAGCAGGGCGGGTGTCGACGGCGTCCGCCCTCACCGACGGTGAAAGCCGGCGCCTTCGGGTGTCCGGTGAAGCTCTCAGGTTGAGATGACAGAGGGGGAGGCCGTCGGGGCACCCACGCCGTGGTGCCCCTCGAAGGTCGTGTCAGACCAGGAGGCCTCCGCAATGACCGCCCACCGCATTCCGCTCTCCGAGCTCGAAGCGGGCATCCCCTTCGAGCAGCGCCACATCGGGCCCGACCAGGAGGCGCGGGCCAAGATGCTCGCGCACATCGGCTACGGCTCCCTCGACGAGCTGACCGCCGCCGCGGTCCCGGACGTGATCAAGAACGCGGACGCCCTGGACCTGCCGGGCGCCCGCACCGAGGCCGAGGTGCTCGCCGAGCTGCGCTCGCTCGCCGACCAAAACCAGGTCCTCGGCTCGATGATCGGTCTCGGCTACTACGGCACCTTCACCCCGCCGGTCATCCTGCGCAACGTCATGGAGAACCCGGCCTGGTACACGGCCTACACGCCGTACCAGCCGGAGATCTCGCAGGGCCGTCTGGAGGCGCTGCTGAACTTCCAGACGATGGTCGCCGAGCTGACCGGCCTGCCCACCTCCGGCGCCTCGCTGCTGGACGAGGGAACCGCGGCCGCCGAGGCGATGGCGCTGTCCCGGCGCATGGGCAAGAACAAGAAGGGCCTGTTCCTGGTCGACGCGGATGCCCTGCCGCAGACCGTCGCCGTCATCGAGACGCGTGCGGAGCCGACCGGCGTCGAGGTCGTCGTCGCGGACCTCAGCGACGGCATCCCGGCCGACATCGCCGCGCGCGAGATCAACGGCGTCCTGATCCAGTACCCGGGCGCCTCCGGTGCCGTACGTGACATCAAGCCGGTCGTCGACCAGGCGCACGAGCTGGGCGCCCTCGTCACCGTCGCCGCCGACCTGCTGGCGCTCACCCTGCTGACCTCGCCGGGTGAGCTGGGCGCGGACATCGCCGTCGGCACCACCCAGCGCTTCGGCGTCCCGATGGGCTTCGGCGGTCCGCACGCGGGTTACATGGCGGTGCACGAGAAGTTCGCGCGCAGCCTGCCCGGGCGTCTCGTCGGTGTCTCCGTCGACGCCGACGGCCACAAGGCCTACCGCCTCGCGCTGCAGACCCGTGAGCAGCACATCCGCCGCGAGAAGGCCACCAGCAACATCTGCACCGCGCAGGTGCTGCTCGCCGTGATGGCCGGGATGTACGCCGTCTACCACGGCCCCGAGGGCCTGCGTACCATCGCCCGCCGCACCCACCGCTACGCCACGATCCTCGCCGAGGGCCTGAAGGCCGGCGGTGTCGAGATCGTCCACGGCGCTTACTTCGACACCCTCACCGCGCGTGTGCCCGGCAAGGCCGCCGACATCGTCGCCGCCGCCCGTGACAAGGGCGTCAACCTGCTCCCGGTCGACGCCGACCACGTCTCCCTCGCCTGCGACGAGACGACCAACCGCGCCCAGCTGGACGCCGTCTTCGCCGCCTTCGGTGTCGCGGGCGACATCGAGACGCTCGACGCGGCCGCCGGGGAGGCGCTGCCCCAGGCGCTGCTGCGCACCGACGACTACCTCGCCCACCCGGTCTTCCACGACCACCGCTCCGAGACCGCGATGCTGCGCTACCTGCGCAAGCTGGCCGACCGCGACTACGCGCTCGACCGCGGCATGATCCCGCTGGGCTCGTGCACCATGAAGCTCAACGCGACCACGGAGATGGAGCCGGTCACCTGGCCCGAGTTCGGCCAGCTGCACCCCTTCGTGCCCGCCGAGCAGGCCGGGGGCTACCTCACGCTCATCCGTGAGCTGGAGGAGCGCCTTGCCGAGGTCACCGGCTACGACAAGGTCTCGCTCCAGCCGAACGCCGGTTCGCAGGGTGAGCTGGCCGGTCTGCTGGCCGTCCGCGGCTACCACCGGGCCAACGGCGACGAGCAGCGGACCGTGTGCCTGATCCCGTCCTCGGCGCACGGCACCAACGCCGCCAGCGCCGTGATGGCGGGCATGAGGGTCGTCGTCGTGAAGACCGCCGGGGACGGCGAGATCGACGTCGAGGACCTGCGCGCCAAGATCGAGCAGTACCGTGACGAGCTGTCGGTGCTGATGATCACCTACCCGTCGACGCACGGCGTCTTCGAGGAGCACGTCGCCGACATCTGTGCCCAGGTCCACGAGGCGGGCGGCCAGGTGTACGTCGACGGCGCCAACCTCAACGCCCTGGTCGGACTCGCCAAGCCGGGCCACTTCGGCGGCGACGTCTCGCACCTGAACCTGCACAAGACCTTCTGCATCCCGCACGGCGGCGGCGGCCCGGGTGTCGGCCCGGTCGGGGTCCGCGCGCACCTGGCGCCGTACCTGCCCAACCACCCCCTGCAGCCCGCGGCCGGCCCGGAGACGGGCGTCGGTCCGATCTCGGCGGCTCCGTGGGGCAGCGCGGGCATCCTGCCCATTTCCTGGGCGTACGTCCGCCTGATGGGCGGCGAGGGTCTCAAGCGCGCCACCCAGGTGGCCGTGCTCTCCGCGAACTACATCGCCAAGCGCCTGGAGCCGCACTACCCGGTGCTGTACACGGGCCCCGGCGGCCTGGTCGCGCACGAGTGCATCATCGACCTGCGTCCGCTGACCAAGGCGACCGGCGTGAGCGTGGACGACGTGGCCAAGCGTCTGATCGACTACGGCTTCCACGCGCCGACCATGTCCTTCCCGGTGGCCGGCACGCTGATGATCGAGCCGACCGAGTCCGAGGACCTGGCCGAGCTGGACCGTTTCTGCGATGCGATGATCGCCATCCGTGCGGAGATCGAGAAGGTCGGTTCCGGCGAGTGGCCCGCGGAGGACAACCCGCTGCGGGGCGCCCCGCACACCTCGGGCGCGCTCGGCGGTGAGTGGGCCCACGCCTACAGCCGCCAGGAGGCCGTCTTCCCGGCCGGAGTCTCGGTCGCCGACAAGTACTGGCCGCCGGTGCGCCGTATCGACCAGGCCTTCGGCGACCGCAACCTGGTCTGCTCCTGCCCGCCGCTGGACGCGTACGAGGACTGAGCGTCTTCGGGCCGAGCGCCCTGCCGGTGAGAGCCCCGCCCGTGCTTCGGGCGGGGCTCTCCCGTTGTTCACGCCGTCGCGAGCGACACCTCGGTGGATTTGATCAGGGCGATCACGTCCGAGCCCACGAAGAGGCCGAGGTCCTCGGCCGCGTCCCTGGTGATCACCGCCGTGAGTTCGCCGCCGGGCACGGCGATCTTCACGGAGGCCATGGCTGCGCCGTGGACGAGCTGGACGATCGCGCCGGGCAGCCGGTTGCGGATGGACAGACCCTCGACTTCGCCCGAGGCGAGGGCGATCTCCGTCGACTTCACCAGCGCGTGGACGCGGGACTGCGGGGCGAGGCCGAGCTGCTCGACGGCTTCCAGGGTGATGGCCGCCGTGAGCTCCTGCCCGCCGTCCAGGCGGATCCTGACCGTGGCCATGACCTCGCCGGGGTGGACCTCGGTGACGGTGCCGGGGAGCTGGTTGCGGATGCTCAGTGTCATGGGCACCCACGGTAGAGCGCGTGTCCGGTCAGGCCGGGTATGCGTGCGTCTGGGTCGCTTTCACCGTCGCCCAGACAGCTGCGCCGGGGTGCAGATCCAGGTCGGCGGCGCCGGCCGTGGTCAGATCGGCGGCGAGGGGAAGCTCGCCGGTGAGGTCGGCCCGGATCTGGTCGCCGTGGGTCTCCAGACCCGAGACCTCGCAGCGCCACAGATTGCGGGCGCTGGCGCCGGCGGGCCGCTCCCTGAAGAGGGTGACGGCGACCGGCGGGAAGGCCACGAAGACCGGGCCGGACAGGTCCTCCGTGGTCGTGACCGACGGCCCCGCCTCCAGCCGTACCGTGTGCCCGTCGGCCACTCCCCGGTAGAGGTTGAGGCCGACCAGCTGGGCGATGTAGTCCGTGCGCGGATGGCGGGCGATCTCGGACGGAGTGCCCTCCTGGACGACCCGGCCGTGTTCGACGACCACCAGCCGGTCGGCGAGCACCATGGCGTCGAGCGGGTCGTGCGTGACCAGGACGGCGACCGCCTCGAACTCGGCCAGATGGCGGCGCAGCTGGGCGCGCACCTCCAGCCGGGTGCGGGCGTCCAGGGCCGCGAGGGGCTCGTCCAGGAGCAGCAGCCGCGGCCGGGTGGCGAGAGCCCGGGCGAGCGCGACGCGCTGGGCCTGGCCGCCGGAGAGACGGCGGGGCTTGGCGCCGGCGTGCTCGGCGAGGCCCATCCGGTCCAACCAGGCGGCGGCCTGCGCACGGGCCTCGGCCTTGGTGGCGCCCTGGCAGCGCGGACCGAAGGCCACGTTGTCCAGGGCGGACAGGTGCGGGAAGAGCAGATAGTCCTGGAAGACGACGCCGACCGGGCGGGACTCGGGCGGGATGCGTTCCAGGGACGCGCCGTCGAGCCGCAGATGGCCGTCGCTGAGGGGGACCAGACCGGCGAGGGCGCGCAGGGCGGTGGTCTTGCCGGCGCCGTTGGGGCCGAGCAGCGCGACGACGTCGCCGGGGGCGGCGGTCAGCGCCACGTCGAGCCGGAAGGTGCCCTGGTCGACGACGAGGTGGGCGTCCAGCCCCTGCTCGCCCACGGCCTCGGGCGCGAGGCCGGCCTCAGGGGCGTCGATGTCGGTCATGAAGGGATCGTCCAGCCGGGTCTCGTCGGGGGCGGGGGATGGTCGTGCCGTGTCAGCGGGGGCGGCTCGGTTCGGTTGTGCACCGCCGGCGGGTGCCTGCGGTTGTGCGGTGTCGGCGCCGGCTGCGTGGCTCGTGCGGTGTCGTCGGCGGCTGCGTGGGGTCGTGCGGTGTCGTCGTCGGGCGGCTGGGTGTGGTGGTGCGGTGTCGTCGGCGGGGCCGCGTGCTGTCGTGCCACGTTCGATCGTCCCCCATGGGTGCCCGACCGTCAGGAGCCGGTCAGCCACCGGTCGCGCAATCCCGCCAGCACCGTGATCGACACGGCCAGCAGGACCAGGCTCAGGGCGATGGCCGCGTCGGGGTCGTTCTGCAGGGCGAGGTAGACCGCGAGGGGCATGGTCTGGGTGCGGCCGGGGAAGTTGCCCGCGAAGGTGATCGTCGCACCGAACTCGCCGAGCGCGCGGGCCCAGGCGAGAACGGCACCCGCGGCGATGCCGGGCGCGATCAGCGGCAGGGTGACCCGGCGGAACGCGGTGAAGCGGGAGGCCCCCAGCGTGGCGGCCGCCTCCTCGAAGCGCGGGTCGGCGGCGCGCAGGGTGCCCTCGACGCTGATGACCAGGAACGGCATCGCGACGAACGCCTCCGCGATGACGACTCCGGTGGTGGTGAACGGCAGGGTGATCCCGAACCAGGTGTCGAGCCACTTGCCGACCACTCCGTTGCGGCCCAGGGCCAGCAGCAGGGCGACACCGCCCACCACCGGCGGAAGCACCAGGGGCAGGGTCACCAGGGCCCGCACCAGGCCACGGCCGGGAAAGTCCGTGCGCGCCAGCAGCCAGGCCAGCGGTACGCCCAGGACGAGACTGACGGCGGTCGCGGCCGTGGCGCTGACGAGGGAGAGCTGGAGTGCCTGCCACACCTCGGTGCTGGTCAGCAGGTCCGGCAGGCTGCGCCAGGGAGCGCGCACGAGCAGGGCGACCAGGGGCAGCAGCAGGAACACCAGGGCGACCAGCCCGGGCAGCAGCAGCGGCAGCGGCAGCCCGGCCCGGATGCGGCGGCGCCGCGTCCCACCCGTGCGGGGCTGGGACGCGGCGCCGGGCTTGTCGAGCGGGGTCACGGCTTGAGGAACCCGGCCTCGCTCAGGACCTTCCGGCCCTCGGCGGACTGCACCAGGGCGATGAACGCCTTGGCCGTCTCCGCGTTCCTGGTGCTCTTCAGCAGGGCGATCGGGTAGTCGTTGATGGCCTTGGCGGACTCGGGGAACTCCACGCCCTCCACCTTGCCACCGGCCGCCTTCACATCGGTCCTGTAGACCACCGCGGCGTCGGCCTCCTTCAGCACCACCTTGTTCAGGGCGGACTTGACGTCCTCCTCGTAGGAGGCCGGGGTGAGCTTCAGCTTGTTGGCGTCCAGGGCCTTCTGGGCGGCGGCGCCGCACGGCACGGTCTTGTCGCACAGGACGACCTTCAGCCCGGACTTGGTGAGGTCCTTCAAGGAGGCCACCTTGTCGGGGTTGCCCGGCAGCGTGGCGATCTCCAGCTGGTTGCGGACGAAGGTGGCCGGGGTGCCGGTCGCGTCCTGCTTGTCCGTCACGATCGCCATGGTCTTGGGGCTGGCGGCGGCGAACACGTCCGCCGGGGCACCGCCGGTGATGCTCGCGGCAAGGGTGTCGCTGCCGCCGAAGTTGAAGTTGACCTTGGTGCCGGGGTGGGCCTTCTCGAACTCCTTGCCCAGGGCCGTGAAGCTCTCCTTGAGGGAGGCGGCGGCGAACACGTTGATGTCGCCGGAGAGCTTCGTGGAGGCGGAGGACGACGGGTCCGACTTGTTCGGCTCGGTCGAGTGGTCGGAGGAGGAGCAGGCGCTGAGTGCCATCAGGGCGGCAGCTCCCGCACCGGCCAGCTGCAGCATTCGCCGGGTCCGGCGCACGGAACGGGTCATCACGGATCTACTCCTCGGGATCTTGGAACAAAGGTCGCGCCCTGTCACGGCCGGAATCGGCCGTGCGGCGATGATACTGCCGCATCTGCGAGCTGTAAGTCTCCTGTCGCATTGCATGAGCTGCATACATGAGACGTGTGGCTGGCATGTGCGTTTGTACGGTGCTCAGGCGCGGGTACGGTCCTGCGGGAGGTGGTCGCGGTGACTCACGCGGAACTGGCCCTGACCGGCGATCTCGTACGACCGGACCGGCTGACCGTGCCGGACCTGCTCGCCTGGCCCCAGCACCGGGCCGACGTCAGCTTCGAGTGCGCGACCAGTGGCATCCAGCACCACCGGTTCTCCGGGCCGCGTCTGTACGACGTGCTCGCCGACGCCGGGCCCGGCTTCGACCCGGTCCGGCGCAAGGACCGGCTGCGCTTCCTGATCGCCGTCACCGGCACCGACGGTCACCACGCCCTGCTGTCCTGGGCCGAGATCGACCCGGACTTCGCCGACGCCCCCGTGCTGCTCGCCGTCACGATCGACGGCACCCCGCTCGATGCCGACGGGCCCCAGCTGGTGCTCCCGCAGGACCGCTGCGGGGCCCGGCACGTCAGCGGGATCACGGTGATCCGGGTGGACGGGGGCTACGGCTTCGACGGTCCGGCGTCCGCCACCCCCGGTCACGCGTCAGCGGCAGCTCAGTGAACCGCTCGCCCGTCGTGTCCCGTACGGCGTCGGCCAGGCCCGGTGCGGCCGGGCCCCGTAGGAGCCCCCGGATCTGCCAGGAGCCGGGGTCGGCCGCCACCCGCAACGAGTGAGCGGTCGGCTCGGTCTGTGGGCGGCGCTGCTGTGCCGGTGAGGGGGCCGGGTCAGACGCGGTCGATGTGCACGTTCGTGGACTTCACGCGTGCGGTGGCCTCCATGCCGACCTCCAGGCCCAGTTCCTCCACGGCTTCCCGGGTCAGCAGCGAGACCAGCCGGTGCGGGCCCGCCTGGATCTCCACCTGGGCGGCGACGTCACCGAGCTTGATGGCGGTGACGATGCCCGGGAAGGCGTTGCGGACCGAGGTGTAGGAGGCGTCCTCCTCGCCGCTTCCTCCCTTGGCCAGCTCGACCGAGAACGCGGCGAGGTCCTTGCCGTCGATGAGCCGCCGCCCGGCCTCGTCGCGATGGGTGGCCATCCGGCCCGCGTCGGCCCAGCGGCGGGCGGTGTCCGGGCTCACGCCGAGGAGCCGCGCGGCCTGGCCGATCGTGTAGGACTGCATGCCGGTCACCCTAGGGCCAGGTGCGGGAACCGTGGACATGGGGCTGGTCGTTGGGTATAACGCGATATAGCGTTAGTGCGTGACGGAGGAGCCCCGTGGGGGCGCCGGGATGGGGGTGAGGGCATGTCGGCCGAGCAGGTGCACGGGCAGGTGCACACGGAGATGCCGTCCGGGCTGCGGGCCTCGGACGCGGACCGGGACCGCGTACTGGACGCGCTGACCGCCGCCGTGGGGGACGGACGGCTCACGGCCGGGGAACACGAGGAGCGGGCGGCCGCCGCCCTGTCCGCGCGCACGCACGGCGAGCTGGAGGTGCTGACGACCGATCTGCCGGCCGTGACAGCGGGGCCGCTCCCGGTCAAGGACGTCGTCCGCATCGAGCAGCTGGGCTCCTCGACCGCGCGCGGCGACGAGTGGTCGGTGCCCCGCCGGATGGACATCAGCTCGGCCTGGGGCGATGTGACCCTCGACTTCACCCGGGCGGTGATCGGCCACGACACCCTCCGCATCGATCTGGACCTGCGGGGCGGGACCCTGCGGCTGATCACCCGGCCCGGCGTGGTCGTGGACAGCGACTGCCTGGCGATCGAGTACGGCACGGCAAAGGTGCGGCCGGCCGGGGAGCCCGGCACGCCCGTGGTGCTGCGCGTGGAGATACACGGGCGGCTGAGCATGGGCCGGCTGGAGGTGCGGCCGCGGCGGCGGCTGTTCGGCAGGAGGACGGCGACGGCCTGAGGCACGTGCCGTCCTGCGGAGGGAGGGCGCGGTCCCCGGCCTTGCCGTCCCTTGGGCCTCGCCGTTGCCCCATGCTCGTCGTTCTCCGGGCCGTGCCCGGTGCCGGTCTCAGCCGGTGTGCACGCGCGGGCGCCGGTCCCGGTCCGGCTCCGCCTCGCGCAGCACCTCGCGGGTGACCGGCGCGACCTCGCCCTGCCCGAACAGGAAGAAGCGCAGGAAGTTGGCGAACGGGTTGCCCTCGGTCCACTCGAAGTAGATGTGCGGAGTGCAGCCCGTCATGTCCCGGGTGTGGAGGAGGAGCGCGGCGAGGGCGTTGGGGATGGAGGCGGACTCCACGGTCAGCACGCGGTAGCGGTTGTGCAGGACCTCACCGCGTACGGTCAGGCACGCCTCGAACTCGGAAGGGTCGGTCACCGTGACCTCGACGAAGACGAAGTCCTCCTGCTCGGGCATCTCGTTGTCGGCCCGGATCTGCTCGATCTTGTCGCGGTACTCGGCCTTGTCGCGCCGGTCGGGCTCGTTGGCGATGAAGCGCATCTTGCGGCTGGCCATGTCCCGGACGAATCGCTCCGCCATCGGGTCCATCGACACGCTGGTCACGCGGAGCTCGAAGGCGCGGGCCAGCCGGGACAGCAGCGAGACGAGGATGATGCCCGCGATGAAGCAGGCGCCGATCTTCACACCGTCCGGGCGCTCGATGACGTTGACGACGGTCGTGTAGAGGAACACCACCGAAATGATCGCGAACGTGATGGTCCAGCCGCGCTGGCCCGCCTTGCGGGCGGCGATGGTCACCGCGATCGCCGCGGAGCTGATCAGCACCAGCACACCCGTGGCGTAGGCGCCGCCCTGGGCGTCGACGTCGGCGTCGAAGATCCAGGTGACCAGGAAGGCGACGAGTGTGAAGACGATGACCATGGGCCGGACGGCCCGCGCCCAGTGGGGAGCCATGCCGTACCGGGGCAGATAGCGCGGCATCAGGTTGAGCAGGCCGGCCATGGCGGAGGCGCCGGCGAACCACAGGATGGCGATGGTCGAGACGTCGTACACCGTGCCGAAGGCGTTGCCGAGGTACTCGTGCGCGAGGTAGGCGAGCGCACGGCCGTTGGCCGGGCCGCCTGCCTTGAAATCGTCCGCCGGGATCAGCAGCGTGGTGATGAAGCTGGTCGTGATCAGGAAGACGCTCATGATCAGGGCGGCGGTGGTCAGCAGCTTCTTGGCGTCCCGGATCCGGCCGGTCGGCCGCTCCTCGGTGTCGTCCGGGTCGCCCTTGACGTGGGGCATGACGGCGACGCCGGTCTCGAAGCCGGACAGACCGAGTGCGAGCTTCGGGAAGACGATCAGGGCCACGCCGATCATGACGAACACGTTGCCGTGTTCCGCGGTCAGGGCGCTGGTCCAGTCGGTGATCACGTGCCCCGCGGTGACGACGTGCCACAGGCCGACGATCACGACGACGACGTTGAGCGCGAGGTAGATGCCGACCAGGGCGACGGCGACGCCGATGGCCTCCAGGAAGCCCTTGAGGAACACCGCGCCGAGCAGGGCCACCAGGAAGAGTGTGATCACCATCTGGTGGCCGCTGAGCGCGCTGTTGAGGTGCGGGTTCTCCACCAGGTGGGTCGAGGCGTCGGCGGCGGAGAGGGTGATGGTGATCAGGAAGTCGGTGGCCGCGAAGCCCAGCAGGGTCAGCACGAACAACTTGCCCTGCCAGAAGGAGAGCAGCCGCTCCAGCATGGCGATGGAACCCTCGCCGTGCGGGCTCTCCTCGGCGACCCGGCGGTACACCGGAAGGGCGCCCGCCAGGGTGACTATGACGAGCACGATGGTCGCGATGGGCGACAGCAGACCGGCCGCCAGGGCCGCGATGCCTGGCTGATAGCCGAGGGTCGAGAAGTAGTCGACACCGGTCAGGCACATCACGCGCCACCAGCGCTGGACCGAGTGACCGGTCTCCGGTTCGGCTGCGGAGCCCTCGTGGCCGCCGTGCTTGCCCATGTCGGACAGCCCCTCCAGCATCCAGGCGCGCAGGCGACTGGGGGGGTGCTCGGTCGTGACCATCGGCGTGCTCCTGGTGTGTGGCTCAGTTGATTCCGGCCATCACGCGGACGGCGGCACCAGCGTATGCAGAGAGTGACGTCCTGGCCCACGGAACGGTGGTCCGGGGGCGTCAATCTTGCGTTAAGAATGACCCGACGGGGGAGGCGACGCATCAAGAAGCGGAGGCCCGCATGCCCATGGGGCGACTTTGCGCTGTATGGGGGCTGCCTGGGGGAGGCGCGGCCACGGACGGGGACCGGACACGGTGCGTCATCTCGTACGACGTATCCATGCTGCCCCGCCCGCAGAGGATCCGCAGCCGCAGCGACACGCCTCAGGGCACCCGTCTCCGGGCCGGAGCACGGCAGGCTGATGCGCACCGGGACACGGGAGCCCGGCAGGCCGGCTGCACGGCCGGGCGTTCAGGCCTGCTCTGCGGCCGTCACAGTCCCCGGGTGTCCATGCGCAGATGCCAGGTGTTGCGCCGGTGGACCGCCACGAGGTCGGACTCCAGCGGCGACGGCGGCACCGCGAGGACCGGGCAGACGGCGTGGGCGAGACAGTGCCGGGAGACGCGGCCCGAGAAGGCGCGCTGCAGTCCGCGCCGGCCGGCGCCCACGACCAGGACGTCGTCCTCGCGGTCGGCGGTCGCCACCAGAGCCCGGCCCGGGGTGCCGCGCACGATGACGGCGTGCATCGGCACGCCCGGGCCCTCCTCACCGAAGATCTCGTCGAGCACGGACAGCAGCCGCTGCTTGGCGAGCCGCTGCCACTCCTCGACCAGCAACCCGGCGGCGGGCGAACGGCGGGCGGCGGGATCGCCGCCGGGCGGCTCCCAGGCCAGCACCGGCCACAACTCGGCTCGCAGGCGCCGCGCCAGCGCGGTGCCCCGGCGCAAGGCCGTGACGCTGCCCAGGGAGCCACTCACACCCACCACCACACGGGCAGCCGCCGAGGCGTCGTAACCGGACATGACTTCACCGTTCCTCACGGGTGCGCGCGAGCCCTTCCCACGGGCGGTCCGCGTGCCGGGCCCTGCTTCCATCCCACTCCCGTGCGCGCGGTTCGACCAGCCGGGGGACTCTTTTCCTGTCAGGTTCCTGATGCATCCGGGCAGCCTGTCGCGGGTACCTGTCAGCATCGCGTCAGCGTCGCCCCCGTCCTCGTCAACATCGCGTCAGGGGGCGTCGGCGGGTGGGCCCGGACGGGCATAGCGTCGGGGCAGCCCCGATCCACGCCTCCCCGCGTCCGGGGCACCGAGACCAGCCCATCCGCCCTGGAGGCGACCCATGCTCCAACTCCTTTGCGACGACGACCCGGAGCCTTCCGAACGCACCCCGGCCGGACCGTTGTACGTGCCCGTCCGGCCGGGACCCGCCGGGTGCGCGACGCGTTTGTTCCGCACCCCCCTGGGTGGCCGCACGGCCGTCGCCTTCACCTCCGTGCGCCGTCTGGCCGGCACGTTCGGCCCCGACCAGCAGTGGATACGCCTCTCCGAACCCGCGCTGCGCGCCCTCATGACGCCGCTCGGCGTCACCGCCCTCACCGTCGACCCCTCGTTGTCGGCCCCGACAGCCGTCCCCGCCGCACGAGCCGTCCCGATTCCTGCCTTCCGGATCACGGAGGGGAGCACCCGATGACCACCCTGCACGAAGCCGTCGCCCCCGTATCGGCCACCGCCCCGGTCGCCGCCACCGATTCGCTCCCGGCCACTGCCCCGGTCGCCGCCACCGACTCGGTCCCGGCCGCCGCCCCGGTCACCGCGGCCGACTCCGTCGCCGCCCCCGCACCCGCCGACCTCTCCGTCTGGCCCGCCTCCGCCACCGAACCGAGCCCGGGCGATCCGGCCGTCGCCGGTGTGCCGCTGACCGAGATCGCGGACCGCTTCGGCACCCCCGTCTACGTCGTCGACGAGGGCGAGGTGCGCGGGCGCTGCCGTGTCTACCGGCAGGCCTTTCCCGACGCCGAAGTCCTGTACGCGGCCAAGGCGTTCCTGTGTCGGGCCATGGTCAACTGGACCGCCGAGGAGGGCCTGGGCCTGGACGTCTGCTCGGCCGGCGAGCTGGAACTGGCGGTCACCGCCGGGTTCCCGCCCGAGCGGATCGTGCTGCACGGCAACGCCAAGTCGCCGCAGGACCTGGAGACCGCGCTGCGCCTGGGCGTGGGCCGGATCGTGATCGACAGTCCCTCGGAGATCGCCCGGCTGGCCGCGACTCTCGGGCCCGAGCGCCGGCAGCGTGTGATGGTCCGGGTGGTGCCCGGGGTCGGCGCGGGCGCGCACGACAAGATCCGCACCGGCACCGAAGACCAGAAGTTCGGCCTCTCCGTCTCCGACGGCCACGCCCAGCACGCCATCACCCGGATACTCGACCAGCCGCAGCTCGAACTCACCGGCCTGCACTGCCACCTGGGCTCGCAGATCACCAGTGTGAAGCCGTATGTGACGGCGGTGCGCCGTATGGTCGGCCTCATGGCCCGGCTCCGTGACCAGCACGGACTCGCGCTGCCCGAACTCGACCTCGGCGGCGGCCACGGCATCGCCTACCGCCCCGGCGAACCGGCCCTGGACCCGGCCGTCCTGGCCCGCAGGGTCCACGCCGAGCTCGCCGCGGCCTGCGCGGCCGCCGAACTCCCGGTGCCCCGCCTGATCATCGAACCCGGCCGGGCGATCGCCGGGCCGGCGGGGGTGGCCGTCTACCACGTGCTGGCCGTCAAACGCACCGGCGCCCGGACCTTCGTGGCCGTCGACGGCGGCATGAGCGACAACCCGCGGCCCGCGCTGTACGGCGTCCGGTACGCGCCGCGCCTCGTCGGCCGGCCCGGGACCGAGCCCCTGACTCCGGTGACCGTCGTGGGCCGGCACTGCGAGGCCGGTGACGTTCTCGCCGAGGCCGAACTCCCCGGCGACGTACGCCCGGGCGACCTGCTCGCCGTCCCCGTGGCCGGGGCCTACCAGCTCTCCATGGCCTCCGCCTACAACCTGGTGGGGCGCCCGCCCGTGGTCGCCGTGCACGACGGCCGGGCCCGGCTGCTGGTCCGCCGGGAGTCCCTGGCCGATCTGCGCAGCCGGGACGTGGGCGTCTGACGTCCCGTCGCACCCCGACTCCCGGGCGGGCCGGCCTTCCCTCCCTCGCCGGCCGGCCCGCCCGGGCTCTGTCTCCGCCGCCGCAAAGGGCCGCGGACCGGAGACCGTCGCCGGGGTTTCGTGGTCTCCGGCGTGTGAGAGGCGCTGCGGCAGCGTGCGGCTACGGGCCGTGACCGACTCCGGACACGCGTCGGGGCCGGTGCGCACCGTGGGTGTGCGGCCGGCCCCTCGTGTTCACCGGGCGGTGCGGCGGACCGCCCGGGGTGTGGCGGCTCAGGCGGCGGTCATCACATGATCCGCACCGAGCGGACGGTGCGGGGCGATGACCCGGCCGTCGGGCAGAAGCTCACCGGTGTCCTCGAAGAGCAGGACGCCGTTGCACAGCAGACTCCATCCCTGCTCCGGGTGGTGCGCCACGAGGCGGGCGGACTCCCGGTCGGCGGACTCGGCTGGCGGACACGGCGGCTGGTGCTGGCACATGGGTGGGATCTCTCGCTCTGTTGTGGTCATGTCCGTCCCCCGTGGTGTTTGGTCGGTCGGAACCAGTGTTGTCCTCTGGGCGTCATTCCGCAGGGATTTCGCAGCACCGCTTCTCACAGGTTCATGACGCGTCACCCGCGCGGACGGTTCATTCCAACTGCACTGTCCCTTTGGGTGGTTCTCAGTGGCCGGATAGGGCTAGTCCGAGCGGGAGAGATCCTTTATTGGCTCGTAGGAGCGGGCAATTGCTCGTACGAGCGCAATCTGCTGGGAAAGCAGTGGAACGGTAAACGGTCGAACGGAAAAAAAGGCGTACCCCGCTCCCTTCCGGGCAGCGGGGTACGCGGGTGTCGGTCAGGCGGGCGAGCCGAGCAGACGGATCGGAGTCGCCCGGTGGGTCAGCACCGGCAGCAGCTCGGCGACCCGGTACGGCCGGTGGGTCGAGATACCGGGCGGGGCCGGTGCCAGCGGGACGAGCAGGTCGGTGGCGGCCGGATGGCCCTCGGTGCCGTCGGCGGCGGTGTCGCCGTGCAGCCACAGGGTGAGCATGTACAGGCCGGGCACGGACAGCAGGCGCGGCTGGTACGGCTGCGTCAGGGCCTCGGCCTGCTGCAGGGCGCGCTCGGTGGAGCCGATGTAAGGGCCCTCGAAGAAGTGGGAGAACGCCCACCCGTCAGGGGTGAGCATGGTGTCGGCCGCGGCCACCGCGCGGTCCCCGCAGCGGATCAGGAAGCGCCAGCCGGCCAGCCGGGTCGCGGACAGGCCCTGCGCGGTGATCCGGTCCAACACATGCACCGGGAGAGGGAGTTCGGGTATCGCGGGTCCCTGGGCGACGCGCAGGGACGGGGTTCGGGCCTCGCGGACCGCGGTGGGGGAACCGAGGGCCGTGAGGACGGAGCGCAGTGCGGGCGCGGGGGCAGGGGGCACGTGCAGCGGCATGGTGGGTCGCCTCTCGTTCGACAGGCGCGGCGGCGCGAGGAGGGTGGGGCGGACGACGCTGTCTGCTCACGGGGGTGGCCAGAGGGGAGGGGGCCCGAGGAGTGAACGAGGGGCCGAGGTCTGCCGTCCGTCACGTTGACAGCAGGAACACGGCAGGAACCAGGACTGCGGGCGCCAACCTTCTGCCTTGTACGCGAAGTTTATACGACGCGTGTTCAGACCTTGTTTCATCTATCGGACCCCGGTAACCCGGTCAAGGTGTCATTCAGCCGCTGATTCGCGGTAAACATCCCGATTTCCTGGCCCGGCGGGCGCCGCTGACCTCGCAATATGCCGCCGTCGCGGTCGGCCGAATGTCGTCGGCGTTTTTCACGAGGTACTCGGGGCATATGAACGTGCGTGATGCGACTTGCCCCGTGAATGTGCCGCGGGGAACCTTACGACAGACTAGCGGGTGCCGGGTCCGCGCGGGACGTTATCGATCGCTTTCCCTGGGCATCATCCCACCTGACCCGGGACCCCGGCGGCCGGACATGCGGCCCGCCCATCCGAGGAGGGACACTTCGATGGGGGAAAAGGTCGTGGCAGGGCGGATCGATCTGTCCGATCGCCAGCACTACCGCGAAAAGCTCCAGAAGTGCCTGGCGGGACTGGAGCGACTGCTGGAGGAGAAGCGGTTCGATCGCCCGAAGAACCTCATGGGGGTGGAGATCGAGCTGAATCTCGCGGGGCCCGACGGCATGCCGAAAATGCTGAACGGGCAGGTGTTGGAGCGCATCGCGAGCCGCGATTTCCAAACAGAACTCGCCATGTTCAACCTGGAAGTGAACATCGCCCCACACCGGTTGGGCGGCCGGGTATTCGACCGGCTCACCGAGGAACTGCGCACCTCCCTGGCGTATGCCGACCGGAAAGCCGGTGAGGTGGACGCCGGGATCGTGATGATCGGCATTCTGCCCACGCTCGACCGCGACGACCTGGTCTCCGCCAATCTCTCCGAGGCGGACCGCTACACCCTGCTCAACGACCAGATCGTGGCCGCCCGTGGCGAGGACTTCCGCCTCGACATCGAGGGGGTGGAGCACCTCGTCTGCACGTCGAAGTCGATCGTCCCCGAGGCCGCGTGCACCTCCGTACAGCTGCACCTCCAGGTCACCCCGGCCCGCTTCGCCGATGTGTGGAACGCGGCGCAGGTGGCGTGCGCCGCACAGATCGCCGTCGGCGCCAACTCGCCCTTCCTGTTCGGGCACGAGCTGTGGCGCGAGTCCCGGCCGCCGCTGTTCCTGCAGGCCACCGACACACGCCCGCCGGAGCTCCAGGCCCAGGGGGTGAGGCCGCGCATCTGGTTCGGCGAGCGCTGGATCTCCTCCGCGTACGACCTGTTCGAGGAGAACCTGCGGTTCTTCCCGCCCCTGCTGCCGATCTGCGACGAGGAGGACCCCCTGGCGGTCCTCGATGCCGGGGGCATCCCGCGGCTCGCCGAACTCGTCCTGCACAACGGCACGGTGTACCGCTGGAACCGGCCCGTCTACGACATCGCGGACGGCGTGCCGCACCTGCGCGTGGAGAACCGGGTCCTGCCGGCGGGGCCGACCATCATCGACGTGATCGCCAACGCGGCTTTCTACTACGGCCTGGTGCGAGCCCTTGCCGAGGAGACGCGCCCGGTATGGACCCGGCTGTCCTTCGCCGCGGCCGAGGCCAACTTCGACGCGGCCTGCCGGTACGGCATCGATGCGCGGTTCGTCTGGCCGCGGCGGGGGCGCTACGGCGGTACCGGCGAGGTCGACGCGGTCACCCTGGTCCGGGACGAACTGCTGCCGCTGGCCTCCGCGGGACTGGACGCGTGGGGAGTGGAAGCCGCCGACCGGGACCTGTACCTGGGCGTCATCGAGGAGCGGTGCCGGCGCCGGGTCAACGGGGCGTCCTGGCAGGCGGCCACCTTCCACCGGGCCCGGGAGCAGGGCCTGAGCCGTGCGGCGGCCCTCGCGGCGACGACCCGGCGCTATGCGGAGCTGATGCATATGGGGGAGCCGGTGCACACATGGCCGGTGGGCCTGCCGGAGGCCGTACCGCTCGGCTGACGCGCGCCGCCCGCGGGCCGGACGACGCACCGACGGAACGGCCGAGGGGTGCGGGGCCCGTCTCTCTGCGGCTCGGTGCGGTCTGCGGCCGGTCCCTTGGCGGCTTGGCCGGTCGGGGTGCCGGTTTTTCTGTGGCCCGGTGCGGCTGGGAGGCGGGTTTCCCTGTGGCCCGGTGCGGTCGGGGGACGGGTTTCCCTGCGGCTCGGTGCGGCTCCGGGGGCGGTCTCCCCGCGGCCCGGTGCGTGGTGGCCGGTAGGCCTTCTGCGATCCTTGCGGGACCAAGGAACGATGGAACGCAGGGGGCCGGTGAGCTGCCTGTCGGTCGGAGCGCAGGTGGAGGCTGACCCGGTGGCCGAGGCTTTTCCGCAGGAGCGGTTCTCGCGACGGATCTACCGGGACGAGACGCTGCTCGTCCTGGCACTCTCGCTCGGGGCGAGCGGGGTGTCCGCGCTGATCAGCTTTGTCGGGTCGGTGACCAAACCCGGCGGGCTCAAGGACCAGGCGGCCACCCTCAACGCCTCGGCCGCGCCCGGCCGCCCCTGGCTCGACCTCGCCTGGCAGCTCTTCGGCATCGCCTCCGCGCTGGTCCCGGTGGCCCTGGTCGCCCACCTGCTGCTGCGCGAGGGCGAGAGCCTGCGGACGCTGGGCTTCGACCGCACCCGTCCCTGGTTCGACCTCGGTCGGGGTGCGGGGGTCGCCGCCGTGATCGGCAGCACCGGCATCGCCTTCTACCTGGCCGCCCGCGGCCTCGGCTTCAACCTCACGGTGGTGCCCGAGGCGCTGCCCGACGTGTGGTGGAAGTACCCCGTGCTGGTCCTGTCCGCGTTGCAGAACGCGATCCTCGAAGAGGTCATCGTCGTCGGCTATCTGCTGCGCCGGCTCGGGCAGTTGGGCTGGACGCCGGGGACCGCGCTGGTGGCCAGTGCGGTCCTGCGCGGCTCGTACCACCTCTACCAGGGTGTCGGCGGCTTCCTCGGCAACATGGTCATGGGCGTGGTCTTCGTCTGGCTCTACCGCCGCTGGGGCCGGGTCGGCCCCCTGGTCGTCGCGCACTCCCTGCTCGACATCGGCGCGTTCGTCGGCTACGCCCTGCTCGCGGGCAAGGTGGGCTGGCTGCCGACGGCCTGAAGGCCCGTCGGCTCAGGCGAGCAGCTCGCCTTCGATCACGGTGACCGCGCGGCCGGTGAGCAGGGTGCGCCCGCCGCGCAGTCCGGTGCGCACCAGCCCGCTGCGGCGCGAGGCCTGCAGACCGACGAGGTCGTCCCGGCCGATCCGCGCCGACCAGTGCGGGGCCAGCGCGGTGTGGGCGCTGCCGGTGACCGGGTCCTCGTCGATGCCGACGTTCGGGAAGAAGCAGCGGGAGACGAAGTCGTAGCCGAGCGAGGGGTCCTCGGCGCGGGCGGTGGCGATGACGCCGCGCGTCGAGTGGGCGCCGAGCGCCTTGTGGTCGGGGGCGAGCCCGAGCACCGTCCGCTCGTCGGCCAGTTCCACCAGCAGGTCGCCGACCTGGGGCCCGGTGTCGTACGCGACGAGGGGTTCGGCACCCAGCGCCTTGCCGAGGCCGGCCGGCACCTCGGCCTCGGTGAGCGGTGCGGTCGGGAAGTCCAGGGTGATCCAGCCGTCGGCGCCGGGCGTGGCGACGAGCACACCGCTGCGGGTGGCGAACCGCACCGGTCCCTCGTGGGCACCGGTGGTGCGCAGGACGTGGGCCGTCGCCAGCGTGGCGTGCCCGCACATCGCGACCTCGGTGGCCGGCGTGAACCAGCGCAGTGCCCAGTCCGCCTCGCCGCCCTCGGGCAGGCGGTGCGCGAACGCCGTCTCGGCGTGGTTGACCTCCGAGGCGACGTTCTGGAGCCAGTCGTCGTCCGGAAAGACGTCGTCCAGGAGCAGGACTCCGGCCGGGTTGCCGGCGAAGGGGCGGTCGGTGAAGGCGTCGACGATTCGGATGCGCATGACGTCGACGCTAGAGCGGCCGCAAGCCACGGGCCAAGGCCAATCCACGAGCCCTGGACCGATTTCGCGCCGACGGGGCAGCCGTTCCCCGCTCGACCCGCTCGACGGGTGGGCGGCTCACTCGCGCGGGCTGGAGGATTCGCCTTCGTCGGGCGGCTCCTCCTCATGGACGTCGGGCATCCGGAGTGGCTGTTTCTCGCGGACGTTCACGGCCACCGGCGAGGGCCCTGCGCGGCGAACTGCCGACTTGACGGCCCCAGCGGTCCAGGACGCTGGTCATGGGTCTGTCATCGAGGACCTTCGAGGACCTTCGAAGGTCGTTGACGTCAGTTGCGGTTGCGGTTGCGGTTGCGGTTGCGGTGGTTGCCGTACGTCGCTGCTGTACGGCAACTCCGCTGCCACCAGGCCGTTGTCAGTGCCCCCTGCTAGCTTGCCGGGTGGAGAGAGACCGGTCAGAGAACCTTCGAGGTCCGCGGTCAAGGGGGGTGGGCACAAAGGTTCCCAGGAGCCACCTCGGGACTATGGTGCAGGCCGCAGACCCCACCCCCCTCATCCCCCCTCATCACCTGGCCCGAGGCATCCCGCGTCTGTCGGTGATCCAGCCGGCCTTGTGCCTGGGCACGAGGCCAGTCGCCGTCTCATCCGACCGAGTCGAGCCGTAGCAGGTCAGGCATGCGGTGACAGGCCGTCGTCCACCGGGAAGTTCTGGGCTTCCAGCGTGATGCCGGAGTTCCTGGCCTGTTCGACGATCAGGGCGGCGAAGTCCTCCTCGACGTGCCCCGCGCCGATGGCACTCGCGACGAGCTGAGCGGTGGCGGCGGCGAGCGGCATCGGGACCTCCAACTCGCGGGCGGCGGCCAGTCCCAGGTCGAAGTCCTTGCGGAGCAGCGGCATGGTGAACGTCGGCGTGAAGGCAGGTTGGGTTCCCGCTCACCAGGGGCGGCCAGGAAGCCGGTCCCGCGTTTGGCGGCTGCTTTCCGCATCAGCGCAGACGTCTGCGTGGACACCGTGGAGCTGCCGACCCACGGCGGCCTCGGCACCGGTTTGTCCGACCATCCCGTCCCGCCTGCGGCAGCGAGGATCGAGCCCTGCTGGACCGCACGCGCGTATGCGATCACCTGTGAGTCTGCGTCCCCACACGCTCGTTCGCCTACAGGCGCACCTGTAGGCACCCCGGGCGGGTGACGGTGTGCCTCGCCCGGGCCGCATCGACCGGGTTGGCTGAGACGGCGACCGGCTTCGACGAGAACGGACAGCCGGCCTCTCCGGAAGGGGCTTGTCATGCGATCGGTTCCGATATATCGTTGAGCCATCGCGTAAGGAACGCGAGTGATACATGACAGATCAACGATGGAATGGAGTGATCGCGATGCGCACCCACGGATTCGAGCGTGGACATCGTGAGGGCGGCCCGGGCCGGCACGGTCGGGGCGGCTTCGGTGGATTCGAGGCCCGGCGGGCCGCCTTCGGGCCCTTCGGTCCGGGCGGTCCCGGGTTCGGGCCCGGCGGGCCCGGTTTCGGACCGGGACCCTGGGGGCCGCGAGGGCGCGGAGGCCCGAGGGGGAGGGCGCGGCGCGGTGATGTGCGCGCCTCGATGCTCGCCCTGCTCAAGGACCGGCCGATGCACGGCTACGAGATGATCCAGGAGATCGCCGAGCGCAGCGGCGGCGCCTGGAAGCCCAGCCCCGGTTCGGTCTACCCCACCCTCCAGCTGCTGGAGGACGAGGGCCTGATCACGAGTGAGAGCGAGGGCGGCAAGAAGCTGTTCTCCCTGACCGAGAGCGGTCGCAGTGCCGCCGAGGAAGGGCCGGACGCCCCCTGGGAGGAGGCCTCTCGCGGGGTCGACTGGGAGGCTCTCGGTGAGATCCGCCAGGCCGGCTTCGGTCTGATGGAGGCCTTCGGGCAGGTCTGGAAGACCGGTACGAAGGAGCAGCGCGAGAAGGCGCTGGCCGTCATCAACGACGCCCGTAAGAAGCTGTACCTCATCCTGGCCGACGAGCACTGACGAACGGTGGGACCGGTGTGGCGGTCGAGGCGCCCCGCGGAGTCCTCCGCGGGGCGCCTTCCCGTGTCCGTGCCCCCGCCGGTGTCGGTGCCTGGTGTCGGTACCCGTCCCGGTGTCGGTGCCGGTGGCTGCGCCTGTACCGGTAGGTGCACCCGGGACTGTGTCCGCGGGCGGGGTTCAGGTCACCAGGCCGTCCAGCTTGCGCAGCGACTCGTTCAGGGCCGCCGTCGCCGAGTCCTTGAGCTTGCCCGCCATCAGTGACACCGCGGCCCCCGTGAACTCACCGTCGATACGGACCGTCGTCGCGTCCCCGTCGGGCGTGAGTGTGTAGCGCGTGGCGACGGTCACCGCCATCGGGCCCTTGCCGCGGATGGCGAACAACCGGGCCGGTTCCAGTTCCTCGATGGTCCAGTCGACCTCCGCCGGGAAGCCCATCAGCTTCATGTTCTCCTGGAACGTCCCGCCCACCGCCAGGGACTCGGGTCCCCCCTTGGGGAAACTGGTGTGGGTCGCGTTCCACTCGCCGTACGACGACCAGTCGGTGAGCTGGGTCCACACCTTCTCGGCCGGCGCCTGGATCCGTGCCTCCGCGCTGACTTCGGCCATGCGACCACCCCTTCGTATGCGGCTACGCTGTCGCGGAACGTAGCCGCAGGGCCTCGAACATTCAATACTGATGAACTGTCAGAAGGTGTGCCGACGGCCGGTCGGGTCGCCATCCTGCATGAGTGGCCGTCCTGCGTGGTCGCCTCGGGGGTACGTGACAAGTCGACGCGCGCCATGTGGCTGGAATCGGCCTGATCTCCTCCGTAAGGATGAGATGCGGACAGGCGATGTCCACTCTGCGTGGGACGCACACATGGTTCCCCTCGTCGATGACGTGGCACCGTGAGGCTGATGGGGTAGAGGGTGTGCAACGCCGTATGACCCGCCAGCCCGCCCACGACCTGGGCGGTCCGCGCCCGCACGACGCTGCCGGGCTCGGTGCCGAGCTGACGGCGGTGGTCGCCGGTGCCCGCCGCAGGGCTGTGCGGGACGGGGACCGGCAGATCGACACCGCCCACCTGCTCCACTCGCTCCTGGAGTCCGATCCCGAGGTCCGTGCCGTCGTCGGGGACGCGCCGCAGCTCGCCCGGCTGCTCGGCTATCTCGTGCAGCGCAGCATCGGCTACGGGCTGCGCTGGCAGAGCACCGTGGAGGACTCCGGCGCGATCGCCGTCGTACCCGACCCCTCTGTGTACGGCGGTGAAGCCAAGGACGCGGGTCGCTGGTCGCCGGCCGCGGCCGCCGCGATGGAGGACGCCCGCCGACGCGCCCGCGAACGTGACGAGATCCGTTCCCGCGAGCGTGAGGACAGCCGTTGCCGTGAGCGCGACGAACTCCGTTCCCGTGAGCGTGCGGAGACCCTTTCCCGTGAGCGTGCGGAGACTCGCGCGCGCGGCACCGATCTGCTCGCCGCGCTCGTCGTGGACCCGCAGTCCCGGTCCGTCGAGGTCCTCGCCCGCGCCGGCATTTCCGTCCATGAACTGCGCACCCGGATCGAGGCCCGTGAAGAGGAGCACGCCGACGGCGGGCCGGCCTGCTGAATCCGGACGCCGCGAGCCCGGGCGCGTCCATCCCGTGAGACAGGTGTCATGAGGGATGACGCTCATGTCGCGCCCTGTCATCATGTGCCGGTGCATACGTCTGAGAGCAGTCAGGGCAGCCACGGCAAGGGTGTCGGGCTCGGTCTCGCGCTCGCTTCGGCGCTCGCCTTCGGCGGGTCCGGAGTGGCCGCCAAACCGCTGATCGAGGCCGGCCTCGACCCCCTCCACGTGGTGTGGCTGCGGGTGGCCGGCGCCGCCGTGGTCATGCTGCCGCTCGCCGTACGGCACCGCGCTCTGCTGCGCCGCCGCCCGGCGCTGCTCGCCGGGTTCGGGCTGCTGGCCGTCGCAGGCGTTCAGGCCTGCTACTTCGCCGCGCTCTCGCGGATCCCGGTCGGCGTGGCGCTGCTCGTCGAGTACCTCGCGCCCGCGCTCGTGCTCGGCTGGGTGCGGTTCGTGCAGCGGCGGCCGGTGACGCGTGCGGCCGCGCTCGGCGTGGTGCTCGCGGCCGGGGGCCTCGCGTGCGTGGTGGAGGTGTGGGCGGGGCTGAGCTTCGATGCGCTCGGCCTGCTGTTCGCGCTCGGTGCCGCCTTCTGCCAGGTCGGCTACTTCGTCCTGTCCGACCAGGGCAGCGAGGCGGGTGAGCGGGCACCGGACCCGCTCGGTGTCATCGCCTACGGTCTGCTCGTCGGCGCTGCCGTGCTCACCGTTGTGGCCCGCCCGTGGACGATGCACTGGTCGGTGCTGGCCGGCTCCGTACGCATGAACGGCACCGCCGTCCCGGCCGTCGCCCTGCTCGCCTGGATCGTCCTCGTCGCCACGGTGATCGCGTACATCACGGGTGTGTCGTCCGTGCGGCGGCTGTCCCCGCAGGTCGCGGGCGTCGTCGCGTGCCTGGAGGCGGTCATCGCGACCGTGCTGGCCTGGGTGCTGCTCGGAGAGCACCTGTCGGCGCCGCAGGTGGTGGGTGGCATGATCGTCCTGATCGGCGCGTTCATCGCCCAGTCCTCGACACCCGCCAAGGGCTCCGCCGAGCCGGTGGCCGCGGGAGGCGCGGAGAGGGAGACGTCCCCGGAAGAGGCCCACGCCGTCGGCTGAACCCAGCTCGGCAGCGGACGGCCCCCGCCACGCGCCTCGTCCCGTCAGACGGCCCGCCCCGTCAGGTAGTCCGGGAGGTCGATGCCGGGCGCCAGGTCGGCATTGGCGACGGGGGTGTCGTAGCCCTTGCGGAGCGGGACGACGCCGGCCCAGTGCGGCAGGGACAGGTCCTCGGGCTCGTCGTTCGCGCCGCCGGTGCGTACCTTGGCGGAGACCTCGTCGAGGTCGAGGCGGATGACCGCGGTGGCGGCCAGCTCCTTCTTGTTCGCGGGCCGGGAGTCGGCGGCCCGGCCCGGTACGACGTGGTCCACCAGCGCGTCCAGGGCCAGCCTGCGCTCCTCGGGGTCGGTGACCTCGTGCGCGATGCCGTGCACCACCACGGAGCGGTAGTTGATGGAGTGGTGGAAGGCGGAGCGGGCCAGCACCAGCCCGTCGACATGCGTGACCGTCAGGCACACCGAGAGCCCGGGGTCCGTCCGGCCGGTCATCCGCAGCGGGCGCGAGCCGGTGGACCCGTGGACGTAGAGCCGCTCGCCGACCCGGCCGTACAGCGTCGGCAGCACCACCGGGGCGCCGTCGCGGACGAAGCCGAGGTGGCAGACGTAGCCCTCGTCGAGTATCGCGTGCACCATCTCCCGGTCGTACGAGGCCCGGTCGGCCGACCGCGTGGGCACGGTGCGGTCGGTCGGGGTGTAGGCGGCGGGCTGCTGCGATGTCTCCCGGGTCCCCTGCATGGCGTTCTCCATTGCACTAGTGCATAATAAGGTTTGTGCTAGGAGAGTATCCGATTCAGGGCGGCGGCGCAGCAGAGATCGCGGCCAGCGTCGAGCGTGCCGTCGGTGCGGGGGAGCTGGCGCCGGGCCAACCGCTGCCTCCCATGCGGGAGTTGGCCGTGCAGCTCGGGGTGAACCCGAACACGGTCGCGGCCGCCTACCGCACCCTGCGCGAGCGCGGGGTGATCGAGACCGCCGGCCGCCGAGGCAGCAGGGTGCGGCCCAAGCCGGCCACGACATGGCGCGAGCAGATCCGCGTGGACGTGCCGGACGGCGTGCGCAACGTGGCCGACGGCAACCCGGACCCCGCGCTGCTGCCCCCTCTGGCCGAGGCGTTCGCCGCGGCCGCGGGGCAGAGCGACCGGGAACCCGTGCTGTACGGGCACGATCCGGTGGAGCCGGAGCTGATGCGCCTGGCCCGGGCCGCTCTGGACGCCGACGGTGTGCCGGACGGGCCCGTCGCCGTGGCCTCCGGCTCGCTCGATGCCGTCGAGCGGGTCCTCGTGGCCCATCTCAAGCCGGGCGACCAGGTGGCGGTGGAGGATCCGGGCTGGGGGAGCCTGCTGGACCTGGTTCCGGCGCTCGGGCTGCGCACGATTCCCGTCGGCGTCGACGACCAGGGGCCCCGCCCCGACGACGTCCGCCGCGCGCTGGAGTCCGGCGCGCGCGCCGTGATCGTCACGGACCGGGCGCAGAACCCGACCGGTGCCGCGGTCGGCGCCGCGCGCGCACGGGCACTGAGGGCGGTGTTCCGGGAGCATCCCGAGACGTTGCTGATCGAGGACGACCACGGCCACGGCATCGTCGACGTGCCGCTGCACCCCCTTGCCGGCGTCACCCGCCACTGGGTGTTCGTGCGCTCCGTCGCCAAGGCCTGGGGTCCCGACCTGCGCCTGGCGGTGTTCACCGGGGACGCCGTCACCGTCGACCGGGTGCGGGGGCGCCAGAGCCTGGGCCCCGGCTGGGTCAGCCGGCTCCTCCAGCGGGCCGTGGTGCGGCTGTGGCGCGACGGCGCGGTCGACACGCGCGAGGTGGCGGCCTCGTACGGCGCCCGCCGGGACGCCCTGATCGAGGCGCTGGCCGAGCGCGGGGTGGCGGCGCAGGGCCGCAGCGGCATGAACGTCTGGGTGCCGGTTCCGGACGAGACGGGCGCGGTGGCCCGTCTCCTGCACGCGGGCTGGGCGGTCGCTCCGGGTGCCCGCTTCCGGCTGAACGCTGCGCCGGGGATCCGTATCACGGTGTCGACGCTGACCGCGCAGGAGGCCGGTCCGCTCGCGGCGGCGGTAGCGGCGGCGGTGGGGCCGGCGCCGGTCAGGACCTACGTGTAGGGCGCACCGGCCGGCATCGGGGCGCCAGGGGGATCCGCGCGGGCGGCCGCACCGCACCCGCAGTCGCGCGGGGACCGGGCTCTCCCTTTTCGAGGAGTTGCCAGGCCCTCCCTCTTCCCGGGGTGTACCGGGCCCAAGCTCTTCCAGGGGTGTGCCCGGCCCCCCTCTTCCGAAGGTGTCGTGCTTCTGCCGCTCAGGTGCCCCGCCGCACCTGGGTGAGCGCAGCCCCGGCGAGGACGATCACCGCTCCCACCGGGGTGGTCCACCGGAGCGACTCCCCGAGGATCGCGACTCCCGCGGCCGTGGCGATGACCGGAATGAAGTAGGTGACCATCTGCGCCGTGGTGGGCCCCACTTCGGCGACCAGCCCGTACTGGAGGAGCACGGCCAGCCCCGTCCCGAGAGCGCCCAGTGCGGCGATCGCCAGCAACGGCACCCATGACACATGTGCCGGGTAGCCGCTGAACAGCGGTGTGATGAAGGCAAGTTGGGCCGTGGCCAGGAGCAGCTGCGCACCGGTCATGGACAGATGGGAGTTACCGGTCCCCGCCAGCGTCCGCCGCACGTAGATCCACCCGACCGGATAGCTCAGCGAGGCCAGCAGCGCCATGGCCGTGCCCGTGGCGTCCAGGCCGTGGAACCCCTGCCAGGCGCCGAGAACGGTCAGTACCCCGAGGAACCCCAGGCCGAGTCCGGCGACGCGGACGCGTGTCGGCCGGTCCTCGGAGAGCGCGACCAGGGACAGGGCCATGCCCCACAGCGGGGAGGTGGCGTTGCAGATGCCGGCCAGGGTCGACGGGATGGTCAGCTCCGCGTAGGCGAACAGGGAGAACGGCAGGGCGTTCAGGAAGAACGCGGCCACCGCCAGGTGGCCCCAGACGCGCGCACCGCGCGGCAGCCGCTGCCGTTTCACGGCCATCGCCGCCGCCAGCACCGCCGTACCGAAGACCAGGCGGCCGAGGGTGACCTGGAAGGGCGCGTACCCCTCCGTGCCGACCTTGATCAGCAGGAAGCTGAAGCCCCAGATCGACGAGAGGACGCCGAAGCGCAGCCGCCAGTCGAGGCGGGGTCGGGGAGGGGCCGGGGCGGTGGTGGTGGACGGGGTGCCGGGTGCGGCGACGGTACGCATGGCGTCAACGATGCCGGAGGCAACCTCGTAGCACAATCGAGAATTCTCGCCGGATACCTCTTAGGATTGCTTATATGTTGAACCTTGAGCGCCTGCGCACCCTGGACGCACTGGCCCGGCACGGCTCGGTCAGTGCCGCCGCCGACGCACTGCACGTCACGACGTCCGCGGTCTCCCAGCAGCTGGGCAAGCTGGAGCGGGAGGTGGGCCAGCAGCTGCTGGCCAAGAACGGGCGGGGGGTGCGCCTCACGGACGCCGGGCGGCTGCTGTCCGAGCATGCGTCCCGGATCCTCTCGCAGGTCGAGCTCGCCCAGTCGGACCTGGAGGCGCAGCGCGGGCAGGTCGTCGGCGAACTGAGGCTGTCGGCGTTCCCGACCGCCGCCCGCGGCCTGTTCCCGACGGCGCTCGCCGCGCTGCGCGCCCGGCACCAGGGGCTGCGCGTGCGCTCCAGCGAACTGGAGCCGGAGCAGGGGGTCGCCGGGGTCGTCCGCGGCGACCTGGATCTCGCGGTCGTCCTCGACTGGTACAACAAGCCGATGCCCGTGCCCGACGGCCTGGTCAAGGCTCCGCTGCTGGACGATCCGGCCGAGGTCGCGCTGCCCGCCGGGCACCGGCTCGCGGACCGGGACGAGGTGGACCTCGGTGAGTTCGCCGAGGACGAGTGGATCACCTGGGGCGAGGGCGAGTTCTGCCACGAGTGGCTGATGTTCACGCTGCGCTCGAAGGGCATCGAGCCGATCGTCGGCCACCGTGCCGGCGAGACCCACACCCAACTCGGCCTGGTGGCAGCCGGGCTGGGTGTGTGCATCGCACCGCTGCTGGGCCGACACCCGGTGCCGCCGGGCATCGTCATGATCCCGCTCAGACAGCGGGTGCGCCGGCATGTGTACGTCGTCTGGCGCGCGGACGCCGACCGCAGGCCCTCGATCCGCGCGGCGGTGGAGGCGCTGCGGGCGGCGGCGCAGCAGCTCGGCTGACCGCTATCCGCCGAGCTTGCGGAAGTCCCAGGAGACGATCTTCTCCGGGGTCAGCCGGGCCCACGCGTGCCGGCCGTCGTGCGGCATCTCGTCCAGAAAGAAGTTCTTGCGCGCGAACAGCGTCTCGGCGGTGTCGAGTTCCGCGCACAGCTCCCCGGTGCGCGGCACCTCGCCCACGAACTCCACGCGGCCGGTCAGCTCGACACCGCGCAACTGGTCGTACTCCTCGCCGGAGTCGACCACGACCGCCACCCGCGGATCGCGGCGCAGCTGGGTCCAGCGCCTGCTGCGCACCACCGAGTACAGCCACAGCGAAGTGCCGTCCCAGGCGAACCACAGCGCGCTCACATGCGGTGTGCCGTCCGCCGAGACGGTTGCGACCCGGCAGGTGCGCTGGCTGGTCAGGAACGCGTCCAGCTCGCCGGGCGTCATCATGATCTTCCGGCCCCGGCGCTGCTGAGTGACGGTCATACGGCCCCCTCTTCTCCCACGTCGTGCCAGAGGAACGTCCTTGCTCCGCTGATCCTCTGACATCACGTCAGAAAAGGGAATGGTCCGTCCTGGCCCCTGCCGGCCCGTCAGTCCGCCCGTCTTCCGCTCGCGCCCCCGGCTGGTTACTCTCGCCGCCCCGCACCTCGGCGAACGGAGGCGGCATGCCGTCGTACGGAGATCTCGGCGACCTGCTCGACCCGGCGAGCACCGTCCTGCTGACCGTGGAGTGCCAGCAGGGGGTGGTCGGCCCGGACAGCGCGCTGCCCGAACTGGCCCGCGAGGCCCGCTCCTCCGGCGCGCTGCACAACGTCGCCCGGATGGTCGGCGCCGCGCACGCCACCGGGGTGCAGGTGATCCACGCCGTCGCCGAGCGCCGTCCCGACGGCCGCGGCGCCAGCCGCAACGCCCGCCTCTTCCGCGCCGCCGAACGGCTCCCCGTCCAGCAGCTGACCGGCACCACGGCGGTGCGCGTCGCGCCCCCGATCGAGGTCGCCGAGGAGGACTTCGTCGTACGGCGGCTGCACGGCCTGTCCCCGATCCAGGGGACCGATGTCGACGCCCTGCTGCGCAACCTCGGCTGCCGCACCCTGATCGTCACCGGTGTCTCCGCCAACGTGGCCGTCCCCAACGCGGTGTTCGACGCCGTGAACCGCGGCTACACCGTCGTCGTCCCGGCCGACGCCGTCGCGGGCGTGCCCGCCGACTACACGCCCGCGATGATCCGCAACACCCTGGCGCTGGTCGCGACGGTCACGACCACGGACGAGGTGCTCGGCCGCCTCGCCCGGCCGCACCGGCGGACGTGACGCGGCTCAGGCCAGTTTGATCTCCTCACCGGAGACGGTGATCTTCGCGGGAGCCAGTGGCTGGGTCGCGGGACCCTGCTTCACACTGCCGTCCGTGGCGGAGAAGTGGCTGTTGTGGCAGGGGCAGACGATGACGCCGTTCGCGACGCTGCCCACCGCGCAGCCCTGGTGGGTGCACTTCGACGAGAACGCCTTGTAGGTGCCCGCCGCCGGCTGCGTGACCACCACGCCCTGGTCCTTGAAGATCTTGCCGCCGCCCTGCGGGATGTCGGAGGTCTTGGCGAGGGCCGTGCCGCCGGCCGATCCGCCCGAGGCCTGGGAACCGGTGTCCTGCGAGGACCCGGCGGCCCCCGTGGACCCGGTCCCGGTGGAGCCTGTCGTGCCGGAGGAGCCGGAGCCGGTGTTGACGGTGTCGGACGAGCTGTCCCCGGAACCGCAGGCGGTCAGCGCGGCGGCGAGCCCGGCCGCTCCGGCCGCCGCCATGACGGTACGACGGGCCGGTCCTGCTTCGGGCTGGGGCGATGCGCTGGTCATGGATGCGTTCCCTTCCGCAAAGCTGTTCGTTGATCCGTCCAGGGGTACGGTTGCGGAGCACCACCTGTTCAGACGGCAACCAGATCTTTGCGCCCCGGACATGGGACGGCCGTGAGCCACGCCAGCCCGAAAGCTCTCGGCGGCTTTCGGCCGGGTGGGCCGCCGCTCCGCCGGTCTCCCGGCCACCGCCCAGTAACCTGGGGCGATGCTCAAGGAAGTCACCGCGACCCGCTACATCACGCCCCTGCGTGAGGGCGGCTCGCTGCCGGGGCTCGTCGAGGCCGACGACTTCGGGACCTACGTCATGAAGTTCACCGGCGCCGGACAGGGCCGCAAGACCCTCGTCGCCGAGGTCGTGTGCGGCGAACTCGCCCGGCGGCTCGGATTCCGGATGCCCCGTCTGGTCACCGTGCAGCTGGACTCGGTCCTCGGCCTCGGTGAGCCCGAGCAGCAGGTGCAGGAGCTGCTGCGCTCCAGCGGCGGCACCAACCTGGGCATGGACTTCCTCTCCGGAGCCCTCGGCTACGACCCCCTCGCCTTCCCCGTGAGTCCCGAGGAGGCCGGGCGCGTCGTCTGGTTCGACGCCCTGATCAACAACGTCGACCGCTCCTGGCGCAACCCCAACCTCCTCGTGCACCGCGGCGAGCTGTGGCTCATCGACCACGGCGCCACGATGATCTGGCACCACAACTGGCCCTCCGCCGAAGCCTCGGCGGCCCGCCCCTACGACGCCGGCGACCACGCGCTGGCCCGGTTCGCCCCGGACGTGTCCGCCGCCGCGGCCGCGCTCGCCCCACGGGTCACCGAGGACCTGCTCGCCGAGGTCACCGCCGAGATCCCCGACGCCTGGCTGGCCGACGAGCCCGGCTTCGACACCCCGGACGACCTGCGCAGGGCCTATGCGCGGCTGCTGTTCGCCCGGGCGGCCGTCATCGCCGAGCGCATCACCGGCATCGAGGAGGGCAAGTGAGCGAGACCCACATTCACATCGCCGGCCATGTGGCCGAGCGCCACATCACCCGGGCGGGCCAGGGCGGCGACCGGGACGTGTTCGAGTACGCCCTGCTGCGGGTCGTGCCCCGTGTCGAGCGCGGCGAGTGCATCAACGCCGGCGTGGTCCTCTACTGCCGCGCACAGGGCTACGTCGGCGCCCGCACCCACCTCGACGAGGCCCGGCTGCTCGCGCTCGACCCGGACGCGGACGTGGCCGGGGTACGGGCCGCGCTCGGCGCGATCGAGCGCCACTGCGCGGGCGGCGAGGAGGCCGGGCAGGCGGCCCGCGACGACGCCGGGCGGCGCTTTCGCTGGCTGATCGCGCCCCGCTCGGCCGTCGTGCAGCCCGGGCCGGTGCACACCGGTCTGACCACCGGTCCGGCGGCCGAAACGGAACGCCTGCTGGACCTCCTGGTGAGGTAATGGATCACACCGGCCCTGCCTCCCGTTGACACCGGGTGCCAGGGCTTCTAGCGTCACGTGTACTGAAGGTACTAAGCGGTCGCTCACCGCGCCGCGGGTTCTCTCAAGGGCGAGGAGAAGCAGCATGTCCACCACTGCACAGCGGGTCGCGGTAGTCACCGGCGCGGCGCGCGGCATCGGCGCCGCCACCGCCGTACGACTGGCCGCCGAGGGTCGCGCGGTCGCCGTGATCGACCTGGACGAGGCCGCCTGCAAGGACACCGTCGAGAAGATCACCGCGGCGGGCGGAAAGGCCATCGCGGTCGGGGCGGACGTCTCCGACGAGGCCCAGGTCGAGGCGGCCGTCGCCCGGGTCGTCGCCGAGCTGGGCGCCCCGACGATCCTGGTCAACAACGCGGGCGTGCTGCGCGACAACCTGCTGTTCAAGATGAGCGTCTCGGACTGGGACACCGTCCTGGGCGTCCACCTGCGCGGCTCGTTCCTGATGACCAAGGCCGTCCAGAAGCACATGGTCGACGCGGGCTTCGGCCGGGTCGTCAACCTCTCCTCGTCCTCGGCCCTCGGCAACCGCGGCCAGGCCAACTACTCCGCCGCCAAGGCGGGCCTGCAGGGCTTCACCAAGACCCTGGCCATCGAACTGGGCAAGTTCGGCATCACCGCCAACGCCGTCGCCCCCGGCTTCATCGCCACCGAGATGACCAAGGCCACCGCCGACCGTGTCGGCATGGGCTTCGACGACTTCAAGAAGGCCGCCGCCACCCAGATCCCGGTGCAGCGTGTCGGCGAGCCCGAGGACATCGCCAACGCGATCGCCTTCTTCACCGGCGAGGCGGCCGGCTTCGTCTCCGGCCAGGTGCTGTACGTCGCCGGCGGACCGCTGGACTAGGGAAGCCGGGACCAAGGGATATTGGGGAACACGGACATGACTGAACTTCCGGAGCTGTCCGGCAAGGTCGCGCTGGTCACGGGCGCGAGCCGGGGCATCGGCTACGGCGTCGCCGAGGCGCTCGTCGCCCGCGGCGACCGCGTGTGCATCACCGGCCGGGGCGAGGACGCCCTGAAGGAGGCCGTCGAGAAGCTCGGCGCCGAGCGGGTCATCGCCGTCGCGGGCAAGGCGCATGACCTCGACCACCAGACCGAGGTCGTCGAGCGCACCATGGAGGCCTTCGGCCGCGTCGACTTCCTGATCAACAACGCCGGCACCAACCCGGTCTTCGGGCCCATCGCCGACCTCGACCTGAACGTCGCGCGCAAGGTGTTCGAGACGAACGTGATCTCGGCGCTGGGCTTCGCCCAGAAGACCTGGCACGCCTGGCAGAAGGAGAACGGCGGCGCGATCGTCAACATCGCCTCGATCGCGGGCCTCGCGCCCTCGCCGTTCATCGGTGCTTACGGCGTCAGCAAGGCGGCGATGATCAACCTGACCCAGCAGCTGGCGCACGAGTTCGCGCCGCGGGTGCGGGTCAACGCGATCGCGCCGGCCGTCGTGAAGACCAAGTTCGCGCAGGCCCTGTACGAGGGCCGGGAGGCGGAGGCGGCCGCCGCCTACCCGCTCGCCCGGCTCGGCGTGCCCTCCGACATCGGCGGGGCGGCCGCCTTCCTCACCAGCGAGCAGTCCGACTGGGTCACCGGCCAGACGCTCGTCGTGGACGGAGGCATCTTCCTCAACGCCGGCGTGGGCGCCTGACCCCCCTGCTTTCCGGTCGTCTCTTTCGGGCGTCGTTTCCCAGCGGAACGGCGCCCGAAACGCGTTGCACGGTCCGCATAGTGGAATGACAACGTCGTCATAGCACATTCGATCAAGAAGGCCTGCTCCGGGGTGGTTCAGAGGCCCAGACGCTGCGGTATGGTCTGCCGACCCTTGGTATGGCAGATCGAGGAGCGTGCGCGTGTTCAAGCGGAACCGATTCCTGCGGAGAGTCGCGGCGATCGCGTCCATATCCCTGGTGGCCGGCTGCGGTCTGCTCTCCGGCGGCGACTCCGGCAACAAGGGGCCGATCGTCGTGGGCACCACCAGCGCGCCCAGCACCCTGGACCCGGCCGGCGCCTGGGACGGCTCCTGGGAGCTGTTCCGCAACATCTACCAGACGCTCCTCGCCTATCCCAACGGTGCCACCACGCCCCAGCCCGACGCCGCCGAGAACTGCTCCTTCACCGACGCGGCCAGCCGCACCTACCGCTGCAAGCTGCGCGCGGGCCTGAAGTTCGCCGACGGCGACCCGCTCGACGCCAAGGCCGTCCGGTACTCCATCGACCGCATCCGCACCATCAACGCCCCCAGCGGACCCGCCGGCCTGCTCGGCAGCCTGGACCATGTGGAGACGGTCGGTGACCGTGAGGTGGTCTTCCACCTCAACCAGTCCGACGCCACCTTCCCGTTCGTGCTGGCCACCCCGGCCATGTCGGTCGTCGACCCGGACGACTACCCGGCGAACTCCCTGCGCAAGGACGACCAGGTCTTCGGCTCCGGGCCCTACAAGCTCCAGTCCTACCAGGAGGACGACCAGGCCGTCCTGGTCCGCAACGACCACTACGAGGGCTTCGCCCAGCGCCAGAACGACGCGGTGACCATCCGCTACTTCCAGGACTCGTCCACCATGGTCAAGGCGCTGCGCGACAAGAAGATCGACGTCACCTACCGCGGCCTGGCCGCCGACGACATCCTCGCCCTGCAGCGCCACGGCAACACCGACCTGCAGCTGGTGGACGGCGCGGGCACGGACATCAGCTACCTGGTGTTCAACCCCAAGGACCCGTGGGCCAAGCAGCCCGCCGTCCGCAAGGCCATCGCCCAGATCGTGGACCGGGGCGCGATCACGCACAAGGTCTACAAGGACACCGTGGACCCGCTGTACTCCATGGTCCCCAAGGGCCTCACCGGCCACACCACCTCGTTCTTCGACGACTTCGGCGACCCGAGCGTCCCCAAGGCCCGCAAGATCCTCACGGACGCGGGCATCACCAAGCGCATCCCGCTCACCTTCTGGTACACCACGGACCGCTACGGCTCCGAGACGGCGCTGATGTTCCGGGAGCTGAAGCAGGAGCTGGAGGGCTCCGGCCTGTTCACGATCACCCTCAAGAGCCGCCCCTGGAAGACCTATGTGGTCGGCTACCAGAAGGGCGAGTACCCGGTGTTCGGCCGCGGCTGGTTCCCGGACTTCCCCGACGCGGACAACTTCATCGCGCCGTTCGTCGGCGAGAAGAACGCGCTCGGCACGCCGTACCCGTCCAAGGAGATCACCACGGTGCTGCTGCCCCGCTCGCGCAGCCAGAGCGACCGCGCCAAGGTGGTCAAGGACCTGGAGTCGGCCCAGCAGATCCTGGTGAACGACGCCCGGCTGCTCCCGCTGTGGCAGGGCCGGCAGTACGTGGCGGCCAGCGACGACATCTCGGGCGGCGAGCAGGCCCTCGACCCGTCGACGATCATGATGATGTGGGAGCTGCACCGCAAGACCAGTTGGTGAACGGGGATCGCGGCAGCGGTTGTCAGTGGTCGCCTGTAGGTTCTGAGATCTGCAAGTGACCGCACATCGTGAGGACGTTGACGTGACCGACATCGCCATGCTGCCCGAGTCCTGGCGCGGGGTTCTGGGCGACGAGCTGCAGCAGCCCTACTTCAAGGAGCTGACCGAGTTCGTCGAGGAGGAGCGGGCGAAGGGTCCCGTCTATCCGCCGCGCGAGGAGGTCTTCGCCGCCCTGGAGGCGACGCCGTACGAGAAGGTCAAGGTCCTCGTCCTCGGCCAGGACCCCTATCACGGCGAGGGCCAGGGCCACGGCCTGTGCTTCTCCGTCCGCCCGGGCGTGAAGACCCCGCCTTCCCTGAGGAACATCTACAAGGAGATGCAGGAGGAGCTGGGCCTGCCCGTCCCGGACAACGGCTATCTGATGCCGTGGGCCGAGCAGGGCGTGCTGCTGCTCAACGCGGTCCTCACCGTCCGGGCCGGCGAGGCCAACTCGCACAAGGGCAAGGGCTGGGAGAAGTTCACCGACGCCGTCATCCGCGCGGTGGCGTCCAGGCCCGACCCGGCGGTCTTCGTGCTGTGGGGGAACTACGCGCAGAAGAAGCTCCCCCTGATCGACGAGAGCCGACATGTCGTGGTCAAGGGCGCCCACCCCTCGCCGCTGTCCGCCAAGAAGTTCTTCGGCTCGCGCCCGTTCACGCAGATCAACGAGGCGATCGCCCTCCAGGGCCATGACGCCGTGGACTGGCGGATCCCCAACCTGGCCTGATCCGGGAGCGTCCCCGGCACGCACGGCCGAACCGGCGGATCGGGGCCGCGCGGCCCCGTGTCGTACGGGGCCGCCTGCCCGGGATTGCCGGTACGTGCGGCTAGCGTCGGGGCAGACGGCTGACGAGCAAGCCGACGACGGCCCGGAGGACGCGGTGGCGGAGCGACAGGAGAAGGCGGTGCCGGATGCCGTGCTGACGCGGATCGGGCAGGTCGTGATGCTGCATCACGGCGGTGACCGCGAGGAGGCCCGGCGCCGCTTCCTGGAACTGTGGGTCGAGATGGGCGAGGCGGGAGACCCGCTGCACCGCTGCACCCTGGCCCACTACCTGGCCGACACCCAGGACGACCCGGCGGACGAACTGGCCTGGGATCTCAGGGCGTTGTCGGCGGCGGAGGAGCTGACGGCCGGGCGGTCCGGGCCGGGCCCGTCGGCGGTCCACGGCTTCTACCCCTCCCTGCACCTCAATCTCGCCGCCGACTATCTGAAGCTGGGCCGCTGCGAGGCCGCCCGTATCCACCTGACCCGGGCCCGCCGCGCGGCCGACGTCCTCGCCTACGACGGGTACGGCACCGGTGTACGGGCGGCGATCAGCCGTCTGGAGCTGCGGCTGGGGGACGACGGAGCCGCGGACGGCGACGGATGGGGACCGCCGCGGCAGCGGCCCACACCGTAACGGGCATGCGCCCCCGGCCGGGTCAATGGCCGTACGTGCGCTCGCAGATCACCGACTCGGGGCTGTCCTTCCGCCAGCCGCCGTACGCCTTGCCGAGGGCGCACACGTCCGAGCCCTGCCCGGCCGGCGGCGGCGTGTGCGGGCGCGCGTGCGGGACGTCGGCGCGCGGCCGGCCGGGGCGTTCCGGCTGCGGCCGGGGGTGATGGGGGACGTCGGCGGGCGGGGCCGGCGGGCGGTGCGTGGCCGGTGCGGCCGGTGGCGCCGGAGCCGTCGGTGCCACCGGAGCCGCCCGGTGCGGTGCGGACGGTGCCGTGTGCCCGGGGCGCGGCGACGGGCCGACCATCTCCAGTGCCTCCCGGACGGGGGCCTGCACCACGCGCGGCCGCGTACTGCCCTCCGGCCGTGGCGCCGTCGGCTCCGAGGCGGCGCCGTCCGGCGGGGGACCGGGGGCCGGCGGGCGCTGTACCGTCACACAGCCGGCGAGGGCCGAGACGGCCACGGTGACCAGAAGCGCTGCGGCGGTCGTCGTTCGATACACCCGGGCAACTCTGCTGGGTCGGCAGCCGCCTTGGCACCGTACGCCGGAGACCGATGCCCCCGCACGGGTGATCTCGTGCCCCGTAAGAGGGGACTTCCGGTGCCGAGGATGACGTTCAGTCGCCGGTGGCGCCGTCGATCCGCTCCCGGGCGAGACCGGCGTGGCCGTTGTGCCGCGCGTACCCCCCCGACGGTGTGGGTGCGGATCCGGCGGGGGCTGAACGGTTCCTCGGTGAACCGGCCCGTGCCCCGGGAGAGGGCGTCGAGCGCGAGCCCGGGGGCGTTGCGCCGGGCCGCCCCGATCTCCGTCCGCCAGGTGCCGCACGCCTCCTGCCGGTCACCCGCGCTTCCCCGCAACGGCGTGCCGGGTGTCACCAGGAGGCCGCTCAGGTGCCCAGCATCCCCGTCAGCAGCTCCCGCAGCCCGCTGCGCACCTCCTCCAGGCTCGGCACCTCGGCGCTGAAGGAACCGGCCGCGCAGGAGAACATCAGCCCGTCCGCCCAGGCGATCAGCGACAGCACGTGCCGGTCCGGGGCCGGCGAGCCGACGGCGATGAGCAGCGCGGCCAGCTGCTCCTTGAAGACGGCGCCGGTCGCGTCGTAGAAAGCCCGCAGCTCAGGGCGGCGGGTGGCCTCCAGGGCCAGTTCGTAGCGGGCGATCAGCAGGTCACGGCCCCGGGTCAGGGAGCGGTGGACCGCCAGGGCGAGTCCCTCGGCCAGCGCATCGAGCCCGCCGTGCGGGTCCGGCAACTCCTCGAACGCGAGCACCCGCGCCTCCCGCTCGGCGTGCCGCCGTACCGCGAGTTCCAGCAGCGCCTGCCGGGTGCGCGCCAGGTTCGACGTCGAGCCCTGGGGCAGCCCGGCCGCTTCGTCCACCGCCCGGTGGGTCAGCCCACGCATCCCGCGCTCGGCGAGCAGGGCGAGGGCGGTGTCGGCGACGAGATCGGCGCGGGAGGCGCTGGGCGCGGGTGCGGACATGAACCGACCCTACCCGCCGCACTACTGCTGTAGTAAGGTCGTGCGCACTACAGATGTAGTTCCGTGGGGAATCCAGGAGGAGCCATGGCACAGCCGGCACACGCGTTCGTCATCGGAGGCGGGATCGGAGGCCTGACCGCCGCCGCGGCCCTGCATCAGGGCGGCTGGGACGTCACCGTCCTCGAACGGGCCCCCGCGCTGGAGCCGGTGGGCGCGGCCATCTCGCTCGCCCCCAACGCCCTGCGCGCCCTGGACGTCCTGGGCCTCGGCGACGAGATCCGTGACCTGGCCGCCTGGCAGGGCGACGGAGGCCTGCGCACCCCCGGCGGGCGCTGGCTGTCCCGCTCCGACGCCGAGGCCGCAGCCGCCCGCTTCGGCGGTCCGCTCGTCCTGCTGCCCCGCGCCACCCTCCTCGACCGCCTCGCGGCCCTGCTCCCGCCCGGCGCGATCCGCACGGCGGCGGCCGCGACCCTCACCGACCCCGGGGACGCCACCCGCCCGGCCCGGGTGCGCTGCGGCGCCGAGGAACTGGAGGCCGGCCTCGTGGTCGGCGCGGACGGCGTCAACTCCCGTGTCCGCCGCCTGCTCTTCCCCGCCCACCCCGGGCCCGTCTACGCCGGATTCACCACCTGGCGGGTCCTGATCCCCGTGCCCGGAGCGCAGTTCGCCTCGCACGAGACCTGGGGCCGGGGCCGCATCTGGGGCACACACCCGCTCAAGGACGGCCGGGTGTACGCCTACGCGGCCGCCACGGCCCCGGCCGGGGAGCACGCCCCCGACGACGAGAGGGCCGAACTGCGGCGCCGGTTCGGCAACTGGCACGACCCGGTCCCCGCCGTCATCGCCGCCGCACGCCCCGAGGACGTCCTGCGTCACGACGTCCACCACCTCGCCGAGCCGCTGCCCGCCCACCACTGCGGCCGGGTCGCCCTCCTCGGCGACGCCGCCCACGCCATGCCGCCGACCCTGGGCCAGGGCGGCAACCAGGCGATCGAGGACGCCGTCGTCCTCGGCCTCACCGCCCGGCCGGGCCCGGGGACGTCCGTCCCCGACCACCTCGCCGCCTACACGGCCGCCCGCCTGCCCCGTACGACCGCGATCGCCCGCCGGGCCGTCGGGGTGGCCCGCCTCAACATGGCCGGCAGCCGCACCGCCGTCGCCGCGCGCAACACCGCGATCGCCCTGGTGTCCAAGGCCGGACCGGCGCTGTTCCTGCGCGGTTTCGACGGCATTGCCGACTGGCGGCCCCCGTATGCTTCCGGGAAGGCACCCGCAGGAAACCGGTAGGGGAGAGCACGTGAAGGTCGGCTGCATCGGACTCGGGGACATCGCGCAGAAGGCGTACCTGCCGGTGCTGGGTGCGCAGCCGGAGACCGAACTCCACCTCCAGACCCGCACGCCCGAGACCCTCGCCCGGGTCGCCGACTCGCTCCACCTGCCTGCCGGCCGACGGCACACGAGCCTGGACTCCCTGCTCGACGCGGGACTCGACGCGGCCTTCGTGCACGCACCCACCACCGTCCACCCGGAGATCGTCACCCGGCTGCTCGATGCGGGCGTCCCCACGTACGTCGACAAGCCGCTCGCCTACCGGCTCGCCGACTCCGAACGCCTCGTGGACCTCGCCGAGCGGCGCGGCGTCTCGCTCTTCGTCGGCTTCAACCGGCGCTACGCCCCCTCGTACACGCAGTGCCTGGACCATCCGCGCGAGCTGATCCTCATGCAGAAGAACCGGATCGGGCTGCCCGAGGAACCGCGCTCGATGGTCCTCGACGACTTCATCCACGTCGTCGACACCCTGCGGTTCCTGGTGCCGGGCCCGGTCGACGACGTGACCGTGCGCGCCCGCAGCGAGGGCGGCCTGCTCCACCACGTCGTGCTCCAGCTCGCCGGGGAGGGCTTCACCGCGCTCGGCGTGATGAACCGGCTCAGCGGCTCGGCCGAGGAGATCCTGGAGGTCTCCGGCCAGGACACCAAGCGTCAGGTGCTCAACCTGTCCGAGGTGATCGACCACAAGGGGCAGCCGACGCTGCGCCGGCGCGGCGACTGGGTGCCGGTGGCCCGGCAGCGGGGCATCGAACAGGCGGTTCTCGCCTTCCTCGACGCCGTGCGCACGGGCAAGGTGCTCAGCGCCCGGGACGCACTGGCGACCCATGAACTGTGCGAGCGGGTGGTACGAGCGGTTGCGCCCGGCGCGGCCTGACCGCCCGCAGTCCCTCGGTCGCACCCAGCGCGGTCAGCACCAGCAGGGCGCCGTACACCGGCCAGTCGCCGAAGCGGACGTACGGGGTGATGCCGTGCGCCAGCGGCACGTCGTACACATGGGCGGTACTCGCGTCGGTGCCGAGCCACGGGCCGAGGCGCTGCCCGTCCGGGCCGTAGACGGCGGAGACGCCGGTCAGCGTCGCGTGCACCATCGGGCGGCCGGTCTCGGCGGCGCGCAGCGCGGCCAGCGAGGCGTGCTGCTCCGGGGCCCAGCTGCCCTGGAACGTCGAGGTGGAGGACTGGCCCAGGAGCATGTCCGCGCCGTCCTCGGCGAGATGGCGGCTCATGTCGGGGAACGCGGTCTCGAAACACACCAGAGGGCCGACGCGCAGCCCGTGCCCGACGTTCATCACGACCTGCTCGGTGCCGCGCCGCCGGTCCTCGCCGGCCGCCCTGCCGACCGAGGTGGCCCAGCCCAGCAGCGAGCGGGCCGGGATGTACTCGCCGAACGGGATGAGCCGCATCTTGTCGTAGCGCTCGCCGGTCGGCCCGTGCGGGCCGATGAGCACCGAACTCTTGTAGATGCCGGGCCGGTCGGAGCGGCGGGCGTCCACATTCACCAGTACGTCGGCGCCGGTCTGCCGGGACAGTGCGGCGATCCGGCGGGCCAGGTCGGGCCGGTCGTTCAGATCGAAGCCGACGCTGGACTCGCCCCACACGACGAGGTCGACACCCTGCCCGGCGAGCGGGCGGGTCAGCTGTTCCTCGCGGTCGAACCGCTTGTCGGGGCTGTCGTGCCCGTCCACGATGCCCGGCTGGACGACGGCGATGCGCGTCCGGCCGTCGACGTCAGGACGGGGCGCCCATGCCCAGGCCGCCGAGGTCGCCGCGGCTGTGGCGAGCAGCGAGGCCAGCGCCGGCACCCGGGCCTCGCGCACGGACATCAGCACCGCCGCGGCCACGTTCACGGCCACCACCAGGAAGCTGAGCAGCCACACCCCGCCCACCGACGCCAGCCGCAGCGCCGGGCCCACCTGCCACTGGCTGGAGCCGAGCATGCCCCAGGGGCCGCCGAGGCCCTGCCAGGAGCGGACCAGCTCCACCGCCAGCCACGCCGACGGCAGCACCAGCAGCGCGGCAACGCCCCGTGCCGGCGACGGAACTCCGCCCAGGAACCGGCGGACCAGCCAGCCCCAGGGCATCCAGAGCAGGCCGAGCAGCCCGGCTATCAGGAAGAGGAAGACGTTCAGGCTCGGCAGCAGCCAGTGGTGCACCGCCACGATGAACCCGAAGCCGCCGCACCAGCCGTCGTACGCGGCCCTGCGACCGGTCGGTGCCGCGCGGGCCAGCAGGATCCACGGCACGAGCGCGACGTAGGCGAACCACCACAGCGAGGGCGCCGGGAACGCGAGCACGGGCAGGGCGCCCGCGAGGGCGACGACGCAGGAGCGCCGCCAGGGTGAGGTCAGCCAGCGGTCGATCGTCCTCATACGGAGTCTCCCTACCCGGGGCTGACTCCAGTGTGCGCGTCCGGAGCGATCTCCGACAGAGGGCATCGGGCTGCCCGGCCGGGTCAGTCGGGAACGGCCGCCGGGCTGCGATCGGGCATCCGCCGCCACTTCTCGTGCACCACGACCTCACGCAACCGCCAGCCCTCCGGAGTGCGCAGCAGCCCGAAGTCGTACCGGCCGCCGCACACCAGGTCCGGGGCGCCGCGGTCGCCGGCGCCCGCGAAGCGCATCGGGTTGATGTAGTCGGCCCGCACCCGGGCGGTGTCGCCGGTGTCGTGGTCCAGGACCCCGAAACGCAGCCGGCGGTTGACGATCAGATGCTGCCGCATCGCGAACAGCTCCAGGCTCTCGGCGAGCCATCCCGCCACCCGGCCGGCTTCGCCCTCGATGCCGCCGGCGGAACGGTAGTCGGCCCGCCCGTCGGCCGTGAACAGCCTTTTGTACGCGGACCAGTCACCGTCGTCCACCGCCCCGGCGTACTCGGTGACCAACTCGTCCACGGCCAGCCGGTCCATTACGGTCGCGAGCTCCACACGCTGCGTCATCGGCACAGTCTTGGACACCGGGGGACGGGTGCCAAGAGGCACGCCGGATATTCGGTGATGCAGGAGGGACCGGTCACCCGAACCCGCGCTCGCATGTCTCGCCCGCGCAAGTCTCGCCCTCGCGAGCCTCGCCCACGCAGGTCTCGCCCACGCGAATCGCGCCCGCTGGCGCTGCCGCTTCCACTGCCGTTTCCACTGCCGAGGACGACGACAGCTCGCGGACAGGCGACAGCAACCCGCGCACAGGCGGCAGCAACCGTGGAGGGACGGGTGCAGCCAGTGGAGGGGAGAAGGGGAACCGACAGATGGGTGGCAGCAACCCGGATACCGAGGAGAGCAGTCCGTGGTCGGACGACGCAACCCGTGGTCGGACGACAGCAACCCGTAGGCAGGGTCGGTCGCAGCGCGTGCCGGCGCGGGGACCCAGGACACCCCGGGCGCTCAGGACCACCGCGTCAAGAATGTCTGTCCGGTGCGAAGTCCGCGGCGCGGGCGAGGAGTTGAACCGTCAGGGTTCCGCCCCGTACCGCGTGGTCGGCGAGGCTGGGGCGGCAGCGGCCGTGCGCGGGGTCGAACTCGGTCATGATCACGCCGGCGTGGTCGGTGTCGGGCTCGTGGAGCGAGGCCGGCCAGCCCCGTTGCTCAAGAGCCGTGCGGAGCCGCCGGGACTGTCCGGCGTCCACGACCGGATCGGCGGTGCCGTGGATCAGCCGGACAGGGAGAGCGGGCGGCAGTTGCCCGAGCCCCGTCAGGTCGTCGAGCGGGGCGCGGCCCGTCAGCGGTTCCGGGCGGGTGTATCCGCCGGCGATGCCTACGACGGCGCGGGGCCGCCAGCCGTCGAGTGCGCCGGGGTCCAGGGCGGCAGCCACCGCGGCCTTGCCGCCCAGCGACCAGCCGGCGAGCACGATCCGTTCCGTGTCCCCGCCGAAGTCGGAGGCGTGCTCCCGGACGAACAAGGCGGACTCGCGCAGGTGGGTGCGCCCGCCGTCGGGGGCGTCCGGCCGCCAGTCCGGAACGAAGCAGGTGATGCCGAGGCAGGCGGCGGCCCTGGCGAGCGGCGCGAGCACGTCGCGCTCATCGGGACCTCTCCCGTGCCAGAGCAGCACCACGGGCGAAGCCTCCGAAGCGGTCCCCGGCCGGTACACGTCCAGACGCTGTCCGGCGGTCCCATAGACGAGTCCGCTCACGACAGCGATATCCGCGGTCAACCCCACCCACCCCGTTCTGCCCGCCTGCCCGGCGCGATCCACCCTTGCCATGACCCTATCGGTCGGGCTGCCCACCCCCGCTTCCGTCCAGAGGAAGATCGTTGCTGCTCCCGTCGGGAAGGCGATCGTTGCTCCGCGGGCGCGGGCGCGGGCCGACCCCCAGTAGGACAACGGGGTGTCGCAGGTCGATCCCGGTCGGGCCGTGGGGTGTCGCAGGCCGATCCCGGTCGGACTGTCGGGTGTCGGCGCTCGCCCCCGGTCGGACAACGGGGTGTCGCGGGCGGTGTTCCCGTGCCCATCAGGGCTATGAGGCGCACCATACGGCGATCACACACGCCGGTCGGCTAAGGTCGCCGGATGCTCGATGCCGACCGCTCCGGCACCGCCACGGCCTCTGCCCGGGCCGCCGCCACGGAGCTTGCCGTCCCCGCGGCCGCACTTCAGGCGCTGCCGCGCGCGGGTCTCGCCGCCCGCTGCAGGCACGCGGTGCTGTCGCCGTACGCGCGGCTGTCGCTGCTGCTCACGCTGCTCGCGGGCGCTGCGACCTGTGTGCTGCTGTTCGAGCCGCAGCGGCTGTTGACGCACGGCTGGCCGCCGCAGCTCGGCGGGGCCGCGGCGGCGGTCGTGTTCGCGGCGGCCTACGGGCTGTGCACGGTGGCCTTCGTGCCGCGCCCGCTGCTGAACCTGGCGGCGGGCGCGCTGTTCGGCTCCCAGCTCGGCCTGGGGACGGCGCTGGCGGGCACGGTGCTCGGGGCCGCGGTGGCCTTCGGTCTCGGCCGGGCGCTCGGGCAGGACGCGTTGCGCCCGCTGCTGCGCGGGCGCTGGCTGAAGGCGGCGGACGGGCAGCTGAGCCGGCACGGGTTCCGCTCGATGCTGGCGGCCCGGCTCTTCCCTGGGGTGCCGTTCTGGGCGGCGAACTACTGCGCCGCCGTCTCCCGCATGGGCTGGATGCCGTTCCTGCTGGCCACCGCGGTCGGCTCGATCCCGAACACGGCCGCCTACGCGGTCGCCGGCGCCCGTGCCTCGGCGCCGACCTCGCCCGCCTTCCTGATCGCGATGGCCGCCATCGCCCTGCCGGCGCTGGCGGGCACGGTGGTGGCCTGGCGCAAGCGCCACCACCTGCGCGGCAAGTGACCGGCCCGCTGGGCTGTGTCGGGCTGATGGCCGTCCTGGGTTGATCGGCCCTGTCCCGTTGATCGGCCGTGCTGGGCTTACCGGCCGTGTCGGGCTGAGGGGAGGTGCTGGGCCGACCGGCCGTGTCGGCTGGTCGGCCTGACCGCCCGGTCGGCCGGTGATCCGTCAGACGCCTTCCAGGATCATCGCGTTGGCGAGTCCGCCCGCCTCGCACATGGTCTGCAGGGCGTAGCGGGCGCCGCGCTCGCGCATCGCGTGGACGAGGGTGGTGGTCAGCCGGGTGCCGCTCGCGCCCAGCGGATGGCCGAGGGCGATGGCGCCGCCGTGCACATTGACCTTGGCGAGGTCGGCGCCGGTCTCCTGCTGCCAGGCGAGGACCACGCTGGAGAACGCCTCGTTGACCTCGAACAGGTCGATGTCGTCGAGGGCCAGTCCCGCCCGGCGCAGGACCTTCTCCGTCGCCGGTATCACGCCGGTGAGCATCAACAGCGGGTCGGAGCCGGTGACGGCGAAACTGTGCAGGCGGGCGATCGGGCGCAGGCCGAGCCGGGCCGCGGTCTCGCTGGAGGTGATCAGCACGGCGGAGGCGCCGTCGTTGACCGGGCTGGCGTTGCCCGCGGTGACGTTCCACTCGATCTGCGGGAAGCGCTCGGCGAAGCCGGGGTCGTGGTAGGCGGGCTTGAGGCCTGCGAGGATCTCCGTGCTGCTGCCGGGCCGTACGCTCTCGTCGCGGGCGACGCCGTCCAGCGGGGCGACCTCGGCGTCGAAGAGCCCCGCCTGCCACGCGGCGGCGGCCTTGTGGTGCGAGGAGACGGCGAACTCGTCCATCCGCGCCCGGGTGAGGGACCACTTGGCGGCGATGAGTTCCGCGCTGATGCCCTGCGGAACCAGACCCTCCGGGTAGCGCTCGGCGACGCCCGGGCCGAACGGGTCCTTCCCGGCAGGCACGTTCGACCACATCGGCACCCGGCTCATCGACTCCACCCCGCACGCGACGACCAGGTCGTACGCGCCCGAGATCACGCCCTGCGCGGCGAAGTGCACGGCCTGCTGGGAGGAGCCGCACTGGCGGTCCACCGTGGTCGCCGGGACCGTCTCGGGCAGGCCGGCCGCGAGGACGGCGTAGCGGGTGGTGTTCATGGCCTGCTCGCCGACCTGGTCGACGGTGCCGCCGATCACGTCGTCGATCAGCGCGGGGTCGACGCCGGAACGCTCGACCAGGGTGCGCAGGGTGTGGGCGAGGAGCTGCACGGGGTGGACGTGGGCCAGGGCCCCGTTCGGCTTGCCCTTGCCGATGGGGGTGCGTACGGCTTCGACGATGACTGCGTCGCGCATGGTGCGGGCCTCCTTGGCCGCCTGGCTACCCGCGCGCAGGACACGAAAGGGGCCAGGTGTGGAGCGAGCGGGTTGCTACCGGTGAGTAGGAATTCCAAACTCACGATAACTCGTAGAGTTGGAAAATCAAACCCACTCCGGGTTTCCGTTCCCTGCTCGTCCCCTGCCTCGTCCGCCGCCCAGCCCCCTATGCCTGGCCCCTGGCTCGCCCCGACCTGGACCCTGAGGCCTGACCCCCTGCCTGACCTCCTCCGATCAATCGGCCAGGCTCCTAGACTGGCGGTCATGGCCGCCACGAAAGACCCGCGCCCCTGCTCCATCGCCGACGCCCTCGCCCTGGTCGGCGAGAAGTACTCCCTGCTCGTCCTGCGGGAGGTGTGCCTGGGCAACGGCCGCTTCGACCAACTGGTGCGCAACATCGGCGCCCCGCGCGACGTCCTGGCCACCCGGCTGCGCCGGCTCCTGGACGCCGGGATCCTCACCAAGCACGCCTACAACGAGCGCCCGCAGCGTTACGAGTACCGGCCCACACCGGCGGGTCTGGAGCTGGAGCCGCTCCTGATGACGCTCAAGGAATGGGGCGACCGCCACCTCCGCAAGGGCGCCGACCTTCCCATGGTCATCGAGCACAGCTGCGGCAGTGAACTCGTCCCGCAGGTCACCTGCCGGGCCTGCGGCGAGCCCGTGCGCCACGAGGACCTGACGGCCCACCCGCAGGCCCCGGGCTGGACGGTCGCGGGCCCGACGGCCGCGTAGTCGGGCACGGCCGCACCGGCGGGAGGCCGTCGTGTCTCCCGGCGCGTGGCTGACGACGGTGGCCGGCCGCATCTGCCTGGACCTGCTCGGCTCGGCGCGGGCCCGGCGCGAGCGCTACGTCGACGCGTGGCTGCCGGAGCCGATGCCCGACCGTGCGGTGCGGGCCGACGGGCGCGGCGCCGACCCCGCCGACCAGATCACCCTGGACGAGTCGGTGACCATGGCCTTCCTCGTCGTCCTGGAGACGATGACGCCCGCCGAGCGGGTGGCGTTCGTCCTGCACGACGTCTTCCGGTACCCCTTCGCCGAGATCGCCGCCATCGTCGGCCGGACCCCGGCGGCCTGCCGGCAGCTGGCGTCCTCGGCCCGGCGGCGGGTGGGGGGACGCGCGAGCCCCGGTGACCCCGGCGGCGGGCGGGCAGGCCGATGTGGTGCGGCACGTGAAGGAGGCGTGGGAGGCCAAGGACATCAAGGCCCTCGGCGGCCTCCTCGACCCCGACGCCGTGATGACCGCCGACGGCGGTGGCCTGGCCGCCGCCGTGCTGCGGCCGGTCGAGGGCGGCGAGCGCATCGCCCGGTACATGGTCCACATCGCCGACAAGGCTCCGGGGCTGACGCTCCTGGAGCGTTCGGTCAACGGCATGCCCGGCCTGGTCGCCCAGCGCGCCGGCGTCACCGTGACCGTGGCCGCGTTCGACGTCACGGGTGGTCGCGTCACCCGCATCTGGGCGGTCCGCAACCCGGAGAAGCTCCGCCCGTGGACACGGGACGGCTGGGGCACGGCCAGGGCACGGCCAGACCCCGTTCGCCGTCGCGGCGCACGCGGGTCATCGGCTCCTGCTCCACATGGTGGGGCACCTCGGGCGGATCGCGGTCTGTCGCTCCGAGCGGGCCGGATGCGGACGAGGAGCGTCGCTGTGCATGTCGTCGGCGGCTGACCGGTCGTGGGCGCATCGGTGCGAGACGGTGATCGTGCCGGGCGGGTCGCCGTACGCGTTCACCACGGGTGCGCCTCCAGGTATGCGGCGATCTGCTCCCGCCGCCAGGCCCCCGCGGCCACGACGACGCGGTAGCGGCGGGTGAGGGCGTCGCCGGGGGCCAGCTCCAGCTCGTCGTGGAAGGCCCAGGACGGGGCGATGCCCGCGGAAGGGGTCGTTGCGGACGAACCAGTGGGCGGGGTGGGCGCCCCGCACGCCCGTGTGGTCGTTCTCCGGGGCGTGCGCGATGACGACGGTGGCGGGGCCGTCGGCGCCGTCGTGCTCCCCGGTGAGGGCGAGCCACGGGGCCTGGGTGCCCATCAGGTCCGGTCCCTCCCCGGCGGGGCCGATGATCCGGCCGCCACGGAACGCGTGCGAGCCGCGCCAGAACAGGCCCGTGTAGCCGGCCGCCTCCCGCCCCGCGGTGGTCGGACTGCCGAAACGCAGGGGCTCGTTGCGCCGGTTGGTCACCGCGGACGTCCAGGTGAGCGCCCAGGAGCCGGAGGCCGGGTCGACGTCGTGCACCTCGATGCGGCGGGCCTCCTCGGCCCACAGTTCGCCGCTGTGCGGATGCCACGTCAGCCGCTCGGCGATGACCGCCCGCTCCCCGTCCGCGGAGATCTCGTCGAAGCCGACGTGGGCCATCGAGCCGACACGCTCTGGGAGTTCGAGATATCCCTTTCCGTGAACGTATGTGTTGCCGCCCCACAGGTTCGCTCCGGACAGATGCGAGGCGGTCAGCGACAGGCCCTTGTGCCAGCGGTGGTCGTCGGGCCGGTAGCCGGTGACGACGTCCCCGGCGAGGGTCCGCACCGGATGCAGATACGGCTTGGGCGCCTCCCAGGCCGCCTCGGGGCGGCGGACGTAGGCGAACAGCTCGACGCCGGTGGCCGGTTCGATCACCGTGATCCGGTCGCCCGGGACGTGTACCAAGCGCAGGCCGTCGTTCATGCCGGGCTCCCTTCCGTCGCCCGGAGCGCCCGGCCGGGGGCGTCCCCGCGCAGGGCGAGCGGTACGGGTCGCCCGGCCCGATCTTTCCTGCCCGTACGGTCGCGTCGGTGAACGCCGCCTTGTACGGCGCGGTGATCAGCCCCGGACCGGTGCGCGTTCAGCAGCCCCCGGGGGAGGGCGGTGGGCGCGGCGGGACGCGTGGCGCAAACGCTTTCTCCCGTGCTGCACCGCAGGTGCCGAGCGGGGCGGGGCAACGCCCGGTGACGCCGCGGGCGCCCAACCCCTGTGCCCGGCCGGCCGCCGGAGCCCGATACGCTGCACTCATCACATGATCACCACGTATCCCATCAGCACTTGGACGTCGTACCTTCATGTCTTGGTTTGAATCGCTCGTCCTCGGACTCGTCCAGGGGCTGACCGAGTTCCTCCCCGTCTCCTCCAGCGCCCACCTGCGGCTGACCGCCGCCTTCTCGGGCTGGAAGGACCCCGGAGCGGCCTTCACCGCGATCACCCAGATCGGCACGGAGACGGCGGTCCTCATCTACTTCCGCAAGGACATCGGGCGGATCGTCACGGCCTGGTTCCGGTCCCTGTCCGACAGGACGAAGCGGCAGGACCACGACGCGCAGATGGGCTGGCTGGTGATCGTCGGCTCGATCCCGATCGGTGTGCTCGGTGTGACGCTCAAGGACCAGATCGAGGGGCCGTTCCGCGATCTGAGGATCACGGCCACGATGCTCATCGTCGTCGGCCTGGTGATCGGCATCGCGGACCGGCTCGCGGCCCGTGACGAGACCGGCGGCCGGCACCGCGCGCCCCAGCAGCGCAAGACGCTGGAGAACCTCAGCGTGAAGGACGGCCTGGTCTACGGCCTGTGCCAGGCCTGCGCCCTCATCCCGGGCGTCTCGCGCTCCGGCGCCACCATCAGCGGCGGCCTGTTCATGGGCTACAAGCGCGAGGCCGCGGCCCGTTACTCGTTCCTGCTGGCCATTCCGGCGGTCCTGGCGTCCGGTGTCTTCGAGGTGAAGGACTCGGTGGGCAGCGGCGATGTGGACTGGGGCCCGACCCTGTTCGCGACCGTGATCGCGTTCGCCTCGGGATACGCGGTGATCGCCTGGTTCATGAAGTGGATCTCCAACAAGAGCTTCATGCCGTTCGTCTGGTACCGCGTGGCCCTCGGCATCGTCATCATCGCGCTGGTCACGGCAGGCGTCCTGAGCCCGCACGCGGCGGAGTCGGCGAGCTGACCCGGCCGTGACGGCCACGCTCCCGCCAGTCGGGCCGTCACCGGGACGCGCCCGGGCTCCTCGGCTCCCGGCCCCTGCAGCCGTTTCGGCCATCTCCCGGGCGCCGGACGCACAGAGCCGGCCGGGGGACTCGGCGTATCGCGCACGGACTGCGCCGAAGCGGCCGTGGCCTGCGGATTCAGTGGGTTCCCGGTGGGTCTGCGGGCTTGTCCGGCCCGGTACCTCACCGGAGGACGCGCCTTTCCGCGCCCGGATGCCCACAGGGCATATGCACCCTGGACTGGTCCGACCGCCCGACACGGCGGCCTCCGGCGGTGACCAACCCCATACGTTCTGAGTAGCCGTGTGGTAGCGCACTGTCAGTGCTTGCCCCTAGGCTGTTCCGCATGTCCCCCGAGTCCCTACCCCCTGGTTCCGTGCGGTCTGCTGCCGAGGTGAACGAGCAGATCCGGGCGTTGTGGCTGCGTGCGGGCGGCACCCTGTCGGCCCAGGAACGCGAGGAGTACGAGCTGTTGGTGGTCGAGTGGGCGCAGGCCATCCGCGGGACGGTCATCGAGGCTGCCTGAGCCCGGGGTGCGGTGTCCGGTCCCCGGGAGAAGCCGTCCGAGCCCGGCCACGACGCCGTCCGACGACGCGGTCCCACGACGTGGTTGCGGAGACAACGGCCGGGCGATCGTGTGTGATCGCCGTATGGTTCGTCTCATGACCGTCACAGGTGCGGCCCCGCCGGACGTGCCGCGCAGCGCTCTCGCCGATGCCGTTCTGGAACGGCTGACCTCCGTGTACACAGCCGCGGCCGATCCCGGGCGTGCCCTCTCGATGCGGGCGTACATGAAGGACGTGGCGCCCTTCCTCGGCATTCCCACCCCGGACCGCCGCGCCCTGTCGCGCACGGTCCTGACCGGCACGGCCCGCCCCGCCGAGGCCGACTGCACCGCGATCGCCCTGCGCTGCTGGCGGCTGCCCGAGCGCGAGTACCACTACTTTGCGGTGGACTACCTGCGCTGGCACGCGGCCCGCTGCTCCTCCGCGTTCCTGCCCGTCGTCCGCCACCTCGTCACCACCGTGCCCTGGTGGGACACCGTCGACCTGCTCGCCGCGCACGTCGTCGGAGCCCTGGTCGCGGCAGACCCCGCGCTCACGGCCGACATGGACGCCTGGATCACGGACGACGACCTCTGGGTGGCGCGCACGGCCCTGCTGCACCAGCTCCGCTACAAGGAACGCACCGACACTGAGCGGCTGTTCGGCTACTGCCTGCTCCAGTCCGGGCACCCCGACTTCTTCATCCGCAAGGCCATCGGCTGGTCCCTGCGCGAGTACGCCAAGACCGATCCCGGGGCCGTGCGGGACTTCCTGGCGCGCGAGCGCGGCCGGTTCGCCCCGCTGACGGTCCGTGAGGCGCTGAAGAACATCGGGCCCTGACGGCCCGCCACACGTGCAGGCGAAAAACCATTCGACGCCGGACAAACCGTCGGCGATGATCGTCGACATGTTCCGGTACGCCTTCCTCCTCGCAGCATCCGCAGTCGCGGGTGCCCCGAAGGCTGCCGTCCCGATCCTCGTGGCAGCTGTCGACGGCGCCCGAAGCTGACCCTCTCCGGATCGTCCGGCGGACCCCGCAGGGGGAGGGTCGGCCTGTCCTCGGGGTCCCGCATTCCTTTCACGGCTGAGAGGCTTCGAGGTACAGCCATGTCCAAAACGGCATACGTGCGCACCAAGCCGCACCTGAACATCGGCACGATGGGCCACGTCGACCACGGCAAGACCACCCTGACCGCCGCGATCACCAAGGTCCTGGCCGAGCGCGGCACCGGCACCTTCGTCCCGTTCGACCGCATCGACCGGGCCCCGGAGGAGGCCGCCCGCGGCATCACCATCAACATCGCGCACGTCGAGTACGAGACCGACACCCGGCACTACGCGCACGTGGACATGCCGGGCCACGCCGACTACGTCAAGAACATGGTCACCGGCGCCGCGCAGCTCGACGGGGCGATCCTCGTCGTCTCCGCGCTCGACGGGATCATGCCGCAGACCGCCGAGCACGTGCTGCTCGCCCGGCAGGTGGGCGTCGACCACGTCGTCGTCGCCCTCAACAAGGCCGACGCGGGCGACGAGGAGCTGACCGACCTGGTCGAGCTGGAGGTCCGCGAACTGCTCACCGCGCAGGGGTATCCGGGCGACGCCGTACCCGTCGTACGCGTCTCCGGGCTGAAGGCCCTGGAGGGCGACCCGCGCTGGACGGCGTCGGTCGAGGCGCTGCTCGACGCGGTCGACACCTATGTGCCCATGCCCGAGCGGTATCTGGACGCGCCGTTCCTGCTGTCGGTGGAGAACGTGCTCACCATCACCGGGCGGGGGACGGTCGTCACGGGCGCCGTCGAACGCGGCTCGGTGCGGGTCGGTGACCGGGTCGAGGTGCTCGGATCGGACGTCGAGACCGTCGTGACCGGCGTCGAGACCTTCGGCAAGCCGATGGAGGAGGCGCAGGCCGGGGACAACGTGGCCCTGCTGCTGAGAGGAGTCCCGAGGGACGGGGTCCGCCGCGGGCATGTGGTGGCCGCGCCCGGCAGTGTGACGCCCGGCCGGCGGTTCACCGCGCAGGTGTACGTCCTCTCCGCGCGGGAGGGCGGTCGTACGACGCCGGTGTCCACCGGGTACCGGCCGCAGTTCTACATCCGTACGGCGGACGTGGTCGGGGACGTCGACCTCGGGGAGACGGCGGTGGCCCGGCCGGGCGACACGGTGACCATGGCCGTGGAACTGGGGCGGGACGTGCCGTTGGAGCCCGGGCTCGGGTTCGCCATCCGTGAGGGCGGCCGGACCGTGGGTGCGGGGACGATCGTCTCCGTCGGCCCGTAAGGGCCGAGGGGGTGCGGGGCGCAGGAACTGAGGGTCGGGGTACTGCGGGTCGGTCGCGGCCCGTCACGTCCGCGTGGCGGGGCCGCACACCGATGCGGCCCCGCGCCCCCAGGGCCGGTTCCCGCGCCCGGTGCCCTCCCGTACCGGTGACAATGGATGCGTGAGTGAAGCCATACCCGTGAGCCGGGCCGTCGATCACGGCACCGCCAAGCTGATGCCCGACGTCGACCGGGAGCGGGCCTGGCTGCTCACCGTCGACGGGGCGCCGCAGTCGTACGTCGATCTGGACGATCCCGGGTATCTGGAGTTCGAGTACACGCGGCGCCTCGGGTACGTGCTCGACACGGTGGCCGAGGCCGGGCGGGCGCTGGACGCGGTGCACCTGGGCGGGGGAGCGCTCACGCTTCCCCGCTACCTTGCCGCGACCCGGCCCGGGTCCCGGCAGGACGTGGTCGAGGTCGACCGGGCCCTGCTGGAGCTGGTCGTCGAGCATCTGCCGCTCCCGGCGGGCTCGGGTGTCGCGCTGCATGCGGCCGACGCCCGGGCCTGGCTGGAGGCCGCCCCGGACGACTCGGCCGACGTGCTGATCGCCGACGTGTTCGGCGGCTCGCGCGTCCCGGCCCACCTCACCTCGCTCGCCTGTGCCCGCGAGGCCGAGCGTGTGCTGCGGCCCGGCGGGGTCTATCTGGCCAACCTCGCCGACGCGGCGCCGTTCGCCTTCCTGCGCTCCCAACTGGCCAATCTCGCGGCCGTGTTCGAGGAGCCGGTACTGATCGCCGAGCCGGGCGTGCTGCGCGGACGGCGGTTCGGCAACGCGGTGCTCGTCGCCTCGCACCGGGAGATCGACACCGCCGCGCTCGCCCGCCGTACCGCGGCCGACGCCTTCCCCGCCCGGGTCGAACACGGTCCTGCGCTCAGGACCTTCATCGGCGCCGCCCGGCCGGTCGACGACAGCGACGCCGTGCCCTCACCCGAGCCCCCCGACGGGGCTTTCGGCATCGGCTGAGGGGAGCCGGCCGGTGGTCGTGCGCCCGCTGCGACGAGTCAGGTTGCGGACGTCCGGGACCAGCAGGACCAGTGCGGTGACCAGGACGACCAGGCCCGCACAGCCCCACAGGGCGGACGCGCGGCCGAACGCGGTCTCGGCGGGGCCGGCGAGGGCGGTCGCCAGCGGCAGGAGGGAGACCGAGCCGAACCAGTCGTACGCCGAGACCCGGGAGAGCTTGTCCTCGGGGATCTCCTGGTGCAGCGCTCAACGCCTTGGCGAATGAAGCCATCGGTACCTGGCCTTCCACTACGCCGTCTGACCCCAGATGGACACTCGGATACAAATCGGCCCGACCGGCAAGAAGTTGCTTCCTCTGACGGTCAAGAACGCAGGTCAGGCGCCCGCTTCGAGTGGTCACTCGCACTGAGGTGAGCGAAGCACTCGATCGGGTGATTGAGGCGCTGGCGGCTGTGAGCGAGGACGAGGTGGCTGCTGCGCTGGCTACGGTCGGCGCTTCGGTCCCTCGCCCGTCGGCGCCGCCGGCGCCCTCTCGGACGCCGCTGCCGGTTCCTGAAGCTTCGCCGCACATCGTTTCCGAGGTGCAGTGGGTCTGAGGTCCGTACAGGTGACTGTCTGGCTCCGCGAGCCCCTCTCCCGACTGGGAAGAGGGGCTCGTTGGCGTTTAGTGGTGCGTGAGCCCACAGGCTTGCCGCTGTGGGTGCTTCACGCGGTTGAGTTACAAGTCGCTCTACGTCATCAAGGCACCCGGCTGCGCTCCGCTCCGCCGGGCGTGGGGGGGGGGGGGGGGGGGGGGGGGGGGGGGGGGGGGGGGGGGCGCGCCCCCCCCCCCCCCCCCCCGGGGGGGGGGGGGGGGGCCCCCCCCAAACGAACCGTGCCGCAGGCGCGGTGGTCTACGGACCCCCCGCAAGCCGCCTCACACCCGCAACCCG
>NZ_JBIBJK010000038.1:0-55272 GCF_042958635.1 Streptomyces sp. NPDC007971
ATGAAGACCTACAAGATCCTCCGCGACTGCCGCTTACGCGGAGACGGCGTTCACCAAGCCGTCCTCGGCGTGGCCCGACTGCACAACCTGGCCCTGGCCGGGTAGCCCCACCTGGACCAACGATCAGGCCAGCCCTTGCCCGACACCCGCTTACGGGACACCGTTTAGTGCCCCGGGGAGAAGCCGTCCGGAGAACAGCCCGGCTGCCAGCCGCAGCGCGTCACCCAGCCTTTGAGTCCGAGTGTTCAGCGGCAGCCCGGCAGGGTCGGTCGCGATCGTGGAGTACCGGGCCTCCAGCGCGTCAGATTTGAGGGGTGTGGATCTTGTGGCTGGATTCAACTGGGCAGGTCAGCGTGGTCGCGTGAGCCGTCTCACACTTGATTGACCGTGTACGGTCACTGCCCGTTTACTTTCCGAGACCTTTACAAGATTCATATACGGGGGGATTTCGTGAAGCCTCACTGGGCTGGCGTGTCGCCGGCGTGGAGGGCACGAAGAACACGCGCCTGCCTTCTGGGTGGTGCCGTGGCCTCGCTCGTACTGTCGGTACTGCCCGGGTTGCCTGCTGCGGCAGCTCTGCCGATGTCGGGTGCGGCAGCGGGGAAAGGGCCGGTGGATGAGACGACCGCGTCTGCCCGGGCTCAGGTCTCGGGGGAGCCGGTGGAGGTGACGGCGGACCGCACCGAGTACTCCACGACCAGGGCGAACCCGGACGGTTCGTTCACGCTGACGCAGTCCACCACCCCTCAGCGGGTGAAGGAGAGGGACGGCGGGTGGGGCACGGTCGATCCGGTACTGGAGCGCCGTGCGGACGGCCGGGTAGCCCCCAAGGGCGCGGTAGTTGACTTGTCCTTCTCCGGCGGCGGGTCGGGATCGGACATGATCCAGCTGGGCAAGGACGGACGATCGGTCACCCTGGGCTGGCCAGGCGCCCTGCCGCAGCCGAAGCTGAACGGTGCGACAGCGACCTATGCCAACGTGTTCGACGGGGTGGACCTGCAGCTGACAGCCACGGCTGAGAGCTACCGGGAAGTCCTCGTCGTCAAGACGCCCGAGGCGGCGCAGAACCCGGCGCTGGAGCAGGTCAAGTTGACCGCGTCCGGGGACGGCCTGTCCGTGGTGCCGGGAGCCGGCGGCGGCCTGCGGGCCATCGATGAAAACGGCAACGCCGTGTTCCGCGGCCCGGCCGGCCAGATGTGGGACTCGGCCGGTGACAGCGCATCAGGCCCGCAGACACAGTTGATGCGTACTGACGCCGGGGGACCCGCGCAGGGTCAGACGCACGATGATCCGTCGCAGCCGGGGGACGGCGACGCCACCGCGGTGCTGCCGGTGAAGGTCGATGACGGCGCGGTCGCCGTGCACCCCGACCTGGGCCTGCTGCGTGGCAAGAACACCGTCTACCCTGTCTACATCGACCCCTCGGTCGGCCTGGGCGTCTCGGAACGCACGAAGATCTCCTCGGACGGCGACAAGTTCTGGATGTTCGACGGGGATAAGGGTGTCGGCAAGTGCGGTAATGCCGACGGCTACTACTGCGGCGGCGGCTACGTCGACCGCATGTACTTCGAGTTCGCCCCGACCAAGCTGGCTGGCAAGCAGGTCCTCGATGCCACTTTCCGTGCCCATGAGACGTGGTCGTTCAACTGCGACCCGCACTGGCTGGACCTGGTACGCACCGACAACATCTCCGAGGGCACCCGGTGGCCCGGTCCCAAGCAGTTGGACCTGATGGGGGACCGCTACGTCTCGGCTGGCCGCGGGAAACTGTGCAGTCCCGACCAGCCGGATGCCTGGATCGAGTTCAATGACAACGGCAAGGAGTCGGACGAGAACCTCACCAAGACCGTCCGGTCGTTCGCGGACGGCAAGATGAGCCGCCTCACCTTGATGCTGCGTGCGAAGGACGAGAGCGACCCGCGCGCGTGGAAGCGCTTCGACGACAGCGCCGAACTTCAGGTCACCTTCGCCTATAAGCCGGGCGTGCCCACCAGTGTCGGCGTCATCCCCGGCAATAGCACTACCGCCTACTGTGAGAAGTCCTCCTCCGACCCACTGATCGTTACCCGAGCGGATCCGATGGTTCAGGCCCGCGTCCAGACGCAGGTCGAGGCCCACAAGGGCGACGAAGAAGGTTCGCTGCAGGCCGAGTACGTGGTCGAACGCGGTGACGATGCAGCCTGGCACCAGGTGTGGACGGGGCACAGGCCCGATACGGGCTGGGATCCCGATGAGACCCTCGAGAAGATGCGGACTACCGATCGTGCTGACGGTGGCCTGTACCGGTACAAGGCGCGAACCCAGTCGCACTGGTCATACAGCGGGAAAAGCGGCGACCTGTGGTCGCCCTACAGCTCCTGGTGCTACTTCAAGATCGACTCAAGCGCACCCAAGGCACCCCGCATCACTGCCGGCTCTCCCTATACCGAATGCACCGCTGACCTGTGTGCCGGCAAGGGCGGCCCAGGAGTGCCCGGTTCTTTCACCTTCCAGCCCAACACGGCCGACATCACCAATGGGCACACCGACAACACCGCCTATGAGTGGAAGCTGCTGTCCACGCCGGCCAAGCAGGTATCCGGTGGTCTCAACGTTCAGGTCAAGGACGTGAAACCACCGCTCGCCGGTACTCAGGTGCTCTCGGTGCGGGCCAAGGACGTCCGCAACCGGTGGGGCACGCCCGCGGAGTTCGTCTTCAAGGTGGCCCCTGCCACAGGAGCTGTCGGCCGCTGGCACTTCGACGACGCAGCTCCTGGTTCAGGAGTGACCGTCGCCAAGGACACCGCCACGGAGGGCACTAGGCACGACGCCACCCTCTACACCTCACACGCTGGCTGGTCCACTCTGGGACGCCGCGGAGAGTCCGACTACTCGCTCTACCTCAACGACAGCAGCACCGACACCACGCGTGATGGTTACGCGGCCACCGCGGCACCGGCGGTGAACACCAAGGACTCCTTCACCGTCTCCGCCTGGGTCTACCTGACCGACACGTCACAGACTCACGTAGTGCTGTCGGCCCCGGGAACCCAGGCCTCGGCGTTCACGCTGTACTACTCCCCGAGCTACAAGAAGTGGGTGTTCAACCGCACTGCCGCCGACGTCAAGGAAAACCCCGTCTACCTCCGGTCGATCGCCGATGCCGGGCCGCCGCCGCTGAATGTGTGGACGCATCTGGCAGCCGTCTTCGATAACAAGGGTGATACCGACAAGACGAACGACACCATCCAGTTGTTCGTCAACGGGCGCCCGCAGGACAAGCCGGTGGTGCTGAACGATCTGTCCGCTGCCTACCAGCCGTGGACGTCCACGGCCGGCCTGCAGTTCGGCCGTTCGTTGGTCGGTGGGGTCGGGGGAGAGAACTTCCGCGGCCGTATCGATGAGGTCTCTGTGTGGCAGTACGCGCTCACTGCGGAGCAGGTTGCGCAGGAGGCGCAACTGACGCAGGACGGTGTGGCGGCCGACGAGCTCGTCGCGGACTGGGACGCCACCGCTTCCACCGGTACGCAGGTCAAGGAAATCACTTCCTACCCCGCGCCGGCGCTGGCGCTGTCGTCCAGCGGTGTGGTGCTGGATGAGGACAACAACGCCCTTGTTCTGGACGGGACGTCGGGCTATGCCTCGACCAGCAGCCCGGTGGTCGACGAGACCGGCTCATTCACCGTTTCGGCTCACGTGAGGCTGGATGCCGACAAGCTGGCGGCCAAGCCGGTCGGCTATCAGGCTCAGGTGGCCGGGCAGGCAATCGGCGGTGAGTCCTCCTGGGCGCTGTGGGTGGTCAAGCCCGCCGCCGACACCTACCAGTGGAAGTTCACCCGCACCGCCGTCGGATCGGACAGCAAGGTCACGCAGAGCGCTGAAGTGGCAGCTGCCGATCCCGCCGACGTCGACACCGGCGTAGATGTCACGGGCGTGTTCGACGCGCAGGAATCATGGCAATGGACCGACCCGGCCGATGTATCGAAGACCGAGGACCGGTACGGCCGACTGCACCTGTACGTGGGCGGGACAGAGCAGCCCGGCGAGGATAACTCCGGGTTCTCTGCGGTCCAGCAGGGTACCGGCGCGCTGTCGGCGGGCAGGGGAGCGGCCGGTGGATCCACGGGGTACTACCTGCCCGGCTCGCTGGAGTCACTGCGGGTGTGGACCGGGGCGCTGAACTTCGATCAGATCCTTTCCCAGGTGCTGGACACACCGGACGGCACCTGACACGCGCTGAGGCGGCCCGCTCTTTGATCGGGCCGCCCGGCACCAGGCGCCGGAATACCCCACCTCGATTCCCTTTTTCATCCTCCTCAACGGCACGCGTCCGGCGTGACACAGCCCGACGCCGCGTAGGAAGAACCGCCATGAACTCCTTCGGCATACCCAGGCCGACTTCAGGCCGCAGGGGCAGACACAGAACAGGCTGGTCCCGTCGCATCGCTGCGACTACAGGCCTGGCCCTCCTGCCGGGCCTACTCACCCCCGTCGCTTTCGCAGCGGACACCGACCCCCTGGGGCGTCCTCACCTGCAGCCCCCGCACGCCACGAAGGTCAGCCCTTTCACCGCCAAGGTGAACACGAAGGCGGCGGCGGAGGTGAAGAAGGCCGACGCGGCAGACCGAACGGCGGCCGCCCGGGCCCGCCACGATCAGCAGCGAAAAGTCACCTGGCCGAAGGCCGGCAAGGCGTCGCTGACCGTCCCCGCCAAGGGCACTGCCAAAGCTGCCCCGGGCTCCCTGCCTGTCACGGTGACCGACCCAGGCACAGGCAAGACGGCCGAATCTGTCACGGTCGAGGTTCTCGACCAGAAGACCGCTGCCAAACTCGGTGTTAAGGGCGTGGTCCTCAAGGTCACGGGCCCCGAGGCCGGAGGCAAGGCCCGCTTCGGTATCGATTACTCCGCCTTCGCCGCGGCCTACGGCGGCGACTGGGCCGGCCGCCTGCAGCTGATGCGCTTGCCGAGCTGCGCGGGGAAGGATCCGGCGGCCGCGAAGTGCCGCAAGCGCGTCGTCCTCAACTCCCTCAACCGCCGTGACACAGACAGCCTGTCCGCGCCGGTGACGCTGGCGTCAGGCCGGCAGTCCATGTTGCTGGCCGTCGCGGCTGGGGCCAAGTCCGGTGCCGGTGACTACAAGGCGACGCCGCTGTCTGCGTCTTCGACATGGGAGGCAGGAGGCTCATCCGGCTCCTTCACCTGGTCCTACCCCCTGCGTGTGCCTCCGGCCGCGGCCGGTCCCGAGCCGGGCCTGTCGATCTCGTACGACTCCGGCGCGGTCGACGGACAGACCGCCAACTCCAACAACCAGGGCAGCCAGGTCGGCACGGGCTTCGACCTGACCTCTTCCTTTGTCGAGCGTAAATACGGCTCCTGCGATGACGACGGCCAGGACGGCAAGTACGACCTGTGCTGGAAATACGACAACGCCTCCCTCGTCCTGAACGGCAAGGCCACCGAACTGGTCAAGGACGACACCACCGGCAAGTGGCGCCTGAAGGACGATGACGCCTCCACCGTCACCCACTCCACCGGCGCCGACAACGGCGACGACGACGGCGAATACTGGACGGTCGTCACCGGCGACGGCACCAAGTACGTGTTCGGCCTCAACAAGCTCGACGGGGCCGGCTCGGACGACCGCACCCAGTCGGTATGGACGGTGCCTGTCTTCGGTGACGATGAGGGCGAACCCGGCTACTCCAGCGGTGACTCCTTCTCCAGCCGCCACAAGACACAAGGCTGGCGCTGGAACCTCGACTATGTCGAGGACACCCACGGCAACACTGAGTCCTACTGGTACACCGCCGAGCACAACAACTACGACATGCTCGGCGACGACAACACCGGCACCGACTACGTCCGCGGCGGCTACCTGAAGGAGATCCGCTACGGCCAGCGCGCCGGCGCCCTCTTCTCCGGCTCCCCAGCCGCTTCGGACAAGGTGGTTCTCTCCTATGCCGAGCGCTGTTTTGCCTCGGGTAGCGGTTGTGACTCGCTGACCAAGGACACCCGGGACAACTGGCCGGACGTGCCGTTCGACTCCGTATGCAAGGAGGGGGACAAGTGCACCGGTAATGTCGGCCCGTCGTTTTTCACCCGTAAGCGGCTGACGGCGATCACCACTTACGCCTGGAACGCGGCGGCTTCCACCCCGGCCTTCGAGCCGGTGGACGTCTGGTCCCTCAAGCAGCTCTATCTTGACCCCGGCGACACTGGTGACTCCACCGACCAGTCCCTCTGGCTGGATGAAATCAAGCACACCGGCAAGCGGGGCACCGACCTCTCGCTGGACCCGGTCAAGTTCGACCACGTGATGCTGCCCAACCGTGTCGATGGCGCGGCCGACGACATCCTGCCGCTGAACAAGCCCCGGCTGAAGACCGTCACATCTGAGACGGGAGCACAGACGATCGTCTCTTACAAGGAGGCGGACTGCACCGCGGGCGGCAGCAAGCCGAAGCTGGACGAGAACACCAGGCGCTGCTACCCGGTGTACTGGTCGCCTAACGGCGAGAAGGACCCCAAGCTCGACTGGTTCCAGAAGTACCCCGTCAGCTCGGTGTCCACCACCGATCCCCAGGGCGGCTCGGAAGCCGTACAGCACAGCTACCAGTACACGGGCGGCGGCGCCTGGCACTACGACGAGGACCCGCTGACCCCCGCCAAGGAGCGCACCTGGTCGATCTGGCGCGGCTACCAGCAGGTCACCCACCTCACCGGGGTCTCCACCGGCACTCAGAGCAAGGAGACCACGGTCTACTTGCGCGGTATGAACGGTGACCGCGTCCTCGGCTCGGACGGCAAGACCCCCGACCCCGAGAAGCGCAAGACCGTCACGGTCTCCGGCCTCAAGGCCGACGAGATCACCGACTCCGAGCAGTACTCGGGCTTCACCCGCGAGTCGGTCACTTACGACGGCGACGCGGAAGTCAGCGGCACGGTGAACGACCCGTGGTCGAAGAAGACGGCCACCCAGCACAAGTCGTACGCGGACACCGAGGCGTACTACGTGCGCACCGTAGCCACCCACACCCGCACCGACATCACCAGCAAGCTCACCCCGTACGACCGCGTACACACGGTGAAGACGACCTACGACGACTACGGCATGGCCGAGACCGTCGAGGACGAGGGCGACGACTCGGTCACCGGCGACGAGGAGTGCGCCCGCACCTGGTACGCCCGCAACGACGACAAGGGCATCACCTCCCTCGTTTCCCGCGTCCGTACTGTCGCCAAGCGGTGCGCGACCGCGGATTCGGCGCTCGACCTGCCCGCCGACTCCAAACGAGCGGGTGACGTCGTCTCCGACACCGCCACGGTCTATGACGACAGCGCGGCCACTACCTGGTCGCCGTCGCAGAAACCTACCAAGGGCGACGCCACATGGAAGGGCCGCGCCAAGGGGTACGGCAGCGACGACGCCCCCACCTGGCAGAAGGTGTCCGGAACGACGTACGACACCCTCGGGCGTCCCAAGACCGTCACCGACACCAACGACCTGCCGGTGTCCTCCGTCACCTATGTACCGTCGGACGCCGGGCCACTCACGTCGACGGTGGCCGAAGACGCCAAGCATTTCAAGGTCACTGCGGCGCTGGACTTCGCGACCGGTGCGACCTTGAAGGCCACCGACCCGAACAACAAGATCACCGAGAGCGAGTACGACAGTCTCGGCCGCATCACCAAGCTCTGGCTGCCCAACCGCTCCAAGGTGCTGGGTAAGACTCCGAACTACGTCTACGACTACCACGTCACCAGCTCGGGCATGCCCTGGGTGTCCACCGGGACCCTGAAGAACGACGGATCCGGTTACAACACCGCCTACGAGTTCTACGACTCCATGCTGCGCTCACGTCAGACCCAGTCGCCGACCCCGCAGGGCGGCCGGCTGATCTCCCTGACGCTCTACGACGCGCGAGGTCTCGCCGTCAGCCAGCAGTCCGACATCTGGGACAGCACCTCACCTCCCAGCTCCCAGGCCGCGGAGATCGACGGGGGCCAGGCGCCCACCCAGACGGACACCACGTACGACGGAGCGGGCCGGGCGACGAAGGCCGTGACGAAGGTACACGGTGTCACCCGCTGGACGACCGAAACCATCTACACAGGTGACACCGTCGCCACCAGCGCTCCGGCCGGCGGTCAGGCGACCGCCGTGGTCACCAACGCGCTCGGTCAGACGACTCAGCGACGGGAGTACGCCGGCCCGAAGCCGACCGGCACGGACTTCACAACGACCGACTACACGTACACCCCTGCCGGCCGGCAGGAGACGATCACCGGCCCCGACAAGACGAAGTGGTCCTACACCTACGACCTCTTGGGGCGCCAGGTCACGGCGACTGACCCCGACAAGGGCAAGAGCACCACCGAGTACAACAGCCTCGACCAGGCCACCAGCACCACTCCGAACGGCGACGAGTCGAAGAAACTGCTGTACGCCTACGACGACCTCGGCCGCAAGACGGACATATGGCAGGCCGACAAGAGCGACGCCCACAAGCTCGCCACCTGGGGCTACGACCAGGTCGCCATGGGACAGCAGGACACCGCCACCCGATACGACGGCGGTGTGAGCGGTAAGGCGTACACCGAAAAGGTCACGGCCTTCGACGCCATGTACCACGCGACCGGCAATCAGCTGATCCTGCCGGACTCGGAACCTCTGGTGTCCGACAAGTACGTGGCGAAGACGCTGTCGTTCTCCACCGGCTACAACCTCGACGGATCGATCAGCCAGTACTCCGCCCCGGCAGTCGGCGGCCTCGCCGCGGAGGGAGTCTCTTACACCTACAACGCGCTCGGAGGGCAGCTCACCGCCAAGGGCACCACCGGCTACCTGCAGGGTGCCGCCTTCTCCCCGCAGGGCGACCTGCGCCAGCTCATCCTGGGCATGGACGGTACGTCCTCAGCGAAGAAGGCGTACCTCAACTGGGACTATGAGGAGGGCACCCGCCGCCTCACCCGCTCCTTCGTCACCGACGACGTGCACGGCTACATGCCGCAGGAGCTGAAGTTCACCCAGGACGACGCCGGCAACGTCACCTCCATCTTCGACGCCACCACGCAAGGAGGCACGGCCAAGGCCGACTACCAGTGCTTCGCCTACGACGGCGACCGCCGCCTCAGCGAAGCCTGGACCCCGAAGACGGCGGACTGCTCGACCTCCGGCCGGACGACGGCCAGCCTCGACGGGGCGGCACCGTACTGGACGTCCTACACCTACACCGGCGCTGGCCAGCGCAAGACGGAGACCCAGCACGCCACCTCGGGCGACAAGACCACCACGTACACCTACGACGACCCCGCCGACACCAAGCCGCACACGCTCGACAAGACCACCGGCGCCCGCGCCGGCACCTACTCCTACGACAGCACCGGCAACACCACCTCACGCCCCGGACCGACCGCCCAGCAGACCTTGGCCTGGAACACCGAGGGCGACCTGACCAAGCTCACCGAGGGCACTAAGGAGACCAGCTACCTCTACGACGGGGGCGGCGACCTGCTGATCCGCCGCGCCAAGGGAGACGGCGAAACCGTCCTCTATCTGGGCGCGGGCACAGAACTCCACCTCACCACCAAGGGCACCACGAAGACCGTCTCCGCCACGCGCTCCTACACGGCGAACGGCCAGACCATCGCGGTCCGCACGGCGACGTCCGGAGTATCGGGCACGAAGCTCAGCTTCCTCGCCGCCGACCAGCACGGCACGTCCAACATCGCCCTCGACGCGAGCACATACGCGGTCACCAAGCGCTACAACACGCCCTTCGGCGTCCCACGCGGCACGAAAGCGACGTCGTGGCCCGACGACAAGGCGTTCCTCGGTAAAACAGCCGACGGCGCGACCGGCCTGACACACATGGGAGCCCGTGAGTACGACCCCACCATCGGCCAGTTCATCAGCGTCGACCCGCTCCTGAGCCCGGATCAGCACCAGTCGCTCAACGGCTACAGCTACGCTGGCAACACACCGGTCACCCAGTCCGACCCGACCGGCCTGTGCTTCGCCGATGCCTGCGGCGTCGGCACACCCAAGGGCGACGGCTCGGGCAACATCATCACGGACGGCCCCATCGACCCGAACAACCCCAGCGCCGGCAGCTGCCACCACGGCAGCTGCGGCAGAACCCACTACAACCAGACCGGAACTGCCTCCACCAGCAGCTCCGGAAACGTCAGCTCAGACTCAGGCGCTAGCAATCGCTGCGCCCGCACCGGGCTTCCGCGAGACTGCGGTGCCCCAGTCAAGGGCCCCAGCGACAGCAACAGCTACGTCGGGAACTACCTGTCCAGCCTTGGGCAGAATGGTGACTTTTACGCGGGTATCCTTCAGTCCCTCTTGGGAGGGGTCAGTGAAGGCGGCGGCGTCATCCTCGGTGCATCGGGCGTAGTCGAATGCGCCACAGGAGTCCTGTGCGAGGCGGGCATCCCTTCGATCGCCGGTGGCGCTGGAGCTGTTGTCTTCGGCAAGAAGATGCTGGACTCTGGCTCAGACAAGCTCGGCAAGGCATTCCGCGAGGCAGATTCGGATGCCAGTCGCGGCGCGGCTCCCAAACCGGGACCTCGAGGACTGCCAGCGGCCGGAAAAATGAATCCTGCTAAGATCCGATACACCCAGGACAGCATTAAGGGGTCATATAAGGACGGTCGATCCCTGGAGGAGACAATTGATGAATTGAGCTCCGGCGAAAAAAGTGCAGACGACATTCAGCCGATCCGCGTATTCGAACGCGATGGGAATATATATTCCCTCGATAATCGCCGCCTCTATGCATTCAAGGAGGCTGGAGTGTCGGTGCGTTTTGTCAAGGCTTCGCCTCGCGAGGTCGAGCAAGAGTCATGGAAATTCACCACCAATAATGACGGTGAATCGATCCGGGTGAGGTAGCAGTGGATTTCTGGCGAGAGGCCAACGGGGTAAGTGATCGGCAGGAGTTGGTGGTCTTCTTGTCTGCCGCCGCTCAAAATTTCAAAGACGATCCTGAAGGCTGGGAAAGCAGAGATATTCCGGCTCTTTTGGAGTCCATGGCAGCATGGATTCTAGATTGCGAAGGGTTTTTCCGTAGAAACGGCGGGTCGCTTCCGTCGGATGAGGTGTGGGCCACGATAGCGAAGGTTATCGCGGCTGCTCGCGTCTACGAATAGGCGGCGCCCACCTATAGTCACAACCCCGGCCAGGAGGGCCTGGCCGGGGTGGAGGCCGAACTGTGCGTGGTAGTCCTGCCGGCGTTGCAGGAACCATTCCTCATCGTCGGCGTTCCGTTCGGTGGAGGTCCTGCTGGTAGAAATCAAGGCAGCCTCAAGGCCGGACTGGTTCCGCTGTGTGGTCGACCTTTCGCAAATCAGGGCTGTCAGGGGGATCTATACGGGCCCTACCACGGTGGACCGGGGTCGGGCGGGCCCGAAGCATCACCTGATCGCCGACGGGCACGGCAATCGGCTCGCGGTCCTGCTGGCCGGCGGAAATCGCAACGACGTCCCCAGACGGCGTCCTGGCGGGGGGGCGAGGTGCCCGGTGGCCCGCCGGTAGGACCGCAGCGCGGCGAGCTTGCTCTCCCAGACTTCCTCGCCGGGCTCCCAGACCATCCCGGCCTCGTCGAGGAGTTCCTTGCGGTGGGGGTCGAATTCTCCGGCGCGCAGCGCCTTGCGCTGTTGGTGCACCCACCGGCCCAGGGGGAAATCCGTTGTCGCGCCGACGGCGGCCTCAGTGTCGTAGGGGACGGCGTGCAGGCCGGTGATCTCGTTCTCGGCACGCCAGCGGATAAGGGCCTGGTAGCCCTCGAGCCAGACCAAGGACTGCGGGCGGATCACGCGGCAGCGGGTCAGGGCTGCGATGTCGGCGGCGTCGCGGGGGGAGGCGAAGTTGACCACGATCGAGGTGACCCGGTCGACCTCCTGCTGCGCCTGGCTGGTCTCCTCGTCACCGCCGTCGGTTCCCGCTGCGGGGGCGGGGCGGACGTGAACGGGTCGGCGCTCGGTGCCGCGGGTCAGGGCTCGGGAGGCGAGCTGGTCAACTATGCGCTCCGAGTGACTGCGCAGCGCCTGGAGGGTGTCGACCAGAGGTTGGTAGCTGGCGGAGGCGACCATGTCCTTCGGGTCCTCCCCGGGCTGCAGGAAGATCGGGATGATGATCCGAGCCGTCTTCACCGTGCCGTCCGGATGCGGACGCAGCGCCCGCCCGATGTTCTGCACGACGTCGACTTGTGAGCTGCGCGAGCCGACGATGCACACCGCTTCCACGCCGCGCAGTCCGGTGATGTCGACACCGACCCCGAGGGCCCGTACCGAGGCGAGGAACGCCCGGTGTACGCGCCGGTTCTCGGCGCTGATGCCGTTGGCGAACTGGCGGATCACCTCGCGCCGGTGGGCGATGGGGTGGTCGCCGCACAGCCAGTCGGCCCAGACCCGGTCCGGGGGTACGTGCCGGCCGTCCTCGAGCTCGTACAGCTCGGCGTCGATGGAGGAGGCGGGCAGTTCCTCAGCGTCGACCAGGGAGGCGTCTGAGGCTTCGGTGGCGTACAGCTCGGCGGCGGTCGCCGGCATCTGCTCGGCGAACGCGCGGGCTTCCTCGACCCTGTGGTGAAAGGTCATGACGGTGTGCAGGTTCTGCTGCGCCGCGTGCTCCAGCAGCGCGGCCTGGAGCAGCGCCAGGCGCCGACCGCGCAGCGCGTCCTCCGACAGGCCCGGGATCGGGTCGGGGTCCCGGATCTCCAGTACATCGATCTCGAAGCCTGCGAGGATCGAGCGTTCCACCGCTTCCGCCAGCCCGAGGTCGAAAATGCTGGTGCCGTAGGTGGCGCTGTCGTCCTGCATCGATGCGATCACCAGCTCCCGTCTATCCCGGCCGCGCTGTGGGCTGGGCGCGGCGAGGATGCGCGGTGTGGCGGTCAGGTAGAGCCGGAAGTCGATGGGGATGCGGGCGTTGTCGTGGATCGCCGCCCACGGCCGGCCCACGTCCCCGGCCGTCATGTGCGCCTCGTCCGTTTTACCGGTTGGAGGCGTGTATGCATCGAGGTCGGCCTGCTGCTTTGCGTGACGTACATGTGCGCGTCGGCTGGCCGTCCTCTGGCCGTGCAAGGCACTGACTGGTTGCCGGGTCTCGCTGGGGGTTTGAGGTGTGGCGGTGGCCGATGGGTCTCGGGCTACCTGCTGTTGCACATCTGCTACACCTCGAGATAGCGTTGTCGCGACCATGGGCACTCCTAGGTCGCGTAAGGCTGTATAAGGGATTAGATTTGGGAAATCATCCAAAATCGGACATTCGCAAGGCGTTGAGCGCGGCCAAGTCGGAGGGCTTGTCAATATCAGAAAATATTAATGGACATCGGTGGGGGGAACTTACCTGTTCGGGGTGTGGTCAGTCTCTCTCGATTCACCACTCTCCCCGAAATCCGAGTGTGTTTGCTCGTCGCATAGACGAGTTCGTAAGGCGGCATCGAAAGCACTAGGACTGGCCGGCCTTGGGCGTAAGTCCGAGGCGGGCCCTCCAGTGGGGCGCACTTTCTAGCAGAAAATGGCGCCATGCTGGAGGGCCCGTCCGAACCACGCCCGAGATGACGTGAAATTGGATCGGGCCCAAAAGAAGGAGAATATTGTGCCTGCAGAATGGACATTCACTCTAGCCCTCAACCGGCAGTTGACGCGGGACGAGGCTGACTTTATTGACACCAGCACCAGCGAGGATCTTCCGCTTTTTGCGGACGGTTCCGTTTCCTACACAATTGGTGGTTCAGGTGTCTCGGAGCTGCATTGCGATGTGGTGGCTAACACGATGCTTGAGGCCGTCGCATTGGTGTCCGGAGAAATCCGCAAGATAAACGGGCTTCGTGCCGCGCGTGTGATCCACGATGACATCGTGACCTTGGATATTGCTGCGCAGCGAGCTGGGCGAAGCCGACAGTCGTTGGTGCAACTGTCGAAAGGCCAGCGAGGGCCGGGGGGATTTCCGCAGCCAGAGGAGAAAGTGGGCGGGACTGCCTTCTATTCATGGCCGAGAATCGCGAACTTCCTTAGGGGGTTGGGTGATGAGATCGCACCTGTTTCACAAGACCTCGTTATCGCCGACCGAGCGCTACGTCTCGTCGACGAGGTCGAAAATGCGGGGTGTGCTGTATCGGCGTCGGTGTGGAGGGCGTTCGGGCTGTGCACTGCATAGCCCCGCCCTTCGGGCTTACTCGCGCAAGAGATCGGTTTGATCCCCAGAAACCGCTGGGGCGGATGGAGCGTTGGGCGGAGGGAGCGTTGATCTCTTGACCGGTGCCCCAGCAGTGTTCGCAGAACGACTGCATACCCTCATTACGAACCCTCAGGCCATCGCGGATCTGCGGAATTACTTCGGCATAGGCGTGCCGCCCGGCGGGATGCCGTTCACCGGGAGTCGGTTCGAGCACCTGGCGGGTGGAGGAGACCGTCCGGAGGTCGCTGACCGGTTCACGGCGGAGGATTTGGTCGCGGTGCAGACGTTGTCGGTCACCGTTCCGGCGCCTGTTGCGCTGGACATTCTGGAGGGCCGCCTCGGCGCGCGGCTGTCCGGTCTGCTGCAGGCCATTCCCCGGGACATCGACATGGTCGACGCCGAAGCGGACGTCCTGGCCGAGGGCTCGCCGGCGGATCAGGCCTGGAGTCTGCTCTGCGCCCAGTACGGAGTCGACTGGGTGATCGCTGGGAAGCTTTTGGCCCGTAAGCGTCCGCGTCTGTTGCCGGTCTACGACAAGGTAGTGCGCTGCGCTCTGGGTCGCCCGCGCCCCTCGTTCTGGCTTGCGCTACATGCCGCGCTGCGTGAGAACGACCGCGCCCTGCACCGCGAGTTGCTCGCGCTGCGGCAGGTCGCGGGGGTGCCAGAGACGGTGAGTGCGCTGCGGATATGCGATGTGGCGGTGTGGATGGGGCACCGGGCGGAGGGGCACGCCTGTCCTCGCTGACTTCGGCAGCGAAGGAACCCCTCCGGCGTTCTGGCGTGTGAGGGTGACGGACTTTACCAACCGTCACTGGGTGTGTGTGACGTTCGCGTGGAGTGGTCCATGGGTGTGGGGGAGGGGTGTGGACTCGGGGCCAGGGTGCCGCCGGCGGGGCGGTTCCCGGTCCGGAGGGGGCGGTGCGGGGTGGGTGGTCGGCTGGTGGTGGGCCAGTTGCGGGTGCAGGAGGTCGTCCGTGCCGGGGGCGCGTGTCTTACACGGTCGTGGACACGGACTGCTCGGTGGTGGCGGAGGCGGACGGGTTCCTGCGTACCTGCGCCGCGGGCACGGACCGGACGTACGCGTATGTGCTGGTAGATCATCTGCGGTGGCTGCGGTTCGCAGGCCTGGACGCAGGGTCGGTGTCGCTTGAGGATTTGCGGCACTACATGGCGGCACTCGGGGCTGACTATCCGGGGCCGTTCGGGTTGCCGTGGCGGGAGGGGAAGCGCCCGTACGGGCACAGCGCGTTGAAGACCGCGGCGGCCTGCCTGAAGGGCTTCTACCTTCGCCTGGGCATCCACGGCGTGAACCCCGCTCTGGCCGATGCGCTGCGGGCAACACGGTTGCCGACCTGGGTGGATCGGCGGCGGGCGATGTGACAAATCCGCTATGGATCACTAAGCCTTTTCAGCTTTGACCCTCCGGAGTGAGGATGGCTGCGGTCATAAGCCCTGGGCTTCTCGGCCGCCTGGTCATCGCCTGGGCAAGTGAGGTCGCGTACTACTCCGTCGATGTGTGGATCGTCGGTGTGTGCTCCTCGACCCCGTCACCAACCACGTCACGCCAGTGCTTTTCAGCGGAGCGGATGAGGTCGTCGCCGAGGCGTTCGAGGAACCGGCCTGCCAGGGCCAGTCGTGTTCCGGCAGCGGTGTGGGCTCCGAAGACTTCGGCGCCGCGCAGCGCGGTGGCGGCGAGCCGCTGGTTGGCGGCGGCGCTGGCCACGACGGTCCGCAAGCCCGCGTTGTCGTCGAGGAAGTACCGGTGGCGGCGGCTCCGGTCGTCGCGGCCGCGGCGGATTAGATCCTGCTGTTGCAGCAGGCGGACCGCCTGCGAGATCGTCGCGGCGCTGACGTGTAGGTGCTGCGCCATCTCGATGGCCGTGCGGCTGCCGGTCTCGGAGGCGAAAAGACAGCCCATCACGCGGGCTGCTGTGCGCGGGAGGCCGGTTTCGACGAAGGCCGCCGTGAGGTCCGTGATGAACGCAGCCGTTGCGGCGGGGTCGGGGCCGAGGTGCTCGATGGTCCGCTGTGCAGACGCGGTCGACTGCGGCCTGCGTCGGGCTCGGTGGGTGGTCGCGAGCTGTGCTAGTTCCGCGTGGTAGTGGGCGGGTCCGCCGTTGCGTGCGACCTCGCGGCTCACCGTCGAGGTGGGACGGTCCAGGCTCCTGGCGATGTCGGCGTAATTCAGGCGCTGTGCCAACCCGGCGGCGATCAGCTGCCGGTCGGCTCTGGTGAGCCTGCGTCCTGGCATCGGGGTCGGTTCCTCTGATTGGGGCGTCCTGGCCACAGTGTGCACTGCCGCCGATCGTTGCAACATCCCCTCGTTCGGCGTGCATTGACCCTCACTGTCATTGCAATCGCCAGTTGCATGGCTGACCAGCACAAACAGCAAGGTCCAGGAGAGATCGCCATTGACCGGCTCTTCGACTCGTACCTAACGTTCGGCTCCGATCGCCGAGCACGGGTGTGAGGCGATCTCTCAGGGAGGAGCGAGGTGACAGCGTGATCGAGACCGCCATCGAGCTGCCGACCGACACGCCCCGAGCCGTCCACGCGATCCGCCCGCCGAACCGACCCGCATCAGCGCCCGGTGAGACGCAGCAACAGATGTCGATCGATTGTCAGGAGCATCCATGCGAGCCAAAGGCATCACCTACGACACCGGCTTCACTCCGGGCGGCAAGAGTTCTCGGCCCGTCTTCAACGCCGACGTGGTACAACGCGAGATCCGCATGATCGCGGACGACCTGCACTGCAACGCCGTACGGATCACCGGTGGCGACCCAGGGCGACTGGCCCTCGCGGCCCGGCACGCCGCCGACGCCGGGCTGGAGGTCTGGTTCTCCCCGTTCCCTTGCGAACTGTCCGCCGAGGAGCTGCTGCCCTACTTCGCCGACTGCGCCGATCGCGCCGAAGAGGTGGGAGCGAACGTCTTCGTCGCCGGCTGCGAGTTGAGCCTGTTCGCCGCCGGTATCCTCCCCGGAAACGACAGCATCGCCCGAATCGAAGCCCTGATCAGCGGCGCTCCCGACGAGACAACACTGGCCGCCCTCGCCGAGGTTCCTGCCCGGCTGAACTCCTTGCTGTCCGACATCGCGGCGACGGTCCGCTCACGCTTCCGCGGCAAGATCACCTACGCCTCCGGAACGTGGGAACAGATCGACTGGGCGCCCTTCGACATCGTCAGTGCCGACGCCTACGGCGATGCCAGTGACGCCTTCCGTCAGGGCCTGCGCGAGTACCTCCGACACGGCAAACCGCTCGCGGCGACCGAATTCGGCAGCTGCACCTACCGAGGCGCCGCAGCCCGAGGAGGCCTCGGCTGGTGGGCAGTCGTCGACCACGATGCGGACCCGCCCCGCCTCGACGGCGACTACATCCGCGACGAAGACGAACAGGCCCGCTACCTGCGCCAGCAATTGGACGTCTTCAACGAGGAAGGTGTGGACACCGCCTTCTGGTTCACCTTCGCCAGCTACGCATATCCGCACCACGAGGATCCGCGCTTCGACCTCGACATGGCCTCCTACGGAGTGTGCAAGGTCATGCCCGACGGCAGCCTGGCACCGAAGCGTTCCTTCCATGCCATGGCTGAGGCATACCGAACAGCGACGTCAGCGTTGCCTCTCCAAGGTGAGGACAGCCTTGGCCATTGACGACATGCGATTCGGGCTGCAGCGGGAGCGGCGGAAGATTCGCCATGCCTTCAAGCGTGCGACGCCACGCTCGACCGGTGCCCGTGCCGCAGACAGCGCGCGGTTGACGGTTTGCTGGGTCGGTGTGAGCTCGCGGCCCGGCGGGCGTCTGAAGGGTGTCGTCACCCACGAGCCAGCCCCCATGTAGGCGCGATCGGCTAGCACCGCGATGCCCTGCCGTTCGCAGATCCGGATGATCCGGTGGGCGCGGGCGGCCGTCAGGTCGTGGGCACGGCCCGGCAGGGCCGGCGAGATCCACAGCAGCCGTCCTGCGGAGTCGGTCACCACCTGCACGTTCACTCCGTGCCGACGATGTTTGTGGGAGTAGTCGGCGCGGCTGTCACCGACCCGGTCGCACTCCGCGAGGGTGCCGTCCAGCAGGACGTAGTCGGGTTCGGTTTCACGCAGCGCGCGCAGCAGGCCCGGCGCACGGTCGGCAAGCAGGCCGACCACCGCAGCCGTGTAGGCATGTGCGGTACCGACGGAGATACCGAAGCCGGCGGCGATCTGCGCGAGTGTGTCGTGCCGGCGCAAGTACACGAGACCGACCAGGGCACGCTGATGCGGCGGAAGTTTGCAGCGGCGGTCACCGTCGCGGGTGACGATGAGCATCGTGACCCACTCGACCAGGGCGTGCGGCAGGTCGAGTGCGGCAGAATATGGAACCAACGCGGCCCCTGTGCCTGTGGGTTGAGACTTCGAACACCTCCCTCAACGACACGGGAGCTTCGTACGTTGCGCACACCACCAGCGTCACCCGATCAGCGGCCATGCTGAAAACGCTCACTGTCTAAGTAATGCGTTGACCTGCTGATCTAGTGACCATTCAGGATTTCTGGTGGTGGTGCCGTATTGGTCTGACCTGGGGTTTCCGTGGAGGGTCAGAGATCGGAGGGCCGTTTGAAGTGCGAATTTAGTGATCGTTCCGGAAGGTGGTGATCTCAGTAGGATTTTCCATTGTTGGGCGGCTCGGGCGGAGCGAGTCTGTGCTGATCAGGGGTGGTCGCGGTGGGCACCAGGGTCCCGTCCACGATCGGGACGGTGTCCTTGCGGAACCGCTTGCGCTGCTGCAGAGCGAGCGCGGGTCCGAGGTGGTCGATGATGCGGTCGGCCGCGGACTTGGACACCCCGAACAGCGGCACGAGCTGGCGCAGGGTCAGGTTGGTGCGCTAGTACGCAGCGACCAGCAGGACCCGGTTCTCCAGTGGCAGACTCCACGGCCGGCCCTTGCGCACCGGGTCCACACCCTCGCGCCGCAGTGCGGTCACCAGCTTGCCGAACAGGCGAGGGCTCAGCCCGGTGAACAGGGCTATCCAGGACGGCTCCGAAGCCGTGATCACACCAGACACCGCGAGATCATTTTACTCGTCACCGAGGGTCACGTTCACGGCAGTTCTGGACTGTCTCAGCGAACCTTGAGGGGCGCTTCTCGCAAGCCCGGGTGACCTGAGTCAGTCGAAGAGGGCAACAAGTCCGTTCACCCAGATCGCGAGGAATCCAAGGGCCGCGACCAGGCAGCCGACGCCCGCCAGCACACCGCCGACCGTCCACGGCTCTGAGGGCGCCTCGTACTCCCCTTCCAAGTCATTTCCATAGGAGGCGGGGTCCTTCCAGTCGACGGGGTGCCCCAATTCCTCGGCGCAGGCGGTCCGCACCGCGACCAGCTGCTCCTCCGCGAAAGCGGTGGCGGCCTTCGCCTCGGGTCCGTGCCAGGCGAGGGCCTTCATCCGCCACCCGGGAGACCCGTACCGCGCCTCGAAGACAGCGGTCTCGTCGGCGTTCCGGTCCTCTTCGAGGTACATCCAGCGTCCAGCCTCGGCGGCGTCGCCGTAGAGCCGGTAGACCTCGGCCAGACGACGGCGGAGCGTCAAGTCGTGCGGGAAGGACGAGATGAGGCCGCGCAGGCGCTGGCGCGCGACGGGAACCCGGCCGGCAGCCAGGTCTGCATCGACTCGGACAAGGGTCTCTCTCAGAGGCATGAACGCATGATCGGGTACCGCACTGACCTGCGTCGACCTGGTTTCGCCACTCAGCACTCGCTCGCTCTTGCCGGCATCGGCCGAACCTCACTGAGACGGGACATCGCCAGCTACGGGACAGCCCTTAATCGCCCCTGTCACTGCAGTCGGAGTCTCCGTCTCCGCCGTCTCCGCCGTCCGCCTCCCAGCCGTCGCCGATAAGTTCTACGGGCCCCAAGGACGTATTGCCTGCTGGTGGCGCAGCAGTCAGCTTGTGCCGACGAGCTGGGAGAGGACGTCGTCCATGGTGACGAAACGGAGGACGGTGCCCTTGGCGCCGGTGACGGCGGCCAGGTGGGTGCCGTCGGCGCGCATGGCGGTGAGGGTGTCGTCCAGTGGCGTGTCGATCTTTACCCGGGCCACGGTGTGCAGTACGGTGCGGGGGAAGGGCTTGTGTCGCTCTGGGGCGCCGAGGGCGTCCTTGATGTGCAGGTGGCCGAGGACGATGCCGCCGGGTGCGAGGACGGGCAGCCGGGAGTAGCCCGCGCTGGTGGCGGCGTGTTCGAGTTGGGCCGGGGTGATGGTGTGGCTGGCGGTGACCATCCGGCTGAGCGGGACGAGGATCTCACCGACGGGGCGGTTGCCCAGTTCCAGGGCGTCGCGCAGGCGTGCGCTGTCGGCGGGATCCAGCAGGCCGGCCTGGCTGGCGTCGTCGACCAGGCGGGCGAGTTCAATGTCGGTGAAGACGGACTCGACCTCGTTCTTCGGTTCGACCTTCAGCATGCGCAGCAGGGCGTTGGCGAAGGCGTTGATGCCGAAGACGACCGGGCGCAGGGCGCGGGTGAGGGCGACCAGCGGGGGTGCGAGCAGCAGCGCGGTGGGTGCGGGGGCGGCCAGGGCGATGTTCTTGGGGACCATTTCGCCGATGAGCATGTGCAGGTAGGTCGCCAGCGTCAGGGCGATGACAAAGGCGATCGGGTGCACCAGGGCGTGGGGAACGTGGACGGCTTCGAAGGCCGGTTCCAGCAGGTGGGCGATGGCCGGTTCGGCGACCGCGCCGAGGATGAGGGAGGAGACGGTGATGCCGAGCTGCGCGGTGGCCATCATCGCCGACAGATGCTCCAGACCCCACAGGGTGATCTTCGCGCGGGTGTTGCCGGACTGCGCCTTGGGTTCGATCTGGCTGCGGCGTACGGAGATCAGCGCGAACTCGGCTCCGACGAAGAAGGCGTTGGTCAGCAGGGCCAGGGCACCGATGAGAAGCTGGATCGCGGTCATCGGGTGTTCTCCTGATCAAGCGGGGTGGCCGTGGGCGCGGTGAGGGTGACGCGGTCGGCGCGGTGGTGTTCGACGGTGCGGACCGTGATCTCCCAGCCGTCGATCGTGAGGGTGTCGCCGTCGGCGGGGATGCGTTCCAGGCGCCCCTTCCCCGAGGACGCGGCAGCTGGCGAGGAACGGCCGGGGCAACCGCCGGCCCGCGGCGTCGATCCCGTTCGCGAACTGGCGCAGCACTTCGCGGAGCTCGTTGACGAGGTGGTCGCCGCACAATCACGCCGCCCACACCCGGGCCGTGGGAGCGTGCCGGCCGACGGCGACACGGTCCGGGAGGGATGGAGCTCACGGACTAACGGCTCGAGTTGCTGCTGGATTAGGCGGCTACGGACCGCCGACGAGGCGGGCTGACCCGGCGGCGGTCGATGCGGTTATGGAGCCGTTGAAGCATGCTGTTGTGCCGGTCGGTTTTGCTCGGTGCGGTTGGGCGGTGGCCTGCCTGTCAGCCGGCATCGCGGCGTGGGCCGACTGCTGAGTAACCCAAAGGATCGCTTGCCATTCGGTGCGTCGCCGCAAGAGTGCTCGGGTGGCCGAGAGCGGCGGTGGTTGGTCCGGTGGGGCGGCACCTCCGCGTCTTCATGCCTCATGCTGCTCCGCCTCGTTCGGGGCCCGGTGCTCGGGCGACGTGGTGCTTGCGGCGTTCCTCGTATTCCTCCTGTTGACGATCACCGTCATGAGGTTGGTGAGCGCCGTGGCCAGCGTGAGGAAGCCGCCGGCGTTCTGGATCAAATCCGACCAGTGCATGATTCTCCTGATGCTGGGGCGAGCGACGAAATACGCTCGGTGGATTGCCCCCGATAGAAGAGGTCGGGAAAGCCGTCCGGCAACGGAAATGGACGGGGCTGGACGTTGCGGGCCTGTGCGTGAGGGCCTGACCGGCGAAGACGGCGCATGAGGGAGACGTGTGGATGACCCGTCCACTGGATGTTCACCAGATCGATCTGTCGACGGTGACGACCCCGCAGCAGCTGGCCGATCGCTTGAACGAACTTCGTCAAGGCGTGGGACTGTCGTTCGCAAAGATCGAGGAGAGGTCCAAAGATCTTGCGGCCAAAAACGGAAAAACGTTCGAGAAGCTGTCGGCGTCTACAGCGCACAACTACGCCATGAAGTGCAAGCCGTTCCCGTCTGAGAGGCGTTTCGTGACGTATCTGGCCGCGTGTGCCGTGCCACCGCAGCACATCCCCGACTGGGTGGCAGCGCGTGCACAGGTGCTCCCGGACGCCCGCTCCGCGCCCCCGGGCGCCGTCCGGGTGCGCGAAGCCCGGCCGCTCCGGCTGGGGTTACGTGCCCCGATCGCGTTCGAGGATGTCCGCGATGAGAGTCCCGCCTACGTTCCGCGCGATCTGGACGACGGCCTGCGGCAGGCTCTGAGGGCCGCCGCCAAGGGCGGCGGCTTTCTGCTCCTGACGGGCCGGTCGTGCGTGGGCAAGACGCGCACGCTGTACGAGGCCGTCCTGGACGTCCTGCCCGAGTGGTGGCTCGTCCATCCGACGAGCACCGACGCGGTCCGCGAGCTGGCGGCAGCACCGACACCTCGGACCGTGCTGTGGCTGGACGAACTGCAAGGTCACCTCGATACCGCTGACGCGCTGACAGCTGGCACCGTACGGACCCTGCTCAACGCCGGCACGGTGATCGTGGGAACCATGTGGACGAACGCCTACCAGGCCCGCGGCCCGGCTCACCGCCGCGAAGGGAACAGTCGCGGGGATGAGGACAGCAGGCTGCTCGATCTCGCTCATGTCTTCCATGTGGCTGCGGCATTCACCGCCTCGGAGAACGCGCGGGCTCAGGAGCTGAGGCACAAGGACCGGTGGGCGCAGGCCGCACTCGACAGTCCGGACCTGGGATTCACGCAAGTCCTCGCCGCGGCACCCGACCTTGTAGACCGATGGGAGGGCGCACCGGATCCGTATACCGAACACGTCATCACCGCCGCGGTCGACGCCCGCCGGTTGGGCGTGCACACGCCCGTCTCGGAGGAATTTCTGCGGGCAGCCGTGCGCGGCTACCTCAAGGACCGGCGAGGCGTCGCCCCGCCTAACTGGCTCCACACTTCCCTCGACTACGCCAAGACCCCTCTGCGCGGCGTCGCCCCGGCCCTGATGCCTTGCCAGGATGAGGACATTGAGGTCATCACTGGATACATCGCCGCTGACTACCTCCTGCAGCGTGCGTGGGAGACCCGTCGCACTCTTTGTCCCGATGATGTGGTGTGGCAGGCACTGAGCGAGCACTGCCACGATGCAGAAGACCTCCAACGCCTGGCCGCAGCCGCCGATCGGCGGATGCGGTATGCACAGGCCGCTGCCTTCCATCGGAGACTGTCTGAGCGCGGAGACCACGGCGCCACCGAGGCCCTGGCAGAAGCACTGATCCGGCACGGCCGGACCGAGCTAGCCATAGAGGTGCTTCAGTCAGCCGTGCACGCCGACTGGTACCCCGGCCAGGAGCGGGTCATGGCCCGGTGGGCCGGCCTTCTGGCCGCACGCGGCCGGGCGCAGGAGGCGATCGATGTGCTTGGCACACAGGGCACGCGCCAGGAGTTGTTGAGGCTCCTGGTCCGCGTGGGGTGTCCGGACGAGGCTGTCGAGGTCGCACAGCGGTGGGCGGCTGACGGGAGCCGTGGTGCCGATGGTTACCTGGCCGACTTGCTGGTAGAGCTCGGTGACGAGGAAGCTCTGCGGGTCCGGGCATCGGCCGGGCATGTGAATTCGACTGGACGGCTGGCGGAGCTACTGGCCCGGCGCGGCCGACGAGACGAAGCGATCGCGCTTTACCTGCCGTACATCCACACTGAGCGGGGCGCTGCGGACCGCGTGGTCGAACTGTTGGTAGAGGAGGGCCGCGTTGAGGAGGCCCTGGCCACGTTGCGCCCTTTTGTCCAGGCTGGATATACAAACGCCCATGCGATGCTGGCCGAGATCCTTCACGCTCACGGCCGTGAGGAAGAGGCCATGAGTCATCTGCGCACGGTCGTCGCCCGTGTCCCCGACCTCGACGGGCTCTTGGCACAACTGTGCCCGCGGGAAGAACTGTCCGTCTTGGCGGCGACCGGCATGTGGCCCGCAGTCGCCCGGTGGACCCGTCTTCTCGCCGAGCAAGGCAAGCTGGACCAGGCGCTCAACATCGTCGAGCCTTTGGCCGACCGTGGGAACGCACTGGCCACAGAGCACCTCACGCAACTACTTGCCGACCACGGGCGTCTGCCAGAAGCCCTCGACCTGCTGAGAAACGTGATTGCCTCTGGCAGTGCCCTCTCGGCGGGACGGGCCTCCGCCAGTGCCCTCTCGGCATGGTGGGCCCCCAAGCAGCTCAGCCGCCTCCTGTTCGAACATGGCCTTATCGGCGAACTACGCACGGAGGTCGAGGCGGGCACTGAAGGCGCGGCCGAGATGCTGCGTCGTCTCAGCGATGGGGAGGCGGAGGCGAAAGCTACTGCGCAGCCCGAGCGCTCTCGAGGGTGGATCCTCCCTGAGTACGGCGTGTGTTGACGACCTCCTTGCACCTGCCGCGACGGTCAGCAAGTGCATGACTTTACGGTCCGGCACTCGCAATGACTTTCTTGGCCGATTCCCGGTACAGCGTCGAGGTCCGCCCCTACTTGCCCTGCTGGCGCTCCGCCTCGCGCCGCTCTTCGGCGGCTATCCAGCCGTCGAGCTGGCGAGGGCGGCCGGCGCCGCAAGTAGAGCAGCATCCCCGGAGCCCGCATCCCAGTCACCGACACAGACCCCGCGCCGTACCGGGAGGGGGGCTTGCGGCTGTGGTGGTGACATGGGAGCCGGCACCGGGCATCGGTCCAGCACCGCACCCGACCGAGCACGAGAGCATGCGGGTGGCGCTGCGCCAGGCGCTTACGGTGATCCTCACCCAGACCGGGCATGCGGTATAGGTTGACCCCGCATCAGGCGAAGTGCAGGTCAGGCTCCTGCCTTGAGCGCGCAAGGATCGCCAGGCGCTGCTGCCTGCCGCGGCTCGCCGTCTGGTGCGGTGGTGTGCAGGGACGCGGTCGAGAACTGTATCGGCCCTGGCGCGCCTGCGGAGCCCCGATGCTTATCTATGTCACCCCCGAAGGTCACGGGCTCCGGTCGTAGGCCTGCAGGCGACCCCGCTCCTCCGCACTCCCCGTGGCGGAGGGCAGGGTTTCACCAAGCTCATATTCTGCGGGGCTGTGACACCACCGGTCCTCTTGGCGCGGTAAGGGTGGGCCCAGGACCCAGCGGTCCCGTGACGCTCGCTATCCCTCGAGCGAGCAGCCGCATACAAGGGGCAGGCAGGAACGTCCCCCGTCGTCTGCCTGCCCCGTGTGCGGTGCTGTCGAGGTCAGTCGGTCAGCGCTTGGGGCAGGGTTTCGTGGCAGTCGATGACGGTGTCGAGGCCGACGAGTTGCAGGATGCACAGCACCGCATCTGTCGGGCTTGCCAGGCGGATTCAGCCGCCGGCCTCCGTGAGGGCGCGGTGGGCGGCGATGAGGATGTTGATGCCGGTGGAGTCCATAAAGGCCACCTGCCGCAGGTCCATCACGACACGGGGGCAGGGCATGCCGGAGAAGTCCAGGGCTTGGCTGAGCGCGTCACCGGTGTGATGGTCGATCTCTCCGGCCACTAAGCCTTTTCCGTCATCAGCCTGAGCTGGCCAAATGCAGGGTCAGGACGGCTTGGACGAGGCTCGTGATGCGGGTGGTCGAGCACCGCAGCTTGCGGAGCAGCCGCCAGGACTTGAGGGTGGCGACGGCCTGCTCGACCAGGGCTCGGATTTTTGCCTGAGACCGGTTGACGGCCTTCTGGCCTGTGGAGAGGTTCTCCCAACGTCCCCAGTACGGAACCCGGACCGTGCCCCCGGCACCTCGGTATCCCTTGTCGGCCCAGCAGGTGATGCCGGCGTCCGTGAGAGCGGCGATGATGCCGTGTTCACGGGCGGCCCGGACATCATGGATGGCTCCGGGCAGAGCCGGCGACGCCCACAGCAGCCGGCCGGACGGATCGGCCAGGACCTGCACGCTCATCCCGTGTTTCTTGTGCTTGCCGGAGTAGAAGGGGCGGTCCGCGGCGATGCGGTCGATGGGCAGCAGGGTGCCGTCCAGCAGCACGAACGCCTTCGTCGATGCCGTCCGGGCCGCCTCCGCGAGAGTCGGGGCGAGGGCGGCTAGGAGCTCGACGGCCTCGGCGACGTACCGGTAGGCCGTCGTGGTCCCGATGCCGAAACCGGCTGCGAGCTGGGCGTACGGGTGGCCGTTGCGAAGGTGGGCGAGGGTTAGCAGAGCCTGCCGGCCCGGGCTCAGACGCCGCCACCGGGTGCCGAGCTGCCGGCGGTGCTGGCGGAGCTTGGCGGACAAGAAGCGAAGGGCAGAGCTGGACACGTCGACGCCGGACGGGTAGACAAGCACACGAAGCCTCGGGTGGAGACGGTTCTTCTTGGTCGAAAACCCATCTACCAGGGGCTTCACCTGTCTGTCAGCCCAACTGACCCGCCCAGCCGCCAGGTTGGAAAGGGCTCACTGTCAGGACGTGGGTGCCGTCGGTGGTGGTGGCCACGATGGACAGCTGCCCCTACTGCGCAGCCTGTTCGATGTCCGCCACTTTTTCCTCAACCATGCCGGTGATCGTGGCACAGCCAGGGCTTCATTCGGAATCCGCTGCCCCGGATGGCCCGGGTGATGCCCGGGTGAGACGGAATAACACCGACGCTTCCGGCATCACTCTCACCATGACGCGTATCCGGCGGCCGCCATATGAACGGGGTAATAAAGGTGGCCGTGATGGAAGCAGTGTCCGTGGGCGAGGAGGGCACCACGCCCGGGGAGCGGGCCCTGCAGGCCACCGTGGCCCTGCAGGGGGACGGCCTAGTCATCGCCCAGGCCCGTCACCTGGCCGCCGACTTCCTCACCCGCGTGCAGGCCGACCACGGCCTGCCGGTCTCTCAGCGGGCCATGGATCTGACCCAGTTGGTGGTCAGCGAGCTGGTCACCAACGCCCGCAAGTACGCTCCCGGCCTGGTGCTGCTGGACCTTCGAATCACCGGTGACACGGTCGAGGTCGTGGTGTGGGACTCCGACCCGGTGCTCCCCGTGGCTCGGGCTGCGGACGCCGGCCGGGTCGGGCAGCACGGCCTGGAGATCGTTATGGCCGTCGCGCAGGCTTTCGAGGCGCAGCGGGAGCCGGTCGGCAAGCGCATCACCGTCTGCATCGCCCTGCTGGACGATCCCGGCGGCGCCATCGCCGACCGTGGCCCCCTGTAACAAGGGCAGGCGGGCACGACGCACGGGACTTCCACGGGAGCGGGCCGGTAGCCGGATGCGTACCGGGCACCCGTCTACGGCTGTCTTCCGGCACGGGCCCGACACCGCGGCCATCGTTGCCTGCCTGCCACTGCCGATGGCCGCGTAGGCGGCCGGCTCGGCACACGGACCGAGCCTGTTGTGGTTCACGCCTGGGGGAGTGGATGCGCGGAGTCGTTCGTCAGCGGCCAGTGGTGGCGTGGGTGTGGAGGTGTTCCAGGGCGTCGAGTATGACGGTGCGCCGGTACCAGGAGTGCCAGGCGGCGAGGTCGGCGGCGAGGGTTTCCAGCGCTGTCTTACTGGGCGTTGGTCATCCATAGTCCGGGCCGGTGCCGGCGGAGCCGCGGACGATGCCGTGGCCCGCCGTGCGGGCGAGTCGCAGGACCCGCACGGATACTCTCCTGCGGGGCGTTTCATGTGCGGAGGGGGCCGTATGAATCTGGCAGACCGGCTGAGCAAGGCCAAAGACCTGCTTATCGGTGACGAGCCTTTCGCGGAACTTCCCGACGTCATCGGCTACCAGGACATCGTCCATCAGTGGGACCACGGATACCGTGCGAGGCTGGAAGCCCTGATCCGCTCCGGCGACACCGGCCCCAGAGGGGCTCAGATCCACGATTTCCCCAAGAACGAGACCGTGGTTAGGCCGCTCGCTCACTTCGACCCGCGTGACCGGATCATCTATGAGGCCATGGTCTACCGCCTCGCTCCCCGGATCGACCGGCATCTTCACCCCTACGTCTACGGCTACAAGTGGTGGCACCGCTTGGCCCGGCCCGTACCGTGGTCGGCCTGCTGGGGACGGATGAAGGAGAGCACCCGCAGCACCCTGCGCCGCAATCCTGCGCTGCGCATCGCGCACACTGACGTCTCCGCCTTCTACGAGCACATCGACATCGGATCCCTCGTTGAGAGCCTGTACGACCTGGACGGCGACGAGAGTCCGGGCGAGGATCTGGCAGCCTTCTTGAACCGTTTCCAGTCCGTCACCGACGCCCGCGGACTGCCTCAGGGCCCAGACGCCTCTGGCATCCTTGCGAACCTAGTCCTGATGCCGATCGACGCTTTTCTGGCGCGCGAGAAGTTCCCGTTCGCACGCTACTCGCATGACATCAGCATCTTCCACCGGGATCGAACGGCCTTACGTGATGTGCTCATAGAGATCACCCGGCTTCTGCGCGGGATGGGTCTGACCATTGCCGGGGCCAAGACCCGGATCCTGGATCCGGAAGAAGGCCTGGCTGAAGAACTCGACACCCGTTACAGCTCCCTGAAATACGCCGTTAAGAACGGAGTCCCCGGATCACGGGACAAAGTCAGGGATGAGTTCGAGTCCCTGGACAAGGAAGGCACGTTCAGCGGAACGAAGACCCGATTCGTCCTGAACCGCATGAGCGAGCTCGGTGATGACTACGCAGTCAGTTGGTGTCTGGAAAGCCTGGAGCGTACCCCCCACGCCGTCACCGAGGTCTTCCGCTATCTCGCCATCACCGGCCGTTCGCGGGAGCGCGAGATCACCAGCCATCTGGCACGGTTCATCGATCAGGGGGCGAGTGCGTCATTCCCTTTCACCGAACAGCGCATCCTGCGCTACTTCCTGAGCACCCAGGACAGCCCTGCGAAGACGAAAGAGGCCGCGTGGATGGTCCTCGAAGACCGCAACCGCCAGGACTACTCCCGCGAGGTCGCCGCCCGCTACGCCGGGAAGCATGCCTCCCTCGCCGAGTCCCGTATCCTTCGCAACCGCTTCGAGCGCGAGTAGATACCTGCTGTGCGGAGGGCGCTGCTTGTAGGCCTGTACGAATCCGGACATCTGACGAGCGACTACCTCAGCAAGGTCAAGGACGCCTACGCGCACCTTCGATGGACCTGCACATTCCTGGCCACCGAACCCGACATAGCCCTTCCGAAGATCGGATGATCATGACCCAACCGTTCCGGCAGATCGACACCGTGCGCGCCGAACTGGAGCGCATCAAGGGCAACTGCCTCTACACCGCGCAGGGCTACTTCGAAGCTGCGAAGAACGCCGAACTGTGGGGGCGGCTGATGGTCTTCGTTCCGGCCTGCATCACCGCCATAGCCGGGCTGCTCGACGCCATCGGCATCAAGGGGCCATTCAGCGCGGTCGCAGCCGTTGCTGGCTCTGTTGCCGCCACCGCCTCCTTCCTCGGCTCCCAGAAGAACGCCGCGGATTACCTGGCCTCCGCGCGGGCCTACACCGCGCTCAAGCACCGAGTCGAATCCGAACTCGGCCTCTTGGCGCCCGACGCCGATCCCGCGGACTTGTCTGCCAGAGCGCGGGAGCTGAATGCCGACTACATCAGAATCACCGCCAACGACATCCCGTTGCCGAACCGGTTCTTCGACCAGGCCAGCAAGCGGATAGAGCAGGGCGCCGCTGAGTAACTTCAACGTCACCGCCCCAGGCCTGCGCAGGCCATCCGGTGCAGGCCTGCGGTCTTGTCATCCGGTGACAGCCTCTGTTAGGAGTTCGGCGCGCGCGCCGGGACGATGCCAGCGAGGACGAGGCCGTCTGTGGTGGCATCGCGGGCACGGTGGGCGGCCAGCCAGGCGACCTAGTCGACGCGCAGGGTGCCGCTGGTGTTCCTATGTCTCCGTCGGGTGTTCGGGCTGGGTTCCGATGCGGGTGACGCGGTCGGGGCCGGGGTGGTCGACGCCGGGGACCATGGGGTTTTCGTAGTCGAACTCGACCTTGCCGAAAGAGTCGCTGGTGAGGGGCGGCGGATCGTTGTCGGCAATGATCAGTTGCACGCGGTCGCCGTATGCGTCGGCCAGGGTCCTGAAGCGGCTGTAGATCTCGGCAGCGCGTTGCCGGTCGGGGGCGTTGTTGCCGAAAGCCTTCCGGGGTGAGTCGATCACGAGCAGGGATGGGACCAGGACTTCGGCGTGGTCGAGCCCGGAGGTGAGGAGGGTGAGGCTGTAGGCGAGGTTGACGGAGGTGGCAAGGCCTCCGCCGGAGGCTTGCAGGCTCTCGAAGGGCTGGCCATTGACGACGGGCAGGTAGCTGTCGCGGTCGATGACGGCCGTTTCGACCCAGGGCAGGTTCCAGCCGGTGAGCAGCCTGCCGAAGTCGGTGCTGACGTCGCCCAGCAGTGACTGGTTGGCTTTGAGCTGATCGGATTTCTCCTTGATGTCCTTATTGACTTGCCGGCGCTCTGCCTTGATCGAGCGGATGTCCGCGTCGATGGCGCGTACCCGGGCCCAGGATTCCCGCAGGTGGGTGATGGCATCAATGCTGGCTTTGAGCGCGGCGACGCGGGAACTGGCCTCGGCGATGGCGTCGAAGCGCGGGGCGACCGCATCGCGGGTCTGGGCGTCGAGTTCCCGGCGCAGGCTGCTGATGGCGAAGCTGAGCTGCTGCGACCGCTCCTGCGCGGTCTGCAGGTGTTCCTCGTCGGCCTGCTGGATGCGCTGTGCGTCCTCCAGCTGGTGCTGGAGGACGGTGCGTGTCTCCTCAATGGCAGCCGGGTCGATGTCGGCCTCTACGGGGTCGGGCTGGAGGCAGACGAGGCAGTGGCCGTCCTCGACGGGGCGGGTTGCCAAGTACTGCATACACCGCGGGCAGACGACGAACTCGAAGGGTGAGAGTTGGTCGATGGCCGTGGCCGACCGAGCGAGACGGGAGAGATCGAGCTGGACCTGGGCGACGACGGCCCTCCGCGCCTCGACGAGGTCGGCGGCCGCCGATACTTCCTCCTCGGCCTGCCGTGCGGCGCGGATCGCCGCCTGGAGTTCGTCGCGCAGCGCGGTGTCGGCGGCGGTCTGTTCCTCGAGTTCGGTACGGAGACCGGCCAGGGCGGAGTTGGCCCGGCCGAGGGTGTCGCGCAACTGTGTGAGTTCGGCCCGCAGCTCGTCGTCGCTGCGGGGGTCGGAGGCGGCCAGGAAGGCGCTGACGTTCGAGTGCTCAGCAACTCGGGCGTTCAGCCTTTCCAGGAGCTGGTTCCTGGTGCGCTTGAGTTCCATGAGAGCGCTGTCGGTGAGCCCGAACATCAGGCGGAAAAGCTCTTTGCGCTTGGTCTCGAACCAGCGGTCCAGGTGGCCGACGACCTGGCGGTCTATCTCCCGGCCCTGGAGATAGACATAGGCGTACAGGTCGTTGAAGGTGAGGTTCTGCGGCCGTGCCGCGCCTTCTCGGCGTGCGGCGATCTGTTCGCGTGGGAAGCCGAGCGCGTCCAGCAGGTAGTCAGAGAGCGTGGTGGCACCCTCGGAGGCGCGCACGGGCAGGGAGCGCTCCAGGGCGAGGGAGTGGGGGTCTAGGAGATCCACGACGTTGGCGGTGTCGCCCTCGATGGTCCGCCTGAGGACGAGACGCTCGTCGCCGGCCACGATCTCGGCCTGGACCGACAGCACGTGCTCGCGGACCGCGGGGGTGAGCATGGCGCTGCCGCCGAGGACGTGTTTAAAGAGCATCAGCAGGCTGGACTTGCCGGTGCCGATGGGGCCTGTGATCACCGTTGCCGGCCGGTCGAAGGGGTAGGTCTGCTCCGCCTCGGCGGTCGTGACAGTCAGGGAGACGATGCGCAGATGAACGGCCATGTCAGATCTCCGTCCGCCAGGGCCGGTCGACGGCGTCGGGCAGACGGTCGTAGATGAGATTTTTCAAGGCCGATCCTGACTTGTTGAAATGCCGTTTGAGCAGCTTGATCCGGCTGTCGACGACCGCCCATTCCGGCGTTGCGGCCAGACTGGACGCCGCGGCGACGCCCTGTGGTGTGGCGCGGAATTCGGCGCGTGCGCTGCCGCTGTAGGTGATCAGGCCGCGGGCGGCGAGCGAGCCAAGAATGCTGTAGTAGCGCTGGTCCCAGGGCCCGTACTTGTAGCGGGTCATGCGGCTCTCGACCGCGAGGCGCTCGGGCGGTGTCGGGGCCGTTCCCTCCGGCCACGACGCCTCGCCCGCGGGCAGGAGGCGTTCCAGCATTCCGGGATAGCGCAGCAGGAAGTCGAGCTTGGCGAGTTTCGTCAGTCCCGAGAGCCCACCCTTGGGGGTGGTGAACCGCGCGATGAGCAGGAGGATGCGGGCCTCGTGGTAGTGGCCCTCGCGCTGCTCGGCCTGCCGTCGCTGAGTTCGCATCCGCGCTGCGGCGGTCTCGAAGTCGGCGCTGCGCGTCATGAGGCTTCCTCGTCCGCGTCGAACGGCTCAGAGAAGAAGAACAGACACTCGTCACACAACTGGTAGGCCAGTCCCCGCAGGTGCAGGTGGTTGAGCTGGAACGGCGGAGGCGAAGGCAGAGCATCGACTTTGAGCCGCTCGGCCAGCAGGTCGTTCATCTTGATGCCGAACTCGCTGCCCTCGGCCATCTGCGCGCGCGCATGGCGTCGACAGTCGAAGGCTATCTCCAGCACGTCCGTGGACAGATTCAGCAGATCAGTCTCGTCCCCGGCAAGACCGGAGCGCCGCTCCGACCAGGTCGTGTACCACGCGGAACGCAGCCTCTCCGCGAAAGCCGCCTCGTCCGAGGGCACCCGGCCCCGACGCATCTTGCGGAGGAGCTTGGCGCCTCCCGGTGCTACCACGGGCGCCTGGCCGCGAGGGAACGTGGGTAGCTGGACCGACGTGAACACGATTTCCCGGCGGATGATGTCGCGGGTGATTCTGCGTCGGCCTATGCGCTGCTGCATCTGCGTGCTGTGCCGCACCCGGCTCGGGTCGGCTAGGTAGACAGCCAACTGACCGCGGTCGCTCTCGTCACGGTTGGCGCGCTCGATCCGGTCCACGATGGCCCGATAGCTGCTCTCAAGATCGACATGAGCCAGCTTCAACTCTTCTACAGCAGGAACCAGAAGGCGCTGGATGTTGACGTCGGTGATGTTTTCACGGTGCGGTGGCTTGCAGGAGATCTCCAGGACCGCCAGGAATCGTACGACCTTCTCCACGAAGCCTTCGGGTATCTGGATGTCCGCGTCCCTACCCACCTGAGGGATGGCCGGGACATTCGGGTAGGGCTGCTTCCAGCGGACTTTGAGCATGTGGCGTGCTATGACCTCAGCCATGTCGGCGAGCCCGGCCGTGACTTCCGGCTCAGGGCCGCACATCCGGGCCAGGACGCCTGCATTGCCCTTACCTGGCTTCAGCGCCGCGTTCGTCGCCAGTCTGAGACGGACGTTGGCGGCACACTCGCACGCGCACCAGCGGTCGAAGAGATGGGCCAGGCCGCCGCTCTTGCACAGCTCCGCGAGCGTCCACGGGCCCTGAGTCTCTTCGCGATGCTTGACCGACACCAATTCCACTGAACCGTCGGTCCACACCACGACGAAGTCCTCGTGCCACTCGCAGACGACGGAGTCGATGGTGTCCTGCGTGAGCATGACCAGGCAGTCCCTTGCTGCTACTTCCGCCTGATATCGGTAGCGACCAAGCGTGTCCGAGCCACTGTCTTCCTCCGGGACGATGTCGAAGATCGTCAGATCCGAACCGTTCAGACCGCCCGGTCCAGAAAGCGCTCCGACGTCTTCAGCGCCAGCGTCCGCGCCTGCCGTATCGACCATCGACGTCCCCCGCTCCGCCCTGCATGAGAGCACGCCTTCCCCCGCTCCGTTGCGACGGTCAGGCTTAAAGATCTCAAGCCGTATCACACTCCAGCATCACCGCGTAACTGTGTGTCGCGGCTGAAATGAAAAGGCTGCTGTGGGTGCCCGCTACTGGAATGCCGCTCAGCTGTCCAGACGGCGCCTCTGGGGGCCGTGGTGGTCGAAGAACAGGGAGTTGCCGGTGTCGAGGGTGGCGATCTGGGCCATCTGTTCGTCGGTGAGCTGGAAGTCGAAGACGTCGACATGACCGGCGGCATCGGCGCCGACCGCGTCCTGGAATGCGTCGGCACCGACCAGTCCACCCGGCCCGGCGGCGGTGTGGGCATCGCCGGTGTGCCCCATGGCGTCCAGATCGACGGCACCGCCCTGTTCTACTCCCACGCCACCGTCCAGGGTGGCCCCGCTCCCGTGCGCCGCTTCCTGCCCGATCTCGTCGACCGTGTCATGATCGGCCGCATCAACCCCGGACGCGTCTTCGACCTCACCCTGCCCCTCGACCAGGCCGCCGAAGGCTACAAGGCCATTGGACGAACGCGCGGGTGCCCGCGCCGGTCGCCTGGTTCAGCACGACCGCTCCCCGGCCGACCACGCGCCATCAAGTCTCTGCTCCGGCCCTGACCACCACCGGAGGTAGGGACCCCTCCCCGCGGTCCGCCGAGATTTGGTCGGTGAGACCGTGGGCCCACCGACCGCCAACGATCCCACATAGCTTTCGTTGAAGATCGGCGACCGCGAGAGCTCGATCACCTTGAACGCCAGGATCCTCGGGGTTAGCCCCGGCACCCTCTACAACAACATCCCCGACCTGCCACCCCCGGCCGCATCTCGGGGCAGCTCACCGGCTGACCGCTCTCGCTACTGGCCGTTTCGGTCCTGCCCAGAGGACATACTGTGATGGACGCCAAGCCCGAGCTGTTTTGTTCCGTTCCTACCGAGCTGCGGCCCTACCTGACGGAGCTCGTACGCCGCACGCGCGCGGTGTGCGGTCCCCGGCTGACCGCAGTGATCGCGACCGGTTCCCTCGCGCTCGGCGACTACCAGCACGGCCGCAGTGACATCGACGGCCCGCCCCATCCAGGGCCGATCCTGGTAGAGGGCGACTGGGGAGCGGACAGGCTGCGCCGGGACGCCGTCCGTCGGAGCCAGGGCCGGGAGCGCCTCACCCGCCCGAGAGCTGCGGACGACCGAGACAGAGGGCTAGTAGGACTCCGTTAGGTCTCTCTGGCTCTTGGGTTCTGGCTGGTGGCGGGTGTTCTGGGCAGGGGGCGGTGGCAGGTGGTGCAGGTGCCGGTCCAGCAGTTCAGCAGGTCTTGGATGGTGTCGAGGATCTGGTAGCGGGTGAGTTAGCTGTATCGGCTTTTGGGGCCAGGCGCTGTTCGGTGAGGAACGCGTGGGCGGCGGTGACCAGGGTGACGTGGTGGTGCCAGCCCATCCAGGAACGTCCCTCGAAGTGGTCCAGGCCGAGGCCGTGCTTGAGTTCCCGGTAGTCGTGCTCGATCCGCCAGCAGATCTTGGCCAGGCGGACCAGCTCGGCCAGCGGGGTGTCGGCGGGCAGGTTGGACAGCCAGTAGTCGGTGGGTGCTTCGGCGCCTTCAGACCACTCGACCAGCAGCGTGGCGTCGGGCAGGACACCGTCCCAGAAGCCGTCTTGCGTGATGGCGGCGCTTTGGGCCAGGCGGCGGGCCCGGATGCCGGCCGGCCGCACCCGCAGCGCCAAAAAATGCGAGCGCATCGGTCCGCGGGAGCCTTGCCGCCAAGTAGCCTCGGTGAGCGCCTGTCGCCCGTGGCCGGCCGCGAGCGCGGCCACTGGGGACGGCTTGTCGCGGTACCGGGGCTGCGGCTTGCGGCCGTTGCCGGACCACGGCGACGTGACCGGCTCGGCGTCGTGCGGATGGGCGGTCACATCCGAGCGGACCGCGACGACATTGCCGATGCCCCGGCCCTGAAGGCCGTCGCGGAAGTCGGCGTTCTGGCCGTAGCCGGCGTCGGCCACCACCGCCGGCGGCACCAGACCCCATCCCGCCAGCTCATCGATGCTGTCCAATGCCAGACGCCACTTCTCCCGGTGCCCGGCCCCCTGCGGAATCCCGGCCTTGCGCCGCCGTCCGGCATCGTCCGCCCACTCCTTGGGCACGAACAACCGCCACTGCAGCGGACAGGACGCGGTGTCGGAGACCGCGTGCACGCTCACCGCGACCTGGCAGTTGGCCTGCTTGCCCAGCGCACCGCAGTACTGATGGGCGACCGCCACCGACATCTTCCCGTCCTTCGGGAACGCCACGTCATCGACCGCCCAGGCATCCGGGCCGATCAGCGGTACCATCCGCTCCGCGATCCGCCGCCGTACCGGCACCGGATCCCACGGCTACTGGTTCACGAACTGCTGCAGGTTCTGCTCGTTGCCATCCGGCAGTCGCTCCGCCATCGGCTGGATCGACTTGCGCCGTCCGTCCAGCATCAGCCCCCGCAGATAACAGTCGCCCTTGGCCCGCTGATCCTTGCGCGGCACCGACGCGAACACATCAGCCACGAATAACGCCAACTTCGCCCGAGCACGGTTCACTTCGTGTGCGTCCACACTTCAACATGCCCCCAGACGGGACCGATAGACAGACCTAACGGAGTCCTAGTAGTGGAGTCCACGCTCACCATGGACCAGTCGATGCGGCCCTCGGCATCCGCGTCGGCTAGGACGGCCCCGTAGATCTTGTCCCACGTGCCGTCCGCCGACCAGCGTCTGTGCCTCTCGTACACGGTCTTCCACTTGCCGAACCGCGCAGGCAGATCCCGCCACGGCACCCAGTCCGGTTCCGGTACAGGACCCCGTTGATGATCCTGCGGTGGCTTGCCCAACGCCCCCCGCACTGACCGGACTTGGGCAGATGCGGCTTCAGCCGGGCCCATTCCTCGTTCGTGAGATCTCCCCGCCCCATGGACATGCCAACGCGCCGTAGTGCGAGAAGTCACATGATCCGCCGGACAGGCCCTAGCCGCAGTTGAAGGCTGCCGCCGCGGGCCGGCAGGGAACGATGCCAGCACGCGCGGTGGCCCGGCGGCCGGCATCGGACAGGTTTAGGGCGGAATTCCGCGGGTAATCGACGCGCGCTAGTGGGGGAGCGGCGCGGTACCTGGGGAGGTCGAGCGCCGCTCCCTGCCGGCAGCGTGTCACGGCAAGACGCCGGCCGGCGGCCAGGATGGCATCGCCCTTCGGGGGCATCCGGTAGGACATGGCTACTGGATCGGCATCGGCAACGACACGCGGACTGGGTCAGGTTCACCGTGCGGCGCACGGCAGAGCGGTCGCGGCGGCGGCCCGTGCGGGCTTCGTCGGCCGCGGGGTCATCTACGCACTGATCGGTGTTCTCTCACTGCGGATCGCGTTCACCGGCGGGGGCAGACAGGCCGACCGGGGCGGCGCGGTCGCCGAAATCGCTCAGAAGCCCTTCGGGACCGTATTGCTGTGGTTGCTCGGCATCGCCCTGGCTGGGATGGCTCTGTGGCGGCTGTCCGAGGCTGTCTTCGGACAGGCGGGCCCCGACGGCGGGAAGCCGGGCAGAAGGGCGGTGGCCGCGGGCCGTTTCTGCTTCTACGGATTCGTCGCGTACTCCGTGCTCTCCTACGCGGCCGGAGACAAGGGCAGCGGCAGTGGCAGTTCCGACAAGAACTCCCAGGACGTCACGGCGAAGGCGCTGGCCTGGCCGGGCGGACAGTGGATCGTCGGCGTGGCGGGCGCCGCGGTGGCCGCCGTCGGCATATGGATCGCCGTCCGGGCCCTCCTGCGCAGGTTCGAGAAGCACCTCAGGATGTCCGCCATGTCGCAGAGGATGCGCAAAGTCGTGTCCTTCTTCGGCATGTTCGGCGGTACGGCCCGGGGCGTCGTCTTCGCCACCGCGGGCTGCTTCGCCATCGCCGCGGCCGTCCGCCACAGGCCCGGCAAGGCCAAGGGGATGGACGACACCCTGCGCACGTTCGCCGACACCCCTGCGGGCCCCTGGCTGCTGGCGCTGATAGCGGTCGGCCTCATGTCCTTCGGGGCCTTCTCCTGGGCCAGCGCGCGCTGGCGCGACGTCTGACGGCGGGCCGGCGCCCCGAGCGGCCGCGGGCCGCCCCAACCGGAGAAGCCGGGCTGCTGAGACCGGGTCGGCCGGTGGGCGGCGTCAGAGCTGGGTGGCGGCGTGGCTGTCGGGAAGGATGGGAAGATTTGGTCGAGGCCGACGATTCGCAGCACGCGCAGGGTGTGGGCCGGGAGACCACGACCGCTACCGCGACCGGGGTTGGCACCACGGCTGGGGGGAGTCGGATCGGCGCCTTCGCTCTCGTGCCCGACGTCGCGTTGGAGGTCATGGTCGGCAAGCGGCAGGAACTGCCCCTGCACACCGGCCACGTCGCCGGCCTCACCCAGCTCCTGCGGGACTCCATTGGCACTCTCGGTGCCCGCAGCACACCAGGGGGCGGCCAGTGCTTCCACTGCGAGGGGACCGGGCATGGCCGCCCGCTGTGGGAGCGGTCGCGGTCAGCCGGCTACGACGTCGCGTAGTTCCCGTACAGCGCGCTCGCGGTGGTGCTGTGCGGGGATTCGCCTCGTACAGGTCCAGGGCGCGGCGGCGGACCAGGCCGGTGCGGTAGTCGACGGGCAGCGCCGTCAGGGCGACGACGGTGCGACGGCACGCCTCTTCGCTGTCGCCGTCGTGATGGGAGCAGGCGGCGGCGTCGATGGTCAGCAGGGTGCGCGTCATCGTGCTGGTCGGCGCGGACAGCTCCAGCGCCCGCTGCTGGCTCTCGTTCGCGCGGCGGGTGTCTGCGAGCGTGGTGAACGCGTGGCTGAGGTGGACGTGGTGCTTCTGCTCGCCGTACGTCAGCCACGTGTCCGACCGCTCGCCCTCGGGGAGCCGTTCCATGAGGGCGTCGGCGTCGGCGAGCGCCTGGCGGGCCTGTTCGGGCTGGTGGTTGAGGGCGAAGGCACGGGCGGCGACGGCGGCCGCCAGCGTCGCCGCGGCGGTCGGCCGGGTGCCGGCGATGTGGCGGGCCTGTTCGGCGAGGCCGGCTGCCGCCCTCGGAGCGCCGTAGTTGAGTGGCACCCCTGTCCGTCACCGTTCCGGTACCGGTCGCACTGGATCTCCTGGAAGGCCCGCTCGGGCCCCGCCTGTCCGGCCTGCTGCAGGAGATTCCCTCCGACCTGCCAGCACGGTCTTGGACCGCGTGCCGTTGCGACTGTTGCCGTTGTTCTTCCCGGCCGGATCGTGCTTCTCGTAGACACCGCCCACCTGGAATCGGACTCGCCGGCGTCCAGGGCGTGGGACCTGCTCGTCGGCCAGCACGGCGTCGGATGGGTCATTGCGGGCAAGCTCCTCGCCCGCAAACGACCTCGGCTGCTGCCCGTCTACGACGATGTCGTGCGCTGCACACTGGGACATCCCCCCGACTTCTGGCTGCCCCTGCACGCGGCCCTGCGCGCGCAGGAAGGGGCATCGCAGCGTGCGCTGGTCGGACTGAGACAGGCTGCAGGGCTTTCCGACTCGGTCAGCGCGCTGCGGGTGTGCGACGTGGTCGTGTGGATGCAGCACAGGACCGGACACCGCAACTGCCCCTGATCACACGACCCATTCGAGTCCGAGAGCGGCCAGCTGCTGGAGCTTGTCCGCGGTGAGCCTGGGCCCGCCTGGTCTTCGTGCAGTTCGGCCAGGTCCGTGGCTGCGAGGGCGGAACCATTGCGCCGCAGGTCAGCACGCATTGCGGAGCGCCCTCTAGATGTGCCGTCTCATGCGGTTGGTGCCAGGGAACCGCGATCTGCGAAGTTGTGGCCCTCGTCGGGAAGGACGACGAAAACCCCGGATCCAGGCGGGTCCTCCACCGATGCTGTGCGGATGCGAGCTTTCCACTCAGGGGTGGGCCACTGGGTGTCGCTGTCCCATCGGACCCCTGCAAGGTCGACCTCAACAAGATCCACGATGGTGAGATCAGCGCCAATGAAGTTATTCGCCGCACAGATCAGGTTGTGGTGAGCTTCGATGAAGTCGGAGTCGAGGTCGAGGTCGAGGTCGAGGGCGGGGTCGAGGTCGCGAACGAGAGCGCGGATGAGGGCGCGGTCTCGGTCGAGGTTGAGGGCGCGAGCACGGTCGAGGGCGTGTTCGAGTTCGAGGTCGCGAGCACGGTCGAGGGCGCGGACGAGGGCGGCGTCGAGGTCGCGGTCGCGGTCGCGCGCGCGGTTCAGGGCGCTGACGAGGGCGAGGTCGAGGTCAAGGTCCCGGGCAAGGTCGCGCGCGCGGTCGCGGTCGCGGTCTCGGTCCCGGGCAAGGTCGCGAGCGCGGTCTCGGTCAAGGTCGAAGGCGCGGAAGCGGTCGAATTCGCGAGCGCGGGCGCGGACGTCGTCGTGACTGCTGTCACGGTCGAGGGCCTGGATGATGGCAAGTTGAAGGTCGCTGGTGAGGCTGCGGATGAGGTAGCGGTCAAGGTCGAAGTCGTGGCCGAGGTAGCGCTCGAGGGCGCGGGCACGGTCGCGGACGTCGTCGAGCCTGCGGGCACGGTCGGGGGAGTGGAGGAGGGCTGCAACGTCAGACTTCAGGAAATCTGCGACGGCCAGAAGATCACCACGACGCCGGAGCCGCTCCTGTGGAGACACAGACTTCCAGCGAGCCGTTACGTCAGCCAGACTGAGCCCCGCCATGACTTCCTGGGCTGGATCGCCCTGAGAAGTATCGCCAAGGCCGGACGGCAGGCTGGCGGCCCGCAGGGGAGGCCGGAAGCCTGGGGAGCGACGTGAAAATACAGCCAGGACACGGCCGGCGAAGGACTCCGCAGCAATCGTCACGTTGCACTCCCTCCGCCCGTTGGATCTTGCTGTGCGGCAATACCCGTATCTGTCTGGGGATTCCCTGCTGGAGGACTACCCGGCCGGGGTCCCGGCAGGCGACCATCCGGCGCCCCGTGGCCAGGCGGTTGTCCGGTCGCCTCTCCGCCAAGGCCACTCAGAGCAGCCCGCCCGGCACTCTTGACCATCAACGGCACCAGCGTGGTGGCCTGCTGGACAGCGGACAGCGCGCCCAGCCCGATGAGAAATGCCGCTAGGGGATTTGTGCTCTGCGGATAGGTGGCCGCCACGACACCAGTCAGGGCGCCGCTGACGAGCAGCCGCATTACCCCAGCGACGCAATATGCCTTCCATCCGGGTGCGGGCAGATGCTCCTCGCCGGGCCGTACCTCAGCTCTGCGCTGAGGCGGATCGATGGTGTCCGACTGAACGGTCCATGGCATCTGACGGTGCCACTTGATGGCCTTGACGATGTCGACGGCCTCCATGGAGGCACCGCCAGCCGCCCCCACCAACGCGGCCAAGAACCAATCCATGATCCGAGGCTAGTGCTGTGACCGCGTAGGTTCGCCGGGTTGGTGGTTGTTGCGGTTGGATGTGCGGTGACGTCCGATCCGACCGCTGGAGGCGCGGTGGCCGAGCCTGTCCGTGTGCGCAGACTGACCGACCAGGAGGGGCAGCGGCTGCAGCAGATCGTGCGCCGCGGCAGCACGAGTTCGGTGCGTTATCGGCGTGCGATGATGCTGCTGGCCTCGGCCGGCGGGAACCGGGTGCCGGTGATCGCCCAGCTGGTGCAGGCCGACGAGGACACGGTCCGGGATGTGATCCACAGGTTCAACGAGATCGGCCTGGCCTGCCTGGACCCTCGGTGGGCGGGAGGCCGTCCCCGCCTGCTCAAGCCTGAAGACGAGGACTTCGTCATCCAGACGGCCACCACCCGCCCCACCAAGCTCGGCCAGCCCCTCACCCGCTGGTCACTGCGCAAACTCGTCGCCTACCTGCGGAAAGTCCACGGCCGGGCCATCCGGATCGGCCGCGAAACATTACGCTGCCTGCTCGCCCGGCGCGGCGTCACTTTCCAGCGCACCAAGACGTGGAAGGAGTCACCCGACCCGGAACGCGAGACGAAGCTGGACCGGATCGAGGAGGTGCTGGACCGCTTCCCGGACCGGGTCTTCGCGTTCGACGAGTTCGGCCCGCTCGGGATCCGGCCCACCGCAGGCTCGGGCTGGGCCGGTCAGGGGCAACCCGACCGGGTGCCCGCCACCTATCACCGCACCCACGGGGTGCGCTACTTCCACGGCTGCTACTCGGTCGGCGACGATACTTTGTGGGGCGTCAATCGCCGCAGGAAGGGTGCCAGAAACACGCTGGCCGCGCTGAAGTCGATCCGCGCCGCCCGGCCCGACGGCGCACCGATCTACGTGATCCTGGACAACCTGTCCGCCCACAAGGGCGCCGACATCCGCCGTTGGGCGAAGAAGAACAAGGTCGAGTTGTGTTTCACCCCGACCTACGCCTCGTGGGCGAACCCGATCGAGGCGCACTTCGGCCCGCTGAGGCAGTTCACCATCGCCAATTCGAACCACCCCAACCACACCGTGCAGACCCGGGCCCTGCACGCCTACCTGCGCTGGCGCAACGCCAACGCCCGCCACCGCGACGTCTTGGCCGCCGAACGCAAGGAACGTGCTCGCATCCGCAGCGAGAAGGGCATCCGCTGGGGCGGACGCCCTTTTAAAGCCGTCGCCTGATCAACCCGGCGATCTATGCCGCCACGGCGCCAGCAGTCGGCGCGGACGAAGTGTCGGACATGTGGTCCTGGTGCCGGATGGAGCCTCAACGCCGGGCGTGGCGGATCTGCAATCGTCCGAATCCCATGGCCCCAGAGATGCGGATCGTCGGCCCGCCAGGTCGGGAACGCCGCGGGGCCTTGTAGCGCAGGTCCTTCCACTCAGTGCGCAAACCCTCGACGTCAACGACCGCGTCGCGAGGCACCGTGATTTTGGCCCCGCCGGTTCCGAGTTGCAGCTCGATGTCGACGACCGGATGCTCGATGATCGCCCGGGACAGATCCAGGCGCACCCTTCCGTATGCGGACTCGACCTTGAGGACCCGAGGTACCCGCCATGCGCCGCGCCGCTGGATCCGTCCGCCGGCGGCGGCGATCGTTGACGTGGTGCCGGGGTGCTCCTCCGGGAGTGAGGCCAGAGCCGACACGAGCTCGCTGTGCGCCTTGGCGGTGAGCACCTGGTGGAGGCGTTCGTCCAACTCCTCGTGCGAGATGAGCTGTTCGGTGTATGCCTCCTGCAGGCGCTGCACGGCCGCATCGCGGTCGTCTTCGCCGATCAGCGGCGGCGAGCCTTCCGGTAAGGGGGTCACCGTTTCACCCTACTGCCGTGCCGGTGATGCGAACGCGCCAACGTCCGTAGCAGGCAAGGCATCCGATGGGGAGGCCGCCATGATCGTCCGACCCGGCGAACCTATGCGGTCACAGCACTAGCAGCAGCTGTACCCACCGAAGGCGGAATCCGGCAGTAGGTGTTGTCAGCGGGCGACCGTCCAGAGGCGGATCTTGTAGTCGGCGCCGGCGCTGGCGAGGAGCTTGCCGTCGGTGGTGAAGGCGACCGAGTGAACGGCGCCCGTGTGGCCGACGAGGGGGTGGCCGAGTGGTTTCGGTTCCGCCGGGTCGGTCAGGTTCCAGAGGCGGACCTTCTTGTCGGCGCCGGCGCTGGCCAGGACTTTGCCGTCGGTGGTGAAGGCGAGGCAGTAGACCGCGTCCGTGTGACCGGACAGGGGGGCGCCGATCTGGGTCGGGTTCGCGACGTCCGTCACATTCCACAGGCGGACCGTCCGGTCCCCGCCTGCGCTGGCCAGGATCTTGCCGTCGGGGCTGAACACCACGCTGTGGACGCGGTTCTTATGGCCGGGGACGGGTGCGCCCACGGTGGCCGGCGGGGTGGCCACGTTCCACAGCAGGATCGAGTTGTCGGCGCTGCCGGTGGCCATGAGGCTCTGGTCGGGACTGAACGCCACGGAGAGGACGGCGTCGGTGTGGCCGGTACCGGGACGGCCCATCGGTGTCGGCTTCACGGGGTCCGACACATTCCAGAGTCGGAGCGTCCGATCCGCGCTGCCGCTGGCGAGGATGGTGCTGTCGGGATTGAAGGCGACCGAGAAGACGGCGCCCGTGTGGCCGGTCAGCCGGCTGAGCGGTCTCGGTTTCGCGGGATCGGTCGTCTTCCACAGCCGGACCGCGTTGTCGTTGCCGCCGCCGGCCAGGAGGCTGCCGTCGAAGCTGAACGCCACCGCGTCGACGTTGTCCGTGGGGGCGGTGAGGGAGACGAGCGGTGCCGGTTTCTCCGGGTCGGTCACCTTCCACAGCCGGATCGTCCGATCGGCGCTGGCGCTGGCCAGGATCTCTCCGCCAGGGCGGAACGCCACCGACAGGACTGCGCCCTTGTGAGCGGCGAGGGTTCGCCCGGGAGAGGGTGCACCGGTCCCCTTCATCACCGGGGAGCCGCTCGGCGACGGTCCACTGGAGCCCGATGTGCCGTGGTCCGACCCGCCTTTGACGAGCCATTCCAGGGCGCCGGCACCGAGGGCCAGACCGACGGCGGAGCCCGCGACCAGGAACCCGCGCCGGTTCCACCGGGTCGGCGGCGCCCCCTCGGCGTGGGGCGTGTCGCCGGGGTGCGCTGCGGTAGGCGGGCCCTTCACCAGGGTCAGGCCTCCTGCCGTGTTCATCACCCGCCGCTGGGGCAGTGGTAATGACCGGGCAAGGAGGTGGTGGTGCACCTTGTCGAACAACGCGTCGAGGGTGAGCGGATCCGGGCGGCACAGCGTCGCGAGCAGTGCCTCGGTGAAGGCGGTGTGGGTCGCGCCCGGCAAAGCCCGCGAGGGCTTGGTCGCCGATGACGAAGCGAGGACGTACGTGCCGGCGATGTCGATCTGCCCGCTGATCAGCCCTTGCTCGTCTCCCATCGGTCCGGTCGCCCGGCCGGAGAAGCAGCAGTCCAGTACGAGCACCCTGACCGCCGCACGACTGTCGACCATCGCCTCCCGCAGGACGTCGTAAGGGAGCGCGGTCACGCTCGTCCGTGCCGGGTCGGTGTGGAACACGGCCAGGTGGAGCCTGCCCTGCCCGTCGACGACTCCGTGCCCCGCGTAGTAGACGAGCAACACGTCCGTGGCCCCGCCGGCGGCCTCGGTGACGGGGATGCCGAAGTCGGTCGGGACCCGGGGCTCGTCGACCACGACACAGTGCTCGTCCCGCAGAGTCCCGTTGACCGGATCCGTGAGGACCGCCCTGAGATCGGCGAGGTTCGCCCGCACCGCCGGGAGCCCGGGCAGTTTGGGGTGCTCGTACCGGCTCACGCCGATCAGGACGGCTCGCGAACCAGCCCGATCCGGGAACCGGGTCACTCCGGCGTCCCCTCCCCGTCCCTGCCTGCCTGCCCGGCCGCCAGCAACCGCTCGACAGCCTCGACCAAGGCGGGGACGTCGACGCGCTTGCCGTCCACCTCGACGGTGCGTCCGTTCTCGTTGGTGACGGTGATCCGCAGGTCCGCACGGCGATGCTGGAACCATGTGGCCAGAGCGCCGATCAGCGCGCCGACCGCGGCCGCGCCCACGCCGCCGGGACCGAGGGCCACCACCAGGGCGTCCAGCCCTCCGCCCATCTCGCCCGGCGTGATCGGGGCGTGTTCGACGCGTACGCGTCCGCGCAGCGCGTCCTCGTGCCGCAACCAGTCGAAGAGGGATCTCAGCTCGTCGAACCCATGGTCGGTCTCGCCGGACCCGGACTCGGTACGGATGCGCAGCTCTTGAGATGTCGCCGATGTCACCCGCTCATCATCCCGCGCAAGAGCCGGAATCGGGCCGAATCTCAGCACTTCGCCTTCTGTACCTGCGCATCAGATCCATGGTCCGCGCGGAACAAGCATGACCTCAGGTTACGGCTGACAACGGCTGACACGATGAGTTGAATTGCCGGTGGGTGATCAGGCAGCAGGCGAGTCTGAGGAATGCTTCGTGGATGTCGGCCCGGCGTTCCCAGCGGATCTGCAGGCGGCGGAAGCCGTGCAGCCAGGCGACGCTGCGCTCGATCACCCACCGGTAGGCCCCCAGCCCGGTGCCATGCCGCGTTCCGTGGCGGGCGATCGCCGGCACGATGCCTCGGTCGCGGACCTGGTCGCGGTAGGCGTTGTGGTCGTAGCCGCGGTCGGCGAACAGCGAGTCCGGCTTGCGGCGCGGGCGGCCGATCCGGCCGCGCACCGGCGGGATCGCGTCGAGCGGGGGCAGCTTCGAGCCGCTTCCAGTACGCGGTCGCCTCGGTGTCGTGGGTGGCGTTGCTGAGGGGGAGGCGGGGCAGGGCGCACGTCAGGTGGGGGAGCGGGGTACGGGCCAGGGCGGCGAGGTGCCGGGCGCGCCCGGAGTGAGGATGAGTTCGGCGGTCGGTGGCGTGCCGTGGCGGTGGAGGATGATGCCGGCGCCGTCGAGGAGCTGGGGCAGCGTCAGCTGGTAGCTGTCGGCGAGGCGTTGCACGTATGAGGCAGTCGCTTCCCCAGGCAGCGGCCGGACACGTAACACTCCCGGCGCGGTTGACGGGGTCTGCGGCCACGTTGTCGTGGTGATGGTGCTGGACTGCGCGGGGACGGCCGCGGCAGCATCACGGGCCGCGAGGGCTGTCCGGCTCACGGGGTGCTGGCATGCGGCTTCTTGACTGGGTGCGGGGGCGGTAGTGCTGTTCGGCGAGGTGGTCGAGGCGGATCGCGTCGAGGGTGGTTTTGGTGATGCGTTCGGTGCCGTCGATCAGGGCGGTGATGGCGGCCTGGCGGATGAGGCGGGCGAGGCTGCCGATGCGGCCGGCGGTGCGTTCGTGCAGGTAGGTGGCCAGTTGGGGGAGGGTCCCGGGCTTGTGGTGGCGCAGGTCGAGCGCGGCTTCCATCGCGGTGATGGGCCGCGGAAGGGTTCGCTGTCGCCGAGGCGGGCGGGGAAGGCGGCGCAGTCGATGAGGGAGGCGCGTCCGGCGAGCTGGGCGCCGCGGACCCCGGTGAACAGGGGTGTGGCGGTGACGTCGATGCCGACGTAGACGAAGGTGGCGCCGATGCGTTCGGTGAGGTCTTTGAGCAGGTCGGCACTCTGGGCGCCGGTGGTCGGGCGGGGGTTGAGCCGGTGATTTCGTCGATCATCACCAGCTGGACCCGGGCGGCGGTGTAGGTGTGGCAGACGGCGCCTGTGATCTGGGCCTGGGACATGCCCGAGGCGACGGGGATGCCGAGGTAGCGGGCGAACTCGGTGGCCAGTGTCTTGGCGCTGGCGGCGGGCGGGACCAGGACGTAGGCGACGGCGACCTGCCCGGCTGCTGCGGTGCCGTGGCGGCGGGTGTGGGCGAGGTGGCAGGCGCGTCCGACCTGGAGCAGGACGGTGGTTTTCCCGGCGCCGGCGGGGCCGGTGACGATCAGGGACGGCCGTGCGGTGACGGCCTGGTGGCGGCCGAGGATCATCAGGGTGCGCACGTTCTTGGCGAGTGCGTCGATGGCCGGGGTGCGCACGGTGACGAACCGCGAGTGGTAGGCCAGGCGCTCCTCGAGGCTGCGGCATTCCGCCCCGTGTGGGGGAGGAGCGGCCACGGGCGTGGTGGCGAAGGCTTGGAAACCGTCCCAGGTGGTCACCGACTGCTGCTGCGCCTCGGGGGCGCCGGCACCGGCAGGGCTCGCCGTGGTGCCGGGCGGCCGGTCGGCCGCTGATGGGGAACTGCCGGCCGTGCTGTTCACCATTGCTCGGCCTCTGCTTCGGCGTCCCACAGTCCGTATCCGCCTGCTTCGGCCGGCAGTACGCCCGTGCCCTTCAGCTTGCTCGTGTCGGTGTCGGTGTCGGCCGCGGCGTCGACGCCGATGAGGTCGTTCAGGCTCTCGTTCCAGTCCGGGGCCGGTGCGGGCTCTTCGTTGAGTGGCCGCCGCTGACCTGGCAGATCGGGCAGCGCTGGCGTATTGCCGGCGCGCCGGGACTTGCGGCGAGGGGTGTTGTGCTCGGTCCCGGCGGGGTGGCGGATGCGGCGCAGGAGCTGGTCTAGGGCGTCGGCGAGGTCGGCTTCGTGCTGGTCGCGGTCACCGCGTTGTTCGGCCTCGGTCTGGATGTGGCGCCAGATCTGGTAGTTGAAGGGCTGGTGGACGTGGGCGCGGTGGATCCACGGGATTTCGTGGAGCTGTCCGTCGGTGAGACGGACCCAGATCTGGCGGGCGTCGTGGGGGTTGTGGTGGACCTCCCATTTGCCATCCTTGCTCGCGATACCGGAGCGCTGGCCGCGATGGGGGTCGAGGCCGGGGTCGTTGTAGGTGCGGTAGTCGAGCCGGGTGCCGCGTTCGGTGAGGGGCTGCCAACGCACGGGCAGCAGTTCGAGGTAGTCGGCCCCGGTCAGTGGCACCGGCACGTGGCCGCTGATGGTGATCAGCGCGGCCCACATCTGGTCGGCGTGAGGGCGGTTTTGGGAAGAACCGGGTGGCGCAGTCCGTCGTGGCGCCGGTTCTGCCAGCCAAGTTTACCGACCGCGGGAGTCCATAGATGGCCTTCGACCTGCGGTGATACGCAGCGTACATGTAATCGACGGGAGATCAAGAGAGGTCGGGAGGTCTGCCCCTTTGGCAGCGGACAGGCCGGACGGTCGGCCGCATTGTTTGGAATGGCCTCACTCTGAGAGGATGTCGTCTATGACGAACCAACGAAAGGCCTATGGCGCGTAGAGGGCCAGGGCAGGTGCGCGCCAAGCTGTCGCGCAGGCTCCGCTCGGAGCACGGCAGGAAGATCGTTCCTGGGGTCTCGGCGCGAGCACAGAGCGAGATTGCCACGTTCGAGGATTCGCATTTGTGGCCAGGGGCCATCGCTGACGCGATGGCTCGGTGGGTCGGCACCGTTCACGGGCCGGCCCGTAGGCTGACAGATCCACAGGCCCGTGGCTGCGGAGTTGAAGCGTGCTGTCCCTCTGACGCCCATCCACGCGAGATGCTGGAGCAGGCCCTGCGCGGGCTGCCGACAGGTGCGTCGCGGGAGCTCCGGCGGCGGGTGCATCCGCTTGACGAGTTCTACTGTTCCCGCACGATCGTGGACTCCTATAGCGATCCGTCTCAGCCATGGTGGATGCGGAGATGCTAAACCTCGAACAGGACGATGCCTCGTAAGCGTCCCTCCGCCGTCCGGCCGAAGTCCGGATCATGCCTGCGGTGTGGCACCAGGCAGGACTACTGCGAACGGTTTGACGCAGCGCTGTGCGTGGTGTGCGACCAATGGCGTGAAGGCGTCTGCAGCGATCCTGATTGCGCGTATTGCCGACGACGGCCCGCACGGCCGAGCCTTGCCTGGGAACACGCCCCAGAAGCTGTCTTGCGTCGGGCGATCCGTCTGGCCAACCGTCGATCGCTGTGGTCCCTGCGGAGGGGCCCGGTCACCTGATGGGTGATCGGGCCCCTCCGCAGGGGTGTTGCTGGCCTACTTTCCGACGGGTGAGTCGAGGAGTTGGGTTTCGAGGTCGGCGACGCGGCGGCCCTGGAAGCGGAGGTTGGAGCGGGCGGCCTTGAGTCGTTCGTCGAGGGTGCGGTTGTCGGTGGTGAGTTGGCGGACGCGTTGTTTGAGGGTGGTGTTCTCGGTAGTGATCCGCTGGATGGCCTCTTCGGTCCACTCGGCCTGCAAGTCCCTTATCTGGCCGAGCAATTCGCCGATCCGGGTGGGCTGGGCGAGGATTTCGGCCTGGGCGGCCCTGAGTGCGTCCTCGGCGTTCAGCGCGCGCTCGCGCCAGGTTGTCTCGCGTTCGTCGTCATGTTCGACGAGCATGCGAGCCCGGCGGTCGCCTGCCTCCGCCATCGCCGTGGCGATGGCCGCCCGGGCCTCGCGGTTGTCGTAGAGGAAGGTGCGTGAGACGTTCGCCCGCCGGGCGACAGCGGCGACGCTGACCTGGGCGGGACGGGTCTTGCGCGCCTGGGCCCAGCTTCTGCTACGGCCGGCGGCGGACGGCAACAGCAGCGGTGCGGGCCCGTTCAAGCGGCCGCGAAAACGTAGTTCGTAGCAGAGCCGAAAGAACCATTCAACGGCGAGGGTCCGCAAACCCGCAGGTCAGATTGTGTGAATGGACGTGCCGGGCGGTAGATCCTGCCAGCGCATCGCCCCCGGCGGATCGGTACTTGCGGGGCTACTACACAGCCAGGGCTGGAGTCAGCGGCTCCCGGCCGGCCGTGGCAGTTTCAGGTTCAGCGGGCCGCAGCCGAGGCGGGCGGCCTCGGCCTCGACGTAGCGGGGGAAGAGGGTGCGCAGGTCCGCGCTCACCCCGCCCTCGTCGGCCTGCACGAGGAACACCGTCGCGCCCGCCTGGCAACGGGCCCGGAAGACACCGAGGTTGGGGCCGAGCCCACCGTAGCCGGCGGCGGAGCGCACCCGGTCGCCCTCGTTCAGCGTCATCCTCGTGAAGATCGCGGCCAGCCGCGGGTCCTCGACGGTCATCAGGCGTTGCTCTGGCCGTGAGCCGGTGATGTCCCGGTCGCAGGTGCGCACCGGGCCGTCCCCGTCGGTGATCACGGGGTAGTGGTCCGGCTTGCGTTTCTTGCCCAGGGTCAGCCCCTTGATGCCGCAGAGCGCGTCCGGCTTCTCTGTGCGGGTGTAGCGTGCGGCCTTCGGCAGGCGTTCGACCGGATCGGCGATCGTGCCGGTGCAGCCCAGGTCCGCGCTGACCTTGTTGACGAGCTTCACGACCATGCGGGCCATCCCGTCCCGCTCCTTGGTACGCGGCTCCATGTCGGTGATCCAGCTGCCCAGGGCGATGTCCACAACGGTCGGCCCGTCGAGATCGCTGGGACGACCCAGGCAGCCGTCCGGGATGGCGAGCCAGGCGCGGTTGTCCGAGGCCATGCCCAGCAGGCCGCCGCCGAGCGGGGTGAGGCGTGCGGAGAGGAACTCATCAGCCCACTTGCCGTCGTCGCCGGCCCGGTCGTCCAGCCGGTGCACCCGGGCGGTGAGCGCCCATTCGTCGCCGTCGCTGTTCGTCAACTGGCAACTGCCGGTGGGGCCGTCCATGGAGCGCCCGCCGTGCAGCACGGGCGCCTCGACCGCCTTGACGTCCTCGGGCTTGCGGAACGTCGGGGCGAGGTCATCGCGGGACAGCGCGCCCCAGCACACCTCGTCCGGCGCGAACGGCCCGGCCTGCGTCTGCCAGGCCATGCCGCCGGCGCCGAGCAGCGCCCCGGCGAGACCTGCGGCCAGCAGCGGCCGGAACCGGCCGCGCAGCAGTCTGCGCCACTGCCACCAGCGCAGGCGCCGCTCGCTGAGCAGCTCCTGCTCGGCGGGCAGGGGCTGCTCGTATCGGTTCGGCTCGTTGGCAGTGCTGCTCACCGGGCGGCTCCCTTGGGGGCGATGGGGGCGCAGCCCAGGCGGGCGGCAGCTGCGTTGGCGAAGGCGGCCAGGTGGCCGGGGTCGGTGGAGGCGCCCATCAGGAACGTGGCCGGCCGGCCGGCGCAGTCGGCGCGTACGATCGCGTGCTTCTCGCCGATGGTGCCCGTGCCGCGCCAGCCGCGGGCCGCGGGGCGTTTGCCCGTGATGCCGTCGAACACCGCGGCCAGCCGGGGCTGCGCGACCATTGCCAGCTCCAGGTACGGCACGCCGTTGCGATCGCCACGGACGCTGCACGTCTGCAGGTCGCGGGTGGCTGCGCCGGTCTGGTCCTCGATGTCCTCCGTGTCGAGGTGCAGGCCGCGGATGCCGCAGACGTCGTCAGAGGTGCTGAAGATGCGATCCGGCTTGCCCGGCAGGTCGTAGAGCGGCGAGTTGACCCTCAGCGGCTCCTCGGGCGCGCAGCCGGCCGCCGCCATTCCACGGTTGGCCGCCGCGACGAGCAGCACCGCCGCCTGGCGGGCGCCGCCCAGATCGGCCGGATCGTTCTGGGTGTACGAGGGGCCGCTGGTGTATGTGCCGGACGCGTGCATGGTGACGACGGTGGGCCGGCCGTCCTGCGTATCGCAGGACTTCGGGAGCACCAGCAGGCCACCGCGCCCGTTCACCGTGCCCGGCAGGCCGTCCGGGAGCGGGACCATGTCGCCGCCCAGGAAACCGTCATGGACCATCGCGAGCCGGGCCTCCGCGGCCTTGGGGACCGGGCCGTACTCGACGGTCACCTGCTGGTCGGTGGAGACCTTGTCGCCGTCGTAGCTGCTCTTGTAGTCGCTGGCGATGGCGACCTCGCAGCTGCCGGTCGGGCGCTCGCGGGTGGGCGCCGTCTCCTTGCCGGTGCGTGACCCGTCGTCATCGTCGCCGAGGAAGTCCGGGCCGCTGTCCTCCTCCCATGCGCCCCAGCAGTAGCGGTCCTTCGGCCACGGCCAGGTGTCCGCCGTCCACGTGCCGAGCCCGGTGCCCGCAAGCACGAGCACCAGCGCGGATATCAGCGACAACCGGCCGCGCCTGCTGTTCGGCAGCGCTCGGCGCAGCCGACCGGGCGCCGCGGGCGCCTCGTCTGTCTCACTCACCCCGTGATCCCCTCCGGCGCAGGAGTGTATCCCTCGTCGTCACTCGGCTGCCCAGTTACAGCTGGCCTTCCAAAACCGGCCTCGCATGAGGTCGCGCATGTTAGCGGCGGCTCACACGGTCCACGCGGGTGCCAGCCTCGCAGGACGAGATCGGCAAGGGATACGAGCTGACCAAGACCCAGGTGGTCCCGATCACGGACGAGGAGCTGAGCAACCTGCCGCTGCCGCTGGCGAAGGCGAAGGCGATCGAGATCGAGGAGTTCGTGCCGCTGGAGTCGGTGGACCCGAGCCCCTCACTCCAGAAGTCCAGCTCCGAAGGTCCAGAGGGAGTACGGGCTGCAACTCGGCGGACGCAGGCGATCAGCGCACTGGCTGCTGTCGGCTGTTGTACCTGAACAGTTCAGTCGGTGTCCGTCGCGGCGAGTACGCCGATGCGGCGGCAGTCGGGGGAAAAGGCGACGATGCCGTAGTCGCACAGGTCGTTGTGGAACCATTCGGTGTCGGCCTCGAACCGGTACCAACTGCAGGCTTGGGCCAGCTCCTCGACCTCGGCAGCATTTGCCTCGGGGTACTCGGCCCCGCAGAGCCCCGCGAGAGCCAGCCACGCGCTGAAACGCCCCCAGGCACCGTGGACACCTGGTGAGCCGACCCCGCCGGCCGAGGCGGTCATGAACAACATCAGCCAGATCGAGTCGAGCGTGCACGCCTCGCCCTCGAACCGGTCCTGCTCAGCCAGCCCGCGCAGGCAGTCCAGCGGTAGCCTCGTCACGACGCCCGGCAGATCCTCCGGGGCCACGGGCTCGTCCAGGACGAAGACCCGTGCTTCGTACTTGCACCATCTGGACGACGTGCCGGATCCCGCACCAGCCGGCCTGGACGGGCCTATCGCTGGACGAGATCCAACCGTGGCGATGGCTGACAACAGTCCGCGAATTCAACGGCCGCCTGGCGCGGCAGAAAGCCGACGAGGAGATCTCCCAGGAGACCCAGCCGGACGTCGGCTGACCGCTAACGACCGCGGCTCGCCACCGTCACGCCACAGGGCCAGGCCTCACTCGGTCGACGGACCTTGCATGTCAGGTGCCTCCGGGTGATAGATCCGGTAGGACTTCAGTCCCTCCGTCGCATCTCCCGTCACACCGTCGCGGTCAGACGTCAACGCAACCGCGCTGCCGTCGGCGTGTACCGTCCAGGCCCCGACGCCCTCTACCTCACCCACCCCCAGAACTGGCCCTACCACCAGCCTGGCGGCTACCTCCTGCGCGGCCGCCTCAACGGCCCCTTGCCCGCTCCTACCGGTGAAGAGGGACTCCTCGCCCTGCGAGACGCTGGACGCACCGTCCTCACTACCAGTCAGGTGCCCTGATGTCACCCCGTCGCCGACACCAGGCCATCAGCCGGAAGGCCTTGAACGAGGCGGTCCGACTGGCCGACCGCCTCCAGGCAGTCGGCTACACCAAATGGGACATCGTCCGGATCATCGACCGTGACCCCTCCCCGGTCTCGCAGTTCTGCACCAAGAAAAAAGGCGCGGCCTTCGTCCTCGCCCTCCGCGAGGTCCTCACAGCCGTCGAAGCAGGCGGCATCACCGACCTGCCCGAACTCACCGCCATCGCCGCCCGCCGCATCACCGGCCGCACCACCGCCTCCGGCACTCGCGGCCGCGTACGCGGCAAAGCCGTCCTGATCACCCCCACCGGCACCGGCACCGGCCGCGTCGCCGCCCAGGCCATCGCCTCCGGCTCCGCCCGCCTGCGCCCCCTGATCGCCGAAGCCGCCCGCCTGGGCCTGCGCCTCGCCTGGCAAAAACCGGCTACCTGCACCCTTCCGGCAGCCGCACCGACTCACCCGGCGTCCGCCGAGGCGTCGTCCAACGCGCCGATCACACCGAAGAACGCTCCTACGGCTCCGCCCAGAGCGGCGGCTTCGGCGCTGTCGACTTCGCCCGCCGAGTCGACACCGCCGGCGGCGACGTCACCGCAGCCGTCCACCAATGGCTCGTCGAAACCGGACGCATCCGCGCCGACGCCCAGATCCTCCACCTCGAGATCCGCACCTGGCGTCCCCGGTAGCCCACCGCCGCTTGACGGTTTGACGGAGCGACGCCCGAGCAGGTGCAGGGTGCATGTGAACCGTCGCCGTGGCGCAGGCGCGACGAGGACGACGTCGTCGTGACGGGCCAGTCCTCCTGCACCCGCCCCGACAGCCGAAGCGGCCGCAGTTGTCATCCGTAGACGACCCGATAGCCACAGGCGGGAGTGTAAATCTGGCGGGCGAATCTGACGATCATGAGAGAGACGTCAAGTGGCCGGTTTTGCCGTGGAGTTGCAGACCGCGTAGCCTTTCGGGAGTGCCCAGTGCGGGCGACCTACGCCCGTGTCCGACGAGCAACTGGTCGCGATGCTGGCGGAGCGGGCCCGGTCGGAGGGGCTGCAGCTGACCGGGCAGGGTGGGCTGCCGCAGCAGCTGACCAAGCCTGTCTTGGACTCTGCCCTGGAAGGTGAGATCACCGATCACCTCGGTCATGAGAAGCACGATGCGGTCGGCCGTGGCAGCGGCAACCCCGGCAACGGGGGCCGGGCCAAGACCCCTGCTGACCGACGTCGGGCCGGTCGGGATCAAGGTCCCGCGCGACGCCTCGGGCACGTTCGAGCCGCAGATCGTCAGGGAGTGGCAGCGGCGGCTGACCGGAGTCGAGGTGAGGGTGCTGGCGCTGTCCGTGAAGGGGCTCATGTACGGCGAGATCGCTGCCCGCGTGGCCGAGGTCTGTGGGGCTGACGTGTCCGAGCAGACCATCTCCACCATCGCTGGCCAGGTCATGGATGGCGTGGCCGGCTGGCGGGGTCGCCCGCTGGAGTGTGTCTACCCGGTCTTGTTCGTAGGCGCGGCCTGCTTCATCAAACACACTCGGTTGGTGGGGGGTGTAACCGACCGTGACTGACCGGACTGCTCGATCCCGCACCGCAGGGGCCTGC
>NZ_JBIBJK010000039.1:0-48341 GCF_042958635.1 Streptomyces sp. NPDC007971
CAAGCAGACCCACCCACTTCGGCTCATCCACCGTCACCACAGCACCCACATCAAGATCATCACACGTCTGAACAGGGCTTACGGGACACCGTTTAGTGTGATGCGCCGGAAGTTCCTAGATGATCAATTCCAGGGGGTTCAGTGGTCGTAGGCGGTGAGCGCGCGCATGGTCGGCTGGCCAGTGCGGTCGTTGTGCCAGATGGCGGCCGTGAGTGCAAGGAAGCGTTGCAGGACTCGGACGGCTACACCGTTGGGGGTGCGGCCTCGGTGCCGTTCGAGGTCGAGCTGGCCCTTGAAGGTCTCGTTGACCGACTCGATGACCTGCCGCAGTGGTTTGAACAGCTGTGATCCGGCCCGCTGGGGCTCGCCCTTGCGGGCCGGTCGCAGGAGGCGGATGTCCAGGTCGGCGAGCCGCTGTTCGAACTCGCGGCCGAAGTAGTTCTTGTCTCCGATCAGTGTCTGTCCTGGGTGTTCGGCGGCGAGGCGGGGTTCGACAGTGAGCAGGTCGAGCAGAGTCTCGCGCTCGTCTGCCTTGGCCCCGGTGAGCGCGAACGCGATCGGCAGGCCGTGAAGGGTGCAGACCAGGTGCAGCCGCAGTCCCCAGAAGTAGCGCGAGTGGCTGGCGCAGTAGCTGTATTGGGCCCATCCGGCCAGATCGGAGCGTTTGACGGTCTCTCGGGAGCGTCCGCATTCGACGGGCGTGGAGTCCGCCACCCACACGTCATCGCTCCACAGGGTAGTGTCGCGGGCCAGTGCCCGGGTGACCCGGCGGATCAGATCGGCTGCCTTGCGCAGCCGCTTGTTGTAGCCGGGCTGCTGGGGCAGGTACGGAAAGAGGTGGCGGAGGTGGGCGCCGGCATGACGCAGCCAGCGGGCCTCGGAGGTGAAACCGAGCATCGCCTGCATCATCGCCAGCGTTACCAGCTCGGCGTCGCTGAGCTGCGGAACGATGCCCACAGCCGGACGCTGCGGGGCGAATTGCGGCGAGTCCGTCAGCAGGTCGTCGGTCTTCACATAGAGTGCGGTCGCGAGGGTGTCCAGGTCGTTCGTCACAGACTGACCTTGGATGCCCTCGCGTCGTCCGCACAGTCACTGCAAGAACTTCGCTCAGCTGGGCGCGACGGGCTGTTCGAGGAGCTCGGCCGACGTGTCGAATCCGCAGCGCCGGTACAGCGCCGTACTGCGCTCGGACGGCCACACGATCAACGTATCCAGGCCCTGAGCGCGCGCATAGTCGGTCGCCTCGTCGAGCAGGGCCTTGCCCAGGCCGCGATTGCGCTGTTCAGGGACGACGTAGAAGTTCGTCACGTAGCCGAGGGTGTCGGAGCCCGGGTAGGGACTCGGGACCTTCTCCACGAGACACACGAACACGTGACCACAGGGTCGGCCGCCCGCTTCCGCGACCCAGACACGCCAAGGCCCAACCATCCGGGAACGCAGCCACTGCTCGCATTCAGCGGCGAACTCCTCCTCGTCCTGCGGGACGTCGTCTTCGCCGTCCTCCACCTTGAACCGCCAGCGCAAGGCCGCCAACGCAGGCACGTCGTCGACCTCGGCCCGACGAATAACAACATCACTCATGGCCACACTCTCGCAGGCCGATCCGCCGGAGCGAAACCTCCTACGATCGCCCAGCGACCCCTTGGAATTGATCATCTAGTACTCCAGCCGTAGATCGTGATCTTCATGGTTGTTGGGCGGTCCGCCGACGGTAGTGGCAGGCGCGGGCCCGGGCCTGGTGGCGTCGTCGCCACTCGGACCAGTGGAGCCTGTGCATGACTGAGTGGACGGTCTGGGCGACGAGCGTGGTGAACAGGTGCTGGATCTCGTTGCAGGTCATCGGGATCAGACCGTCCGGAGCCTGTTCCTGTGCACGTTCATCGGCGGTTGCCGCGGCAAGGAAGGCGTGGGCGAGCATCGCGAGGGTGACCCAGCGGTGCCAGGACGTCCAGCGCCTGACCTGGTGTTCGTCGAGTCCGGCCAGGCCTTTCCCGGACTGGAAGGTCTCCTCGACCGTCCACCTGCGTCCCGCCATTTTCACGAGGGTGGATAGCGGCACGCGGGCCGCCGAGTAGCAGCGGTAGAACGCGAGTTCGCCGGTGCGCCGGTTGCGGCGGACGAGTAGGTGGCGGTGGCCGGACCGGTCGTCGGCGATGTCGGCCAAGGCCCAGTCGTAGAAGCGGTGCCCTTTGGCTCCGGCGCCGGCGGAGAGCTTCTGCCAGGCCCGCTTCGGCAGCTTCTTGACCAGGACGTCGGCGCGGAACTTGCCTGCGCGGGTGGTGATCTGGTGGTCGCAGGCGACGGCGAGGACATAGCCGATCTGCCGTCCTTCCAGCGTGGTCCGTAGATGCGGGTTGCCACCGTAGACCTCGTCACCGGCTACCCAGGACGCGGGGACACCGGCGTCCAGCACACGGCCGATCATGCGTGCGGCGAGCGAGGGTTTCGTGGCGAAACCGACGGTGTCAGGGATCCCGGCCACACGGCAGCGGGCTGTGTCCTGGGTCCAGGAGGCGCGGAACATACAGTTCCCGGTCGATCGCCGCGTGCCCTCGCGGGGTCGAGTAGGCGAGGTAAACGGCCACCTGACTGTTCTCGACGCGTCCGGCGGTGCCGGTGTACTGACGCTGCACGCCCACCGTGGCGGTGCCCTTCTTCAGGTCGCCGGTCTCATCGACGACCAACACCACGTCGTGGTCGTGCAGCTGCTCGACGACGAAGCCGCGGGTGTCGTCGCGGACCGCGTCGGCATCCCAACTGGCCCTGGACAGCAGGTCTGCAGGCCCTCCGGGGTTGTGTCCCCGGCGTACTCGGCGAGCGTCCAGCAATTCTTGCGTGGCAAGTCCGACAGCAAACCGAGCACCATCGCCCTCGCCCGGCGCCGCGGTTCCGCCCGGGCGAACCGCCCCGCGATGCGGCTCATCAACGCCTCGAACAGATCCTGCCACGGGGCAGGATCTATGCTGTGACCTGCGGCCACCGTCTGATCTCCTGTCTTCACACACCGATGCTCAACGGTGGCCGCACCCGTTCCCGAACCAGCCCCGGAGCCTCGGCAAAGGCGCGTGATGTCTGATTCTGAGAGGACCCTGGCGTGTTCAACTCCGGGATCGAAAGCTACCGGCCTCAATGGCTCAACGGTCGCTCCGCGGTCGTGGCAGGCCACGGTCAGCGGCTGCGTTCGCTCATCGGCCGCCCGTTGACTCATGCCTGGCTGGTCTGGGACGTTCAGGACAGCGAGTGGTTCTCCGACTGCCCAGTCCTGCTAGCTGTTCTGTCTCCGAGAGGGTGAGACGGGCGCCGTCTCGCCGGATCCGACGGACGGGCCGGAGGCGAGGTCGAGGAGCGTCATCTTGTCGTGGTCCGGACTGCCCGGCGGCGCCATGTAGATGATGAGGCGCTGGCCTTGTGCGCGGTTGAGGGACAGCCCTTCGTGCGAGAGCGTCATCGTGCCGACCTCCGGGTGTCGGAGCGTCTTCTCGCCGTCGCCGATCGTGTGCACCTCGTACCGCTCCCAGAGCCGGTTGAAGTCGGGGCTCTTGACGATTAGCTCACCTACGAGTGCGGCAAGATCCGGGGCATCCGGATCGCTGCCAGCGATCGCCCGCAACTGGGCGACGCACCCCTTGGCCTTCTGTTCCCAGTCCGCCCACAGCTCGCGGGCAGCTGGGTGCAGGAAGATGTACCGTACGGTGTTCCGCTGCCGCTCCGGCCAGTCGGCGATGCCGTGGAGCAGCCGCAGCCCGCCGGGATTGGCCGCCAGCAGGTCGTTGGTGCGGCTCACGACGTACGCCGGGTTGGGCCGGAGGGTCTCCAGAAGCTGCGTGACGGTCGGACGGACCCGCCGTGACGGCAGGGGACGGGGCTCGGGTGCACGCCGCGCCGCGCGCGCCGCCAGCTCGTGCAGGAAGCCGCTCTCCTCCTGGCTGAGGCGGAGCGCGTCGGCCAGCGCCTCGACCACGGAGGGGCTCGGATGGGTCTCCTTGCCGCGTTCCAGACGTATGTAGTAGTCGATGCTCACACCGGCCAGCGCCGCCACCTCCTCCCGGCGCAGACCCGGCGTACGGCGCGTGCCGGTTCCGGCTGGCAGCCCGACGTCTGCCGGGCGTACGTCGCCACGGCGAGCCCGCAGGAACTTCCCGAACTCGGTCATGTCGTCATTCTGCCAGCGTGTGATCAGGGGTCCAGCCCGGAGCCTGGCCCTGTTGCACCCACCTCTGGCGCACCCCGGAAGATCACGGTCTGCCTCGCCCTCGCGAGCCTCACCAGCCTGAACGGATGACCACACTTGAACCAGCCCGCCCTTCACCGGATGCCCGGCAACGCACGGCCGCACCGAAGCTGATCCTGGCGACCACCTTCATGGGCATCTTTCTGCTCAACCTCAACACCATGGCGATGAACGTGGCGCTGCCCGGGATCGGGCGGAACTTCGGCGGCAGCACGGCGGGACTGCAATGGATCGTGGACGCCTACACGCTGATGTTCGCCGCACTCCTGCTTTCCGCGGGCGCGCTCTCCGACCGCATAGGGGCGAGCCGCGCGTTCGGCGCCGGCGTCGCGGTCTTCACGGTCGCCTCAGCGGCCTGCGGACTGGCGCCGGGGCTGGGCGAGCTGATCGCCGCCCGCCTGATCCAGGGGAGCGCGGCGGCGATCATGCTGCCCTCCTCGCTGGCCCTCGTCCGGCAGGCCTTCCCGGACGCGGCCGAACGGGCACGGGCCATCGCACTGTGGACCGTTGGCGGAGCCGTCGCGGTTGCCGCCGGCCCGGTGGCCGGCGGGGTGCTGTCCAGCACTCTGAGCTGGCGGGCGATCTTCGTCGTCAACCTGCCCGTCGGCATCGCCACCCTCGCGGTGTTGACCCGCGCGGAGCGCTCGCCGCGCCGCGCCGCGCCGCTCGATCCGTACGGCCAGCTCACGGCGATCGTCGCGCTCGCGGCGCTCACCTTCGCGGTGATCGACGGAGGGGAGAACGGCTTCGGCGGGCCCGTGGTGCTGGGCTGCCTGGGGCTCGCCGCAGTGGCGGCGGCCGCGTTCATCATGATCGAGGCACGTACCGCCGCGCCGTTGGTCCCGCTCGACCTCTTCCGTTCGCGCACGGTGACGGTTTCGGTCGCGATCGGCTTCGTCGTCAATGCCGTGTTCTACGGGCTGGTGTTCGTGCTGAGTCTGTTCTTTCAGGACGTTCTGAACCTGTCCGTCATGGCCGCGGGGCTGATGTTCCTACCGATGATGGCCGTGATCGCCGGAGCCAACCTAGCCTCGGCCAGGGCTGCGGCCCGCTTTGGGCCGCGGATGCCGATCGCCATGGGACAAGCGATCTTCGCGCTGGCGATGTTCGGCCTGCTCTGGATCGACGAGGGCACCAGCAGACCAGTGATCGCGGCGATGCTCATCCCGGTCGGCCTCGGCCTAGGTTTCTTCGTACCTTCCCTGACCGCCATCCTGCTGAACGACATCGCCGCAGATCGGGCCGGAATGGCCGCCGGGATCCTGAACTCGTTCCGGCAGACGGGCGGCGCGCTCGCCGTGGCCGTCTTCGGAGCCTTGGTCGCGGACCGGGGTGAGTTCATTGTGGGTCTGCGGGTCGCCTTGTGCGTCGCGGCTGTGATGCTGATAGCCACCACGGCCGCGGCCCTCATGCTGCCGCGCGGCCGTAGCTGACGGGACGGTGACGGGGATGTCTGGCGCGGGGCCCGGTAATGAACTCAGCCTGAGGGAGCCGGGCGGCGCACGGCTAGGCGGTCAGCGGCGGGCGACGGGGCGCGTGAGCAGCATCAGGTAACGATCTACGGCTGGAGTACTAGTCCATGAGGCTCAGTACGGAATCCACCGATACACGCGCCACGAAGGCAAGTTTCGCCCATTCCATCGCCGTGCGGAGCCCATCTCGCGGACCTCTCCCCCAGCATGGATGGCAACCACTTCGCCCCTTCAGGGAGAAACCATGATCCGCCGTACCATGTCCCTGACGGCCGCAGCGGGAACCGCTGCGGCCGTCGTCGCGATGGCCGGACCCGCCTCGGCAGCACCCACCGCAGGAGCGCCGGGCCCCATCGGATATGCCGTAGTCCCGGCGCCAGGCTGCCAGATCCTCCAGGAGATCCAGGTGCAGGCAGGCGGGCACGAATACATGAGATGGGAGACCAACCCCAGTTCCCCAGCCTGCTCCGTCTCCTTGAGCGACAACGGTGTCACAAAGGCCAATTGGACCATACCGGACAGCCGACACTACGTAAGCATCTGGTACTACGACGGACCAGGCCACTCTGAGCAAATCTGCGCAACCTCGATAGCACGCACCAAACCCGTTACCGGCTGCGGCCCGCTCAACTGAAACACACGCCCGTCAGAGATCCGACACTGATTCGCGGCTCATGCCGCCCCCTCAGAACAGGGCCGCCGCGCGGCAAGAGAAATCCCAGGTCAACCGTGACCTGTGGCACCGCGTCCTGATGTGAACGCGGGGCAGCAGGCCGTCTGCCTACGACACCCCGTCGGTGCGGAAAATCCATCACCCCATGACCTGCTTTTCGTCGCTGCCCCCTCAGACGCGGAACGAATCTGGCTGCCGATCCTCCACCAAGGGTTCGGACGGCTTTCCCGTCCGGACCCTTGCCGGCACCCACCTCAGCGCCACTACGGACGTAGACAGAGCCCGTGCCCCGCCGCCGAGCGTCTGACCTGTGCTTCGGATTGCCCGCTCTCGTGAACATCGTCCCCACCGACCAGCGGGACGACGTTGGTCGGCACGGCCGGGATGCCCAGCTGGTCAGCGAGGGTGAGGGTGCGGGCGGCCAGGCGTAGTGAGGCGGCGCCTGTGCCGGCTAGGCCGAGCCAGCAGGTTTCCAGGCACAGCCGGATGCCGGGCAGCTGCTGCCAGGGGGCGAGGAGGTGTTCGGTGAGGTCGCCGCGGCCGGTAGCCAGGGCGCGGACCGGCTCGGAGGCGAGGCCGAGCAGCATGGTCAACCCCCTCCGCAGCGTGCTGGCGCAGGTCGTTCCAGGCCAGAACGGGCGGGCCGTCTCCGTGCGCGTGGGCGCGGAGGGCAGCCGGCGCAGCCGGCCCAGCCGACGCGAGTCTGGCGAGTAGGACGACCCGGTGGGGCGGCTCGTGCACATGGGCGCCGCCGCGGACCGGGGTGCGATGCCGCTGGGTTGGGGCAGGGACGAGCGGGGCGACGGCCAGGTTGATGCCGAAGATCGGCCGGATGCCGTATTCGAGGGCGGCCTGGGAGAACCGGACGGCGCCGGTGACAGCGTAGCGGTCGGTCCGGGCCAGCGCGGTCATGCCGCGTTCGGCGGCGCGCTCAACAAGTTGCCCGGGTGAGCGGCGCCGCAGCGGGTGGAGAACCCGGAGACGGCGTTGAGGTCGGTACACCCGCCCATGGCGCGCCTGCCATCTCCTGCCCCCTTCGGTCCGCTGCGTGGTGCACCAACTCCTCCACGTTCGTGTACCTGTTCGACCGTCGTAGCGCGTGACATCGTAGACCACCAGCGGGGCGGGCGGACGCTGTCCGCGAGGGGGTACGCACACCTGCTCTCTCCCGCGAGTGCGGAGACCTGGCCTGCCGAAGCGAGCGGAGGGGCCACTTGCATCCGGCAGCGACTCCGGGCGGGTGATTTTTGCCCCGCATACGCGGGCGCTGCTCTAACAGCGGCTAACACAATGCGGTGGATAGGCTCTGATCGCCGCGTCCGAGGCGGGAGTTGAGCGTTCGGTTTGATGTGGGGACGTCGCCGTGAATGGTGTCGGATGAGCTGCGGGACCGCCTGGAGCCGCTGCTGCCGCAGCGTGAGCGGCGCTTTCGCTATTCGAACACGATGGCGCACGCCCCGACCCGCCCCAAGGTCCAGGTGCAGATCCATTCCATGATTGGCCCAGTTTGCCACTGTTCAAATGGACCACATGTCCGGGTCACTGGCTGCATAGGCTCGACACCAATGCGGCTGAGTCCACGAGCGACCTTTGTAGGGGAACCCAAGGTCGACGCTGGTGTCTGCTGTGGGTTTCCGGGCCGTACCTCCGGGTCGGCCGGACTGGATGAGAGGAGAAGGATCTGCTGTGAAGGCGTGCGGAGTGTCCAGTGCCGAGCAGGAAGTCGCCCTGCTGGAGTTGCCCGAACCGTCATCTCCCGGGCCCGGTCAGATCCTGGTGGCGGTTGAGGCGGCCGGGGTCGGTCCGTGGGACGAACTGCTCAACGGCGCCGGCTGGGACGTGGGGCTGCGCCCCCCGGCGGCGCTGGGAGTGGAGGGCGCGGGCAAGGTGCTGGCCGTCGGCGCGGGTGTCACCGGGTTTGCCGTAGGCGACCGGGTGCTCGCACACGAGGCCCCGTTGCCCGGGGCAAGCGGCTTCTGGGCCGAACGCGTTCTGATCAACGCGGATCACGCGGCAGCCTGCCCGCCCGGGCTGGACGCCGTGCACGCGGCGGCGCTGCCGGTCAACGGACTCACCGCTTTGCAGGCCCTGGAGAAGCTGGACCTCAGCGGAGGACAGCGGCTCCTGATCACCAACGGAGGCGGGGCCACCGGAGCCCTGGCCATCCAACTCGCCGCGGCCAAGGGCATCGAGGTGACCGCGACCGCGTCCCCTGCCGCCGCAGAGCGCCTGCTCGGTCTGGGAGCGACGGAGGTCGTCGACTACCACGACCCGAACTGGTCGGCCAAGGTACGCGGCGGGTTCGACGCCGCCCTCATCATCGCCACCGGCACGGCGGACTCCGCCCTGCCTATGGTGCGGGACGGCGGCCGACTGTGCTCCCTGACCTCGGACGCGCCTGCGGAGGAACGAGGCATCACGAGTTGGGACCTCTACGTCGAGCCCAACGCCGCGCAGCTTGTCCAGCTGGCGGAGCAGGCAGCCGCGGGAACCTTGAAACTCGCACCGGAACCCCTGCCGCTGAGCGAGGGACCGGCTGCGTTCGCCCGGGTGGTTACCGGACGGGCCGGCGGTAAGAAGATCGTGCTCACCCGAACATGACCCGACCGGGCACCGCCCGATCCCGATGCAGGACCACGGTGCCCGCCAGGCACGGTTGAGAAGCCGTCAAGGCCGAGGGGGGCGACGGGTGGTCATCCTCGTCCCCGGTCGGATTAGGCCACCGCACCACCAGCGCCGCCACATACGCCGCTATGCGCTCGGTCGGAGGCTCATACGGGCTGCGGTCCTCCCATCCGCCACGACGGACAAAGTGGCCGTAGAGCTCCTCAAAGGTCTGACCAGCAGCAAGGTCGCGGGACGGTCGGTCACCTTCCCAGACGGCCAGGCTTCGAGTGGCGTATTTCTGGGTGTCCTCAGTCATGACGGAACAGTGCCGCCCTGCCCTCCAGAGCAGTGATGCGCCCAGGTAAGGCGCGGGAAGCCGCACGAGGACCCGAGGCGGACCGAGATCATTCTGAAATGATCACTGAGGCGGCGTCCCGCAAAGAAGACCTGGGTCGACGAGCGCGTGCTGACCCGCTGCACGCGCGGCTTCACGACAGCGGCGGCCTCGGCCGCGGCGCGGCGCACACCGTTGCGGGTGTCCATGCAGCAGGCGTACCCCCGCTCTCGCCAATACGGTTCGGACGCCTGGTCACGGTGGCGGAGCGGCCCGGCACTTCCAAGGGGCAGACGTTCGATCCGCCAGGGCCCGGCGGGCGTGGCCCTTCCCGGAACGTCACAGGACACCGGGAGGGACGTTGCCGCCCGGCAGCTGAGGCAGCTGCCGCCGCGGGCGGTCGGCAGGCCAGGGAGCGGAGGGCAAGACCCGCGCCAGCTCGTGGCGTACGCGGTCGGCTTCACCACGAGCCTGGGCCGGCACATCACCGCGCTCTGCGACAAGGCGGTTGAAGATCGGGGTTTCCTGGAACACGCTGGGATCTGCCTTCTGGGGTAGACGCGGCACGGCAACCGCCGAGCCACGAGCCGATCATGTGACAGACCGAGTATCCAGTACCGCGAGCCGGGGCAGTGACCAGCCGCATCCCAAGCAGACAGTCCTCCCAAAGACCGCCCCGGCAGCGACCCCGTCGCCCAGGCAGGCATCTGGCCACGGCCGCCCCGGACCGACGACTGCATCCGGAACACGCGCACCTCCCAGCAGCAGTTCATCGAATCTCCTGGAGCACTTCGTACGGCCGTCGCCGACAGGCGGGCGTACTGCCGGGGGAACCCAGGTCCTCGCCGGCGGCGTCGAGCAGGACGACCAGGTGCTGATCGCGGATCCGGCCGGTGGCCCAGCTTCGCGCCTGGAACAAGGGCGGAGTGAAGTAGCCGGCGGCTTCCGCTGGGTTGGACCCCGGAACCCTTGCATCAGCATCGTCGGCTCGCCATGCTCCGGCGGGTCTTCAACGACGACTTGTTGCCTCTACGCAGCCGGGCTGCGGCGACGCTCGTCTTCCTCTATGCCCAGCCTGTCACTCGCATCGTCCACCTCACCGTCGGCGACGTCACCGACGGCACCACCATCGTCACGGTCAGGCTGGGTGATCCGCCATCATCGCTGCCGGATCCCATCGCGGACCTCATGCGCGCCTACCTTCATTGCCGCGAGCATCTGCCCTACGCCAGTAGCAGAATCTCCCGCCGGCTCTTCCCAGGACGCCAGCCCGGACAGCCGATGAATCCGGTCAGCCTCCAAGTCCATCTGCGTGAGATCGGCGTCCCAGCACAGCGCGTCAGTCCCTCCGCGATCCGCCAACTCGTCCTCCAAGCACCGGCTCCAGTCATCGCAAAAGCCCGCGGCCACCATGACCAGATCGCCACCCTCCTGGTCACCGAGGCCGGCGGAACCTGGAGCCGCTATGCCCTTCGGTGACCAGAAACGGTGACCGCCGTGGGCCGGAGACTCAGACGACCGACGCCCTGAAAGGATCGGTGGGGATGATTTCTGCCTCGTCGAAAAGCTGCTCCAACGCCTCGTGCCCGTGACGCCTGCGGAACTCGATCTCGGCTGTCGTCACGGGCAGGGTCCACAGGATGCGGGCGTGCCCCCCGGGAACGGAACAGTGTTCCAGGTCGGGTCCGTGGAGATAGGGCAGGCTGATCAACAGGTGATCACAGGTTGAACCCGGCACCCAGGGTTCACCGATCGGCATGCTGTGCTCCAGGTCGAGCTGATGCCCTCCGCAGTGGTAGTAGGCGATCATCGCCATCAGCTCAATGAACCTCTGGTCGCGGACGTGGGCAGTCATGACGAACTCAAGTCCATGACCCTCCTTGTCCATCGCGGCCCAACACCCAGCGGTCACATAGGCCCAGCCGTCACTGCGGGGACCGGGACCCACAACGCGAAATCGCAGACCGGGCGCCACCTGTCGGCGTTCCGGCCCGAGGTCGTAGTCGACGACCTCCACAGAGTGCCCCTCGAAGAACACCCGGACATGTGACTCAACAGCCTCCGCAGCCAGCACCCTCGCATCACTCACCACGAGATCATCCCAGACCGCGATCGACCGCCCCTGACAGCTCACTCACTGTCATGGGACTGCTGGCGCCTGGTGAACGCCGGGCCGCTCGGACTCAGCGGCGGCGCGGCGGCTGATACAAGTCCACTGCTGACGCCGGCGAACCAGAAGCTGTCCGAGAACGCGCCGATCGCGAATCGTGATCAACTCACCCGCCGGTCTTTCGGCGGGAACTACCGGGGCCTGCCTGTGGGCGCCTCGTACCTGCGGTCGATCTGGTGCTCGGCGAGGGCCTGGCCGTCGCGTTCGCGCACCTTGCGGTTGCGGATGCATCCGGGGCAGCCTCCGGCGGTGCGGACCGGATGAATGACTCCAAGGGGCGCCGTCGCGGTCAGCGATCGAAGTCAACCAGTGATCATTTGACGGGTTGGCCGGTCTTGCCGTCGGCCAGATCGCCGCGGTCAGTGCGAGTTTGCGCAACAGCACCCAGACGGCGGCTCCGGCAGGGCTCTTTCCGACGTGTCGTTCCAGGTCGAGCCGACCCTGGAGGGTCTGGTCGATCGACTCGGCGGTCTGCCGCAGCGGCCTGAACAGGAGCGCCCCGGCTTCATGCCCGCAGGCAGCCCCTTCGCCTCGTTCACCTCCACCCTAGAGTGGAGATCGCCACAGCAACGGTTGGGGGAACGATGCATTCACCGGACAGCGCGCTCGTGCTCGGCCCGGGAGGGTTGGTTGGTACCGCCTGGATGGCCGGACTCGCCCACGGCCTGCGCGGCCTCGGCGTCGACCTGGGCGCGGCGGATCTGATCGTCGGTACCTCGGCAGGTGCGATCGTCGGCGCCGCGCTGGCCACGGGCCAGGACCTCGCGCACTTCGCCGATCCCGCCGACAACCGCGGTGACGGTCCCCGGCCGCCGCAGGCCGACCTGCAGCGCATGGGTGAGGTCTTCGCGGTCCTCGGTGCCGGCCTGCCGCCGGTGGAGGCTCGTCGGCAGGTCGGGCGGATCGCCCTTGATGCGGCCGACCCGGAGGCCGAGCAGGCCCTGGTCGCGGTCCGGCGCCGGCTCGTCGGCACGGACATCTGGCCGCCCGAGTGCCGCCTGCTGATCCCTGCTGTGGACGCTGGAAGCGGCGAGCCGGTGGTCTGGGATCGCGACAGCGGCGTCCCGCTGGCCGCCGCCGTCGCGGCCTCCAGTGCGTTCCCGGGCGCGGCGCCTCCCGTCTCGGTCGGCGGGCGCCACTACATCGACGGCGCGCTGCGGGCAGGCGCCAACGCGGACCTCGCAGCCGGCGCGCGTAGGTTGGTCGTCGTGGAGCCGATGGAGCGTCAGGCTCCCGGGCAGGCAGCGTCGGCCACGCTGGGCGCGGAGACGGCGGTGCCGCTGTTCCCGGACGAGGCCTCGGCGGCAGCACTCGGCACGGACCCGTCAAACCCATCGGCGTGGGTGCCCGCGTTCCAGGCAGGTCAGCGGCAAGCCACTGCCGCGCGTGAGCAACTGGCCGGAGCCTGGCCGTCGGCTTGAACGAGTCGAAGGGGTTGCCTCCTGGCGTGACACAAGAGCGTCCGTGATCATTTTTTGACGAACAGCCTCACCACCCCCAGACTGTTGGTCACGCCGGGGCAACGCTCGTGGATCCCGCGGGTGAGAGCCTGGTCGCTGCCGTCACTGCCAGCGGAGACGCCGCTCGGCGGCAGGACCTCGGCTTAGGTGTCAGTGCAGGGTGTGACGCTGTCCGGCGGTAGGTCCCACTCACAGGGGTGCGCGAGGAGAGCCGTCGCTTCCGACGTCACCCGTGGCCGTCCCGGCGCAGTTCAGCGTCTTCAAGGGCGAGCGGACCGAGGGTGCGCGACAGCGTTACCCTCATGGCCCCGACGCCCGCCGAAAGGATCAACACCATGTCCGGGCCCCAGTCCGTGGACCGCGCGCTGGCCCTGCTGGACGCGGTGGCTGATGCGCCAAGACCGCTGAGCGCGAAAGCACTCGCGCGGCGTGTGGGGTGCTCGCTGTCGACCGTGTACCACCTGCTGGGACCACTGACAGCGCGCGGGTATCTGCTACGGGGACCGCAAGGGTACGCTCCCGGGCCGCGCGTTGCATCCCTGCACCGGTCCTTCCAGCGGCACCTGGGCGCCGGGACCGCGATCGACGCGCTGCTGCCGCACGTGCGGCGGACCACCGGTGCCGAGGCGTACTTCACCGCATACCGCGGCGGACACATCACCGTCATCGACACCACCGCACCCCTCACCGACACCCAGCATCCCTTCGCACCCGGTCTCGAGACCCGGGCACACGCCACCGCCCACGGCAAGGCCCTGCTCGCCTCGCTTTCCCGGACCGCGAGGCGGCGTTACCTCGCCGCCCACGGGATGGCACGCCTCACCGAGCGCACCATCACCAACGAGGAACGCTTCGAGGCAGAACTCGTAAGCGTCCGGAACCGGGGTGTCGCGGTCTCCGTCGGTGAGGCGGACCCGGCCTACACCTGTCTCGCCGTGCCACTGCCCGGCCGCCCCGACCACGCCCTGTCTGTCTCACTCCCCCTACAGGATTTCCCGCGCCGCCAGGGCGAGGTCAGTTCCCTCCTCACCCTGGCTGCGGCGGCGTTTCCGACACCGTCGGAATGAGCCTGACCTCGGCTGGCAGCAGGCTGCCGCACGCAGCATCGTGGAACCATGATTTTCATCGCCGTACGCTTTACCGTCCGTCCGGAGCACGCCGAGGAGTGGCTTTCTCTCGTGGGTCCCTTCACCGAGGCGACCCGCGCGGAACCGGGCAATCTCTTTTACGACTGGTCTCGCAGTGTCGACGACCCGACCAAGTTCACGCTGCTGGAGGCGTTCGAGGATGACGCCGCTGGAGCGGCCCACGTACAGTCCGACCACTTCGCTGCAGGGCTCGCCACAATGGCCGCCGCCATCGCCGAGACTCCCGAGATCATCAATGTGAACGCTCCCGACCAGCATGGGTGGGGTCGCATGGCCGAGCTGACCCCGCAACCGTAATCCGGTTTCTCCCGCCCTGGATCACAGCAGCAGAGGCGAGCAGACATGAGATCGGTGCAGCGGGTGAATACCCAGCGGCCGGCGGCGAGCTCAGATTCCCAGAGCGACTGGCGGCATGTGCCGCAGACAGCAGCCAGGGAGGGCGTTTCCCGACGACGGTACTCCTTTTGGTGCGGGAGTGGCTCAGGGGCGGTAGAGCGGCTCGTTTGCCGAGGTGGGGGGCCCAGGATGGTGAGCGACTTCTCGATGGGCGTCAGCTCTGGAAAGGGCGGGTCATCGGGGTCGTCAGGGTCGATGAGTCCCCAGTCGGCGGCGATGGCGCCGGGGAAGCGCCACCCACCAGCCGCCCTGCTCGATCCAGAGTTCACTCACACCGCCTCCTGCTGCCAGCGGCGGATCTCACGTCGTTCGGCTTGGGAGGTGCGCTCAGCGGAACATCCCCGCACGTGCGGGGATGCCCCCGCAGGACGGAGGCCTCCGTTCACCGTCGTCGACCGCCACGCCGACAACCCCCGCCCCCGTAGCGCCCACCTGCCCCGCCTCCACGTGGCCCGCTACCGCGTGATGTACGAGATCAGCGACCATCAGGTCCGCGTCCGTGTCGTCCGTTTCGGACGCGTGGGCAAGGCCAGAGTCCAGTCACGCCCCGGGAGGCACCCGCCTAACGTTCAGCAGCGGCCATGACCGGGCGCCACAGTCAGGCAGAGGGACCCCGCCTGGTGCCGCGCCGCTCTTCCGTTCAGCGGGATCACGGTTGGGTGGCCGTGATTCCTCTCGACGGCCTCCGATCCGCCTTGGCTGACCCCGCCGTCCGGTACGAAGGTGACGACTGGGGCGTCGGTGTCGGTTGCACCTTCACCTATGCAGGACTGGCCATCTGGCGTGGCGGCTGGAGTGGTGCCTGGAGCAGCCGCCTCAACATGCACTGACGGCCACTGAAAGGACACGCCCGGGGCTGTCACGCCGTGTCCGCCTGGGGACCCTCGGCCTATGGCCGCGTTCGAAGCCGGTTCCTGCACGGACGAGAGCGACGAGATGGAGTGCGTTCACCGCCCGCCATCGCTGCTGGGCGGACTCGATGAGCTTGAAGACCATGGCCAGGGCAGCGGTGTGGGAGCCGAACCCGCGTGTGACCTTGGTCCGCACCCGGACGCTGGAGAACGTCGGCTCGATCGGATTCGTGGTCCGCAGATGGGTCCAGTGCCAGGCCAGGAAGGCGGTGATCATCCTGACCGTGTGGGGAACTTCGTGCCACAGGGCTTGACGAACGTCTTGACCGCCACCTCTGCGTGGTCGCAGTCCTCGGCGTTGCAGATGTCCTCGATGGCCTTCTTCGCGCCGGGCCGCGCGAACTTCGGCATGGCATCGAGTACATGTGCGCTCCTTGTCTGCGCCACAAGGCGCAGGCGGGTTGGTCTGGCCATGCCAGCTGGTCGGCCAGCCGGCTCTGGGAAGGGAGGGCGGGTGTCTCAGTCTCAGTCGACGATGACGGCCATCTTGCCCAGCGCCTCACCTGCTTCCATGACCCGGTGCGCTTCGACGATCTCGTCGAAACGGAAGATCCGTGCCGGCCTTGCCGGCAGGACTCCTGACTCGACCTTGGCGTAGATCGCGTCCAATGGGACGTCAGCGAGCGGAAAATCGGGGCTGCCCAGGACGAAGGCGCTGCCGAAGAAGCTGAGCTGCACGCCGGTGGGGAGATCGGTGATCGGGTTGAAGTCGCGTACCGGCTCGAAGCCCCCGAGGAAACCTAGTTGACAGACCCGGCCTCCGGCGCGGACCGTGGCCAGGGAGTCGCGCAGGACGCTGTTGCCGACGAGATCGAACACCGCGTCAACGGTGCGGTTGCCTCTGTTGACCTGGGCGGCCAGGTCACCGTCGTCGACGAGGACGTCCTCGGCGCCGAGTTCCTTCAGCAGCGGCGCGTGCGCGGGGTTGCGGGTGGTCGCGAGTACTCTCGCGGCATGCTCGACGGCGAGGTTGACGGCTGCCTGGCCGAGGGAGGATGTCGCTCCGCGCACCAGGACCCGCTGGCCGGGGCGCAGACCGAGGTTGCCGAACAGGCCGTTCCACGCTGTCGCGTAGACCTCGGGCACTGCCGCCAGTTCGGCCCATCCCAGTGACGAGTTCACCGCCACCACGTTGGTGGCCGGTACGGTGACCAGCTCGGCGTAGCTGCCGTTTCGGGTGCGGCCCATGCCGCCGAGGATCGCCACGACTCGAGTTCCGGGGGCGAGTCGGCCCGAGGGGTCGGCCTCGACCAGTCCGGCGCACTCGATCCCCGGGACGGCCGCGACATCACCCCAGGTGCCCGCGCGCATGTATGCCTCGGCGTGGTTGAGGCCGAATGCCTTGACCCGGATCAGCACCTCTCCGAATGCGGGCACGGGGTCGGGCAGGTCGGCGATGTGCAGAACCTCGGGGCCGCCGTAGGCGGAGATGACGATGGCCTTCATTGATCAGACTCTATTCTTGAATAGGTGTTCAACTATTGGGTCCGAAAAAAGAGCCACCGCTTGCGGTGGCCCGGGGTGGAGCCGTCAGGTGAGGGTTGCGAAGGCGTTGTCGACGATGGCGCGCAGTACCGTCTCGTCGGGATTGGCCTTCCCCACGACCATCAGCCCCTGGCACGTCGCGACAAGCAGCTTCGCACTGCCGACCGGATCCACCGAGGCGCGCACCTCGCCGGCCTCGCGGGCGTTGCGAAGAGCCGTGGTCATGCACTGCTCCAGGCGGGCCAGATGGCCGCGCACGACGGCTGCCGCCTCGTCGTCCTCGGCCGCGTTCTCGATCGCGGTGTTCACCAGCAGGCACCCCTGCCGCCCCTCCGGACTGAGCAGGTCGCTCACCAGTCCGTCGAAGTAGCCACGCAGCGCGGCCAGTGAGGCGCCGGGCGCCGCCAGCTCGCCCAGCTTCTGAGGAACGACCAACCTGGAATAGCGCTCGAGCGACTTCAGGAACAGTGTGCGCTTGCCGCCGGGGAACGCGCTGTAGAGACTACCGGGCTTCACTCCGGTCGCTCTCACGAGATCCTCGATGGAGGTGGCCCGATAGCCCTGCCACCAGAACCGCAGCATGGCCTGGTCCAGTACGGCATCGGGCTCGAACTCTCGCGGTCGGGGCATGACACGAAAATACATGAGTAACCATTCAAGAACAAGCCCGGCACCCCCGCCTCCTGCCGACTGCTGTCCCTTCCGATCGCCCACCACCTCGGCTCACCCCGGATTCGGCACGTCGGCCCGCCCAGGCGAAGCCGTTCGGAGCGCGCCGCTCATCGCACAGCAGCGCCGCAGGCGGCCCTGACAGCAATGGCCGACTGGTCCGAGGACGGCCGCCCCTACTCCAACTTGGGCGGTCAATTGCCTGAGGAACGACGAGCAGCCCTGGCCGATTTCACGGTTCTGGCCGCCGTTCCGCGAATCCCCAGGTCAGGGGCAGGAACGCGGGATCGTTTCGGTAGCGTACTTCCTACCGTGGTGAGCGAGACGGTTGAGGATGTGCTGTTTCCCGGGATCGATGTGCGGGTGGAGGGGGTGAGCAACTCCTTGGACGTCCTGGTGGTGGAGGCGGTGTCGACGGCCCGCCCAGGCCGGTGCCCGAACTGCCGCAAGCGGACCCGCCGCCTGCACAGCACGTATCAACGCACCTTGGACGAACGGCCGTTGGGCTCGCGCCGGGTCATCGTCCGGCTGCGGGTGCGCCGGTACTTCTGCGACCGCGGGAGCTGTTCCCGCACGACGTTCGTCGAGCAGGTACCGGGTCTGTCCGCGCGCTGCCGCCGTTCGAGCACCGGGCTGGCGTGCCGGCTGCGGTCGATCGCGATCGAGCTCGGCGGCCGTCCCGCCGCACGGCTGTGCCGCCGACTGCGGCTGACCGCGGGCCGGACGCGGTTACCCAGCCTGCTGACGGCGCCGTCAGGTACCGGACCGTGCCCCGCGGGTGCTGGGGGTGGACGAGTTCGCCTTCCGCAAGGGCTGCACCTACGGCACCGTGCTGGTCGACGTCGAGGCCGGCCGGGTCGTGGACGTGCTGCCCGACCGCACCTCCGAGACCTTCGCGGCCTGGCTCACGGACCATCCCGACGCGGAGATCATCTGCCGGGACCGGGCGACCGCCTACACGAAGGCGGTCAGGGAAGCCCGCGATGCCCTCGAAGTCGCTGATCGCTGGCACCTGTTACAGAACCTGTCCGCCGCGGTGGAGACGACCTGCCACCAGCACCGCGACTGCCTGCGCAAACGCGCTGAGGAGGAGTCGGCGACCGAAGTGGCCGAAGTGCCTGAGGGGCCTGAGGTGCCCCCGATGCTGTTACCGCCCGCGGAACTGCCCCGCACCCAGATCATCGAGCGCACCCGCCACCGCTACCAGGACATCCACCGCCTGCTGGAGAAACGCTGGACGATCAGCGTGATCGCCCGTCGGCTGAACCTCGACGGCAAGACCGTCCGCCGTTTCCGCGACACCGACCTCGACCAGCTGCTTGCCTCGGCCCGCGAACGCCGCCCCAACGGCGTCCTTGAGCCGTTCAAGGCGTATCTCAATGCCCGCTTCACCGAGGCACAAGGCCAGGTTGGCGGCACCCGGCTGTTCCTGGAGATCCAGGCCCGCGGCCACCGGGGCAGCCGCCAGGTTGTGCGCAAGCACCTTGCCGCCCTACGGGCTGGCACGGCCGACCCGGTGCGGGCCGACACTCCCAGCCCCTGCAAGATCACCTCCTGGATCATGCGGCCCCGCGAGACCCTCGCCGACAGCGAGACCGAGTGCCTCCTTCAAGTCCGGCTCGCCTGCCCGGACATCACCCGGGCCTGCGACCTCGCCCGCGCCTTCGCCGACCTGGTCCGCCACCAGCGCGGATACCTCCTCCTGGAGTGGATCCGGCAGGCCGAACAGGACGCACCGAAGCCGATGAAGGGCTTCGCCGGCTTTCTCCGCCAGGATCTCGATGCCGTCACCGCCGGACTCACGTTGTCGTCGAGCTCGGGAGTGGTCGAAGGCCATGTGAACCGGGTGAAAACGCTCAGGCGAGCGATGTATGGCCGCGCCTCGTTCGAACTCCTCCGGACCCGCATCCTCACTCAGCCATGAGCGTCACGGAACTTCCCGCGTCGTGCCTACGGGTTGCCTGATGGAAAAGGCCACGGGTGCCGACAGCCAGCGTCCACACCAGGAGCGGAAACGCCGCGACCCGCTCCATGCCTCCCATACCCAGTCCCAGGTAGTGGTGGGAAAGGAAGAGCCCCAGGGCCATGACCGCCGTGATTCCCAGCAGACTGGTGGCCCAGCGCAGTGGACCCGGAACACGGATCGACAGGCCGACTCCCGCCAGCAGAAGGCCGATGTTGCCCGTTCCCATGATGAGCAAGGCACCCAGGACGTGCTGGTTCTCGTGGACGTCCGCAGGCGCCAGCCCGGCGAGTGCAAAACCCAGACCAGCACCGGCCAGTAGAAACCGAGCGATGGCGGCGGTCGCGCCTCGGCGCCACATGGGACCAGTCAGGGCAGCGCCGACAACGAGCAGTGCTCCCAGGGCTATGAACGAGATGTTCATCAGGACGTGTTCAGGCGAACAGATATACCGAGGCTCGGGTTCCTGCTGCATGCCACAGTGAGCGTTGCCTAAGTCACTGATATTGTTCCGCGCCCAACTGTACGGTCTCGCCCAGGCTGACTCTACGATGCAGTGGATCGCAAAAAACTGCACCACACCTGCGATCCATGCGAAATACCCGATCCGAGCCTTCACTCGTCCACCTTCTGTCGCACGTTTTCCGTACGAGCTAGCGGATCACGCCCCTCCGGCCCCAGGCACTACGGTGAGCCCCCGAAACGGGGGTAGGGCAGTCCCTACGAACGGGCGCGTTCACGGAACTGCGGACAGAGCCGTGAAATCGGCCAGAGCCGCTCCTCCCTCCATTTCGTTGGGTCTTGAAGGAAGTGGGGAGGGCGGGGAGCGTTGTGCGAGGGCCCGGCGGCCGCCGGCCGCCGGGCCCTGATGATCGGTAACGGTGCGACGGGATCGTTCAGGGAGTCCGTCTAGGGCCTGTCCGATGGGTCCGAAACCGATTCAGTGCCTGTTTCGCATTTCCTGACCCGCGTCAGTGGCTCGCGCTCCGCAACGCGGTCGGGGCTGCTGGACCGCTGACGTCACAAAGCCGGCGAGGATTGCGGCCAAAGCCGGGTCACGAGCTGGACGCCGATCCGTCCGCTCCGTACCGGAGGCCGTCGAGGAGCAGGTCGAGGAGGCGTCCGGCCCGTTCGCGCTGGTCGGGAGCGCTGGTGATCAGCCCGATGCCGGCCAGGCTGAAGCCGACATCGAACGGGTCGATGCCCGGGCGCAGGAGACCGGCGTCGGCGCCGGCGTGCAGCAGGGTGCCCAGCGCGGTGGCGAGCTTGTCGAGGGTTTCGGCGAAGGGGTCCGCACCGGATGCGGCCGCGGCCCGCAGTGCGTCCGCCATGCCCTGCTTGGCAGTGAGGTAGTCGATGAAGTCGTCCATCCACAGGCGGATCGCCCGGTCCGGCGCATGGTTGGCGAGGAGGTTCGGGGCGCTGTCGCAGACACGGGCCAGCTCGTTGCGGTAGGCCGCCTCGATGAGTGCCTCGCGTGTGGGGAAGTGGCGGTAGAGCGTGGCCGAGCCGACGCCCGCGGCTTTGGCGATGGTGTCGATCGCGACGTCCGGGCCTTTCTCGGAGAAGGCGCGTACGGCCGCTTCGAGGATGCGCTCGCGGTTGCGGCGGGCATCGGCGCGCAACACGCTCGGCTTGGTGGTCAAGGCTGCTCCCTTCGTCAGGGGATCAGTCTATCTGGACAACCGGGGAGTTCCCCGGTTAGCGTCATGACTAACCGGGGAACTCCCCGGTTACGGCGTTGACCGTGACGCTTCACGCGCAAGGAATGGCGATCATGACAGCACAGCAGCCCATCGGTTCCGGCTTCGGGGCCCGCAGCACCACGGCCGACGTCCTGGCCGGCCTCGACCTCACCGGAAAGCTCGCAGTCGTGACCGGCGGTAGTTCCGGACTGGGGCTGGAGACCACACGCGCCCTGCGGGGCGCCGGCGCGACTGTCGTCGCAGCCGTCCGCCGCCCGGAAGCGGCCGCGGAAGCCTTCACCGAATTGGACGGGGTCGAGGTGCGCCGTCTCGACCTGGGCAACCAGGCCAGCGTGCACACCTTCGCGGACGAGTTCCTGGCAAGCGGCCGCAGCATCGACATCCTCATCAACAACGCCGGCGTGATGGCCCTGCCCGAGACCCGCCTCGGACCCGGCTGGGAGGCGCAGTTCGCCACCAACCACCTGGGCCACTACACACTCACGAACCGGCTGTGGCCCGCCCTGGCGGCCGACGGCGGCGCGCGCGTGGTCGCGCTCAGCTCTGCCGGACACCGCTATTCGCCGATCCGCTGGGACGACGTCATGTTCGCAAACGACTATGACAAGGCCGTCGCCTACGGACAGTCCAAAACCGCGATCGCGCTGTTCGCCGTCCACCTCGACGCGCTCGGCCGCGAGCACCAGGTCCGGGCCTTCGCCGTCGCCCCCGGTGCCGTCATGACCCCGCTCCAGCGGCACATGACCCGCGAGGAGATGATCGCCTTCGGCTGGATCGACGACCAGGGCAACACGGCCCCCAGTTTCAAGACCCCCGAACAGGGTGCCGCTACCCAGGTCTGGGCGGCCACCTCCCCGCAGCTGGCCCACACCGGCGGCGTCTACCTGAACGACTGCGACATCGCCCCTCTCTCCCAGGACGACGCACCCGGAGTACGGCCCTACGCGGTCGACCCCGAACAGGCCGCACGCCTGTGGACCCTGTCCGCCCAGCTGACCGGCACCAACGCGTTCGCGAACCGGTGACACGACGGCATAGCGCACTCCCCTCCAAGAAGCCTGCACCTGAAATCTCTGCAAGAAGGGTCACGAAATCATGACGCACACCGATCTGGCCGCCGTCGCGAACGAAGCACAGGCATGGTTCGACAGCTACGTCGAGACGTTCATCGGACTGGCAGCAAAGGGGAGCACCGATCCCGCGCCGCTCCTCGACTACTTCTCGGTGCCGATCAGCATGACCACGGGCACGGCCCACACCGCTCTCACCTCCACCGAGGCGCTCTCCCAGGGACTCGCACACGAGCTGCGCGCACTGCGCGACGCCGACTACGGCGGCAGCAAGGCCCTCGACCCGGTGGTACGCGTGCTCAACGAGCGGGCCGCGCAAATCGAGGTGACCTGGGCGCGCCAGGACAGCCAGGGGCGGGAGTTCCAGCGTGTCCGTGTGCTCTACCTGGCCGCCCGTACCGACGCGGGATGGCGGACGGTCGCCTCCGTGATCCTGGCCAGCTGACGAAGCACATTGCCCGCGCGGTCGCCCGCGCTGCGCTCGCCAGTCAGCGAGGCGACAGGACCCCGCCACAAGATCGCCAACGCGACAGTACGTGCTGATCGATGTCACGTCGATGCTCGTCCCCACGGCTTAGGGGCTATCCGGTGGGTCGGCGGGGTCCCCTTGCCTGCCTTCTAGGCTGGCGCCATGGACAACGGGCTCGCTCACGAGGGAAGCGCCTTCATCAATTTTCGACACTACGTCCCGGATCCGAAGGAGCACGGGTTTCGGTGGGTCGATATCAAGCGGCTCCGCTTCTCCGCGGGGGCCCTGGACGATAGAGGGCTGCTTGCCGCACTGATTGGGCATGAGCAGTTCCGGGACGACTATGCAGGTGGTGGAGTGCTGCCGGGCGGGCCCAGGCATGGTCCGTATTGGCTGCGGTTGATCACTCCCGACCTCTACGGGCCCATCAGCCAGGAGAAGGCCGTGCAGATCCTGCGGGAGCGGGTGGATCCGCTGTGGGACGTGCCCACCGAGCTGGAGGCAGATCTGCAGCGGGAGGTGTTCGACCGCCTGGCTGCAGCCGATGGCATCTACTACCTCAGCGAGCTCGGTGATGAGGCGATTCACGACTGGGGACGTGTGCACGACTACTTCCACGAGTTCGTGCTCATCGACCGCTCGGCTGGGCAGATCACCCTCGTCGTCGCGGCCGACGACTGAGCCAACTACCGGGGCATCCGCTGCAGTGGCTGATATCAGTAGCGGAGCCACAGCCGAATCGCGGCAAGAGTGACCGTGCCGTGGAAGACGTAGGCCCTCTTGTCGTAGCGGGTCACCACTGCTCTGGAGCCCTTGAACGCATTGAAGCAACGCTCGACTTCGTTCCTCCTTTTGTAGGTAGTGCTGTCGAAGCCGGTCGGCCGCCCGCCGTGGCTACCGCGCCGCTGGCGGTTGACCTTCTGATTCTTCGGCTCGGGGAAGGTGTGCTTGATCTGGCGTCGCCGCAGATAGCGGCGGTTCCGGCGGGAGCTGTACGCCTTATCGCCACACACGCGGTCCGGTCGCGTCCGCGGGTGACCGCCAGTGGGGCGCCGGACACGAACGCGATCGAGAACCTTGATCAACTGTGGCGCGTCACCCCACTGACCGGGGGTGATCAGCACGGCCAATGGGCGGCAGCTGCCGTCACTCGCCAGGTGAATCTTCGTCGTGAGGCCACCCCGTGAACGGCCGAGCGCCTCATCGGGGCGATGTTCGGCGGGACGGCGCCAGCGCCCCAGCACCCGGGGCAAGCGGTGATGAGCCCCGGCCGCATGCTGATGGGCGCGGCAGACCGTCGAATCCACGCTCACCACACTCCAGTCGATCCGCCCCTCGACATCGGCGTCGGCCTGGACCGTCCGCAGGAGACTACTCTCCCACGTGCCATCCGCGGACCACCTGCGATGCCGGTCATAGACCGTCTTCCACTTCCCGAAGCGGGTCGGAAGATCACGCCACGGCAGGCCAGTGCGCTGCCGGAACAGAATCCCGTTGATCACGCGCCGGTGACACTGCCAACGTCCGCCCCGTCCAAGGTTCTTGGGCAGATGCGGTTCGAGTCGAGCCCACTCGTCGTCCGATAGATCACCCCGCCCCACATCAGCCGGAACGAGCCACCGCCAGGCGAGTCACTCGACTCGTCGGACAGGCCCTAAGCGGGACGACGTCGGGGCCGGTGGGCATCGATGGGCGTGCGGCCTCGGGGGTGGCCGGCAGGGCGACGATGGTTACTGAGGCTTTTCAGTGTGGCCTCTGATCGGGTGACGACGTAGACGTACGCAACGGACAAGGCTCCCGTGCCGTTGAGGGAGGTGTTCGACGGTCTCAACTCACTGGCACAGGAGCCCTGTTGGTTTCCGATCCTGACGACACCCACCTGGCGAGGAACCTACTAAGAGCTCGTTACAGAATGAGCCGTTCGCGACCGGCCGGTTTTCCGGCCCCGTCCCTCTTTCCCAGGTCCAGCAACCTACCCATCGCCGACCGTTAGCCGCTTGGATAGGCTCCGCGGGGAACCCTTCAGGAGGTGTCATGGCGAAGGTCACCATCAGCCTGGACAGCGATCTGGCCATCGAGGTCATGCTGCTGGCCGGTACCAGGAGCCCGCAGGACGCCGTCGAGTTGATCGTCCGCGACTACCTGGCACGGGGGCACCGCACCGAGGCTCGCGCCGGCAACGCCGCCGACCAGGATCGCCTCGCCGACCGGCGGTCAGCGCCGGAAGAGGGCCGATGAGCACTTCAGGTGAGATCGGCGTGTCGGCTGGTGGGTGAAGGTCCTTCTGGGCAGGGTCCGGCTGGTGTCTATCGATCTTGTCTCCGACGACCTGTGGGAGCGAATAGCTCCACTCCTGCCAGAGCGGCCGCCCCGACGCCACCGTCATCCCGGACGGCTGCCTGTGCCGGACCGGGTTGCGCTGGCGGGCATCGTGTACGTGCTACGCAAGGGTGTGGCCTGGTGCGACGTCCCAGTCCAGGTCGTCGGCTGCTCGGGGGTAACCTCCTGGCGTCGGCTGCGGGACTGGACCGAGGCTGGCGTCTGGCCTCGCCTTCATGAGGCACTCCTAGCCGAGCTGCGGGCAACCGGCCTGCTGGACATGGACGATACGGCCATCGACGGCTCCCACATCAGGGCCCTCAAAGGGGGGCTCACGTCGGTCCTTCGCCCGTCGACCGCGGTCGCCCCGGCTCCAAGCACCATCTGATCGTCGACCGCCACGGCACGCCCCTGGCCGTCTCCCTGACCGGTGGGAACCGGCACGACATCACCCAGTTGATCCCCCTGCTGGACGCGATACCCCGCATCCGAGGGGTGCGCGGACCTCCCCGCAACCGACCCAGACGGCTCTTCGCCGACCGGGGCTACGACTACGACAAGTACCGCCACCTGCTGCGGAAACGCGGCATCAGACCCCTGATCGCCCGACGCGGCGTTGCCCACGGCTCCGGCCTTGGCGGCACCCGCTGGGTCGTCGAGCGGACCTTCGCCTGGCTCCATCAGTTCAAACGACTCCGTGTCCGCTACGAGCAACGAGCCGACCTCCACCAGGGACTACTCGAACTCGCCTGCAGCATCATCTGCCTTCGACGGCTCCGCAAATCATTCTGAAATGATCAGTAAGAGGCCATCTCATTTGGTGAGTCTGCGGTAGCAGATGAGGGTGCAGGCGATGCTGGTGAAGGCCAGGAAGTGTTCAGCTTTGCGTTCGTAGCGGCGGTGGAGGCGGCGGCATCCGGCGAGCCAGGACATGGTGCGTTGCGCCAGCTCTTGGACAAACCGTAGGCCGCGTCCGCGGTCACCCACCTGAACGGGACTTTCTCCGCGATGGCCCGGCGGACCATCGCCCTGGCGGTGGCGACCTTGGTCTCGAAGACGACCGTGTCGTCGATGCCCGCCGCCTGCACCGGTCCCGGTCCTCGGTCCAGGACGCCGGCAGGTAGAGACGTCGGTCGATCAGGGTGCGGCCACGGCCGGCCGCATAGGCGAGGAAGACTCCGACTTGGCAGTTCTCCGTCCGACCGGCCCTGCCGGAGTACTGCCGCTGGACACCGGCCGACCGGTCGCCCTTCTTCAAGAACCCAGTGTCGTCCACGATCAGCACCGCATCCGGATCGCGGAGGTTCTCGACCACGTACTCCCGCACGTCGTCGAGAACCTCATCCGCGTCCCAGTCGATCCGGTTCAGCAGCCGGTGGATCCGGTCCGGTGCCGCGTACCCGGCCTCCTCCGCCAGCGTCCAGCCGTTCTTCCGTTCCAGCGGAGCGATCAGCCCCTGCATATAGGCAAGCGCCGTCTCACGCGGCTCCGATCCGGAGAAACGATGCACAAACCGCTCGTGCAGAGCCTTCAGTTCACCAGCCCACGACTGGGCCTCAGCAACTTCCCCACCCACGACCAGCCCAACGACCCACCTGCCCCACCGTCACGGCAAAGACCGTTGCAGTACTAGCTTGATCTCTAACCTGTGCGGCGGGGCTTTGGGGTGGTTGACCTCTTCTTTTGTCGTTCTGCTGGCTGTGTCTTCTTGGGTGTGTGCACGTCGTGGCGGGGTGCGGGGCGGGTGTTCTTTCGGCCCGCTGGTCGTCCGGGTCCGGGGCGGGTGGGTTTCGGTGCTCTGGCCGGGCGGGCGGTCTGTGGGCGGATGTGCCGGAAGTCGCGGCGGACACGCGCGGGAGTGAGCCTGTCTGGAGAGCTGGGTTGCTCCCAGGGGCGGCGCCGGTCGGCTGCGAGGAGGCGGGCGAGGCGGAGTTGGGTGTAGGCGGCGAGGATGAGCCAGGTCCAGCGGTCGGCGGCCTCGGGCGTGCGGATCTTTGGGGAGGTCCAGCCGAGGGTCTGTTTGAACAGGCGGAAGGTGTGCTCGATGTCGAAGCGCCGCAGGTAGGCCTGCCAGAGACGGTCGGCGACTGCCGGGGTGGCGTCGGTGCCTGACCACCACAGCCAGACCGGCTTCGGTGTTGCTCCGCTGGGCAGGTGGCCGATGTCCAGGCGGATCAACGTGCCTTCGACGACCGGGAGGGTGCCGTCGGCGGTGGCCCAGGAGGAGCGGTGGGTGAGCCTGGGGTGCAGCCGGTCCCAGGAGCGGGCCCTGGCGGTGCCGTAAAGACGTGTGTCGGTGACCGTTTCGGTGTCCGGGACGCCCCAGGTGTCGGGCTGCCCGAAGACGAATTCGCCGCCGTGCCGAGGTGGGCGGCCCATCGTGTGGGGCTGGCGGGGCGGGACAGCCCGGCGCAGGACCCGGTCTGAGCGCATCCGGGCGAGCACCTGGACCGGCAGGTCTTCGAGCAGGAACGCAAGACGGGGTGCGTCGTATCCGGCGTCCGCGATGACGAGGACGTCGGGGTCGCCCTCCTGCCACTGCCCGGCGGTGATCAGCCGGCGGAGCAGGTCACGCAGCTGTCGGGCGGTGACAGTGGCCGTGTCGTCCCCGGGGGCCAGGCGAAGCGCGTCCAAAGGTGCGGTCCAGGAACTGCGACCTGGCTCGAGCGCGCAGATGATCGAGTACGGCCAGCCGGGCACAGGGATGTGCTGGTCTTTGCCACGGCCGTAGGTGTGACACAGGATCCGCTGCGGTGAGGTGTGGGCATCGGGGCGTAGCCAGCAGGTGATGTCGATGGCCAGGACCAGCCGGCCGTCGACGGCCCGCGGCAGTGGCACCGCGGCCAGGGCCCGCCGCAGACGGCCGGTATCAACCCTGCCGCGGGCGAGGGCGGTGTAGAGCGCCATGACCACGGCGGTGTTCGCCCACCAGAGACAGTTCGGCCAGCGACCTCACCGGCCCGTCACCGCACAGAAGGGCGTCGGCCAGCTCGAACACCGCATCCGAACGAGCGGTGAGACAGGAGTAGAACTCGCCCCGGAAGCATGACAGGTCCGCCAACGGCTCTTGCCGGGCATCGTGATGCAACAGACTCATCTTCACGGCCTTCGTGCTGGACGTGTGTGTTCCTTGGTCGGAGCACATGTTCAGACGAAGGCCGCTTTGGCGTACGGCGGTTACCGCACCGAGTGATCAAGTTCGAGGCACTATTCGACGTCGGCCGTTAAAGATCAAGCTAGTAGGGCCGGGGCGGACTTCGGTACCGGGCGGGTGAAGTGACGGGCGTCCGCCTCCTCCAGAGCGTCCCCCACGCTGGCCATTGGCCTGCCCCCGGGTTCCCGGACTTGCGATCAAGGAACGCGGGAGAGGGTTCTGCGGTCACGGGCCGGCGGGGGGGCATTTCAGTTGAGGGGCTCCCTACCCGGAGCGCCCCCTCAGCGCAAAGGCCCCCGCGCCGGCCAGAGCTTAGGTTCTAGCGATCGTCGCAACACCCCAGCTCAAGGGGTGCGATGTTCGAGATCCGCAGGACACGGGCGGTGGCTCAGGGCCGCAGGAAGCTGACTCGTGAGCGGGAGGAATACTTCCGGCTCGTGCAGCAAGGCGTGAGTTACACGGAGGCGGCCAGGGTCGTCGGCGTCAACCTCCGCACGGGAAAGCGATGGCGTAACGGCCGGAACCCCTCTGGTCGGCAGAAGGCGGCACCACCGGCCAGACCGGTGGTGCCGCCTTCTGGTGTGTCCCGGTACCTGCGTGAAGCCGACCGGATCTACATCGCCGACCGACTCCTGGAGAAGCCGACGGTCCGCGCGATCGTCGCCGAACTGGGCCGCAGTCCCTCCACCGTCAGCCGGGAGATCCGCCGCAACCGGCACCCCGTCAACGGCCAGTACCGTCCCTTCGCCGCCCAGGCCCGCGCCGATGACCGCCGTCCCCGCCCCAAGCCCCGGAAGATCAGCCAGAACCCCACGCTGCGGGCCGCCGTTCAGACCGGCTTGGACGAGCGGTGGAGCCCGGAACAGATCTGCCACGCTCTGCGCAGACAGTTCCCCGACCGGCCGGAGATGCACGTGGTCCACGAAACCGTCTACCAGGCGCTCTACGTGCAAGGACGCGGAGCACTGCGCCAGGAGCTGGCCGGCGCCCTGCGCACCGGACGCGCCCGCCGCAAGCCCCACCGCCAGGCCAACTGTCGACAGCCGCGCTTCACCGATCCCATGGTCATGATCAGCGACCGCCTCGCCGAAGCGGACGACCGGGCCGTGCCCGGCCACTGGGAAGGCGACCTCATCATCGGCAAGAACAGCGGCTCGGCGATCGGCACCCTCGTCGAACGCAGCACCCACTACGTGATGCTCCTCCACCTGCCCACCGACCACACCGCCGCCAGCGTCCGAGACGCCTGGACGGAGACCGCACACAGGCTGCCACCGCACCTCAAGCGGTCCCTGACCTGGGACCAGGGTTCCGAAATGGCCGCCCACCACAGCTTCACCGTCGCCACGGACATCCAGGTCTACTTCTGCGACCCGGCAAGCCCCTGGCAGCGCGGCTCCAACGAAAACACCAACGGCCTGCTGCGGCAGTACTTCCCGACTTGTCCGTCCACAGCCGCGAGCACCTGGACGCCGTCGCCGCCCAGCTCAACGGCCGCCCACGCAAAACGCTCGGCTGGGAAACCCCAGCCGAGCGTCTGCATAGACTGCTCGCCGTCTGACACAACCGATCATGTGTTGCGACGATCCCTAGAAACCGCCGAGGGTGGGCGGGGTGGGGGCCAAGTGCTTCAAGCGCGTCAGTCGGTGTAGTAGAACCAGTCGCCGTTGGGGTTGACCGGGTCGACGTAGACCGAGTCGGAGTTGACGACGTAGTTGCCGGTGCAGTTGCTGGTGTACCAGGTCTCCACCCGAACCTGCCCCTTCCACCACCAGTTGCTGATGTAGTTGTCAGTGTTCGGCGTCTGGAAGCAGCCCGAGACGTAGTCACCGTTCTGGTTCACGCCGGTTAGGCGGATGGAGTACACCGAGCCGATACGGTCGTGGAACAGGAACTCCTGACCATTGGTCGAAGCGAACGACGTCCCAGCCGTACCCAGCACGGCAGCTGAGGCAAACGCCACGCCACATGCAGCCTTGCCGACAGCGCGCTTGAGCATCAAAACGATTCCCCCCATGAGGCACAGCAAAGCCGCTGTGCTACCAGCACCATCGAATGAGAGTGCGAATGCGTTGATGATCTTATACGGCCCCTACCGCACTGAAAAGGCCCTCCCACCCGCAAGTGGTGTGCGGGGAGGAGCGCCCGCCTCCCTCAACTCGGTCATAAGGCGGTCCGCCTCCGCACGCAGTGCCAGCGCGGTCGCCGGCCGGCCGGTCATCTCCTGGCTGGAGCGGCAGCGGTGAGAGCCGCCAACGATGGCAATGAGACCGTGCCGACTGTCGTCGTGGCGGGCCAGCCGGTCAACCCCGAGCCTGAATGGGTGCGCGAACAGCTCTCCCCTTCCGCGTGATCCGAAGCGGTGCCATATCGGAGATGCGCCCGCAGACCCCGAAAGATCGTCAGCCGGTTTGATGCGCCGTCTGAACCTCCGTCTGCGCCGTACGGCGCAGACGGAGGTTAAAAGACAAGCTAGGGCGTGTTTCAAAAGCGTCGGCCAGCCACCGATGTCATCGTCCGCTACGAGGCCATTGCATGCTCTGACGCGCCAACATGCACCAGTGCTATGTTCCGATCGCGGATCGAACGGCAGTTGCTGGGCACGGGGGCTGGGGTGGCTTTGCTGGAAGCGCTGATCACGACCGTTACTGGAGCGGCCTCGGCGACCGTGGGAGTGCTGGTGGGCGGGATCGTCACCAGACGGGGCCAGGACCATCAGTGGTCGCGGGATCAGCAGCTGGTTGCCTACCAAGAACTCCTCAGCCACTACGCCAAGTTCACGATGGTGATCAAGCGCGCACACGCCGACCGTCGCGGCTGGGACTACGACTGGGCCGAGTGGAGCGCCGTTCTGACGCGGGTCAGCTTGATCGCTCCCGCAGAGGTCGCGGGAGAGGCCGACAGCTTTGGTCAGTCGGTCGACCACTTCTTGGACCGCGTCGCGCGAGAAGTCGATCCGGTCCGTACGCCACTTGGCGAAGAAGAGTTCCGGGAGGCCAGCGCGCAGGTGGCTCAGGCGCAGATGCGACTGGTCAATGCGATGCGGCGGTCGCTGGGAGGTAGACGGAAGGCGCTGACCTTCTGGATTGGAGGGTCGCACGCTGGCCCAGAGAATCGCGGATCGTTGTAGCGATCACAGCCACTCGTTGATGACGGCGATTGTGACCCTGGCCTCGTAGCGGACGGCCTGCTTGTCGTACCTCGTGGCCACCGCCCGGTGACGCTTGAGGCGGTTGATCCCGCACTCGACTGCGTGGCGCTCGCGGTAGTCGGCCTTGTCGAACTTCGGCGGGCGACCGCCGCGGACGCCCAGCTTCTTGCGGTTGCGGATCTGATCGGACTTCTCCGGAATCGTGCAGCGGATGCCGCGTCTGCGCAGGTAGCCGCGGTTGGCTCGGGACCCGTAGGCCTTGTCGGCCCGGACCCGGTCCGGTCGGCAGCGCGGCCTGCCGACGCCCACGCGCGGTACCCGGATGCGCTCCAGGACCGGCTGGAACTGGGGACTGTCGTGCCGCTGGCCGGCGGTGACCAGGAAGGACAGCGGCTTCTGTCCGTGCTCGACCGCCAAGTGCACCTTCGTGGTCAGTCCACCGCGTGAACGTCCGAGCCCGTGGTCGGCAGGCTCGACTGCGACTCCGCCGGGTTTGTCCCGCTGCAGATCCCCCTTTTGCGGGCGCCTGCAGCATGCTGATGCGCCCGCGCGACTGTGGAGTCCACACTCACGTCCCAGGTGATCAGACCTCTCGCGTCGGCCTCGGCCTGCAGCTCGGTGAGAATCCGGCTCCAGGTGCCGTCGCGCTGCCAGCGCCGGAAGAGGCCGTAGCCGGTCTCCCACTCGCCGTAGCGTGCGGGAACGTCGCGCCAGGGCGCACCGGTCCGCGTCCGCCAGCGTATGCCGTTGATCAGCTGCCGCTTGGACCAGACCGGAGGCCGACCCGGCTTCTTGCCCACTGGCAACAACGGCTCCAGCCTGGTCCATTGCTCGCTCGTCAGATCTCGACGCCCCAAGAGTGGATCACGGCAGACCTTGATCCACTTACGAAACAGACCCTAGTCGTAGGTCAACTGAGACCAGCGGCGCGCTTCAACTCACAGTCGCTGTAGCCGAACGTGCAGTCCTCGTCCATCCCCTTCGACAGCCAGATGTCTGCCGCGTCATGCACACTTAGCGACTCGCTGCCTCCGTCGCCGTCATGGTCTTCGCCGATCATGCAACGGCAGTCTTCGCAATAGCCGCTCTCCTGCCCGTCTTCGTTGAACTCGACGAAGACAAAGCGTTGGTGCTTTGGGCCTGTGGGCATGAGACCTCCTGCCAACGAAGTGAACATTCACGGTAGCAGTGCGCACACGTCAGAGGCGCTGAGCCCACGATGCCCCGGTCCACACGTCAGGCCGGGCATCGCGGTGCGTGGCCGGTCAGGATGGGGCGGCACACCAGTGCGAACGGCGCGCATCCGCCAGCGCATCGAACCCGCCGTCGAGGAACCGGCACAGGTCGGCACGCCGGTGGCCACGTGCCGGTCGACAATCGTCGCGGCCTCGGGCGCTATCCGGCCCTGCGCGCCGACAGCCGCACGCAATCCAGCCGTATCCGCTCGCCGGTCGCCAGGGCCGGGCCCACGTGCCGCCAACTCGGCACTCAGCTCCCCGTACGTGATGGTCTGTCCCTACCGGGCCCGCTTCCGCAGGTACTTCGGGTCCCCCTCCCCCATCGCGTGGATGCTGCCGAGCCTGCGCATCGTACCGGCCCGGTACTACTACAAGCGGACGAAGGGGGCGTGCCAGAACCGTGCCAGATCGTGCAGGGAACCACGGGGAATGGCGGGAACCAAGACGCCGGCCAGCGTGGCCCTCGAGGCCGCTCCACCGCGGGCCGGCTCAGCGACCTCCTGTAGGCAATCTAGGCTTTCGTTGTGTCCGGCGGTCAGCGTTCACGCGGTTTCGGGCGCGCGCGTGCCGCTGAGCAGTCTGCCGACGAGCAGTTCGGGATAGCCGGTGGCCGGGAGGTCGATGCCGAAGATCGCCCGAAGGTAGAGCGGTGCGATGAGCTGGTCCAGGATCTCCTCCAGGGACGGAGGGGTCTCGCCGCGGGCCACCGCGCGTTCCCGGATGCTCTCGATGGAGGCGATCCGGCGCTGGAACTGCTGTGTGCGTTCCCCCTGCGCGGTGGCGCCGCCGGGCATGGACAGGGCGACGGCGCGGATGAGGAGCCGGCCCTCCGGCGTGCGGATGCTCGCCACCCCGGCTTCCGCCCAGGCGATGAGGTCCCCGCGCAGGCTGCCGGTGTCGGTCAATGGCGAGTCCCGTTCGAGACGGGTGGTGACCACGTCGGCCAGCACCGCCCCGCTGCTGCCCCAACGTCGGTAGACGCTGGTGTGGTTGACCCCCGCGCGCTCCGCGATCGCGGGGATGGAGAGGTCGGCCCCCTCCGGTTCGGAGAGCAGGTCGATGACCGCCTGGTGGACGGCCGAGCGGACCTGCTCGGGGCTCTTACGGATACGTGGTGCTGCTGGTTGCTTCGGGCTCATGCGCCCATCGTAAGCACAGATGTTTGCTTCCTGCGCCCGATGGGGCTACGGTTCCATTCAGTACAAGCACAAATCTGTGCTTGCGGAGAGATTCGATGACGCTGGCCGACGGCCGACGCTCCGAGGAGAGTGCGATGCAGCAGCTTCTGTTCCCCAACAACATCCAGTTCTGGTACGAGACCCTGCGCTCGATGAGCCACATCGCCTACGGCGGCGCGGACTTCGGCGAGGTCGTCTCCACCGCTGAGCGGATCACCGAGGGCGACTACGACAGCTGGTACATCGAGTGGGCCGCCACCGCCGACCGCGTCGCGGCAGAGGCCGAGAAGGCGCTGAAGGCCAGCCACAAGGTGAGTGCCCGGGACGGGTTCCTGCGGGCGTCGAACTACTACCGGTCGGCGGAGTTCTTCCTGCACGGCAAGCAGTGCGACCCGCGCCACGACCACGCCTACGACCGTTCCGTGGAGTGCTTCAAGACCGCCGCAGCCCTCTACACCACCCCGCGTATCGAGCCCGTCGAGATCCCCTACGAGAACACCACCCTGCCGGGCTACCTGTACCGCGTCGACGACTCGGGAACGCCCCGCCCGACCCTGATCATGCACAACGGCTTCGACGGCACCGCGGAGGAAATGCACTTCTTCGGAGCGGTGGCCGCCGTCGAGCGCGGCTACAACGTGCTCCTCTTCGACGGCCCCGGCATGCCCGGACCACGACACCACCAGGGCCTGGTCTTCCGCCCCGACTGGGAGAACGTCATCACCCCGGTCGTCGACTTCACCGAGAACATCCCCGAGATCGACAACAACCGCATAGCGCTCCTGGGCCTCAGCATGGGCGGCATCCTCGCCCCCAGGGCCGCCGCCTTCGAACACCGTCTCGCCGCGGTGATAGCCGTCGACGGCCTCTACGACCTCGGCCAGGTCTCCGTCCGCCACCTCCCCGGCACCCGCCAGGAAGCCGAACAGCTCCTGCGCGGGGAGACCGCCCCCGAACTCGACGCGGCCCTCGAACAGCTCATGGCCAAGGACCCGATCTCCCGCTGGGCCTTCAACCACGGCATGTACGTCATGGGCGTCGACACCCCCCGCGCCTTCAACGCCTCCTACCTCGACTACACCCTCGCCGACGGCATCGCCGAGAAGATCCAGTGCCCCACGCTCGTCTGCGACGCCGTGGAGGACATGTTCTTCAAGGGCCAGCCCGAACAGCTCTACGACCACCTCACCTGCCCCAAGACCCTCATGGTCTTCACCACCGAGGAAGGCGCGGGAGCCCACTGCCACCCCGGCGCCATGCGCCTGGCCACGGCCCGCATCTACGACTGGCTCGACGACACCCTCGACGTCACCGCCACCACCGCCTGACCAACAGCCCCCACACACATCGGCCCAGCGCACCAAGCCCGCACGCTCCGGACACCCGTCACCAATCACCCGCCACCCGACACCGCTGAAACCTTCCCGGAAGGAAGAACTCCCATGGCCCGCGCCGGTATCAAGGCTGCCCTCACCGACCTGCTCGTCGACGACAAGCTCAACCTGGAGGAGGCCGTGGAGCGCCACTTCACCCCCGGGTACCGCCAGCGCACCGATGGCGAGTGGGCCGATCGCGCAGAGTTCGTGGAGCACATGACCCACGTCCGGTCCCTCGTCGCGAGTGCCGAGATCGAGGTCCACGAGGAGTTGTTCGACGGCAGCAAGTACGCCGACCGCCACACCTGCCACATCACCAAGAAGGACGGCTCGACCGTCACCATGGAGGTCTACGTCTTCGCCGACATCGCCCCCGACGGCCGCTTCAGCCGCATCGAGGAGACCACCCTCATGCTCAAGGGATCCGAAGACGACCGCAACATAGGCAGCGCCCGCTGACCGCCCCCGCCGCGAAGAGACTGCACTCCGGCAGCACCAGCGTCGTCCGGTGAGTGAGCTGCCCGGGCCGGACATGTCGTGTCCGGCCCGCATGCACGGTGGCGGCGTCTCCTCTCAGCCGGCTCGCGCGTCCACCCGACCCGAGTGCGGAGTGCCGTCGCACAACGAATCCGATGCCGGCCGCGGTCAGGGTGTCGATGAGGCCGTAGGTGCGGGCGGCTTTGATGTCGTGGACCGCACCGGGCAGGGCTGGCGAGGCCCACAGAAGGCGGGCCGAAGGGGTCGGCGATGACCTGGACGTTCATGTCGTGCTTCTTATGCTTGCCTGAGCAGGTTTGTGGATGCCGGCTCGCCGTTCCCAGCGGATGCGCAGGCGTCTCGGAAGCCGTGCAGCCACGCAAGACTCCTCTGCACGACCCCCCGGCAGGCGCCCAATCCGGTACCGCGGCGTGCGATCGCCGGTACGATGCCGCGGGCGCCGACCTGGTCGCGGCGGAGGTCGTGGTCGTAGACACGGTCGGCGAACAGTGAGTCGGGCTTGCGGCGGGGACGGCCGGCCCGGCTGCGGACCGGCTCGGCACGTCACGGCGAGGCCGCGCTGCCTGAGGCCCGCACCGGTCAGGGGCCTGGCTCGCCAGAGGCTTCGGACCAGCCGGACGCGTCCTGAGCATCACCTGAACAGCATTACCGCGCGCTGGGCAGTGCCGACGTAGTGCTTCGCATTTCCCCGGCGGTGCGGTGTCCGTCTCCTAATCGTTGGCACGGACCGCCCATGAGCCGTGACTACTGTGCGCCGGGGTCCGCGGACCGGCCCCTCAGGGGATCGTCAGCCCTTGTGCCCGGGCGATAGGCAGGGCGATGTCGTCGCGGCCCGGAGAATCCCGGAGCTGCCGCAGGAGCACGTCACAGGTCTCTTCGACGGAGCGGTATGGCAATGACAGCAGGCGGAGGAGGTCGTTCAGGCGTTCGTCGATGGGGTCGTCTCGGGTTTCGACCAGTCCGTCGGTGTACAGGACCAGCTGATCGCCGGGTTGCAGGTCGAGGGTGGTGGTCTCGAACGTGATGCCGCCAACTCCCAGTGGCGTCCCGGTGGGTAGGTCTAGGAGTTCAGGTGGCCTGCCCGACCGGGCCAGGGCCGGGGGCAGATGGCCGGCGCAGGCCACGGTCAAGCGGCGGTGGTGGGGGTCGTAGACCGCGTACACGCAAGTGGCCATGCAGGGGTCCAGTCCGAGGGTGATCTTGTCGAGGTGGGTGAGGATCTGTGCGGGATCGAGATCCAGGTCGGCGAGGGTGGATGTGGCGGTGCGCAGGCGGCCCATGGTGGTGGCGGCCGGGATGCCGCTGCCCATGACATCTCCCACCGTCAGGGCGGTGCGGTCACCGCCGAGGGGGATGACGTCGTACCAGTCGCCGCCGACCTCGCTGAAAGCCTGCGCGGGGCGGTAGCGAGCGGCGACCTCGAGACCGGGGTGGCGGTGCGAGAGCTGCGGCAGCAGACTGCGCTGCAAGGTCTCGGCGGCGCTGCGGATGTGCTGGTGCAGAACGGCGTTGTCGATGCTCAGCGCGGCAGTCGAAGCGAGCTCGCAGGCCAGGGCGAGGTCGTCCTCGTCGAAGGGCAGGGGGTTGCGGGCGCGGGCCAAGCCCATGACGCCGATGATCTGTCCGCGGGCGATGAGAGGGATGGCCATGTCGGTGTGGACACCGGCCTGGGCGAGCAGGCGGGCGGCGTCGGCGTCTGCGGCGACACGGGTGAGGTCGCCGCGGTCGAGGTGGGTGATCAGGAGAGGCTGGCGGGTGCGGATGCAGTGCGCTGCGGGGTGATCGCCGTGATAAGCGGTGAGGCGGCCGGGCGGGACGATCGCTTGAGTGGCGTCGGTGGGGTAGGCCGTCTTCACCGCCAAGGCACGGAACGTCGCCGGGCCCTCTCCGCGGCCATGTCGGCAAGGTCGGGTACGACGGCGTCGGCAAGTTCCTGTGCGGTTCTTTCCACGTCCAGGGTGCTACCGATGTGGGCCGAGCCTCTTGCGATAAGGCGCAGACGCTGCTGGGCTCGGTCGGCTCTCTGGGTCGCCTGGTAGCGGTCGGTGACATCCACCACCACCTTGGCAATGCCCAAAACTTGCCCGCGGTGGTCCTCCAGCCGGTACAACGACACCATCCAGGCGTGGTCGTGCTCCGGATCCGCGGCAGTTCGGCCCACCGCCTGCCGGTCAACCACCGGGACGCCGGATTCCAGGACCTCCCGCATCGCGGCTTCCGCAGTCAGGAACGGCTCACCGGGCAGAACCTCACTGAACCTGCGGCCGACATGGTCAGCCTCAGACAGACCGTGCATACCTGCCAAAGCCGGGTTGACAGCCAGATACCGCAGGTCGGTGTCCAGGACGGACAGCCCGATCGGGGCCTGGGTGACCAGCCGGCTGGACAACGCGACGTCGCGTTCCACCTGCCGCAGCGTAGAACGGTCGGTGACCAGTCCCAAGGCGTAGTGATCACCGACGTTGTCCGTCAGCCGCATGTTGCGGAACTCGGCCAGCCGGGTACTGCCGTCCTTGTTCCGGATGGGAAACGCTCCTGCCCAGCCCCGGCCGGTAGCCATCACCTCAGCGAACAGCCGGATCGCCGCTTCCCGGTGTTCAGGATGCAGCAGCAGCGGCGCCGCGTACTGTCCCACGGCTTCGTCGCAGGTGTAGCCGAACAGCTCCTCGGCCTGAGGACTCCACATGTCGATCCGGCCGTCGACCTCCACCAGCACCGCAGCGACGCCCAGCAGATCCATCAACCCGCTCGGACGTTCCGCCTGCTCGAACCGCCGCTCCGCTGGGCTCATCACATTCATTCCTTGCACCTGCCGACCGGCCTCGCCGGCATACCCGCCACGGCAAGGAAGCGGTCTTCGAGCAGGTCAGAAACCCCGTCCACGATGCGGCACAAACCGACCACGGCCAGAGGACCCGCCGGGAAGTACGTCCAATAATCCCCATATCTCGGGCAACTCCGCACGCGATGCGGCTGGCGCACATCGACCGCAGAGGGCGATGCTCGCGCAGGGGCCCGTGGCCGCAGGGCGGAGACCTCAAGGCTTGCAGAGAGTCTGCAGGCTGGTTTGATCTTCGACATCGTGAACGTTGGCCTGGCGCTCTACCGGGGGCTGCTGAACCACCTGTCGATCGGCCCCTGCCCCGCCTCCAGCAGCGAGGCCTCCACCACCCCCGAACTCATGCGCACCAGTGGTGCGCCGGTGGAGACGAAGTCGGCCCGGTAGGGGGTGCCCGAGGGGCCCAGGAGCCGGTTCGCGGTATCGAACACTTCAATCGGTCTGGTCGTGTCCAGGGCCATCGCGCCCGCCTGCACCACCACAACAACACGGCGCTCCAATGCGGACACAGCCTGTATGGAACGTCGTGCTGGCCGGAATGACGGACGTGCGCCCTGAGACGCCGCTGGGTGAGGTAGCCCACAGAGCGTCGGTGCGGCTGTGCGCTGCACCGACGCCCTCACCCTCGGATCGCATCCGGCTCCGGGGCCTTCGCGGTCGCCGTGCGTCAGTCGGCTGCGGCAAGCAGCCGTGCCTCGCTCTCCTCATACATCCGCCGGCTCTCGTGACTGTCGGCGGCGTGGCGCCGGCGGTCCACACGGCTGCCCAGCCAGCCCGCCAGGTATCCGAACGGGACGGAGATCAGCCCCGTGGACTGCATGGGGAACCAGTCGAAGTCCGCGTTCGGGAAGACCGCGGACGGCGTGCCCGAGACGGCCTTGGAGAAGACCATCAGCACCAGCGCGCAGACCGTACCGCCGTAGAGGCTCGCGAGCAGGCCGGTGCGCGTGAAGCCTCGCCAGAACAGGGAGTACGTCAACGCGGGGGCCACGGCCGACGCCCCGATGCAGATCGCCAGCGTGGTCAGTATGGCGACGTCCCAGTTCTGGACCAGGGTGGAGAGCGTGATGGCAACGGTTCCAATGGCCACGCTCGTCCACGCCGCCACTGTCATCTCCGTACGCGGCTCCGCCTGCCCCCGCCGCACGGCGTGGGCGAACAGGTCGTGGGCGAGCGACGAGGCCGCGGCCAGGGTCATTCCCGCGACCGAGGACAACAGAGTGATGAACACCGTGCCTGCCACGGCCGCGTAGAGAACCGTAGTGCTCACGGAGCCGGCACCCCCGCCGAGTACCCGGGACAACATGAGCACCGACGTCCTTCCGTGGGGGTCGGCCGCGGTGATGAACTGCGATCCCAACAGCGCTGCCGCGCCAGTACCCATGATGATCACGAGCAGGCAGAACGTGGTGACCGTACCGACCGCCCACGACATGGAGCGACGCACGGCCGGCACGTCCCGCGCGGAGTACAGACGCATCGTGATGTGGGGCAGGCATGCGGCGCCGAGGATCACGGTGATCTGGAGACTGGCGAAGTCCAGCCGGTCGACGGCCGAGGTGCCCAGCTGCAGGCCCTGCTGGAGGAAGGCGGGGCCCGCCCCGCTGCCGCGCTGGGCGGCCCGGAGTACATTGTCGGGGCTCCAGTCGAAGCGGTTCAGGACCAGGGCGGCGACGGTGACACTGGTGCCGAGCAGGAGCACGATCTTGATCATCTGGATGAGCGCGGTCCCTCTCATACCGCCAAGCGCCGCGTAAATGATCATCAGGCTGCCGACGAGGACGATGCACGTCGTTCTGGCGCCGGCCACGTGAGGGATGCCCAGGATGAAGGTGAGCAGCGACCCGGCTCCGGAGAGTTGGACGACCAGGAAGGGGAGGGTCGCGCTGAGCGTCACCGCACAGGAGGCGATACGGACCGCCCGCCCCGGCATGTTGCGGGCCAGGACGTCGCCCATAGTGAAGCTGCCGGCGTTGCGCAGCGGTTCGGCCAGCAGGAACATCAGCAGCACCAGCGACAGGGCGGTGCTGACCGCCAGGACGTAACCGTCGTATCCGGCGAGCGCAATGATGCCGGTGGTGCTCAGCACCGTGGCCGCCGAGATGTAGTCGCCCGCGATCGCCAGACCATTCTTGAGGGGTGTGAGCGAGAGGTAGCCGGTGTAGAAGTTCGTCAGGTCGTCGCGGTCCGGTCCCGCCATCACGCACATCAGCAGGGTGAGGGTCACCAGGGTGGTGAACAGGACCAGGACGACAGCCTGGGTCCCCGTGCCGAATTCGATCATCTCGCCACCCCTGCTTCCCGGCCCGGCCGCTGGGCCGCCCGCTCTCGCACGGCCCGCGCCAGCGGGTCCACGGAGCCTGCAGCGCGGCGTCCGTACCAGAAGACCGCCGCGAAGGTGACGACGAGTTGCAGGACCCCCAGGCTCATGCCCAAGCTCACTTCACCGGTGATCTTGGCTCCCATCAGATCAGACGCGCAGCAGGACAGCACCACGTACACCACGAAGGAGCCGAGCGCGGTGAGTGTGGAGACCCGACGGAGCATCTGGTAAGCCGAGCGGAGGGCGGCGAGGTCGCCACCGTGCCGATCGGTCTCGGGGACGTACGGTTCGTGCCGGGGCGCCTGCCCGTACGGCTCGTACGAAAAGGCGTCGTATCCATACGAGTTCCCCTGAGGCACGCCACGTCCGTGCGACTCCTGCCACGGCTCGCGCCCGTGCGGCTCGCGTCGAGGGGCGTGGCCATAGGGCTCGGCCTGCGGCTGCGGCCATCCCGACAGTGCTCGTGGTGGCGGGTGCTGGTGCGGGTACGGGTTGTCGTCGGGGTGTGTCATCGCATGGCCTTCCGGGGCGGCTCGGATGCGTGGGAGGTGGGCGGTGAAGATCGGGTGCGGCGGCGCACGTTACCGACTGGTCGGAATGCCTGGTAAGGCTGGCGGGCATCACGTTTCGGGTTCGATGCGGCATCCGGTCGGCAGTGATCGCTCGGCGAGCGGCGACCTACTCGGACCGTAGGTGTGGTGATGCGTGGATGACTTGTGGGGAATGTCACGTGCACGCGCATACCCACTGGTCGGTATGGTCGCGGAGAGCCGCGAACGACAGGAGGCGCGATGTCCGCGACCAACCGCCAGGTCCGTCTTGCAGCCCGCCCGGTGGGCGAAGTGAAACCCGAAGACTGGGAGCACCGTTGCGAAACCCTTGAGGAACCGGGCCCTAACCGGTTCACGGGCCGGACACGCGTCATCTCCCTGGATCCGGCCATGCGGGGATGGCTGGACGACCGCCCCTCCTACCTGCCGCCGGTGGGCATTGGGGAGGTGATGCGCGCCGGATCGGTCATCGAAGTCACCGCATCCAACCACCCCGGCTTTCAACCAGGTGATCACGTGGTCGGCACGTTCGGGGTCGAGGAGTACGTGGTCTCCGACGGCCGGGGCGCGATAAAGATCGACACCTCACTCGCCCCGCCCGCGACGTATCTGGGAGCGCTGGGCATGCCTGGCATGACCGCCTACTTCGGCTTGCTGGACGTCGGGGCGCTGAAGGACGGCGAGACCGTCGTGGTGTCCGGCGCCGCAGGCGCCGTCGGCACCATCGCGGGTCAGATCGCGAAGGCCAAGGGCTGCCGGGTCGTGGGCATCGCCGGAGGGCCGGAGAAGTGCGCGTTGCTCACCGGCGAACTCGGATTCGACGCGGCAATCGACTACCGGGCCGACGACGTCAAGAAGGCGCTGCGCAAGCACGCCCCCGACGGCATAGACGTCTACTTCGACAACGTCGGAGGGGACATACTCGACATCGCGCTGACCCGGCTGGCGATGCACGCGCGCGTCGTGGTCTGCGGTGCGATCAGCCAGTACAACAACACCACGCCGGTCAAGGGCCCCTCGAACTACCTCTCGCTGCTGGTGCGCCGAGCCCGGATGGAGGGCTTCGTCGTCTTCGACTACGCCAAGCGCTACGCGGAGGCAGCCCAGGAGATCTCCGCCTGGATCGGCGCCGGCCACATCAAGGTGAAGGAACATGTGGTGAGGGGCACCGTGGACGACTTCCCCGAGACGTTGCAGATGCTCTTCCGCGGCGAGAATGTCGGCAAGCTCGTGCTGGAGCTGGCATGAGCGCCGCCGAGAGCGAGGTCGCCGCCCCGCGGGGAGAACGCACGGACGCCGCACTCCAGGGAAAGGTGGCGATCGTCACCGGCGCTGCCAGCGGACTGGGCCGTGCCACGGCGTTGGCACTGGCGAGGACGGGGGCGCATGTGGTCGTCGCGGACCTCAACGAACGGGACGGCCGGGAAGTGGCCGACACGGTCGGCGGCCACTTCCGCGCCTGTGACGTCTCCGACCTCGAAGCCAACCGCTCGCTGGTGGAGTTCACCCAGGAGCTGTACGGCGGTGTCGACATCGCGCTGCTCAACGCCGGGGTGGCGACCGGATGCGGCGTCGGCGAGGATTTCGCCCCCGAACGCTACCGCCGGGCGATGGGGGCCAACCTGGACGGCGTGGTCTTCGGCACCCACGCGGTGCTGCCTGCGCTGCGGGCCCGCGGCGGAGGATCAATCGTGGCGACCGCGTCCCTGGCGGGCCTGGCGGCGGTGCCGCTCGATCCGCTGTACGCGGCCAACAAGCACGCGGTCGTGGGACTGGCACGCTCCCTGGGGCCGGCTCTCGCGCCGGAGAACGTGCGCTTCAACGCGGTCTGCCCGGGGTACGCCGAATCGAGGATCATCGACCCCCTGCGTGGCATGCTCTCCGAGCAGGGTCTGCCCGTTATCCCGGCCGAGACCGTCGCCGACACGGTGCTCCGGATCCTCACCGGTGACGGCACCGGGGAGTGCTGGTTCATCCAGACCGGCCGCGAACCGGAGCCGTTCCGCTTCCGCAACGTCCCCGGCCCGGGCAAGCCCGTCGGTGTCTGAGACTGTTCCTGGGGGTGGTCTTGAGAGCCACCGGGCCCACCCCCACCGCCGTGAGGATGTGGACTGGGTACAGTCGCCCCGCTGCCCCGCAGTGACGACGAGCGCCAGTGGGCGGCACTTGCGATGCCGGCTTCGCCATCAAGACTCTCTGGTGGGCCGCCCTCGCCGTCCTGGTGCTGTGGCTTCTCGGCTTCGTCATGCGTTCCACCAGCGCGGGCGGCAGCCACGGACGTTGGTACCGATGGTGACCTGACCCGCAAGCACACTCCCTCGCACAGGGCCCGGCTGACGCAGCAGGGCCCTGCGCGCATGCCGGAAGTGCAGGCGATCACTCACGTACCGGGAGGACCGGTCAAAGGAGTCCGAAACGGAAACAGGAGCACGTGCGTTGCAGTCCGGGGCGGAACAGGCATGCGTGAAGGAACCCGCGCACCCTCTTGGCGCACCCCTGCCCCGGTCCCCACCCTGAGGCCATGGGTGGAGCCCAGGCGTCGCAGAACGCCCCCTCACGCACAATCCTTCCGCGGGGCGACGTCGTGCATCGGGGCGACCCGCGGGAGCAGGCGGCCGCCGTCGCGTCAGCCGTCTTCAGCCATCCGGTCATCACGATCGGGGGCGCCCGGAGCGATGTCCCATTGCGGCTGTTGCCCGAGCCGCGGCCCGCGGGATCGTGCCTCTCGTATCCGAGGTGGCCGGTCATCTCCGCGTCCAGAGCCCGCTCCAGCACGGCCCGGGTCACCTCGGTCAGCAGCCCGCCTTCACCCAGCAGGGCAGCACCCGAGGCGTCGGCGCGGTCCAGCAGCCGTTCGACGACCTCATCCACGAGCCTGTCCTCGACCGGTTCAACGGCCGGGATCTCGTTGTCGTTCATGTCCGTCCGTCCCGGCTGGCCAAAGACCCAGGTCAAGCCCCGACCAGCCTGTCACATCACGGACTTACACGATCTTTCAGACACGCTCGAGAAGGTCGCCTGATGCTGTGGTCGCGTCTGAGACGGTGCTCTACGCCCCGCTCAGCAGGTGCACACCGTCTGAGTCCGGCATCGGCTCACTTCCGCTTGGGCTCGGCGGCCGCCATCGTGCGTCACTGCAGGCCAGGTGCGGCATGGACGGGCCGCTTGCGGACCTCATTCTGAAATGATCGGTTAGGGCACCCAGAGCCACTTGGTGTAGTTGCCGTCGATCTGGTAGCAGCTGAGGTAGGTGTCGCCGGAGGAGTAGTGCCCGATGTATCCGGGGACGGTACCGAGGGTAGTGGGCCTGTTCGCCTTCGGAATCGTGCTCATCCCCAGGTAGTAGGTCTTGTAGTTGTTGCAGCTCGTCGTGTCGACGTCCTTAGGGAAGTCACCGCTTTCACTCTTGGGGACGGCCAGACAGATGTCCGTGTCGTGGGTGCCCCCGTAGACCTCGTGCACCTGGCCCTGGACAACGCCCCACCACTGATTGGCGTCGTTGCGGTTGCACTTCGCCATCGTGACGGCGTACGTGTAGCTGGAGCGGACGCCCCGCATGCATTTGCCCGTGGCCACGTTCTTGAGCTGGTACGCGGCGCCGGAGGCGGATGCAGGCGCGGTTCCTAGCACGATCTGGGTCGCCGCGGCAATGCCGGTGACCGCGAGCACCGCGGTCATTTTGCGCTTCATTCCGTTCCTCCATGTATTCGTTGATGCCATGTCAGGCCCGCAATCCTCGGTTGACTGCGGCGCCTTGGCGGATGACATCCATCCTTGGGGCAGGGTCACCGAGACGGGTGCCGCACGACGACGGAATGGGCGAAACTTGCCTTCATGGCGCGCGCAGCGGCGGATTCCGTACTGAGCCTCATGGACCAGCGGCTGGTGGCTGCGCTGCAGTGCGACGGCCGCCTCACCGCGGAGCACGCGGCCCAGGTGCTGGGACTCAACCCCACCACCGTGCGCCGCAGGCTGCACGCGCTCGGCGCCGACGGCACCGTACGCGTAGTGGTCTCCCCCGTCGCACGACCGCGCAACGGGGCGCGGCCGGGGCCCTGTTCCTGCGCATCCGGGTACTGCGCGGAAAGCTCGACACGATCGTGGCCGCACTCGCGGCGCGCGAGGACATCCCGGTCATCGACATCACCACCTCGGGCGACGAGATTTTCGCCCTCGCCCGCACCGAGCCAGGCTCGCGCGACCCGCTGGTCTTCCGCCAGCTGCCCTCCACCCAGGCGGTCACGTCCCTGGAATGCGCCACCATCCTGCATGTCTTGCGACTCACCTCCGAGTGGCGGCACCAGGTGCTGACCGCACCCGAACGCGCGGCCCTGACCCCGGGCAAGCCGGCGGCGGTCCCCCGGGCGGCGGCTCCCGATTCCCCGGGCCCCTACGGCGTCGACACCGATGCCCTGGAACAGTCCCTTATCAACGCGCTCACTCCCGACGCGCGGCTGACCGCCGCGGCGCTGACCGCCCGTACCGGACACCCCGAGACCACGGTGCGTCGACGCATCGCCCGGCTGCGTGCTCAGGGCCGCCTGATCACTCAGGTCCTCGTCGATCCCCGCCGGCTCGGGCTGCCCATCGAGGCCAAACTCCTGCTGCACGTGCCCTCGACCACCTCGCCGCCGCCGGGCAAGCACTGGCCGATCCCCCCGCCGTGCACGGCGCGTTCGCCACGTCGGGACCCTCGAACCTGCACGCGGCCGCGTACTTCCCAGACCTGACCGCCCTCTACGAATTCCTCTCCCACGACCTGGTGGGCCTGGGCATCAGCCACGGCGAGACAGCCATCGTCAGCCGCGCCGTCAAACGCACCCCTGCACCGCACCCCGCCCGGCACCCGCGGGGGTGCTGTCAAGTTGAGTGATGGGCGCCAGGCAGGGGAAGATCATTGTCGTCTTCGCACGTCCCCACTTCCTGAGGAACTGTCCGTGTCCCAAATACCGCCCCAGCGCGGCCCGAACGCCTCCTACACCCCGGCGCAGATACGGCGTAACCGCCTGATCTTCCTCGGCGTGGTCCTTGTCATCGCGGGCCTGGTGGCGTTCGTGGTCGTGGGCCCGCACGACACGAAGGACCAGTCCGCGACGCTCAAGGCCGGCGACTGCTTCCAGAACATCGGCACGGACAAGGCAGCGAAGGCCAAGAAGCTCGCCTGCACTGACCCGCACGCCGACTACAAGGTCCTGAAGATGGACAAGGACGGAGTCGTCGACACCTTCTCGTGCTCGGACGTTCCAGGCACGTCCGGCTCACTCACCGAGATGGGCGCGGGAGGATCGTTCGTCGTCTGCTTCAAGGAAAACGACGAGAAGGGCAAGAAATAACCTCGCACAGTCCACCCCCGCCTCTGCGCTGCCATCGACCGGCTCACTTTCGGCGGCCACATCATCGAGACCGGCACCGACTCCTAACGCCTCGCGACCACCCGCGCCCGAGACGAACAACAGTCCCTGGGCTGAGGGACCCGATCGACGAAAGAGGCGAGAAGGGTCAGGACTGCGCGGTCCGGAACGCGAGATACCGGCTGAAGGCTTCGTGGCTGTCGGGAGTGAAGCGCCACTCCCACAGGGCCGAGTGAAGCTCCGACTCGGTCAGCCAGCCATGCCTCTTCGACAGCCACAACGCGCCGGCCACGTAGCGCACCCACGTGCCGCTGCCCACGCAGCAGTCGGCCCTGCCCCGCTTCATGTGCAGGGCAGCGCCGACCGTCAGCCATGCTGGAGACGGTGGCGGTTCGGCACGGGGTGTCGTGGTTCCACGCAACCGCCCGCTGTCGAAATAGCAAGCCGTCCAGCCCGCGGCCGAGCCCTCGAAATCCCTGCAGTCGAAGATGGTTTGCGGGTTGCCGGAGTACATGGCGTCGGGAGATGTGGTGGTCTGCTCGCAGAGAACCAAGCCGGTCCCAGGCGAAGTCGACTCGCTCGGCGACGGTTTCGCCGTCGCCGGCCAGGCGGAGTTTGGCGGTGCGCCGGCCCAGCGGATCGTAGCTGTAGCGCCAGCGGGTGTCGTCCGGAGTGGACAGGGAGGTCAAGCGGTCTTCGGCGTCCCAGGTGTAGCGCCAGCTGTTTGGTTTGCGGGACAGGCGGGTCTTCTGGCGCAGGGTGATGCGGCCGAGGCCGTCGTGTTCGTAGCGGACCTGGCCGGCGCGGGTGAGGCTGGTACCCGTGTATTCGCGCTTGCCGATCGCTTCCTGGCCGGGGTGGCCTGCCGGCCAGGAGGCCGTTGTCTGGTTGCCCGCCGCATCGTAGGCGTCGGTCTCGGTCCAGTTCACCGCATGGACTGCCGTCACCCAGCCGGTCGCGTCCAGATCGAAGCGGCGTGTGCCCGAGAGTTGGTCCTCGATGCCGATCAGGTGGCCGTCGGCGCGGTATGTGTACCTGCGGTGCTGCGCCCTGCGACCGGCCGGACCCAGCACGGACTGGGACGTCAGGCGGCCGAGGGCGTCGAAGGAGTGCTCCAGGGTGATGTGGCCCAAGCGGCGGCCAAGCTCGCGGCCCGCCTCGTCGTAGACAAAGTCGATGCTCCGACCGGAGCCGGTCATGCTGGTTCGACGCCCGGCCGCGTCGTAGGACCAGGTCGTCGTGGCGCCGCTGGGGGGTGGTGCGGGCGGTGCGGCGACCGAGCTCGTCGTAGACGTAGGTCAGTGCCCGGCCGTTGACCGCTTCCGAAAGCATACGACCGTGGCGGTCGCGCAGGATGGTGAGCGTGGTGCCGTCCGGACCGGTGGCCTGCGCCAGCTGGTCGGTGAAGTCGTAGGCGTACGGCGTGACCTGCCCGGTGGCGTCCTTGCGCACTGTCTGGCCACTTGCACGTGGCCCAGCCGGCACTGAGCCGCCAGATTCAATGGGGGGATGTCAACTGGTTTGTGTGTGATGCGTGTTCTGCTCCATGGGTTCTGGTGCCTGTGGTGGTTACTGTGGGTTGATGGTGGTCAGAGGGGG
>NZ_JBIBJK010000040.1:0-39685 GCF_042958635.1 Streptomyces sp. NPDC007971
CTGGCCGGCGTCACCGTTCCCGAGCTCGCCGACATGGCCACGGTCGACGTCCTCGACTCCGTCCTCCACCAGCACCGCCCGCCCATGGGCGACGGTCCCGCGCTCTTCCGCGCCCTCGCGGTGCAGGCCGCCTATGCCACCGAAGCCGTCCAAGACGCCGACCCGCCCGGCGAGATCGCTGCTTACGACGCCGACCGCCTGCCCACCGAATGCGTACGCACCGGCCGGCCGATCCTGGTCTCCCACATGGATGACGCCGCCATGGCCCGCATCGCCCGCGACGACCGCGCCGCCACGCTGCTGGCCCGCGCCGGCGTGCACTCCTACATGCTGCTCCCGCTCATCGCCCGCGGCCAGATCCTCGGCTTCCTGGGGCTGAGCCGCGCCCGCAACCCGCAGCCCTTCAACGAGGACGACCTCGCCCTCGCCGGTGAGCTGGCCTCCCGCGCAGCCGTGTGCATCGACAACGCCCGCTCCCACCAGAGCGTGCGCAATACGGCCGAGACCCTTCAGCGCAGCCTGCTCCCGGACCACCCGCCGCACCTCCCGGGCCTGGAAGTCGCCTCCCGGTACCGGCCTGCACAGGCGGCTTACGAGGTCGGCGGCGACTGGTACGACGTCCTCCCGCTCGACGGCGACAAGACCGTGCTGGTCGTGGGCGACGTCATGGGCAGTGGTATCGACGCGGCCGTCACCATGGGCCGCCTGCGCACCGGCACCAGCGACTTCGCCGACCTCGACCTGGACCCTGCCCAGGTCCTCCATCACCTCGACAAGATCACCTCAGGGCTTGAGCAGTACATAGCCACCTGCGTCTATGCCGTCTACGACCCTCACCGCGCAGAGTGCCACATCTCCGTCGCCGGCCATCTGCCCCCCGTCCTGGTGCGCAATGGCAAGCACCCGGAACTGCTCGACCTTCCGACCGGCACCCCGCTCGGGGTCGGCGGCGTCCCTTTCACGACCACGACCTTTCCCGTCGGCTCCGGCGATCGGCTGGTCCTGTACACCGACGGACTTGTCGAGGTCCGTCATCACCCCATCGACGAACGCCTCGACACCCTCCTGCACCTGCTTGACGCACCCGACCTCACCCCGGAGGAAACCTGCGACCGACTCCTTCGCGAACTCCGGCTTCCCGCTGATCCGGATGATGTCGCCCTGCTCATCGCACGCATGCAACCCTTCGCGTCCGACTCCTGAAATACGGCCCGGTCCGGCCGGTCGGGTCCCCTGATCACCGGCGCGGGGCTGCTGGAGACCTGTGATGGTCACCCATCACGCACCCCTTGCTCCCCCAACCCGCTCGCACCGGTTGGGCACCGCCGTGACGGACGGCCGATCCACCCGATTCTCGGCGCCTCCCCGGAGGACGACTCCAACAGGCCCGAAGGCGACGGCCACGCCCCAGCGTTTCCGTCACGCAGGAGGACCTGCCCAGCCGGGCACACCACCACGCTCTTGCCGCCGGGCGGTCGCCACCAGCAGCGCAAAGCCTGGTTCACGGCCCAGCAGTGCATCGGCTGTCCGCTGCCGGCCCGGTGCACTACCGCCAAGGGCGGCCGGGTCGTCACCTGGCGCCCGCACCACCACCTACAAGCAACATCCCGACAACAGGCCGCCAACGATCCCGACCGGCAGGCCCAGTACCGGCGTTGGCGACCACCTGTCGAACGGGTCATCGCCTGGCTCGTCGCCCACGGCAACCGCCGCCTACCCTGCCGTGGCACCACCAACGGCGAACGCTGGATCCATCACCGGGCCGCCACCCTCAATCTCCGCCGACTGATCATCCTCGGACTCGACCACCACAACGGAACCTGGACCATCGCCCCGGCCACCGCTTGACCCGGGAGAACGGGCCACCCGTCCCACCAGCCGAACAACCCATTTCCAACATCTTCATGGCCTTCGGGGGTCTGTCCGGTGGGTCGCCACGGACGCACCGGACAGACTCTGGAACGCAAGGAACGGGGCAGGGCCTGCTGGACCGGTCCCTGCTTGAAGGGACACGTCCTGGCTAGCCCTTCTTCTGTTTGTACAGTTTGAGGTCCCTGTTCACGAACAGATGGACATAGCCGCAGTTCCAGCAGATCAGGCCCGTTGCCGACTCGTTCGCCCAACCCCAGTTCATGAACTCCATGCCGGAGCTGTTGAGCTTGACCTCTCGGTCCCTGAACAGGTCTCCCTGACAGAAGTTGCACTTGATCCACACGCCCCCGAGAGCCGCGTGAACAGGCTTGGCCATGCCTCCACCTTTCCTATGAGCCGCCGCAGTGGCGAGCCGTCTCGCACACGAACTGCGTGTCGGGCACGCGTGATCAGGCCCCGAACCGGGCCATGCCACCGCGCCTCGCCGCCCGGAGCAGGTAGACGCCGGCAGCGGCCGGGAGTGCCAGGACGGCCAGGGTGAACGGGATGAACAACGCTCCGAGGCCGAGGCCCGGCGCACCCGCGGGGATCATCCACTGCGCCACCAGGAGCAGCAGCGGAACGAGGGCGGCAGTCGTCCCGATCGCCTTGTCGCGGCTGCGCCACTGCGGCACGGTCCACAGCCACCAGATCGCGCCGATCAAGACGATGCCCAGCGGGGGCGCGAAGGCCGTCAGGGGGCCGGTCACCGCCAGCAGCCCAAGGAGGGCGAGGGTGCGCCCCTGGCTCGCCTGCGGAGCGGGGCGCTCCTCGCCGAGGGCGGTCGCCGCGATGGTGCGCGGGTCGCCGAGGCGTGCGAGCACGGTGCGGATCCCGTCGTCACCGGAGGCGGGCTCCTCGGCGAAGGCCACGGCGATGTGCTCCTCCAGGTCGGCCAGCAGCTCGCCTCGGCGTTCCGGGCTGAGGCCGGCCGCTTCACGCGCCACAGTGGCCAGGTAATTCTTCACCAGCGGGTGCTCGGTGATCGTCATGGTGGTCTCCCGTCAGTCGGTTCAGTCGGTGATGAAGTGGTCGACCGCGTCACGGAAGTGCGGCCAGATGGCGGTGAACTCCTTCAGCGCCGCATGCCCCGCAGGCGTCAGCTCGTAGTAGCGCCGGGGCGGCCCGCTGGGGGACTCCTGCCATCTGGTCTCCACCAGTCCGTCGCGGCGCAGCCGCGACAGCAAGGGGTAGATCGTCCCTTGGCTCGTGACCATGCCGTTCACCGCGCCGAGGGTTTCGAGCAGCTCCACGCCGTAGCGCGGGCCGTCACGCAAGATCGCCAGCACGCAGTACTCCAGCACCCCCTTGCGGAGCTGGCTCTCCGCCTTGCTGGTGGCGGGCTTACCTGCGATGTCAGGTTCCATGCATTGCACAGTACCTGGTTATCTCCATACGTCCAAAGGTGATGTTGGTGCGGCATTCGGCCCCCGCGCTCAAGTCCCGCGGCCTGGGAGGCCCACAGGGACAGCGCCGCCCCTCCCCAGTTATGGCCGTCTACGCCTGGCCGAACCGTGGGAGAACGTGGCACTCGGGCTGTAGAGCACTGCACTGACCCGCACCACCTCGCCGCGCATGTCTGGCGGATCTTGGTTCACCCACGCGGGTAGCTCGCCATGCAGGACATGGAGCCGACAGCACAGTGACCCGCCGGACAGGCCCTAGTAGGGCTTGGTCAGGTTCGTTCGCCGGTGGCGTGTCCGTTTGAGCGGGTGTGTCGTTGAGCGAGTGTGCTGGGTGGGGAGTTGGCCGCGGTCCGGTGTGATCTGGAGGACTTCGCAGCGGAGATGTTCGAGCCGTTCGCGCGGGCGGATCAGCGCCGGTGGGGCGGGGTCCATCTGGGGGGGTGCCCCTATGACTTTGGTCAAGGGGTGATCGGGGTTGGTGGTTGGTAGATGGTGCCGTCGCGGAGCATCGCGAAGAGCACGTCCGCTCGGCGTCGGGCGAGGCAGAGGATGGCTTGGGTGTGGTGCTTCCCCTGGGTGATCTTCTTGTCGTAGTAGGCGCGGGAGGCCGGGTCGGTCAGCGCGGCGAACGCGGAGAGGAAGAAGGCCCGCTTGAGCTGCTTGTTTCCCCGCCGGGATGGCTGTTCGCCCCGGATCGAGGAGCCCGAGCTTCTCGTTGCTGGGGCGAGGCCGGCGTAGGCGGCGAGGTGGGCGGCGGACGGGAAGGACGTGCCGTCGCCGACGTCGATGAGGATGCGGGCTCCGGTCCTGATGCCGATGCCGGGCATGGACATCAGGACCTTGGAAAGAGGGTGGGCCTCCAGGAGTTCCTCGGTCCGGATCTTGATTCCAGGCGTGATCCGACCGAGGTCCCCGGTCTGTGAGGCGCCCACGTACGTCGACTGGTCGGGGTCTGGCCGGGCCTGCCTGGGCGGCCGCACATTGTCCACGCAACGAGGGACTGGCTGAGGAAGCTGCAGCTGGTTGCCGGCGGGTTTGGCGTGACGACGGTCCCGTCCCGCATGCCGGCGGTGCTGCCGCCTGGCGTGAGCCTGCTCGGGTGGACGGAGCACCCCCCGAGGCCCGGCGGACCCTCATGGCGCGGCTTCCCGGCCGGCCGCCTACCGGCACTTCGCCTCGCTACCCGACTTGATCGCCGAGGTGGCGCGGCTGGCCCGTGGCGGGCTGGCCGACGCCATGGACGCCCAGCTGGGTCGCCTCACCGCAACGGGTGACGCAGGTGCCGACGCGGTGAACCGGCTCGCCGCCGTTGGGCACGGCTACATCCGCTACGCGCTGGACAATCCGGGTCTGTTCGCCACCGCGTTCCCGACGTCTTCGGCGGAGGCTGTCGAATCCGCTGCACCGGCCGCGGCGACGACGGCCCGCCGAGGTCCCTTCGCGATCCTCGGGGAGGCCCTGGAGGCCGTCGACGCCGCGGAGTTGCTGGTGGAACCGGTGGGATCTGCCGCCCTCAACGCGTGTGGGCGCAGGGCGGAGAGAGCAGGGTCACGGCTCACTGGCCGCGGGCCGTCGAACGGCTGGTCGGAGTGGCGCCCACGCTTGGGCTTGCAAAACGGACTGCCGGTCCGTAAGATTCAGTTATACGGACCGATGGTCCGCATAGCTACGAGTGGCCCGTCTTGGCGCGGCTGTCACCGGACCACGTCGCGGATCTCGCGACGCAAGGCGATGGTCCGACGGGCCGGGACTGCTGCATCTTCGAGCGAACGGACGTCATGACCATGCCCATGTCACCGGCGGAGCTGTACCGCCACGGTCTGGACCTGCTGCTGGAGAAGGACATCCCCGGGTGGGTGGACCTGTGGGACGACCATGGCGTCCTGGAGTTCCCCTTCGCGCCTGAAGGCTGGCCCAAGCGGCTGGAAGGGAAGAGCGCGGTCGGCGCATACATGCGCCACTACCCCGACCGCGTCGACGTCCACGACTTCCCCGACGTGACGATCCACCAGACCACCGTCCCCGAGACGGTCGTGGTGGAGATGCGCGGGGTCGGGCGCCTGGTGGAGACCGACAGTCCCTTCGACATGACCTACATCGCCGTGGTCACGGTCGAGGACGGGCGCATCACCTCCTACCGCGACTACTGGAACCCCCTCGCCGTGTCGCAGCCCGGCGCCGATTTCACGGGAACGAACCGATGAACGCCACCAGCGCCACCCTCGTCATCGGGGCCAGCGGCACCACCGGCCGCCGCGTCGTCGCCGGGCTGATCGCCGAGGGCCATCGCGTCAAGGCCGCCGGCCGGAGCGCCACTCCGGTGGAAGGGGCGCAGGCCGTCCGCTTCGACTGGAACGAGCCCGCGACCTGGGACGAGGCCCTCGGCGGCGTCGACCGCGTCTACCTCGTCCCGCCCATCGGCTCCTCCAGCCCGGCCGCGGTCATGCTGCCCTTCCTCCGCAAGGCCCGTGCGGCGGGTGTGCATCGCGCGGTGCTGCTCAGCTCGTCGGCGATCCCCGCGGGCGGTCCGGCGGTGGGAGAGGTCCATGAGGAACTGCCGGGCCTGTTCGAGCAGTGGGCGGTGCTGCGGCCTTCCTGGTTCATGCAGAACTTCACCGGTTCCACCCCGCACGCGCACAGCATCCGTGAGGACGGTGCCATCCGGTCGGCCTCGGGGGACGGCCGCGTCGGGTTCATCGACGCGGCCGACATCGCCGCCGTCGCCGTACGCGCCCTGACCGATGAGCAGGCTCCCAACACCGACCTGATCCTCACCGGACCGCAGACGCTGAGCTACGCCGACGTCGCCGCGGTCATCACGGAGGTCACCGGCCGAGCCGTGGTCCACCAGCAGCTGACCTTCGAGGAGCTGCGCGACCGCTGGGCGACCGAGATACCGCTGGAGTTCGCCACCATGCTGGCCGGCATGGACCGTGCCATCGCCGACGGAGCCGAGGACCGCGTCACCGACACCGTCCAGCGCCTCACCGGACGCCTCCCGGGCACCTTCCGCGCCTTCGCCGAAAGGGAGTTGACATGAAACAGCTGATGTTCCACGACGACCCGGCGTTCTGGTTCGAGACCCTGCGCAACCTCGGCCTCGCCACCTACGGGGGCTCGGACGTCGGCGAGGTCATCGCCACCGCCTCCCGCGTCACCTCCGGCGACTACGACAGCTGGCACGACGCCTGGCTGTCCACCGCCGAGCGCCTGGAGACGGAGGCACGCGCGGGCCGCCCCATCAGCGCACGCGACGGACTGCTGCGCGCCTCCAGCTACTACCGGGCGGCCGAGTTCTTCCTCCACGGCAATCCCGACGATCCACGGATCGACCATGCCTACGATCGCAGTGTCACCTGCTTCCGTGATGCCGTCGCCCACCTTCCCGACGTCACGCCGGTGGAGATCCCGTACGAGGGCACGGTGCTGCACGGCTACTTCTACCGGGCGGCGGGCGAGGGCCCGAAGCCGGCGCTGGTGATGCACAACGGATTCGACGGGGCCGCCGAGGAACTGCACTTCTTCGGCGCGCTCGGCGGACAGGAACGCGGCTACCACGTCCTGACGTTCGACGGCCCCGGGCAGCCCTCGGCCATCCACCGGGACGGGCCGGCCTTCCGGCCGGACTGGGAGAACGTGGTCGGTCCCGTCCTGGACTTCCTCGTCCGGGACCCCGGCGTCGATCCGGCCCGCGTCGCGCTGCTCGGCGTCAGTCTCGGCGGTTACCTCGCGCCCCGGGCTGCCGCCTACGAGCCGCGGCGTGCGGCCGTCGTCGCCCTCGACGGTGTCTTCGACGCCGTATCCGCGCTGACCGCGCACCTTCCGCTGCCGCACGACGAGGTGGTCCGGCGCGCGGCATCCGAACACGACGAGGAACTGGACCGTATGATCGCCGACGCCCGCGCGCGGAGCCCGATCGTGCGCTGGGCCTGCGACCACGGCCGCTACGTCACCAAGTCCTCGACCGACCGGGAGTTCCTCGCCGAGTACGCCCGCTACAGCTTCAAGGACGGCAGCGCCGGGAAGATCACCTGCCCCGTGCTGGTGTGCGAGGCGGTCGGCGACCTGTATTACTCCGCCGCCGAGGAATCCGATCCGCGCAAGCTGTACCGGCATCTCACCGCACCGAAGACACTGCTGACCTTCACCGAGGAAGAGGGCGCCGACGCCCACTGCCACCCGGGCGCCATCCGCCTGGCGGTAGCGCGTATCTTCGACTGGCTCGACGACACGCTCTGACGCGTCGCACACCCCGCAGACCGCTCGGCTGCCGCCCCTGCAGGAGGCGCAGCCGGGCGCGAGGCGTCGTACAAGTGAACCCACCGGACATCGCACATCTGTTCCGGGAAGCCCTGGACGGTCCGACACCCCGTCCGAAGACCGAGGAGGACCCGTGGCCCAGCGCACAGAGCGCGCCGACGCGGTGCGCAACCGAGAAGCCGTCCTGGCTGCCGCCGACGCCCTCTTCGCCGCCAGCAGCAGCCCCCACAGCGTGTCGATGGACGACATCGCCGCGGCCGCCGGTGTGGGCAAGGGCACCCTCTTCCGCCGCTTCGGCGACCGTGCCGGCCTGATCGGCGCCGTGATCGCCTCCCGCCTCAAACCCCTGCAGCAAGCCGTGGGTGAAGCCCAGGGCGTGGGCGGGTCCTCGCCCCGCCGACGAGTGCTGGACCTCCTCGACGCCGCACTGCGCTTCAAGATCGAGAACCGGAACCTGATGTCGGCCGCGGAGGAGGCCGGCCTCAGCAGCCCCTACCAGGCCGAGCACTACGGCTGGTGGCACGAGACCCTTCGCGAGGCGCTGGACCAAGTACCCGGCGTCCACGAACCGGATTTCACCGCTCACGCCCTGCTGGCCGCCATCCGCGCCGACCTGGTGGCCCACCTGATTGACCATCAGAAGACGGCGCCCGAAGCACTGCGGGTCTCGCTGGCGGCCTACATCGACAACGTCCTCGGCACCGGCTGAGAATTCCTGAGTGGTCCATCGGACAGCGGTCCTGCGCCGAGACGCGCCGACGGTCCACGGGAGTGCCGAGCCGGTGCCACCGCTGGGCACGGCCCGGAGCACACGCCCTGCTCGTGCACGGCGCGGTTGCAGCCCGGGACCGGGCGACGCCGCCTGCCCGGGCACGTGCCACCGGGGCGAAAACCGGCACGTCTCCAGGGCGATGCCGGTACGGCGGCGCAGCCGGAGTACCGGGACGTAGGCGCCGGAGAAGGTGGGCAGGCGGCCGTTCGGGCGGCCCCAGGCATGGACGAACACGCAGTCCGAGTCGGTCGAGGCTGGCGGCCTGGAACCGCATCGGCTCCGCATCGCCACCGTCGGCCCGCCAAGCGGCGCTTCGTGGCGTGTGCGGAACTCACAGAACCACGGCAGTGTGGCGAGCTTGCGGTCCATGCTGGACCGCGCGCAGCGGTGTTCCACCGTGGGCAGCACCGCGGCCTTCCCGTCCCGGGCCTGCGGCGGCAGGCCCGGCCCGGCCAGGCCAACCAGGCGGTGCCCTCCGGAGGGAAGGCCGCTGGTGCCTTCACCCGTACGTGCCGGGCGTGATGCGCAGCGGCTCAAGGACTCCAGGCGGCGACACCGAGTGGCGTCGTCGCTGTCGGCTGTCCGAGAGTCACCCGCCGGCTGCTCTGCTCTCAGGGGCAGAGCCGGGACTTCGACTCCTAATGGGCCGTGTCGAGGGCTGCGAGGATGGCGGCGGGCTCGCTGCGAGTGGTGTAGTCGGGGCGGATGTCGATCCAGCGCAGAATGTGGTCGGTATCGGTGAGGACGACGGTGGGCATGGGAATCATGTGGGTGCCGTCGGCATTCTCGGTGCTGAGATCGACGCCGAGCTTGGCCTGGGCCTCTCGTGCTTCCGTGGTCGGAGCGGTGAGGATTCCGAGCGCTCCGGCAAGGACGTTGCCCGGGTCGGAGAGGACCGGGAACTCCAGCTCGTGCTTCTGCTGCATGGTCAGCGAGCCGTCCGGCCTCTGCGGGCTGACGGCCACCAGGACCGTGCCTCGCTCGGTCAGACCCGGGAGCAGCTCGTCCTGGTAGGTCTTCAACGCGATGTTGCAGTAGGGGCACCAGGCGCCACGATAGAAGACGATCACTGCCGGGCGTCCGTCGATCACGGTGTGCAGTGAGACCCGTGCTCCCTCCGCGTCGATCAGTTCCACGTCGGGCAGCCGGGTGCCGGGGGCTGCGGCGGTCGCGGGCACTCCTGCGGCGTTGAGTTCGGCCTGTTCGGCCTCGAAGACTGCCAGAGCCTCCGTCGGCGCCTGTCCGGCCATGGCGGCCTTGAGCCGGCTCACCTGCTGGGCGATCGGGTCGGTCTGCATGGTCATGAGGATTCTCCCGGCATCGAGCCGCCTGCGCCCTGCTGCCGGCCGATCGGCGTCGACAGGGGCGGCGGCTTGCAGCATTTTGGACCGAACAAGCCAATCCTTGCCCGGAGAAAATGGCCTGTCAAGGCCAGAACGGTCTACTCTTCCGTGCATGACACAACGCCCCGTGATGTCCGAGGACGAGGTCCGGCTGACGGCCAAGGGCCGGGCGACACGCGCCCGGATCGTGCAGGCCGCCGCCGCGTTGATGTTCGAGCGCGGCGTCGCCGGCACCAGCACCGAGGACGTCCGGGCGAGTGCGGGGGTCAGCAACTCGCAGCTCTACCACTACTTCAAGGACAAGAACCAACTGGTCCGCGCGGTCATCGTGCATCAGACGCAACAGGTTCTCGACGCCCAGCAGCCCCTCCTCGGCCGACTCGACTCCTTCGACGCGCTGGAGGCATGGCGGGACCTGCTGATCGACCTGCAGCGCCAGCGCGCCTGCCGGGGAGGCTGCCCGATCGGTTCACTGGCCGGCGAACTCGCCGACGTCGACGAAGAGGCCCGCAAGCTCCTCGTCACCGGATTCGCCCGCTGGGAGAGCGCCATCCGCGACGGCCTGGCCTCGATGCGCGACCGCGGCGAGCTGCATCCCGACGCCGACCCCGATCAGCTTGCACTGGTCACCCTTACCGCCCTCCAGGGCGGCCTGCTGCTCACCGAGACCCGCCGCGACGTCGCCCCGCTCCGTGCCGGCCTCAACGCCGCCATCGCCCACATCCGGAGCCACGCCACCCGGCCAGGTGACAACTGAGCGGGCGGTACCGGCTCCGTGCGCCATCGCCGGGAGCCGGGAGCCGGGTGGTTCGACCTGGCCTGCTTCGGAACACCAGGCCGACTGTCGCGCTCAACGTGAAGTGACGGCCCGTCTCGGCCGACTTCAGGCTGAGGCGGATGCGGTCGATTCGCGGTGCATCATCCCGTAAGCCATGTCGTGCGGGCCTACGGTGATGCCCGAGCCTTGGTGCAGGCGGCCGATCAGGGCACCATCCGGTGCTCCTGGCCGTCCCTGATCGGGCGAACGGTCTCGACGTCTGACCGGCAGGGCCGTCGAATCTCCCTGACCACCTCACTGCGAGGACGGGGGACGGGCACCTGCGCGGCCCGTGGTGATCACCACCTGGGACGTCTGTGCCGCCTCGGCCATCAGCGTCTTCGGGACCTCTGCGGAGACAGGTCGGTGCACAGCACGTTCATCACCCCGACGACAAGCGGAGTCCGGGGAGGTGGCGTCGTCGGATCATGAACTCGGCGACGACGATGTTGGGCAGCCAGCACAGGAACGGGACGGCTGCGTACGCGGTCTCGTACATGGTCTGGCCGTCCGCGCCGCGGCCGGCCAGTATCTGGACGCCGATCAGGATGCCGAGCCACAGTCGCAGGGTCGGCGCCGCGTAGGTCAGGGCGTAGCTGCGGATCATCCAGGCGCGGTGGCTGGGGAAGTCGCGTTGCCGTGCCGCCCGGTATCCGCGGAAGGTGGTCCAGCCCCAGAGCACGGCGAGGCTGCCGAATCCGAAGAAGCCGACCACGGCCGCGCTGCTGAAGAACGCCATGACGAAGGCGGCGGCCGAGCCGAGTGCGATGGACACCACGTAGGTGCGCCCGAGCCGGCGGTGCAGCCCGGGGCGTCGGCGTCGGATCGCGGTGACGAACTGGAACGGTCCCACGGCAAGCGCCAGGCCCGCCGTGGTGATGTGGACGTAGAACGCGGCCTGGACCGGCAAGGGGCGGTGCGCGTATGTGTTCGCGAGCCCGACCTTCTCGTGGCCGAGCGTCTGGAGGCTGCCGGTCATGTACTGACCGACGAAGTATCCGCTGATCGCCAGCGCGAGCAGCATCATCAGGGTCCAGTTGACGCGGGATCGGCCCCGCGATTTCCTCGGCGTCGGATGCGGCCTGGTGGTCGCTGTAGTCATCGGGACGAGCCTCTCTTCGGGACACAAGAAGGACGCAGGGCAGGGCGAACCGCGGCCGCAGCAGCCGGGGAAGCCCGGCGGCGCAGCGGGCGCGTGGAGGAAGTGCGCGGGGGCGGCGGGACCAGCCCGCCGGCACCCCGCAGGAGGTGCGCGCTCAGCGGCGCAGCAAGGTGAGCAGTGCGGCGCGGAATCTGCCGGCGCGTGTCACGTCCGGCCCGGCGGCCGACGGTGGATCGGCTTCACCGGAGGTTCTGGTGCTCTTCTATGAAGGCCAGTGTCGCCTCTGCGACGTCGCGCCACCCGCTGTCGAAGACGAGCGAGTGGCCACGGTCGGGGATTCCCTGGAGGGCGGTGACGCCCGGGTTCCGCTTTTGCTTCTTGTACGCGGCGTTGGAGATCGCCCACGGTACGAAATGGTCCTTCTCGCCGCTTATATGGAGAAGCGGGCCGCGCTGCGGCGTGAGAGTGTCCACCTTGACCTCGGTGAGCGGGTTCATGGCGGCGTTCGACGCCTGGAACAGCGGAACTCCCGAGGCGGCGACCACGTGCTGCTCGTACAGTTCCCTGGCCTCCTTCTCGCTGACGGCGTTCGCGAAGGCGAAGCGGAACTGCTCGTACGTCAAGGCCACCGAACGCCGGTAGTCGAGCGGGTTTCCCACGACCGGCATCGCCGCCTTCAGCGCCGACACCGGGAGCGCGAGGACCCCCCGGAACGGCGCGGAGCCGATCGCCACCGTCACCGACGACAGCCCGCGCCCGGCGAGGATCTGCGCGACCAGACCGCCCATCGAATGGCCGACCGCCGCCGGCTTCAGGTTCAATCGGCGGATGACCTCCGCCGTGTGGTCGACGACCTGACGCACGCGCTTGCGGGCGAAGACCTCGGGGCGGGCGCGCGCCTGCTCGACCGTCTCGGGATCGTCCGGCCAGGCTGACGCAGCGGGTGCGTATCCCTTCTCCTCGAAGAACTCACACCACGGACGCCAGGTTCCGGCCAGCAACCACAGACCGTGCACGAACACGACCGGCTTGCGGCCGGAGATGTTGGCGCGTTCTATGTCCTGAATTTCCCTGGGGACGAGGACCATTGTCTTTCCTGCCTTCGGTGGGTCCGCTGATACCGGCAACCCTCGCGTCCTGCCCGTGCTCGGTCACTGTTGCGGCCCACCCGGTTTCCGGGCCGTGGTTGTCCCGGTCCACGACGCGGCACCCACGCATCTAGGATGACCGGCATGACGGATTCGCCGGACGCTGATCCCGATGTCATCGACGAACAGGTCGCGCTGCTCGCCGCCGGAATGCTCGAACGCGCCGAGGAACTCGCCGCGAGCGCCACGGCCAGGATCCGGGAGGCGGTTCCGGTCTACCGCAGCGACGCGGTGCCCAGAGAGGTGCTGTACGAGGCGGCGCTCAACAACGTCCACCGGCTGTTCGGCCGGATGGGACGGGTACCCTCCCCGGCCGACGACGACGCCCGGGGACACGGAAGAGCCCGCGCCCAGGCGGGGGTGCCGCTGTCCGCGGTGATGGAGGGATACCGGGTGGGGGCCTGGTACCTGTGGGAACAGCTGGCCGCCGCAGCCGTGGACATCGATTTGTCCGGGCGTTCCGCGCTGCTGGCCGCCTCCGAGGTGTGGAGCGCGATGCACACCCACACCCAGCAGATGGCCGACGGCTACCGCGAGGAGCTCGCCGAGCGGTTGGTTGCCCAGGAGCAGCGGCGGTCCGCGCTTTTGCAGGCACTGCTCGAAGGGCGACTCACCGAGACCAGTCTGTGGGAGGCTGCCGATCTCCTGGGGCTGCCGCACACGGGCCCGTACGCGGTCGTCGTGGCGAACGTGCCGTCCATCGGCCGGCACGCACTGCCCGGCATCGAGTCCCTCCTCGGCCGGGCCGGTATCGCGTCGGTCTGGCGACTGGGTCATGACGTCGAGATCGGCATCGCCTGCGTCTCCGGGTCCGGGAACCGCTTCGACCGGTTGGTCGCTTCGCTGACGTCGACCGGGGCCGGCTTCATCGGCGTCAGCCCGCCCTACGCGGACCTGCGCGAGACCGGTTCGGCCCTGCGGCTTGCCCGGATCGCGCTGCACAGCGCGTTCGACGGCCACCAGGTCGTCGTCTTCGACCGGGATCCGCTGGCGGTCACGGCGGCGAGTGATCCGGAGGTCATGCAGCGGGTCGCCCGCACCACCCTCGCCGGGCTCGACCGAGTCTCCATCGCCGAACGGGCATTGCTGCTGGAAACGTTCGGGGCGTGGTTGGACAACGGCGGATCCGCGGAACGGACCGCCGAGCGACTCTACGTCCACGCCAACACGGTCAGGCACCGTTTGCGCCGGCTGGAAGCGCGCACCGGACGGTCCCTTTCGGACCCGCGATGGGTCGTCGAACTGGGACTGGCCTATGAAGTCGCCCGCAGACTCGGCCCAGGACCGATCCCGAGTGTCGACCGGACTGGCCGAGGCGCGGAGACAGCGAAGTGAGAGGCCATATGTTCACTATCCGCCCCAATCTCCAGGGGCGTGTCCCGATAGACATCTCGGGATCTGGAGAAGTCAAGCAGCAGCCTGCGCGCCGGGTGATGAGCGCAGGGAGGAGAAGGCCCAGAGGTAGCCGGCGTGGTGGAGCCGGTTGTCCTTGACCATGCGGCGTCCGACGTGGTGTTCCTTGCCGGAGGCGCGGGTGATCGGTGCGGATCCGGCGTAGGCCTTCAGCCCGCGGGCGTCGGCGAAGCGGTTGCGGTCGTCGCCTGTCTCGGCGAGAACTCGTGCTCGACGTGCCACCGCCACCGCCAGGACCAGCAACGGCCCAGTGGGGGCCACAGGCATGTTCAAAATGGCCAAGGTTTCCGCGACGAAGTCCCGTTCACAGGCGATCAACCAGCTCAAGGCCGTCCTGGTCGCCGCCGACCCCGCCCTGCGCGAGGCACTGAGTGGCCTGAGCAATCCGAAACTCATCCGGAAGTGCTCCGAGCTGGAGGCCGCCGACGACACTGCCCCGGCAGCGGCGGCCCGCCACACACTTCGGCTGCTGGCCAGGCGCATCCAGCATCTCACCGAGGAGATCAACGACCTCACCACGCGGATCACCAGGGCAGTTGCCGTCTGCGCACCACGTCTGCTGGACCGCTACGGCGCCGGCCCGGACACCGCCGCCTTGCTGACAGCGGCCGGCGACAACCCGGACCGGACGGGCAGCGAGTCATCCTTCGCCGCACTCTGCGGCGTCAGCCCGGTAGAGGCATCCTCGGGTAAGACCCAGTGGCGCAGGCTCAACCGAGGCGGCGACCGCCAGGCCAATTCCGCGCTCTACACCATCGAACTGGCCGGCTTGCGCTGGGATGCCGGCACCCGCGACTACATGGAACGTCGAGTTGCCCAGGGTAAGAGCCGCCGTGAAGCCATCCGCTGCCTCAGACGCTACGTCGCACGAGAGATCTACCAGACGATCAACCCGCCCAAGTGCACTGCGGTATCAGCGTGTTGACATCCATAGGGGCATCAAGCTGGCGGTCCGCTACGAGGCGACCGTCCTCGTCGCAGCCATCAACGAGTGGCTGTGACCAGTCACATCACGATGCCGCCGCATAACAGTGAACGGTCACCATCTGAGACGGGCTCCATTGTTGCTCGACCGTGGCCAACAGTTCCCAGCCCAACCGCTCATACAGGGCTGCTGCGGCAGTATCGGATGCCACTACGTCGAGCACCGGGTGCAGGCCACGACGTAGTGCTTCCTCCACGGCTTGGCCGACCAGCAGTGCACCGATCCCATGCCCCCTGGTCTGCGGGGCGACGAACAGTCGGCTGACTACGGCAGTCAGGTCCTTACTCGCCCCGTTCCGCTCGCTCCACAAGCCGGGGGCCAGATCTCCTTCACCGCCGCGGGACAAGCTGACATGGCCAACGAGACGGCCGCCAAGTTCAGCGACCCAGGCCCCCAACAGTGAGGCCTGCGACAGCCACCGATCAGGCTGGTCCGGCCAGTTCACCGGGTAGCCGTCACATCGATGGACTTCCTCGAGAACCCGCACGCACGTCTCGACATCGCCATCAGTCCGCCGCCGGACCCAGCGGCCTGGCCTTTCCACAGCAGCCCCGGAGTTTTCGATACTCACTTCGGTATGGAAGCACAGGCCGCAGAGTCACAACCAGTTACTTTCGGCACGCGCCTTACAGGTAGTGCACACCCGCGTCCGGCGTCGGGCAACTGACTACGGGCGCGGTTCGGTGACCAGCACGGCGAGCGCGGTGGCGACGGCGGCCAGGACGGCGAGCGCCCGTGGCGACGGCGGCCAGGACGGCCGACGTCGCCACGGATCTCATGGCAGATCAGTCCTTTCCGGCGGTGGCGATCCGGCCGGCGTAGCGCTGCGTCCAGGTTTCGTCGGTGTCGACGGTGACGACCACGTCGTAGTAGCCCTCCCGGGTCGGCCACATGACGAGCTTCGTCTCGCCGTGGGCCACCGTGACGCTCCGGGTACGGTGGAGATAGTCGTTGGCGGTGAGTGTGTAGTGCACGGTCTCGGTGCCGTCGTTGTGCAACGCGAGCTTCACCTGGGCCTCGTGCTTGGTGCCCTCGCCCCTCAGTAGGTGGGCCTCCACGCGCGGGAGGCCACCGTCGATCTCTCCAGCGGGAGCGACCCGGCCGGCGAAGGAGCGCACGAAACCATCGTTGGAGTAGATCGAGAACGCGTACTTGCCGTCGGTGGCCTTGGCGTCCCAGGTGTACTCGCGCGGTTTGCTCGCTGTGACGGTGAACGGCGTGTTGGAGAAAGCCTGGTACTTGTCGGGGAAGACCTGGAAGCTCAATGCCTTGTCCTTCGGGCCGCCGGTCACGGTCATCTTGGCGGTGACCGTCCCCGATGCCCGGTCCTGCGAGATCACCGCGTGCGGATGGAAACTCAGCGGGCGCGGCTTCATGTGGTCGGCAGCGATGGACAGCGACTGCTCGGCGAGCGGGTCCGGGAAGGTGGCCGGCCCCGGTTGCGGGTGGGCGAAGTCGATCGCGCTGGTCAGGTCGCCCGCGATCGAGCGCCGCCAGTCGCTGATGTTGGGGCAGCGGAACGGCTTGCCGAGGTGAGCCGCCCAGGTCTCAAGGAACTTGATCGTCGAGGTGTGGTCGAAGACTTCCGAGGCGACGTGGCCACCGCGGGTCCACGGCGAGACCAGCAGCATCGGCACTCGCGGACCGAAGCCGAGCGGGTAGTCGCCGACGTACTCGCGCGCCGTGCCCGGCTCGGGCCACGGCGGCAGCACGTGGTCGAACTTCCCGTCGTTCTCGTCGTAGTTGAGGATGAAGAGGGTGTGGTTCCAGATATCGGGGTTGCTCTGCAGGATGTCGAGCACCTTCTTGGTATAGCGCTCGCCGTGCTGGCTGTCCGCGCCCGGGTGCTCGGACCAGCCGTACGGCGCCACGATCCAGGAGACCGCCGGCAGCGGGTGCTCCGCACCCGGCTGGCAGGCGTCGTGGAGGCTTTTGAGGACCGCGTCGAGGTTGTCGTCGGAGTCGTCGTTCGGCGAGGTCATGCCGGAGTAGTACGTGGCGTTGCCACGCCAGATCAGCCCGGTGCCGGGCTGCAGTTTCGGGTCGTCGGCGCTCAGCCCCTCCGGGTCGAACCCCTTGAAGTACTTCAGCTCGTTGTCGCCGTAGTCGCCGACCCAGGTGCTGATGTAACCCTGTCGCCCGTTGCCGCTGTTGTCGGAGTAGAGCCGCCAGTCGATGCCGACCTGCTGGAGCTGCTCGGCCACCGTGATCCAGGGACGGGAGTAGTTGGACTCATCGGTGTTGCCCGTCTCGCTGTTGGCGGTACCGCTCCACAGGTACTTTCGGTTGGGGTCGGTCGGGCCGAACTCGGAGCAGAAGTTCTGGTCGGCGATGGTGTACTGGGCGGCGACCGAGTGGTAGAAGCCCATGTAGGCGTCGCTGTGGTAGTTCATGCAGCTGGAGCCGTTGTGCTGCACCCACAGATCCCACTTGCGATGGTCGACGTCACCCCAGGCTCCGTGGTCGTTGCCCCAGGTGCCGTCGTCGACCTGCGGGGTGACGACGTTGCCGTTCCCGTCCTTCTGCTGGAAGACGGTGGTGCCGTCCTGGAACCGCAGCGCCTGCTTGTCGTTGAAGCCGCGTACGCCGGGGAATGTGCCGAAGTAGTGGTCGAGGGACCGGTTCTCCTGCATCAGGATCACGACATGCTTCAGGTCGGACATGTTGCCCTTGAAGCCCTTCGGGAAGACGTACCTTGGCGTCGCAGCGGCATACGCCTCGCCCGCCGCGGCAGTCGCGCCGAGCGCCAGCGCTCCAGCGGCGGCCCCCGTTCCCCGAAGAAACCGACGGCGGGTAGTGCCGATCGACGTCCCGGGGCTGTCGCCACGCTCGGACTCGGGCGTCGGGGTGATCGGATCGCTGGCCATGGAAGCTCCTCACATGAACGTGGATAGGCGGGGATGGCTGCTGTAACCCGCTCGTCGAAGCGAGCGGACACCAACCCTGTTTGAACACCGAGCGATCGGTGATCAGCGGGACGTCGACTGGGAACTAGAGGGAACTTGTCCAAACAAGCTGGCTCCAGTTATCCCGGTGCAGGTGTCCGTTCAGTGAATGGACACCGACCACTGCTGGCCCAGCGCACGGCGTTCTTCCCGCGTCGTCGAGGTGCGTCAGGAACGATGAAACCCATCGCCTACAGCGGCTGGCGAAGCGTGCGCTGCGCGCAGTTCACTTCCCGACCGCGGTGCGTCGCCGCGTCCGGGTGAGGCGGTGCGGTCGGGCGAACAACACGACCAGCTCCGCCTGGTGGACGGGAAGCCGGTGGCCGGGCAACGGGCCGGGGCCGGGCTGCGCATCGGTGAGGCGTGCGCTGTGACATTGCAGCAGTTCGACTGGGCATCGCGACCCGCGGATCGCCCATCAGACCTACGCGCATGTGATGCCCGACGCTCCTGAGCGAGGTCTGTTTTACCCCCCCACCTACGCGTCCTGGGTCAACCCGTGGGTGCGTTCAGTCCTCGCGCGCGGCATGCAGCATATCTTTGACGAGCTGCCTGCGAGCCTGTCGGATGGCCGGCTGATTGCGCCGAGCATGGGCCGCTGACGGCCTCGGAGTTGTCGCACTGGCACACACCACGTGATCGGGACCGTCGGCGTGTCCAGAGGGCAGATCGCAACCGTCACGCGTCTCCCACGACCCAGGCACCCCGACACGCTTTCAGAGGAAGACGCGCGCCACCTCCAGCCACTTCTGGGCGTCCTCCCCGGTCGCCGTCATGTTGGTCTCGGACCAGGGGCGACGCCGGGTGACACACAGGCAGAAGTCGACAGCGCCGCCCTGTACCCCTTGCGCGGCAGCCTCGGGGCCCCACACCCAGGTCCGTCCGTCAGGTGCTGTGAGCTCGACGCGGAAGAGGTCCGCCGGCTCAGGCAGTCCGACGGCGGCGAAGGACAGCGCCCGTCCCAACACGCCCAGCGACGCCACGTGCTGCAGTCGATCCGTCGGGCGGTGTGCCACGCCCACAGCATCGAAGAGGTCCTGCCCGTGTGCCCAGGTTTCCATCAGACGAAGGGGCGCCATCAGGGCCGGGGTCACCTTCGACATGTACCAGGGGAATGCGTGGTCCTATGGCGTGTCGCGCAGTGCCGCCGCCAGTTCCGCTCGACCGGCCCGCCACTCGTCCAGAAGTACCGGCCGCGGTTTGGCCGCTCCCGCGGCGGCGGCCTTGTCTGCATACCCGCTGCCTTCGGCTTCCGCCCGCCCGAGCTCGGCGCCGAACGCGTCCGGAGTGCGTAAGGCGCTGAGTGCGTTCGCGTCCGCCCACGCGAGGTGGGCTATCTGGTGGGCGACCGTCCAGCCCGGTGCCGGTGTCGGTATGGACCAGTCGTCCACTGCCCTGACCAGGACGTCGAGCTCGTCACCCTCAGCCACCAGCGCGGACAGGACACCGGCGTCGTCTACATCGGGGACGGCGAGGTTGTAGTTCAACATGTGCGCCATGGTGCCTGGGCCTGCTGCTGGTCGTCGCGGTCACTTCCGCGTCCGGGCAGGACCGCGCGACAGGCCGCACCGTGCTGGCCCGGCTCACGGCTGCCTTTCGCACGATCAGCTTGGCGTGGGCCGACGGCGGATTCGCCAACTCCGTTGACTGCACGCTGCTTTCATGGGCCCGCGACGCGTTGGGCATCGTCGTGGAGATCGTGAGGCGGACCGATGACATCAGTGGCTTCAAGGTCCTGCCCCGTCCTGGGGTGGTGGAGCGAGGGTTTCGGCTGGCTGGTCCGAAACCGTCGGCCGGCCCGTTGACGGTGCATGGCGCAGGGGTTTCACCCGGACGGCGGAGCGGGCAGGATGAGGCGGCCATGACATGCCCATACGGTGCTGACCCGAAGGGAACCGTTTCGTGCTCCGTAAGCCAAGCGCCCTGCTCGCCGCCTCCGCCCTGCTCCTCCTCGGCACCGCGACGCAGGCCACGGCCGACACCTCGCCCCCTGCCGCGCCGTCGGCCGCCTGCACCTACACGCCGGCCGTTCCCGCAGACAACTTCAAGGGGATACCGGTCTTCGACCCGGTGAAGGCCGCCAAGCCGTACAGCGCGACGCTGCGTACCGGCCAGGGCACGATCACCTTCAGGGCACTGACCGACAAGGCCCCCTGCACCACGTACTCCTTCAAGTTCCTCGCCCAGCGCGACTACTTCGACCGCTCGCACTGCCACCGGCTCACCACCGCACGCATCTACGTGCTCCAGTGCGGTGACCCGACCGGCACGGGGAGCGGCGGACCCGGTTACTCCTTCCCGGACGAGAACTTGACCGGGGCGACCTATCCTGCCGGGACGGTGGCGATGGCCAACGCTGGGCCCAACACCAACGGAAGCCAGTTCTTCTTCGTCTGGAAGGACACCAAACTCTCGCCCGCCTACACGCCGTTCGGCAAAGTGACCGCGGGCCTCGACGTGCTCCAGAAGATCGCGGCGGGCGGCGAGGACGACCAGAACGGGCCGGGAGACGGCTTTCCGACGCTGCCGGTGAACATCAAGCGCGTACAAATCAAGAGCAGGTAGTACGGTCCGGCGCCGGCCCGGTCCTTGCGTCGTCACCCGTTCTCACCTCTCCCGTGCTGACTTGGTGCTGACTGTGCAGCGTGGAGGTCCGACATGGGTCGCAGGTCGGGCGTCGCAGTGTCGGGCCGGCCTGCGGGGCGCGCACTTCTCGCGCCGCGGTTCTCACGAAGCCCCGGTGTTGGAAGCGGCTGCCTCGCCCCGGCGAGTGTCGTGTTGCGGGGCGGCGTGTCAGTGGCCGTCGTGTGGCGAGCGGTCGTGCTTCACCTGCACACGAACGAGGGGGGGCCGGGAATGAGGACACGGGTCGGCGACCAGCCCACTGCACTCACCCAATCCGCGTCCCATCAGGGAAAACGTCGAAGTGCTGCTGGAGTACCGGTCCAACGCCGGCCAGCGGTGGGAACCACGGGACGCCGGTGTGAACGACGCGAGTCACGGATCCAGGCGGTAGCCGTGTCCTCTCAGTGTGGTGATGCGGGGCAGGCGGCTGGGGCCGGGGGCTGTCTCGGTGGCCTCGGTGAGGCGGCGGCGCAGGGCGGCCATGGTGACGTCGAGGGTCTTGGTGGAGCCGAACCAGTTCTCGTCCCAGACCTCGGCCATCAGGGTCTCACGGGAGACGGCCTCGCCCGCGTGCCGGGCGAGGAGGGTGAGCAGCTCGAACTCCTTCAGGCGCAGGGGGAGTTCCGCCTCGTGCAGGTGGCAGCGGCGTGCGACGGGATCGATGACGAGGTCGCCGAGGCGGATCGGCTGCTCGGCGGCGGAGGTGATGCTCTGGCGGCGCAGGTGGGCGCGCAGGCGGGCCAGCAGGACGGTGAGGCTGAAGGGTTTGACGAGGTAGTCGTCGGCGCCGGCGTCCAGGCCGGCGATGATGTCGATGTCGTCGGTGCGGGCGGTGAGGATGATGATCAGCAGGTCCCGGCAGCGGCCACGCAGGGTGCGGGCGACGTCGAGGCCGTCCATGTCGGGCAGGCCGAGGTCGAGGAGCAGGGCGTCGTAGGGGGTGCGGGTCGCTTCGGTGAGGGCGGCGGCGCCGGTGCGGCTCCAGGCGGTGGTGTATCCGTTGCCTTGCAGGCCGGTCTGGAGGTGGTGGCCGATGACGTTGTCGTCCTCGACCACGAGGACCCGGAAGCGGCTGTTGTCGGGTGCGGTGGGCGTGCCCATGGCCGACAGGGTAGACACGTAACGTGTCGCGCGCTGGCTCACAGGTCGCGCAGTTCCTCGACGGCGGGGCGCCGGGCGCGGCGGATTCCGTTCAGGGCAGCCGCCAGTACGGCGGTCAGGGCGGCCAGCGCGGTCAGGGCCAGGTAGGCGCCGGGCACGGCCAAGGTGGCCGGCGGCGGGTCGAAGACGCCGGTGAGGACCTTGACCAGCATCTCGGAGAGGGCCCAGCCGATCAGCGCGCCTCCGGCGAGGCCTGCCACGGCCAGGATCAGGGCCTCGGTGAGGACCATGCCGCGCAGCTGCCAGGTCCGGGCGCCGAGGACGGTGACGATGGCGAAGGTGCGGCGGCGTTCGGCGAGCCCGAGGGCGAGGACGAGTCCGCCGGCCCCGGTCGCGAGCAGGACGGCGAAGGCCAGCTCGATACGGGTGAGGCCGGCCAGATCGACGGAGGTCAGGCTGGTGCCGACGGTGCCCCGGGTCTGGGTGAGGTCGGTGACCGTGGCGCTGGTGCCGAGCTTCGCCCGCAGTTGGGCGGCGATGTGCTGCTGGTGGCTGCCGCCGGTGTCGAGGAGGAACACGCCCACCGCGTCACTGCCGGTCGCCTTGGCGATGTAGGAGGCGTTGGCGACGAAGAAGCTGTCCTTGGGGGCGGTGGGGAACTCCTTGACGATGCCGGCGTAGTGGAAGGGGACCGTGCGCAGGGCCTTGGTGCGGGCGTCCTGGATGCGCAGATTGAGGGTGTCGCCGGGGGAGAGCTGGAAGTCGTTGACGGTCTCGGCGCTGACCAGCAGGTTGTCGGGCCGCTCGACGAGGTGCCGCATGAGCTGCTGGGCGGTGCCGCCGGAGAAGTAGGCGTCCTGGAGGGAGGTTGCCTGCGCGATGGTGCCGGGGCTGACGCCGTAGAGGTCCTGGAGGTCCGAGCCGACGTAGGCGAAGCGGTGCTGGAGCGGTTCGACGTGCCGGACGCCGGAGACCATCAGTGACCCTGCCGCGCCGGGTGGGATGTGGGCGCCGGGTGGTTCGGTGACGGTGACGTCGGCGCCGTTGGTCAGCCGGGCGTCCACCTCTGCCTGCTGTTGGTAGGTGGCGTTGAAGACGGCCGTGGACGCCGCGAAGGACACGGCGAGCGCGAGCAGCACCACCGAGCGGGCGAGCGGGCGTCGGCGCCGCGCGAGGGTGGCGGCCGTGGTGCCCGCGAGTTTCCCGGTCAGCGGGCGGGCCAGCCGGGCGAGGGCGGGGCGGCCGTGGGCGAGGGCCAGCAGCGCCAGGCGCCACAGGAGCAGGGCGGCTCCGATCCACAGCAGCGCGGGGCCGAGGAAGGCCCAGTACGACACGGAGATGCTGGGCACGCCTTCCGGGGCGAGGACCAGGGCGTACTGGTTTCCGGAGGAGGCACGGAAGACCAGCCAGGAGCCGATCAACAGGGCGAAGTCCAGGCCGTAGCGTGCCCACCAGGGGTTTCGGGTGCTGCGTGCGCCGGACTCCTTGCGGGTCTCGGCCACGGTCACCGTCCGCAGGTCGCGGAGGGTGGGAATGAGGACGGCGCCGGTGGCCACGGCGGCGCCGAGCAGGAAGGCGATGCCGTACCAGAATGCCCAGGTGCCGGCGCCCGTCCCGAACGATGCGGTGCCGAAGGCGAGGCGCCCGGTGAGCGCGGCAATGCCCAGTCCGGCCAGGCCGCCGAGCAGGCCGATGAGCGCCGCTTCCAGGCCGGCGAGGGCGGTGATCTGGCCGGGGCGCAGGCCGCGCAGCCGCAGCAGCCCCTGCTCCTGACGGCGCCGCTCGCCCCCGGCGGAGGCGACCGCGACGGTCAGCGCGGCGGCCAGGACCGCGCCGGGAACCCCGAGGAAGAGGAAGAGGATCTGGGCGTACAGGGCGTCCTGGCGGGCGGAGTCGAGGGCGGCGCCGACGTTGTCGCCGACGAGTGCGGTGCCGGCGGAGCGGGCCTCCAGGTTGTGGGCGGCGCCGGTGACGGCGGTGTAGGCCGCGGCCGGGTCGGAGGGCAGGCGCGTGGTGTCGCGGGCGACGTGGATCTGGGTGGTCGTACCGGTGGCGGCGTGGGTGAGGGCGGCGAATTGCGCGGCGGGCAGCAGGACGACGTTGTCGGGGGGCGCGGTCGGCTGGGACTGGCTGGGGGCGCCGACCGTCTGGAAGAGGGAGTCGGCCTGGGGCAGGTCGATCACGCCGTCGACCTTCACCGGACGGGCTGCGGCGCCGGGCAGCTGGACGCTGATGGTGTCGCCGGGGGCGGCGTGCAGGTTGGAAGCGGTCTGCTGGGCCAGCAGGACACCGCTGGGGGAGCCGGAGAGGGGGCGGAGCGCGTCGGGGAACAGGCCGCGGAAGCCGTCGGGCAGGCCGAGCGCCATGCCGGGGCCGGTGGTCTGGGTGCTGCCCTGCACGTGGGCGGTGAAGCCGACGGTGCGGGCGTAGCCGACCGGGAGGGCGGCCCTGGTGCCGGTCGTCCTGCGCACGAGGGAGAGCACGGTGTTCGGGTCGGCGCCGGGCTGCACCTGGACCTGCCAGTCGATGGCGACCGAGCGCAGCGCACGCTGGGTCATGGTCGCCTTCGACGAGGTGAGGAAGGATCCGAGCGCGGCGACGAGCGCGACCGCGAGCGCGATCCCAGTCAGGGCGGCCAGAAGACGACCGGTGCGATGACGGGCCAGGCCGCGGGCCCAGGCGGTGATCATGAATTCTCCTCCGGTGCCGACAGACGTCCGGTTCGGTGACGGGTCGGCCCCGGCTCCCAGTCGGTGATCACGGAACCTCCTCGGGTGCGAACAGTCGGCCGTCGCGCATGGTGCGCCGGACCGTGAGGCGTGCGGCGATGGCGGGGTCGTGGGTGGTGACGACCAAGGCCGCGCCGGTGTGGTCGGCTGCAGTGAGCAGGGCGTCCAGGACCCGGGTGCCGGTGGCGTGGTCGAGGCGGCCGGTCGGCTCGTCGGCGAGGATCAGGCGCGGCTCCTGGGCCAGGACCCTGGCGGCGGCCACGCGCTGGGCCTGGCCGCCGGAGATCTCCTCGGGCAGGCGGTCGGCGAGGTCGGCAGCGTCCACCAGGGCGAGCGCGGCGAGGGCGGCGTCTCGCGCCCGGGCTTCGGACCGGTCTGCGATAACCAGGGGCAGGGCGGTGTTCTCGGCCACGCTCAGGGCGGGTATCAGGCTGTCGCCCTGGAAGACCAGACCGATGCCGTACGGCCCGAGTGATGCGGCCCGAGTGACGGTGCCGCTGGTGGGCTGTTCCAGCCCCGCCAGCAGGTGGAGCAGCGAACTCTTGCCTGATCCGGAGGGGCCGACGACGGCCAGCCGGTCGCCGGCCCCGATCTCCAGGTCGGCGCCGTGCACGGCCACGACCGCCTGTAGGCCCTGGCCGAAGGTGAGCGCCGCGTCCCGGCAGACGACGAGCGTCTCATCCGAGGACATCGGGGGCCTCCTGCCGCTCCGGCACCACCGCGGCACCGACTGTCCTTCCGTCTTCCAGGCCGATGACGCGGTCTGCGACGCGCACGGCCTCCGCGCTGTGGGTGACGATCAGCACTGCGCAGCCCCGGGCGGCCCGGTTGCGCAGGAGTGTGAGGACAACCTGCTCCGTCTCGCCGTCGAGTTCACCGGTCGGTTCGTCGGCGAGCAGGACGTCGGGGGAGTTGGCCAGTGCGACGGCCAATCCGGCGCGCGCCAGTTCGCCGCCGGACAGCTGCCGGGGCAGGGCGTGGGTCCGTTCGGCGAGTTCCACCTGGCCGAGCAGCTCCTGGGCGGAGACGGCGGGTCTGCCCGCGGTGGCCCGCTGGGCCAGGCGGATGTTGTCGCGGATACTCACGTGGGGCAGCAGGTTGCGGGTCTGCAGCAGCACCCCGATGTGCCGGGCCCGCAGCCGGGCCCGTTCGGTCTCCGGCCGGTGGCTGATGCGCAGGCCGCCCACGCGTACCTCACCGCCTGAGGGTTCGTCGAGCCCGGCCAGACAGGCCAGCAGGGTCGACTTGCCCGATCCGGACGGTCCGACCACCGCCAGCGTCTCGCCGCGCTGCACCTGCAGGGACACCCCGCGCAGGGCGAGCGTCTCCTCCTCGTCGGCCCGGTAGAAGCGGTAGAGCTCACGGGCGGTGAGGATCGTCGTCTCGTCCGGCATGCCATCACCGCCAGGTGAAGGAGTCGCTGATGATCCGCCACGGGTCGACGTTGTCGGCGTTGACCGGCCCGGACAGGGTCACGTCCACTTCGTGGCCCGACCGGTGGAAGGCGTACCGTTCGAAGGCGTCCCGCACGACCTTGCCGGTGACCGGGTCCTTCGGAGAGTCGCCCTGGTAGGTCAGCAGGACGACGCGGCCGGTGTGCCGGGTCGCCTCGGACACCTTGGGTACGGCGAACTTCGGCACCTGGGCGCGCAGACGCGGGACCACGGTGTTCGTCACGGAGGCGACCGTGGGCGCGGCCGGTTCGGAGGCCGTCTGGATCCGTACGGTGTTCAGCTTGTCCGTGAAGGCCGTCGTGCCGTCCCGCTGGGTCCGGGCCCACCCCTCGGGGACCTTCACGGTGAAGCCGGTTCCGTGGAAGGGGACGTACACCTGGTTGTCGGGGATGTCACCGGGCGGGTTGGACTCGGTGGGCGCCGCGTTGTTCTGCGCGCCGGCCGCCTGCGAGGACGACGACGCGCCCGAGGTGGGAGGGCTCTTGGAAGCCGGCGAGCCGGATCCCGAACAGCCTGCCGTCACCGCCGCGACGAGTACCAGGCCCGCGCATGCGGACGTCCGTACGTGTGCTGCCATGTCCACTGCCCTCCAGGGGGAGCCCTCGGACCGGACGGTCGTACCGTCGACGCTAGGAGCGGGCCGGTTAGCGCTCTGCTCGCCGAGGGTTAGACGACGGCAAAACGTGTGGCGTGCGTGGTCGGGGCCGCACGTGGGGTCGCATGATGAAGGCATGAGACAGCGCGTGGTGCGAGTCGCCGTCGTAGCCGCCCTGGTCGCCGTCGTCCTCCTCGCCGTCCCCCTGGCCCTGGCGGTCCGTTCCGCCCTGTACGCCGACCAGCGCGACACCCTGGAACGGGCCGCCCTGGCCGGCGCCGTCCGTGTCAGTCCGGACTACCGGAGCGGCGACCCCGTGGAGCTGCCCGCACCCCCGGCCGGCGGGCGCCTCGGCCTGTACGACCCGCAAGGGCGGTTGCACGCGGGCAGTGGCCCCGCAACCGCCGACGCCCCGGTTCACGGGGCCGTCGCAGGTGGGGTCGTCCGGACCCGGTCGGGTGGCGGCCTGGTCGTCGCGGTGCCTGTCTCGCATGCCGAGCACGTGATCGGAGTCGTTCGTGCGTCCTCCCCCGCCGCCGCCGTACGCGACCGGGTCTTCCTGACGTGGGCGGCACTGCTGGGGGTGGCCGCAGTTGCGCTGGCCGTCGCCGTCCTTGTCGCCCGCCGCCAGGCACGGACCCTTGCCGCGCCGCTGGAGGGTCTCTCCCGGCACTGCCTGGCCGTTGCTGAAGGAGACCTGGGCGCGCGGGCGGCCCCCAGCAGCATCGCCGAGATCGACCAGGTCGCCCGCACCCACAATGAGATGCTGCACAGCCTGTCCGAACTCCTGCGACACGAACGGGACTTCGCGGCCAACGCCTCCCACCAGCTGCGCACACCCCTGGCCGGCCTTCAGCTCACGCTGGAGTCCGGCCTGGAGCAGGGCGACGACGCCCGGCTGCGACCGGTCCTCGCCGAGGCCCTCACCACCACCCGCCGACTGCACGACACGGTGGAGGAGGTCCTGCGCCTGTCCACGTCCCGGGCGATGCTCAGGCCGAGGGCTGCCGACCGGCCCCTGGGCCAGGTGCTGCGGGCCACGGAGGAACGCTGGCACGGTCAGCTGGCCCAGGCCGGACGCCGCTTCGAGCACCTCGCCCGGGACGTGCCGGAGGACCTCTGCGTACCCGGCGGGCCGGTCACGGAGATCCTCGACATCCTGCTGGACAATGCCCGCGTCCACGGCAGGGGCACGGTCCGTCTGGTCGTACGCGACCTCGACGACGCACTCGCCTTCGACGTCACCGACGAGGGCGAGGTGCACGGCTCGGCAGCGCGGTTGTTCGACCGCGGCCACAGCGGCGGTGGCCGGGGAACGGGCATCGGCCTCGCCCTCGCGAGCGATCTGGCGACCGGCCTCGGCGGTCGCCTGGCCCGGACCGGCAGCGCTCCGACCACCTTCACCCTGCTCGTCCCGATCCGCGGCGACGAGGCCGTGGACGGTACGACGTGAAGGCGGCAGGCAGGCGCCCCCAGGCCGCTGCGCCGTCGGCGTCCGGGGACTGGTGCGGCAGGGGTACCGCGAGGTGGATGACCGAAAGCACATCCGTCACTCGGGTAGGGCGGGACGCAAGGTCGCCATGCGGAGAAGACGTGCGTGCGTGTGCATGGCCCCATGGTGCTCGTGCGGCACGAGTGGAGCGTGTGATCGCGGTGACAGTCAGGATGCATTCAGGTACCCGATGGCACAGTCGGGCAGCATGACCTATGAAACGTCTGACGCCTCTCCGGCACTGGATGAGGGGGTGGCACGAGAGCTCGTGCGGGGGAGCCGCACGGTGGATCGGGCGCCAGGAATTCGCATGCTCCGCACGTTGAATTCCGGCTCGACGTTTCTCAGAATCCCGGCCGGCTCCGCCGGTCCGGGCTCAAATTAGCAACACGCATCTCTTGGTCTGGCCACTTCCGAGGTGGCCAATATGCTCGCCTGCTGGTGACCGGGTCTCCAAGTCTCTCCGACTCAGCGGATCTCATCGCCTGCATCACCGCGTTCCGGACGCCTCTCTGCCGCGCGGAGCACGCGGCGAAGGCGCGTTCTGTGTCGCACAGGGAAAATCTCAAGATCCTGCGTAACAAGGTGAACCGCCCGCGGGTCATGACAAGGCGTACAGAAATTCCTCGCGCAGGCCGAGGAGAAAAGAAAAGCGGAGGTCCTTCCCGGAACGCGAACTGCGTCACGGAGGACGCCTCGGCAGCGCAGTCGGAACGGGCTTGACGAGCAATCGAAGTCATCCCGGCGCCCTGTGGATCCGAGACTGCGCTGTCTACACATTTGCAGACAGTTACCCGTTGTGCGGTCGTGCGGGATGCCCCGTGCTGCTGCCCGATACATGTGAGGATTACATGACAACTGCGGCGACGCCCGAGAGTGTTCGGACGCCTGTCAGGCAGATGCTGAACAAGGTTCCCGAGGTCACGATCTGGTTCTGGATCATCAAGATCCTGTGCACCACGGTCGGCGAGAGCTTCGCCGACTGGATCAACATGAACCTCGGTGTCGGCCTGATCAACACTGCATTGATCTTCACCGCTGTTCTGGCGGGCGTCCTGGGCTGGCAGCTCAGCACCAAACGCTACATCCCGTTCGTGTACTGGCTCACCGTCGTGGTGGTGAGCGTGACCGGCACTCTCTACACCGACATCCTCACCGACAGTCAGGGCGTTCCCCTCGCGCTGAGCAGCAGCGTGTTCGCCGGCCTCCTCGCCGTTGTCTTCGGAATCTGGTACGCCCGCGAGCGGACCCTGTCCGTCCACACCATCACCACCCGTCCCCGTGAACTCTTCTACTGGCTTGCGGTCCTGGTCACTTTCGCCCTCGGTACCGCGACCGGTGACTGGACCCTGGACCTGACCGGCTGGACTCCCGGCGTCTCCGTGCTCCTGCCCCTGGGACTGATCGTCGCGATCGTCCTCGCATGGCGCCTCGGCGCCAACGCGGTGCTCTCCTTCTGGCTGGCCTACATCCTCACTCGCCCGCTCGGCGCCAACCTCGGCGACTGGCTCGGCTCGCCCGGCGGCGACGGCGGCCTGGGCCTCGGCACCGCGATGACCAGCGTGATCTTCCTGGCCGCGATCCTCGCCACGGTCGTGTACCTCACGCTCAGCCGCAGCGATGTCATCGAGACCCACGACCTGACCCATACCCCACCGGCGCCGAACCCGGCGCGTGAGCGGATCATGCTCGGTTACTACGCCGTCGTAGCGGTCGCAACTGCAGCGCTTCTCGTCTGGGCACATCACCAGCCCCACGCGGCCGCAGCCGGCGAGGATGACGCCCCCGCACCTGTCACCGCCCATCTCACCCCGGAGCAGGCGACGTCACCGTTCCCGCCGGCTGAGATCGCGAAGTTCCGCACGATCGCAGCTGACACCCGGGCAAAGCTCAACGCGGGCAATCAGCGGGCCGCGACCACCCGAGTGACCGACCTCGAAACAGCCTGGGACGACGACCAGCCCACCCTTGAGCCCAAGAGCGAGAAGGCGTGGCACTTCCTGGACAGCGAGATCGACCAGGTCCTGAAGGGGCTACGCGCCCCGAACCCCGACAAGGCCACCGAGGTCAAGGCACTCAACACCCTCCTCACCTCACTCGGCTGACCAATCGCGACGAGGACTGCCCCGACACATCACCTGAGTCGGGGCAGTCCTCATTCGGAACCGCACTCGACCCGCGGATCGCCAACAGCCGTGGCTGTCAGGCCGGCCAAGGGGTTGAGCGCGGATGGCGAACGGCCGTCACCTGAGCGGGTGCAGGTGTGCGGCAGGGGCACACCGGGTTGAGGGGCCACATCGAGAGGCCTCACCCGCGTCGGCCGCTGACCGGGGGCGTAGGCGGTGGCCTTGCAGCGGAATCATGCGGTCATGGTCCGGTTCGACCGACGATCGAAGTCGATGCAAGTCCCATCAATCGTCGGCAGCCGTTTCCGGCGCGCGCTCCTCCACGTCGCACAAGACCGCATTCGGTGTTCCGCGACCGAGGCCGGCCACCCTTTCGGGTGGTGTCTCGGCTGGGTTCCAGACGCGGTGACCACGCTCCTGGGTATCCCTGAGTGGTGTCGGTCACACCGGTCTCCGGTCCCGCTGGAAGTCCTACAGGTTGTAGGACTACTCTGTGCTGGAGACTGCCGCGTTTCCCAGCGCATGCGTGCGAACGGCGACGCGAGCCGCTGGATCGCGTCGGGCCGGTGCGGTCGCCGCGACGTTCCGCCCGGCACGCGCATCCCACGACCTCCGTGGGGCTTGCAGGGGGAAACCGCCCGGGCACCGGCCGGTCCCAGGTCCGGCCGTGCAAGGCGTACACCGACACTGCCTGGAGGACGTGTGGCAACAAATGACAACCCGGCCGCCCAGCCGTCCGAGGAGGAGGTGCTCATCAGTGTCGTCCTGCCCGTGTACCAGGTGCAGGAGTTTCTGCCGGAATGCCTGGACTCCCTGCTGGGAGCGTCGCAATCCTTCGGGGGCATCGAGGTCGTCGCCGTGGACGACTGTTCCCCCGACGGCAGCGGTGCCCTGCTCGACGAGTACGCGGCCAGGGATCCTCGGATGCGTGTGGTGCACCTGCCGGAGAACGTCGGGCTCGGCCAGGCGCGCAGTGAGGGCCTGGCCCGGGCGAAGGGCGACTACGTCTGGTTCGTCGACAGCGACGACCGGCTGACATGCGGGGCGCTGGCCGCGGTCGCCGAGCGGCTGCGACAGACCCGTCCCGACGTGCTTCTCGTCGACCATGCTCTGGTCGACCCGGGCGGAAGGGTGGAGCGCAACGCGCGTGCGCATCTCTTCCAGGACGCTCCCGAGACATTCACGCTCGGGGAACGGCCCGGCACCCTGGACCTGATCATGACCGCGTGGAGCAGGGTGCTGCGCCGGGACTACCTGCTGGGCCTGAACCTGGAATTCGGGCGCGGGTACTACGAAGACATTTCGGTCACCTACCCCTCGCTGCTCGCAGCGCGTCGACTCAGCATGCTCGACCGGGTCTGCTACCACTACCAGCGCGGGCGTGAGGGTGCGATCACGAGCACCTCCAGCCCGAAGCACTTCGACCTCTTCGGCCAGTACGAGCGGATCTTCGCATTCATCGACCGCGAGGCCGGGACCGCCGAGCCGTTCCGCACAGCGGTCTTCGACCGCACCGTGCGCCACGCGACGACCGTGCTCGCCACGCCCGGCCTGGTGCCGGAGAACCTACGACGCGACTTCTTCCGGCGGGCGTCCGAGCACTTCCAGCAGTTCCGGCCGCGTGACTACTCCTACCCGTCCGGGCTGCGCGGCCTGCAGTACCGGTTGGTGGCGCGAGGGGCCTATCCCGCGTACGCGGCGCTGGAGCCGGTGAACCGGCTTCGTCTCGCACTGCGCGCCACCCTCGGCCGCGCGCGCGGCGTGGCTCGGCGGACACCCCGGCTTGCGGCAACGGCGCTGCGGCGTGCCTACTACCGCGCCTGTCTGCGGCTTCCCGCCGACGACACGCTGGCTGTCTACGCCGCCTACTGGAACAGCGGCTACGCCTGCAATCCCGCGGCCATCTTCGAGAAGGCCTGCGAACTCGCGCCCGGCATCCGCGGAGTGTGGGTCGTCGCCAAGGACAGCACGGCTTCCATCCCGCCAGGGGTCGAGTACGTGGTCGATGGGACCCCCCGCTGCCTGCGCACCATGGCACGGGCCAAGTACCTGGTCAACAACGTCAACTTCCCGTACGAACTGCCCAAACGTCGTGGCGCGGTGCTGGTGCAGACACAGCACGGCACCCCTCTGAAGAAGATGGGGACCGACCTGCGGGACCACCCGGCTGCCGCACGCGACATGAACTTCGACCGACTGGTGGAGCAGTGCGCTCGGTGGGACGTCCTCGTCTCGCCGAACCCGCACACCACCGAGGTGTTCACCAGGGTCTACCCCGGCGGTTACGAGGTGCTGGAGACGGGCTATCCGCGCGTCGACCGGCTGGTCAACGCGTCGCTCGACCGAGCCGACCGCGTGCGGGGCGAACTCGGCATCGCCCCCGGGCAGATCGCCGTCCTCTACGCGCCCACCCACCGTGACCACCAGAACGAGACGGCACCCGTCCTGGACGTGCGGCGATTCGGCGATCAGCTCGGCGACGACCATGTCCTGCTGGTGCGCTCACACTACTTCGACATCCAGCGGACCTCCTCGTCCCGGGGCGTCGTGGACGTCTCGTCCCACCCGTCGATCGAAGACCTGTGCATCGCCGCCGATGTTCTGATCACCGACTACTCGTCGGTGATGTTCGACTACGCAGTCCTGGACAGGCCGATCGTGATCTACGCGCCCGACTGGGAGATGTACCGGCGCTCACGGGGGGTCTACTTCGACCTCCTCGCCGAGGGGCCCGGCCCGGTCGCCACCACGCACGAAAGGCTCGTCGAGGTGTTCCGCAGCGGCGAGCACACGAGGCCGAGTGCGGCCAAGCGGCTCGCGCGGTTCCGGGATCGCTTCTGCCCCTATGACGACGGGCGCGCGGCCGAGCGCGTCGTACGCAGCGTCTTCCTGGGCGAGCCGGCGCCCGGGGAGGCGGCCGACCCGAACGGCCGGACGTCCGCCGCCAGGTGAACCCGTCGCGGGTCAGCGCCGCATGTGGCGGGCGAGCCGCCCGGCGACCACGGCGCGCATTCCGACAAGGCCGTCAGCGACGCGTACGGCGAGACATCCACTGGTGGTGGCGTACGGCTGGAGCAGCAGCACCCGCCCTCGTCGGCCTACCCGCACCAGTCGTCTCAGGCCTGAACCGGCACGCAGCGGCCGCGTGACCGGCTCACCGTCCCGGAAGGACAGGGTCACCCAGGCGTCCCATGTGGTGATCGTGCCGTGTTCACACAGCGCCGCCGCGTCGACGGTGACGACGGCACGCCAGCCCTCTCCGTCGGGCCGGGCCTCCCACACCCCCTCGCACCGGTGTGCCGCGTCCGTCATCCGGTGGCGAAGCTCGACGGTCGCTCGCTCCGGGCCGACGTGCGCGGTCCTGCCGTAGAGCTCGGCCAGCCGCAGTTCGAGCAGGAGCCGACGGCCTCCGTTCACGTCCGCGGAGACGTACAACGGAAGTTGTGCGATCGGGGCGTCGGCGAGACCGTCGAGCACGATCTCGTCCGGACCGTCGGGGGCGGAACGCACCTCGTCCCACAGTGGTCGCCGCACGTCACCGACGTACGGTGGCGTCAGCCGCGGCGGGTCGGCCGCCAGCTCGGCCAGCCGTCGAAGGCCCGCGTCCTGCCGCTCGCGTCCGAGGAGCACCGCGGTGCGCCAGCGCGCCGCGGGTGTGGCCCGGCGTACGGCCTCCTCCTCGAAGGCGCGTACATGCTCGCGGGAGATCCGCCACCAGATGTCCTGGTACTCCGGCGCACGCTGAGGCAGTTCGTTCAGGTAGACGGCGAGATCGAACTCCAGGAACTTTGTCTGCGCGGCGATCAGCAGATCCCCCTCGCCGCTGTCCCGCATGATCTCCAGCACGTGCCGATGGGCGGTGACCCGGTCCCGCCAGTTCTGGATCCGGTCTCGGCGCAGCGATATCGAGGCCCGGCCGGTGCCGTAGCGCACATGCCAGATGTAGACCGTCTCGGGGGTGACGGCGAGGCGTGGACGGGCCGCGTAGACGCGCGCGGTGAAGACGAAGTCCTCGTAGTGCGCCGCGCCGTCGGGGAAACGGATCCGCCGGGAGAGCAGGAACTCCCGGCGGTAGATCTTGTTCACGGACAGCGTGTCCCACAGTGTCTGCGGGCGCTGGGTCACCCCGTCGTGCGCCGACTCGACGGTGAACAGTTGTTCCTGCCAAGGGATCTCACGTCCACCGGGCAGCTCGCGCCGTACGCACAGGCCCGCCGCCACGTCGGCGTCATGCCGCAGTGCGACGGTGAGCAGCGCGTCCACGGCCTTCGGCGGGAGCACGTCGTCACTGTCGAGGAAGACGAGCCATGGGAAGCGGGCCGCGCCGATGCCGTCGTTGCGCGGGGTTCCGCAACCGCCGCTGTTGCTCGTGCGGCGTACGACGCGTACCCGAGGGTCGGCGGCCGCGAGCTGTCCCAACAGGTGAGGTGTGCCGTCGGTGGACGCGTCGTCGACCACCACGACCTCGCCGACCGCATCGCCCTGAGCGAGAGCCGAGGCGACCGCCTCTGAGACTCGCTCCGCGTCGTTGTAGGTGATGACCACCACCGTCACAACCCCATGGTTCACGCTGGACACTGTGCTCCCGTTCGTGCAGCCATCACGGGCACCCCTGCCGGCCACGGTGCAGAGGGCCCGGCACGGGCAGACCTCAATGAACTCCTACGTTATGTGAGACAAGAGAGTAGCGCTGAGCGCGACCGGAGCCGCGGGCCTGCCGACCGTCGGCAACCGTTGCTCGGCGCGTCGGGTGTTCGAGGTCGAAGAACTAACTCGGGTCTTACCTGACACACGTCGAACGAGTGACTGACCGTGCTCTACTGGAGCGCCGTATGTAAGGAGTGGGCGTTGAGCACTGCAAGCACGTGCAGCCCTGCGATCACGCGCACGAGCTGCAGGGTGTTTCGATATCCGGCGGACGCGCCGGAGGCCCAGGTGACGGCCGCTCGACGGAATGGCAGCGAGGTGATCACCGTGCGCTTCCCGATGCACGCCGACCAGAGAGCCGTTCGCCGGAGGGTGCTCCAGGATGCGGCGCTCCGTGCCTCGCTCGGCGTCCGGACCTGAAGCCGCCCGGAGCTGTTGTGCACATCTCGGTCTACCTGCTTCTCCTTGCCCCGGTCGCCCTGGCCATGCTCGGTCCGCAGCTGGGGCGCCGGCTGGCTCCCGCTGCCGCGGTACGCGCACTGACCCTGCTGAGCCTCATCGCGACGGCCGCCATGGTGTGGGGTCTGACCGCCCTCACGGTGGGCGGACTGGGGCGCACCGACGTCTTCCAGGACCAGGCTCACAGCAGCCCGGTCGCCCTGGCCGTCGACGACCCGGTTCCCGACGTCCTGGGGGCGCTGGCGGCCGGACTGCTCACGGTGTCGTTGCTCCGGGCGCTCGCGGTGATGTGGCGCCGATGGTCTGCGGTGCGCGCGCTTGCCCCGCTGAGGAAACAGCCGGCGGCCGGTGACCTGGTCGTGGTCAGGTCGGACCGGCCGGACGCTTACGCGCTGCCCGGCCGATCACGCCGAGTCGTCGTGACCTCCGCCATGCTGCGTGCCCTGCCTGCCGACGAACAGGCAGTGCTGCTCGCCCACGAACGGGCCCATCTGCTCCACCGGCACCACCTCTACGCAGGAGTCGCCGAGACGGCGGCCGCCTGCAACCCGCTGCTGCGGCCGGTACGCGACCTCGTCGCCTTCCAGATTGAACGCTGGGCGGATGAGGAAGCCGCGCAGTCGACGGGCAGCCGCCTGCTCGCCGCCCGTTCTCTGGCCCGTGCCGCACTGGCGATTGCCGACGCGACCCGGATGCGTGAGCCGCAAGGTGTCCTGGCCTATCTGAGGCACAAGGTGACCGCGCGCGTCGGCGCCATGCGGGCCGAACGTCCGACCAGCCACTGGGGTGCGGTCTCGCCCGCGCTGGCGGTCACTGCCCTGACCGGTTTGGCCTTCGCCGAGGTGACTTCGGATTTCGCCCGTTGCCTGCACGTTCTCCATCTGTTCTGAAGTCGAGCGGGGCGCAATCTGCTCTGAAGTCGAGTGGGGCGTACCGGTCCGGGAGAGTCCACGGCTCCGTGGGCATGCAGTGCGCCGGACCGACCACGGCGGCTGCCGGGTCTGCGGAACGCGGGGCACCTGTGCCGCGCACCATGGCATTCCTTCGCCGGTCGTGTCACTCGCCTGGGCCGAGCAGGGCGCGCAGCGCGGCCTCGTCTGCGGGATCGAGCGTCTCGATGAAGCGCTGCAGTACGGCAGCGCGGTCGTGGCCGCGGTCCAGCGCGGTTTTCATCTGCTCGGCGGAAGCCTCGGCTGCTTCCTGGCGCGGGTGATACGCGTGGGCCCTGCCGACGCGCTGGCGTTCGAGCATCCCCTTGGTGTGCAATCGTCCCAACACGGTGAGTACGGTTTTGTAGGCGAGCCCAGGCGTGAGGGCAGCCTGGACGGCACCGGCCGTCATCGGCACACCGGCACTCCAGAGCACGGCCATGATCTCGGCCTCCAAAGCGCCGCTCGCCCGGCGGTCGGCGTGCTCGCCACCGCTGTCGTGAGCCATGCCCCAACCCTCCTGTGCCTGCCGTACGCGCGCCACGATCGATCCTACGCGCCGTGGGGCTTTGACCAGAGGTGCTCCCGTCGCGGCCCGGGCACGGGTTAGTCTTACAATTTGTAGGAAGTCGGAGCTTCAATCCGCCCCGGGCCAGGGCACCCGTCGCAGACCACAGTGGTGCGGCGATTCCGGCCTCGCAGTGGCGTGTGGGCTCGAGTCTGGTCGAGGAGTGGCGAAGATGAGCGGACACCGGCGTAGGTCGCCCGGGAGGACAGGACCGTCCGGCCCGGACGACTCGCGGTACGGCGTCCGGGCCGCCCACGTCGGCGACGGGCGAGCGGGACGTCGGAGGGCGGACGATCGGCGTCCGAACCCCGGGCGCGGTGGTCGACGCGGTCTCATCGACTACCCGCGGGCGGACAAGCGTGGTCTTCGGCGGTGGCTGCCTTCGTGGAAGCAGGTGCTCGGTACTTTCCTGCTGGTCGTCGGTGGCCTCCTGGGCCTGTTCGGATACGCCTACGCCACCACGACCATCCCCAGCGCCAATCCCAGCACCCAGAAGCAGAGCAACACCTACTACTGGTCGGACGGTTCGGTGATGGCCACACAGGGGTCGACCGACCGGCAGAACGTCGACCTCGCCCAGGTCCCGATGCTGGTGCAGTGGGACTTCCTCGCCGCGGAGAACGCAACCTTCTACACCGATCCCGGCGTCGACACGCAGGGTATGTTTCGCGCTGTCTACCACATGGCCACAGGCGGTGAGGTGCAGTCCGGGTCCACCATCACCCAGCAGTTCGTGAAGAACACCTACCTCAGTCAGGACCAGTCGGTCACCCGCAAGTTCAGGGAGATCATGATCTCCCTGAAAATCGGCGGTCAGATGTCCAAGCAGCAGATTCTGCAGGGCTATCTCAACACCTGTTACTACGGTCGGGACGCCTACGGCATCGAAGCTGCGGCCCGCGCCTACTACCGCGAGAACGCCTCCCAGCTGACCGTCAGTCAGGGCGCGTTCATCGCCGCCACCGTCAACGAGCCGAGCTTGCTGATGCACGCCGACTCCGACCCGCAGGCCAAGGCCCAGGCCGAGGCGCGCTGGAAGTACGTGCTGGGCCGTATGGCCGCCATCCACAAGATCGACCAGGCGCAGGAACAGCAGTACCTGGCCGCCGGTTTTCCCGCGCCCAAGCCCTACGCACCGTCGGCGGGGATGTCCGGGCAGACCGGCTACCTGGTGGACACCGCGATGAAGTACGTCGAAGCGCACTCGTCGATCACCGACCAGCAACTCGGTCACGGCGGTTACCAGATCTACACCACCTTCGACAGGAGGAAGGTGAACGCGCTGTCGGCGTCCGTCGCGGTGATGGAGAAGAAGCACCTCGACCCCAAGCACCGCTCGGCGGACAAGGACGTCCAGGTCGGTGCGGCATCGATCGATCCGTCGAGCGGCGCGGTCGTGGCCCTGTACGGCGGGCCGGGCTGGAACAAAGGCCACTGGACCAACAACGCCGACGCCACCGGTGTGCCGGTCGGTTCCACCTTCAAGCCCATCGACCTGGCGGCCGCCCTCGACCACGGCGCCGTACTCTCCCCGGGCGGGCAACCCTCACCGATCACCCCCGACTCCAAGTTCAACGGCGACGACGGGATCACCATCAAGAGCCGGCAAGGCCAGGAACTGCCGGACTCCGGCGACCCCACAGGACTCCTCCACCAGCGCAACGACGTCCCCACGAAATGGGGTTACATCACCCTGCGCAAGGCCATGGAGCAGTCGGTCAACACCCCGTACGTCCAGCTCGGCGAGTACGTCGGCTACGACAACGTGGAGAACGAGGCCCTCAAGGCGGGCCTGCTGCGCAAGAGTCTGCAGTACGACACCCCCGGCTTCTACATCGGTACCTCCACCCCCTCGGTGATCCGCATGGCCGACGCCTACGCCACCTTCGACGACGGCGGGATTCAGCACGAGCCGTACTCGGTGACCAAGGTCATCGCCGACGGCGGGCAGGTGCCCGGCTTCGCCAAGCCCAAGGGCACCACGGCCATGCCCTCCTCGACCGCCGACACCGTCACCGACGTCCTGCAAGGCGTCGTCAAGAACGGTACGGGCACCAACGCCCAGGCCCTGGGCCGACCGGCGGCAGGCAAGACCGGCACCACCGACGACTACAAGTCCGCCTGGTTCATCGGCTACACCCCGCAGATGGTCACTTCTGTCGCCCTGTTCAAGGAGGACCCGAAGAACGCCGGCCTGCAGTCGATGCAGGGCGTGGGCGGCTACTCCAAGGTCTTCGGCGCCGACATGCCCACCGAGGTGTGGACCGGCTACATGACTCCCGCCCTCCAGGGACAGCCTGTCCAGCAGTTCCCGCCCGCCCCGCAACTGGGTCAGGCCACCGACGAAAACGGCGCCCAGTCGGCCACCCCCTCCGCCACCGCAAGCACCCCCTCGGCCGCCCCGACCGCACCGGTCACGCCGAGCCCCTCCATCGACGGCTGCCGGCACTGGAAGGAGAACTGCACCACTCCGACTCCGACCGACAGTCCCGGCACTACCGCCGGCCCGTCCGGCGGGGGGACCGGCAACGCATCTGACGGCGGGCTGATCGGCGGCACCACCGGCGGCATCTCACCCACGCCGTCGCCCAGCTCCACCGCCCAGAGCCGGCAGCCCTAGAACGACGCCGGCGAGAGGCTCTGTCCACACGCCGCACTTGTTCTCCTGCGGATGGCGATGGCGAAAAGTCCGGCAGTGGTTCGTGGTGGAGGGAAAGGGGCGATCGACCTCACTCACCGCCAGGCGCCGACTCGGACGGTGCCCTAGGTGTTCTGTCCATGGAGGTTGGTGACAGCGATCACTGACGTGTGATCTTGAAATGGGTGAGGGCCCTCTGGCCTGGTGTGGATTGCGACAT
>NZ_JBIBJK010000041.1:0-34126 GCF_042958635.1 Streptomyces sp. NPDC007971
GTGGCCGCTTTGATGGACTCGTAACTCTTGGGCAGGAAGCTGCTCTCGTCACTGTTCGAGGGAAGGCTCGGAGCCGTGGCGACGATCGCCACCGCTGCGATTAACCAAGCCACGATCGTCCAGATGGGATGACGGACGACGGCTGTTCCAATACGTCGGAACATTCGGGGGTCCTCCTGGATGGGAAGATCACCGCCGCCCGGGGAGCGGACCCTGGCATCGGCGACCCCGACCGGCATTCACCATGGGGCCGGTCGAATGATTGTCTTGGGACCCGATCATAGTGACTCGGGTCACGGTGCCACATCCGCCGCGCCCTGCTGAGAGACATCATTGTCTTTGGCTCAACGCTCGTGCCGGGGAAGTGAACTTCCCCTGTTGGCAGGTAGGTTGCGGGATCGCGTTACCGGATACCCGGCGTCGTCAATGGCTGATTTCCGACCGGAAGGCACCGTGCCGCGTCCGTGCGTCACAGCTGAATTTCGCTGCCGCCCGAGAAGACCGCAGAGGGCATTCCTGCGATCTGTGACCTCGGTGGGGGTTGGGTCGTTCAGGAAGCGTGCTGTCAGAACGGCTTGAAGCAGTGATGGAACAACTCGTCTGCTCCCGCGCCCAGTTGGAAGGCCTGGCCATTGCTCTCGGGCCCGAGTGCTTGGCCGGTTGCAGCGAACAGGAACGCGCCGTGCGCGCCGAACTTGCGGGTGACGCCCTCCGGCTGCTGGAGGATGCCGAGGCCGCGGTCGCCGCCGGGGAGCCGGAGCATGTCGTCGTGGCTCTGGTCAAGGCGATCGAGGGGCTCGTGGTGCGGCTCCGGGACCGGGTGCTCGACGGCGTCGTGGCGTCGAGCCCCGCACCGGACCACGTGCCGTTCTAGCGAAGCCCGCCTCACCGGTCGTACCGTCACCACGTCGGCGCGTGGACGGAACGCGGGCGAGCTGGAACCGGTGTCGGCCGCGATGACGTGGGCCGCGCGCAGCCGGCGTACGGAGTCTTCGAGCGCCACGCGGCGCCGATCGAGCCGCTGCCGCCCGGTGCACCGTCGCAGGGGCGAAGGTCAAGGTCCGGTCCCCGGATGTGCCGAGAACAGCCGAGGTACCGCCCACCGCGGGATGTACAGGGCGTAAAGCGATCCCGGAGGGGAAGGGATACGCCGAACTGCGGGGAGCGGTCGGCTGGGCCCGGGATGCCGGGCCTGGGCACGGGGGGAGGGCACCGGGCATGGGCGTCCAGCCCCTGTACCTCGAACCGCGGCTGGAAGAGCGGCTGCGGTCGCTGCTCGACTCGCCCGGGCTGCTGCACACGCTCATCGATGCCCTCGGCTCGCCGCTCCATGTGGTCGTACCCGACCAGATCGCCGACAATCTGCAGCGGTTCCGGTCGGTGTACCGCAGCCATCGCCTGTCCGGCCAGATATTCTTCGCCCACAAGGCCAACCGGTCCAGTGCCCTGCTGAGGCGGCTGGCCGCCACGGACGCCGGCGTGGACGTCGCCTCGCTGGGAGAACTGCAGCACGCCCTCGGCGCCGGCCTCACCCCCGACCGCATCACCGCAACCGGCCCGAAGAACCCGGAGTTCCTCTGGCTGGCCGCCCGCACGTCCGTCACGGTCGGCATCGACAGCCCGGGCGAGCTGGCGCACCTGGCCGCGGTGGTGCGGCGCCACGCACTGCCCCCCTGCCGCATCCTGTTGCGGCTGTCGGGGTTCGAGACCGCCGGTGTGCGGATCCTGAGCCGGCGCAGCCGTTTCGGCTCGCCCGCGCGTGAGTCGGCGTCGCTCCTGGATGCCGTCGAACGCCACCGGGACGTCGTCGACCTGGTCGGCGTGGCCTTTCACCTGGACACCACCAGTCTCGACGAGAAGGCTGCGGCGCTCGAAGGCTGCCTGCGCGTGCTGGAGGAGTGCCGAAGCCGCGGACTGCGGCCGTCGGCCGTGGACGTGGGCGGCGGGTTCGGCGTCGGGTACGTCGCCGACGGCGGGCAGTGGGAGCGGTACACGACGGAGCTGACCGCCGCGGTCCTCGGCACCCGTCCGCCGCTGGCCTGGGGCGGCCACGGCTACGGACTGCGCAACGAGGGCGGCACGCTGCGCGGGTCGCTCGGGCTCTACCCGGCCCACCGTCCGGTCGCCGGAGCCCGCTACCTCGACGAACTGCTCGCCAGCCCCGCAGCGTCCTTCGGAGGCCGGCCGCTGGCCGCCCTGCTGCTGGAGCACCTCTACGACCTGCACACCGAACCCGGGAGGGCGCTGGTGGACCAGTGCGGGCTCACGCTCGCCAGAGTGCTGGAGGTGCGCACCCAGCAGGCCGGCGGGGAACTCCTCGTACGGCTGGAGGCCAAGGCCGACGACATCGCCCTGGAGGACCACGGGGTGCTCGTGGACCCGGTCGTCCTCCCACGGGAGGCGACCCGCCCGGGCCCCGGTCCGCACCCGGTCGCCGTCCATCTCTTCGGCAGCCTGTGCCTGGAGGCGGACCTCATCACGCGACGGACCGTCTTCCTGCCCCGCCGGCCCGAGCCGGGCGACCTGATGGCCTTCACGAACACCGCCGGCTACTGCATGGACTTCCACGCCACCCGTGCCCAGCACCAGCCCGTGGGCCGCAAGATCGCCGCCTGGCAGGACGGCGGCTCATGGCGGTGGTGCCTGGACGATCAATACTGGCCGACCACTTCCGTGGGGGGAGCGCAGTGAGGTACGACAGCATCACCGACGCCATCGGCAACACGCCGCTGGTGCGCATCGACCCGGCCGTGCACGGTCTGCGGCACATCGATCTGTACGCCAAGCTGGAGCTGCTCAACCCGTTCGGATCGGTCAAGGACCGAGCCGCCTGGAACATGGCGCGCCCCCACCTCGCCGGCGCCGGCGACAGCGGCCGCCAGGTCGTGGAGCTGTCCAGCGGCAACACCGCCAAGGCCCTGGCCGTACTCGCGGGGATGCACGGCCTCGGCTTCAAGAGCGTCACCAACCGGATGCGCATCCCGGAGATCAAGGACCTCCTGCTGCTGCTCGGCGCGGAGATCGAGGAACTGCCCGGCCAGAGCGAATGCCTCGACCCCACCGCCACCGACGACCCGCTGACCCTCTTCCACCGCGCGCTCTCCGAACCCGGCAGCACCTATCTGCACACCGACCAGTACTTCAACCCGCGCAACACCGAGGCGCATCTCACCGGCACCGGACCGGAGATCGTCAAGGACCTGGAGGGCCGCGCACCGGACTGGTTCATCGCCTGCGTGGGCACCGCCGGATCCTCGACCGGCGTCGCTCGCGTCCTGCGCGAACACGACCCCGCCGTACGGGTCGTCGGACTGGTCGCGGCCAAGTCCGACTTCATCCCCGGCATCCGCACCATCGACGAGGCCCACGAGGTGGGGCTGTTCGACCCCGGCACCTACGACGCGATCGACGCGGTGAGCGCCGACGACGCGATCGAGGGCATGCTGACCCTCAACCGCCGCTGCGGCATCCTGGCCGGTCCGACCGGGGGAGCCGCCTACTTCGGCGCCGTACGCCAACTGATCACGGTGGACAGTGAGTTGACGGAACGTCAGTCGGCTGTCTTCATCGTCTGCGACCGGGTCGAGAGCTATCTGAGCTACATCCGCAGGCGGCGCCCCGACCTGTTCGGCCGCCCGCCGCGCACGAACGCGCCGGCCGACCTGTCCGAGGCCGAGGTACGCGCCGCCCCCGCCGTCGACGTCGCCGGGGCCCAGGCGTGGATCGCCACCGGCCGGCCGCTCGTCGTCGACCTGCGCAGCCCCTCCGCCTACGCCGCCCTGCACATCGACGGATCGGTCAACGTCGTCGACACGCTCTTCGAGGAACTGCTCCACGGCGGCCTGCCCTTCAGCCGCAGCCGCCCGGTGCTGCTCGCCTGCCCGGTCGGTGAGCAGTCCGCCCGCTACGCCGCGCTGCTGACCCGGATGGGGCACCCGGAGGTACGCAGCCTGACCGGCGGCATCATCGCCTGGCGTGACGCGGGCGCGCCTCTGGTACGGGACTGAGCGCCGTGACCGCACCCGACTGCGCAGCCACAGCGGATGAGCTGAGGGCGTGGCACAAGGATCTGCGTGCCCAGTTCCCGATCATCACCGGGCACCCCGACCTGGCCTACCTGGACAGTGCGGCCACCGCCCAGAAGCCACGGGCGGTGCTCGACGCCGTCCAGACCTATCTGACCACGTCCAACGCCAACGCCGGGCGCGGCACCTACACCTGGGCCAACCGGACCACGAGCCTGGTCGAGCAGACCCGTGACCGGGTCAAGCAGTTCCTGCACGACCCGGCCCCCGGGCAGTCCGCCGTGCATTTCACCAGTGGCGCCACCGAGGGGCTGCGCACCATCGCCCGGGACTGGCTGCCCCGGTTCCTGGCCGACGGGGACGAGATCGTCGTCCCCGTCGCGGACCACCAGGCCAACATCTCGCCCTGGCTGGAGGCCCGTCAGCACCTGGCCCGTGAGGGCGTCCACGTCTCGGTCCTGCCCATGCCGTACCAGCGGTCCTCGGGCGACTACGACCACACCGTGCTGGCCGAGATCGCCGGGCCCCGCACCAGATGGGTCGCCGTCACCCACGTCCACCACGTCTACGGCGGCGACATGAACGTCCACCGCATACGCCGGGCGGTCGGACCGGACGCCGTGATCTGTCTGGACGCCGCCCAGAGCGTCGGTCATCTGCCGGTGGACCTGGCCGCCCTGGACGTCGACTTCCTCGTCTTCTCGGGACACAAGGCCATGGCCCTGCCCGGATCGGGGGCGGTCTGGGCGCGCCAGGCGCGCGGACCGGCGTTCACCCCCGGCGGCTGGCCCGGCACGCCCAACACCGTCGGCATCGCGTCTCTGGCCGCCGCGCTGGACTGGCTGGAGACAGCCGGGACCGAGCGGATCGACCAGTGGACGGTGGGGCTGGCGGCCCGGCTCACCGACGGGCTGCGCCGCCTCGACGCCTACGAGGTTCTCGGCTGCCGAACGAGCCTCGCGGCCGACTCGCCCGTACAGCGGCGGCGGGGCATCGTCACCTTCCGGCACCGCGGCATCGACTCGGGAGACCTCGGCTTCATTCTCTTCAGCCACGGCTTCATGGTCCGGTCCGACAGCCACTGTCAGGGCAGCGCGGGGGAGAAGAGCGGCTCGGTGCGGGTGAGTCTGCACGTGTACAACAGCTTCGAGGAGATCGAACGCCTGTTGTCCGTCCTCACCACCTTGGGGTGACATGGCCCGGCGGACATGTAATGGAAACCGTTTCCGCCTGTAGGGTCGGCGCCGAGGACGAGAGCGCTGGTGCGAGACGGCAAGGTGGGACGACCGGATGGGGCTGAGCCTGGCGGCGGCCGAGCGGTGGGTGGAGCGCTGGGAACGCCAGCAGCAACGGTATGCCGTCGACCGGGAGGAGCGCTTCACGGTCATCGCCGATGTCGTCGAGCACAGCACCGCCGGGTGCCCGGAACGTCCCCTCGTCGCGGACCTCGGCTGCGGCCCCGGCTCGCTGGCGGCGCGGCTCGCCCGGCGGCTGCCGGACACGGACATCGTGGCCGTGGACCGCGACCCGCTGCTGCTGGAACTGGCCCGTACCCACCATGCGGATGCCGCCCGCTACGTCGACACCGAGATCGGAGCACCGGGCTGGACCGCGGCCCTGGGTCTTGACCGTCCCCTGGACGCGGCCGTGTCGACGACGGCCCTGCACTACCTGAGCCCGGACGTCCTGTGCCGCACCTACCGCGAGTTGGCGTCCCTGTTGCGGCCCGGCGGCGTCCTGGTCAACGGCGACCACCTTCCCCAGACGGACGCCGTACTGGGCCCGTTCGCCCGGTGCGTCGGACACCGCCGGGCGGAGCGGCAGCGGGCCTTCGCCCACGAGGACTGGATCTCCTGGTGGACGGCCGTCGCCGAGGACCCCGAACTGGCCGACCTCCTCGCCGAACGCAGCTGCCGGCAGCCGGCGGCCCCGGCCGACGGCACCGTGGGTCTGCCCCTGTCCGCACACCTGCGGATGCTGCGGCATTCGGGCTTCGCGCACGCCGGCTCCGTCTGGCAGTACGGCGACAGTCATGTGGTGGTGGCCGTCCGGTGACGGCGTTCTGTCCGGCGAGGGGGTGACCGGTGGGGCGGGGAGAGCCGTGACCGGCAACGACAGTGGCGTCGAAGTGCATTACCCGCCTGACGACGGCCGACGCCGGGCTGGGACAATGAACGGTATGCCGAACGACGCCCCCTCCGCGACGACGCGCCAGCGCATCATCACAGCTGTCCTGCAGATCATCGGCGAGGACGGCGTGGCGGCGGTCACCAACCGCAGGATCGCCAAGGAAGCCGGAGTCTCGCTCGGCTCGGTCACCTACCACTTCGAGACCCAGCACGACCTGCTGCGCGAGAGCCTGCTGCACTTCGTCCGTGAGGAGGCACGGCACTTCACCGAGCTGGCGGACCAGTGCCAGACCGAGGGCATCGACGTCGAGGACGCGGCCTCCCTGGCCGGTCAGGTCGCGTGCGGCACGGCACTCGACAGTGCCCATCTCGCGCCCTTCGAGCTGTACCTCCACGCCGGGCGCGACGAACGGCTGAGGGAAGCGGCGGCGGAGGCGTTCCGGGCCTACGACCGGCTCGCCGCCCGGATCCTCACCGCCCTGGGCGTCCCGGACGCCGAGCGTCTGGCGGCCACTACGGTCGCTCTCGTGATGGGGCTGCAACTACGCCGTCTGGCGACGGGCAGCCCCGCGGACGACCTGGTCGACGCCCTCCTGCTGCTCACCCGAGGGGCAGTCGGCCAGCAGGCCGAGCCCGCTACCGGGGCTTGAGGGCCACGGTCGAGGAAGCGCCCCGCCGAGCGTCGACCGGACGAGCTGCCGGTCCGTCGGTGACCTCGATCCCGTCGGTGACGTCAGTGTCCTCGGTGATGCCGATGCCCTCGGTGCACCCTGACGTCACCCCGGTCCCGGCTCGCGGCGGCCGCTGACGCGCCTCACCCGGCGGCCCGTACGGCGGCCTCGGTCAGGGTGGTCGCGGTGCGTACGGCGCTGGCGATGGCCTCGTCGGGGCCCAGTCGGCACAGGTCGGTCAGGGTGAAGAGCGCCTCGGCACTCACGACCAGCGCCAAGTCCCGCTTGAGCTGGGCCAGTGCTGCCGGGTCCGTCGCCCCGAGCGTGCCTTCGAGGGGGAGGAGCGCGTGCTCGATCAGTCCGAAGCGAATGCCAGGGCGGGCGTGGGCGGTGTCGGGCCGGGTGACGGTGGCCGCGATCATCGCTCGCACCGCCCCCTGCCGGGCGAGCACTCCCCGGAGCAGGAACTCGCAGGCGAAGGCGACGCGCCGGACCGGATCGGGGCAGTCCCCCAGGGGGGCGAAGGCCTCGGCGGGAGGCGGCCAGGCTCCGGCCAGGGCTTCGCTGATCAGCGAGGGGAGGTCGGGGAAGTACCGGTAGGCGGTGGCCTCCGACACCAGGGCCGCCCGGGCGATCGCGGGCATGGTCACGTCGGCTCCCGTGGTGATGAGTTCACGGGCGGCCGCCACGATGGCCGTGCGCGTGCGCTGCTTCTGGTTGGTGCGACCGGTGCCGACCTGCGCCTTCATCGAAGAGCTCTCCTTCTGTCCACTCAATAACATCATAGCAGTCGACACTCATCGTGAGAGTGGACTTGCATGAAGAGGTCGGCCCTCCGTACTCTCATGAGAGTCGGCTCTCACGAAGGAGGCAGTCATGACAAGGGTTTCCGTGGTCGGCCCGGACGGCGGCGAGACGATCCGGCTGGGCCCCACGCAGATGCGCATCCTTGAGGACGGCAGCACCACCGGGCACCGCCTCGGTATCGGAGAGATCACCCTCGCCCCACACACCCAGGGCCCGCCGCAGCACCGCCACGCCCAGCACGACGAGGGGTTCTACGTCGTGTCCGGCACCGTGCACTTCACCGTCGGCGACACGACCCACGTGGCCCCGGCCGGCACGCTCGCGATGATCCCGCCGGGTGCCCCGCACACCTTCGCCAACCCCGGAGACGAGCCGGCGGTGATCCTGAACACCTTCACCCCCGACCTGTACGTGCAGTACTTCCGGGACCTCCGGAACATGATCGCCGGCGGCCGGGAACTGACCCCGGAATCGACCGCCGCGGTGATGAGCCGCTACGCCACCGTCCCCGCAACCGACTACGCGTGACGGTCCGCCGGCCGGCCACGCGGATCACTTAAGGAGCATCGAATGGCTCGCAGCACCCACACCCTCACACTCGACCAGGGCACCCTCGACATCACCGTCGACCTCCACGGAGGTACTCAGGGGCATCCCTTCCTGCTCCTGCACGGAGGGGCCGGCCCGCAGACCGTCACCGGGTTCGCCGGGCTCCTGGCCGACCAGCGGCCGGCCAGAGTGTTCACCCCCGTCCACCCCGGATTCGACGGCACCACCCGGCCGGCATGGCTGACCGACGTCACGACCCTGGCCCGCTGCTACGCGCAGTTGCTCGATGACCTTCGCCTGCGGGACGTCACCGTCGTCGGCAACTCCATAGGCGGCTGGATCGCGGCGGAGCTGGCCGCACTGGGCAGCGACCGGATCGGCAGCGTCATCCTGGTCAACGCGGTGGGCATCCCCGTCCCCGGCCACCCGATCGCCGACACCTTCGGACTCACCCCGGTCGAACTGTCCCGCCTCTCCTTCCACGACCCGTCCAAGTTCCGCTTCGACCCCACCAAGCTGTCCGAGGCACAGCGTGCGGTCGCGGCCGCCAACCGCGCCACGCTGCAGGTCTATTCGGGCCCGCACGCGATGGCTGACCCGACCCTGCCCGACCGCCTGGCCAAGGTCGCCCACCCGGCCCTCGTCGCGTGGGGCGCGAGCGACCGGGTCGTGGACGCCGACTACGGGCGGGCCTATGCGAAGGCCGTCCCCGGAGCGGAGTTCCGTCTGCTGCACGGCACGGGCCACATGCCCCAGACGGAGACGCCCGACCAACTCCTCCCGGTGGTATGGGACTTCGCGGACGCCCACGCCCTGCACCGGCCGCAGCGTTGACCCGGCGGCTCCGAGACCGAGGTGCATCGAGGTGTCTCGCCCTGGACGGGGAGACTGCCGACTGCCGCGACGCGCAGGTGGGAGGCGTTAACCGGCTGGGGAGCCGGAGAACGGCCGGGGTGCAGGGGGCGTGCGCGCCGACGGCGTGCCGCATGCTCGCGTGAGCCCTGTACGCGCCCCCGCCCGTGCGAGAAGACTGCCCAGTCGGCGGGCAGATGGCCCGGGTGCCGTCTCCCCACTGTCCGACTCCCCAGAAAGGCAGGTCAGTCGCCGTGCATCTGCGTCTGCCCACATCCATGTCCGAAGCGCAGGAGTGTCTGGCCGAAGGGGCCGTGCCGATCGGCGGGGCCACGCTCGTGTGGGCCACGTGGCAGCGGGACGGCTTTCCCGAACTGGCCGTGTCCCTGCGCGAGTTGCCGGAGGCCAACGTCATCAGGTCGGGCACGGTGGGCGCGGCCGTGATCCTGAGCCGGATCGACGACCGCGTGCCCGACGTGCTGCGCCTGGCGGCCGCCACGGTGGGTACCGGGGCCGTGCGGCGGGCGGCGACCGTCGGGGGGAACATCGTCGGCAGCACCCTTCGCTGCCTGCTGCCCGCGGCACTTGTCCTGGACGCCCGCGCGACGGTACTCGACGCCGAGGGCGTCCACGAGACGGATCTGGCCGAGGTCGTGGCCAAGCGGCCCGTGCTGCTCGCTCTCCACTGGCGGGAGCCGATCGCCTCCGCGTACCGCAAGCTTCCGGCTGAGGCGGGCGGGCCGCCGCCCCTCGTCGTCACCTCGGCACTGCACTCCGGCGACGGTGAAGGTCACGGCGATCGCGACGGCGGCGCCGGAGGCGACCGCGTCCGCGTCGCCGTGCGCGACGGCTACGAAGTGGTCAGCGCAACCACCGCCTGTGCCGCCGATTGCGCCGGGACTCTTGAGGCGCTGCGCGCAACGGCGCTGGGTGACCTGCCGGCCGCCGCCTGGGAGGTCGTCCGCCCGCAGATCACCGGTCTTCTGGACCGTCGCGGCGAGCGCTGAGTACGGCGGAGCGCTGCCCGGCCCAACACAGGGGCCCGTGACATGAAGAGCGCCGCCGAAGCCTGACCGGGCTCCGGCGGCGCGGTGCGCCACCAGGCCACGCGCCACATCACCGTGTGCGAGGTACATGCCCGGATCAACGGATGTGAGCGAAGTGCCTGCGGATCACCGGGTGATGAGAAGCCCCTCCACCAGAGCGCGCAGCTGGACCAGGTAGGTGTCCTCGGCAGTCAGGGGCGCCCAGCGGTCGGCCACTTGCGCCAGCCGGGGATACTCGCCCGGGTCGATCCCGGCGAAGACCTGCTCCCGGTAGGTCGGACGCTCGTCGGCCGCGCGCCGTCGGGCCGCCGCCGTACGGACCACGATCTCGCCGGCCGTGTAGTACCAGATCGCGCGGTAGCCGTGCACCGCCCGCTCGGGTGCCAGTCCGCACTCCACCAGCCCGTCGACGATCTGCTCGACGAACCACAGTGCGGACGTGGACATCAGGTCGTCCGCGGTCAGCACCTCCACGATCCAGGGGCAGGCCGCGAGCACCTCATGGATCGCCACTGCTGCGACGACGATCCGCTCGTGGGGATCGGCGGGCAGCTCGGGGCGGCGGAAGGCCCGCGTGGCGTAGTCGTCCAGCAGCAGGACGAGCAGCTCCTCCTTGTCCCGGACGTGGTGGTAGAGCGCCATCGGCGTGGTGCCGACCTCCTTGGCCAACCGCCGCATGGTCAGCCGGTCCACGCCCTCCTCGGTCGCGATGCGGCGGCCTGTCTCGATGATCTCCTCGCGTGAGATGCGGGCGGGCCGGCCAGGGGACTTGCGCGGTGCGGACGGTTGCGACATGCCCCCCATCATCCCTCAGGTGTCGACAACGAGGATCGGCGCACGCTAGTTTTCTTACATGTATAAAAACTTAGAGGGGCGGCCCGGAACCGTGCTGGCGGCTGCGGCCGTGGCCCAGTTCGTCGCCGCCCTGGACATGGCAGTGGTCAACGTCGCACTCCCCGCGATCCGTGCCGGGCTGGGATTCGCCCCACTGGACCTGTCGTGGGTCGTACACATCTACGCGCTCACCTTCGGCGGGTTCCTGCTGCTGGGCGGCAGGACCTGCGACCTGTACGGCCGGCGCCGACTGCTCGTGCTGGGCCTGTCCGTCTTCGGGCTGTGCTCGCTCGCGGGCGGACTGGCCCAGGCCCCCTGGCAGTTGGTGGCCGCCCGTGCCGGCCAGGGCCTGGGTGCCGCCGCGGCCGCCCCCGCCGCGCTGGCGATGATCACCACCACGTTCCCGGAGGGCCCCCGGCGCGTACGTGCGCTCGGGGTCTGGAGCGCGGTGAACGCGGCGGGCGGCGCGCTGGGCGTGCTCGCCGGCGGGCTGCTGACCGAGTACGCGGGCTGGCGCTGGGTCATGCTGATCAACGTGCCCATCGTGGCGGTGGCCCTCGCCCTGGTCTGCGCCACTCCCGCCGACGCTGCCCGACTCGCGCGGGGTGAACGGCTGGACGTGCTCGGCGCGGTCTTCGCGACCAGCGGCGTCGGGCTCCTGGTGTTCGGTGTCGTGCGCACGGACGCAGTCGGGTGGGGGTCGCCCGCGACATGGGGGAGCCTTGCGGGCTCGGTCGTACTGCTCGCCGCCTTCGCCTACGCCGAATCGCGCACGACCTCACCGCTGTTGCGCCCGGGCCTGCTCCGCAGCCGCTGGGTGGCCGGCGCGAACGCACTGGTGTTCCTGGCCGCGGCCGGCCAGTTCACGGCGTTCTACTTCGTGTCCCTGTACATGCAGCAGGTCCTGGGCATGGGCGCCGCGGCGACCGGTGCCGGATTCCTGCCCTTCTCCGCGGGGCTGGTCGTCGGTAGCGTCGTCGCGACCCGTCTCACCGCCGCCCGCGGCCCCCGAGCCTGTCTGGTGCCGGGCGCCCTGCTGGCCACGGCGGGTCTGGCCTGGTTCTCCCTCATCAGCCCGCACGGCGGGTTCCTCACCGATGTGCTCGGCCCGTCCCTCGTCACGAGCGTCGGAGCCGGACTGGTGCTGGCCCCGATCGCCGCCGCCGCGACCACCGGTGTGGCACCCGGCGAGGCCGGGATGGCTTCCGGAGTCTTCAACAGCTCCCGCCAGCTGGGCGGTTGCGTGGGCCTGGCCGTCCTTGCCACAGTCGCCGCACATCGCACCGGCTCGGCCACCGGCCGCGCCGCGCTGAGCGACGGGTACGCCCTGGGCCTGGCGGTGAGCGCCGTTCTCTTCGTCCTCGCAGCCGCCGTCGCCATCGGCGCCCTGCCCCGCCGCCTGTCCGCCGCACCAGCCGTCCGCACCGGCACCCGTGCGCACCACCACCTCGAAGGGACACGACCGTGACGACAACCCCCGTCGACCTGTTCGCCTCCGCGATGCACTTCCACCCCGGCGGCGACGTCCGAGCAGGCGAACGACGGATGGCGGGCGACGACTTCGACGCCTGGCAGATGGCGGCCTTCCATGTGGAGACCGACGCCGACGTTCATGCCGACCACTGGGAGATTCACCCCGAGGGCGAGGAGGCCGTGTGCTGTCTGACCGGCGGCCTGCGCCTCTACTTCCGCCCCATCACCCCCGACGGTACCGAGGAGATGGTGCAGCTGACGCCGGGCACGGCCGTGATCGTTCCTCGCGGCCGATGGCACCGCCTGGAACTGGACGCACCCAGCGACCTGATGTCGGTCACCCTTCGCCGGGGCAGCCGCCTGGAGAAGGGTGACCGTCACTCCCTGACGACAGCAGGACCCGGGCAGCGCCCATGTCCGTCGGGCGGCGCGATGGGCCGGGCGATGGGTGGCCGAGCCGCCGGGACCAGCGGCCGGTCGCGGGCACCCGTCAGGGGGAGTCGGGGCTCTGCCCGGCGTCCGTGACCGGCTCGGCCGGGTCGGAGGCGGTGTAGAAGACGGACGTCCCCTGCTTGCTGCGCTGGGCCTGGTTCCTGGCGACCAGCCCTTCGAGCGTGCTGCGTACGACGGTTGTCCTGGCGGCGCGCTCGGGATGCTGCTGGGCGAGCGCAGCGGTGACCTCGGCCGCGGAGCGGGGTTCGACCTGGTCCGCCAGGTGCCCGCGGACCAGGTCGACGAGCGTGGGCAGCGCCGACGGCGAGGCAGTCTCCGGCGCGGCGCTCTTCCTGCCGGCCCTCTCCCGCTGCGGAGCGGGGGACTTCTTGGCCCTCGCCCGCTTGCTCGCGCCGCCCGACTTGGCTGCAGTCTTCTTGCGGGGCGCAGGCACCGCCGCGACGGATGTGCGTTCGGGCGCGGCGGACCGGGATTCGGGCGCGGCGGACGAGGGTTCCGACGGGCCGGACTCGGACTCGGGTTCGGGCGCGGCGGGCGACGCCGGGAGAGCGAGGGCCTGCTGGATTTTCAGCAGGACGGTGTGGTCCTGCTCCAGGGCGGCCAGTTGCTGCCGCAGATCCTGGATCTCGCCGCTGAGGCGTTCCTGCTCCTTGAGGTTGTGCTCAAGGTCGCCGGTCACCTGTGCGCTGTACTGGGAGGCCAACTCGGTGGCCGCTGTAGTGGTTTCGGACATGATGCGCAGACCCTTTCCTGGGCGCCACGGCCGACAGACTGCCGGTCCGGGGCGTATGCGAATTCCAATGCACGTGCTGTTGAGCCAGGTACCGTGCGAGCGGCAGCGGTTACTTCCGCACAGTGGTGTCGTAGCGACAGTACGCAAGAGACGTGCATTCTTCTCTGCGACGTGGCTGAGATGCAACAGCGCATGGGGCCCAGGTCAGCCTGCACGCCGACGACGGCGCCCCTGGCAGGCGGCACGTCCTGCCCTCGCTCGGGGGAGGCAGCACACGCTGGACCCGCTCCGGGAAAGGAACTTATGACCGTGCGGCTACGGCGGCGACGCCCGACGCGCGCAACTTCCGCGCAAGGAGTTCCATCTCGGGCAGCGTCCCCGTGTGCTCACCGCTCAGTACTCGGCGAAGCACGGCCTTGGCGTCCGCCAGGTCGATGCCGAGTTCGCTTCGCAGTATCCGCATGATCGCGACGTTCCCGGCCGAGGGACTGACCACGTGTACCGTGGCCGGCCCGTGCTCGCTCAGCATCTGATCCCGCCGTTCGCCCGGCAGGTCGCCACCACACACGAGCAGTGCACTGCCACAGGCGGAACACGTCGACGCGACGTCCCAGCGCAGCCGGCGATCAGGACCCCGTCGTCGGCACCGAGGTGCTCGATGACGTAGGCCCGGACGTCGTCGCGGACCGCGTCGGCGTCCCAGCGGGTGCTTCGCAGCAGCCGCTGCAGCGGCCCGGGGCGGGCATGGCCGGCCTGCTCGGCCAGCCGCCGGCAGTTCTTCCGCTCGACGCCGGACAGCAGGGCGAGCACCAAGGCGCGGGCAGTCGCCCGCTGCTACACCCGCTTGAACCGGCTCGCGATCCGGGCCATGGCCTGATCGGACATTGAACGCCAACAGGCGGCGTCTAAGCTGTTGTCCGCGGCCACAACACGATCTTCAGGAGTCCACACAGCCCTTGATGATCACGCGGTGGCCGCTCCAGGTCCAGCGGGTGTGACAGGCTGCTTCGGCCAGTGGGTTCCGCACAGGACGAGGCTCGGGATCGACCGCCGATCGTCAGCGGCCCGACGCCCGGATGTTCAGCCCGTGGCTCGGCCCCGGGGGCGGCGTAACGGACTTGGCCGACGACGTTTCTCCCGGCCTGCGGCTGCTCGTAGAGCCGGTGATCGAGTGCAACAGGGGGGCGGGGCATGGGCGAGGACCCACTCATTACGGCGGTGCGGAGCGGGGACGAGAACGCGGTCAGAGTGCTGCTGGAGGACGGGGCGGATCCCGACGCCGTCGACGGGCAGGGCAGCCTCGCACTCTGCCTGGCCATCTCAGCATTCAACTCGACGATCGCCGGCTACCTGGTGGAAGGCGGCGCGGATCCGGACCGCCGACTGTCCGACGGGACCACACCCCGACTGCGGGCCGTCGACAGCGGCTCCATCGGCCTCGCCCACTGCCTGCTCGGTGAAGCGGCCCAGCTCAGTGAGGCCACCCGCGTGGAACTGCTGGCACGCGCCCGGCAGTGGCATGAGAGGGGCCCGGTCGCCATGCTGCGGGAGCGGACCAGCGCCTCGGACTCGGTCGAGCGGGTCCGGATCCGGGACAGGGAATGGTCCACCGAATACCACGAGATCCGGCTCGGCGGAATGACCGTCCGCGACGGCCACACAGGGATCCTCACCCTCCTGGAGAAACACTTCGGACTCCACCCGGGCATGGACGAGTTGGCCGCCCGCGCGTGCGCACTTGAGTACCCCGACTGGGAGCACGCCGCCTGGTGGGAGATCACCAGAACCCTTGCCCAGAGGCAGGACCATGAGACCTGGGAGGCTGCGACGGCACTGCGGGCTCACCCTGATCCCCTGCACCGCCGCTTCGGCGCGGAGGTCCTGATCTCCTTCAACCTCGGGGATCCCATGTCGGACGCCCCGAGCCCGTTCGAACAGCGCACGCTCGAGTTCCTCCTCGGCTGGGCGGCGGAGGAGGAACACCCGGACGTCCTGGCCGAGACCCTGTCCGGCCTTGGCCAGCATGAAGATCCGAGGATCGAACCACTGGGGCTTTCCTTCCTCGCCCACTTCGCCCCGCAGGTACGTGCGGGGGTTGCCTCGACCCTGAGGATCGTCGACTCGGAAAGGTCCGGGCGGCAGACGTTCACCCCCGAGGGACTGAACGCCCTCCTCGCACTGGCTCAGGACACCGACGCCTCCGTCCGCAAGGTCGCCGCCTACCGGCTCGCGCACAGCCTGAATCCGGAACCCGCCGTCGGGGACGTTCTGGCCGGCCTGCTCGACGACGATGACCAGCAGACCCGCATCTGGGCCGTCCATGGGCTGGCCGAGCGGGACGATCCGCGCTGCGTCGACGGCGCCGGCCGGGTGGGGCCCGTCGACGAGTACGAGGCCTGGTCCTGGATCCTTGGCGCGCCCGCACGGTACGAGCAGCGCCAGAGGGAACAGGACGCGCCAGCCAGGGCCGAGTAGCGCATCCTCGCCCCTACGTCCCACTGCCTGCCCGCAGCGGTCACCCTCGGAGACGAGTCCGCCCCGGCGACTCGATACGCGATGCGGCCGACCGCATGGTCGTGAAGTTGACCCGCCCGCCAACTTGGCTGCGGACCCGATGACGACGCACCCGGTCGTATCCGGCCCAGCGCAAGACCACGAAGTCGCACTGGAGTACAAGAGGCGGCAGCCCCACACCGAGGGCGGCGCTGGAAGAACGCGGCTCGGACCATGCCCGAGCAATGGTCAATCCTCTGGATCGCTGGGTCAGGCAGAGGGGTTGGCGCCTTCGATGGCCTGCGACCCGGAGGCCAAGGCGCCTGACTCGAGATGCTGAACGCCCTCTCCTCGGAGCGTCACGAAGGCGGTGAGGCCCGTGTCGAGTTCTGCCACTCGACGCCCGTAGACGACGGCCTGCGTCAGCGTCAGGTCGATCGCTTGTGCTGAACCGCCGAGCCGGTTGAAGCGGGCACCGCGGCGGACCGGTCCCCGCAGGCAGCGCACATGGACGGTGGCCTGTTCGAGGGACGCGACGATGACCCGGAGAATCTGCAGTTTCACGTGGCTACGACGCTGCCGGGGCCGGAGATCTCCCTCACGCGGCTGCCCCCTCCGTCTCGACACGGAGGCCGTTTCTTGAACGGGGCACCCGCGCGGACCGGGGGAGTGACGACTTCCGCCTCCAAAGCGGCGGCCGACCTGCGGCGGGCGCCCTCGCGGACGATCTCGTCGATCAAGGAGCCGGACCGGGCGGAACCGTCGTGGATGACTACGCTGAGCACGGTCGTGCCTTCCCGACCCGCGGTGCGAACGGGGGCCTGCTCGGTGACCACCACAGGATCATTCGTGAAAGTACGCCTTCCGGGCGCCCTGCTGGAACCGATCTACAAGTCCTGAGCATTGCTGGCCATGTTCTCGTCGTGGCCCGCTCGGCCGACGTGACCACCGGCGCGCTTACGTAGGGATGCTCGTCAACCACCGGCAGATGCGGCGAGTCCGGTGCGGGAGGTCATGGCTGACCGCCCGTACCGGTCATCTGCGAGAGCTTCGGTCAGACGGTCGCCGGCTGAGGCTCGGCCGTGGCGGAAACCGCCGAGTAGAAGACGGACTTGCCCTGCTTGGAGCGGCGGACATGGCCCTTGGCGACCATGGCTTCCAGAGTGCTCCGTACGACCGTGATCTTGATGCCGCGGTCCGGATGGGCACCGGTCAGAGCGTCGGTGACGTCGAGGGCCGAGCGGGGCTCACCCTCCTGGCTCAGGTGGCCGACCACGAGGTCGCGCAGAGTCGGGCCGGTGTCACCCTTGGGTGCTCGCGAAGACGGTGCAGTGGCTGCCGACTTCGTCTTCGACGTGGTCTTTCGTGCGCGGCTCGCCTTTTCCTTGCCGTCCTGCGGAGCGGGAGTTTCCTTGCCGCTCCGCGGAACGGGGGTGGTCTGACGGGGAAGAGAGGCCCCGGCGGAGCCGACGGACACCGTGTCGTCCGCTTTCTCCGCGCTGTCGAGTGCCTGCTGCATGGTGATCAGGAGGGCCTGGTCGTGGCGGAGCGTCTCCAGCTTCTCCTGAAGTGCGGCCACCTCGCTGCTGAGACGCTCCTGCTCTTCGGCGTTGCGCGTCAGGTCTTCTGCCACCCGAGCGGCGTACAACGGCCTGAGGCTGGTTGTTTCATCCTGATTCTCGGCCACAGTGACTCTCTCCCGGAAGTTGTGTGCCGTTGCTTGGCCGAATAGTACTCACAACAATTTCGATTAGCTTCTGTGCGTACCCAATCCGCAGTGGCATATACGTTCGGAAGGTCGGCATTCCGTGCAGCGAACAGGGCTCGACGCGTCGGCGAGAGTGACTCAACGGGTGTGAAAGTTGCGGGAGTTGACTCCGAACTTCACGTCGCAGTCGCCATGAACAAGGAATGTTCAGGGTGCTGAAGCGGTCGGAGTGTACCGATCGTCTTCGACGGCCTGCGCCGTTTCGCGCAGTGCGAGCGGGGGGTGGGGCGTTCACTCGCGTCCCGCAACGAAGTGCCCTCGGAGTGCTGGGTGCGACGTTCAGCGAGCGCGACAGTGTCGCTGCTCGTAGGTCGGACGAGGCAAGAACGACCACCCCGGTCCTGGCCGCCACTGATTCCTGGGTCCGTCCTGGGCTTCCCGGGGACGTCCGGCGACGGCTTTCGCGACCGATCGCGTACCCTGGGAGAACGATGGTTCTCGCACACGTACGGCAAGGGCGGCCCGCGATGCAGGAAGACCCGATCCGCACCCGGATCCTGGATGCGGCCGAGGAGCTGTTCTACGGCCAGGGAATTCAGGCGATCGGAATGGATGCCGTGCGCACTGCCGCCGGAGTCACCCTCCGGCGTCTCTACCAGCAGTTTCCCTCCAAGGGTGCGCTGGTCGAGGAGTATCTGCGGCGGCGGGACGCCCGGTGGCTGAACGATCTGAAGGAGCATGTCGAGGCGGCGGACGTGTCCCCCCGGGAACGTGTGCTGGTGGTCTTCGACTGGCTCCATGGCTGGTTCGAGGAGCCGGACTTCCGTGGGTGCGCCTTCATCAACTCCTTCGGCGAGCTGGGTGCCACGTCCCCGGAAGTCACCGACGCCGCACGCCACCACAAGGAGCGGTTCCGGCACTACGTGGCCGACCTGGCAGGACGGGCGGGAGTTCCCGCGGACGTCGCCGATCAGGTCGTGCTGCTCGCCGAAGGGGCCATGACCACCGCGGCCATCTCGGGCAGCCCCCGCCCTGCGGCTCAGGCCAGGGCGGCCGCGGCGACTCTCCTGCAGGGGCCGCGAGTCGCCTGAGGCGTACCGGCGGTCGGTTTGGGTCGCCGGGCGCGGCACACCTGCGGCGGCCTTGAGTCGAGGCGGGTTCCCGCCGGCATGGGCCTCCTCGGTCTCGCTCGGTGCCGCGAGCGGAGCGCTCGGTGGGAGCGCCGAGCCGAGCGCCCGGCGCTCCCGCATATGTGTGGACGGCGCAATTCCGGACCACTCGTCCCACACCGACGCGGATTGACTGCGCTCAACGACGCCATCGAGCAAAGGTCACGAAAATGTATCGGGCATATCGCCCATCATCCTTCACAGGGGCCACACGAGTTGGCTAGCGTTCCCGACAGGCCGCCCGACCCCCACCGGCGAACGTCGCCGGGCCGTGCGGCCTCCGCCGAGTCCGGCGCGCCCGCACGGCAGCCGGAGCCGGGGACCCACCGACCTTGGGGTGAACCGGTCCAACTCCCTTCCGGGGACAGGGCCGTAGGGCAACCCTTCCGAACCACCCGCCCGAACCCGACAGCTAACTCGGTAGGCGGAACATGGAAGGAGTCGCCTCCCTTGGCGTCGCACCGCAAGTCGGGCTCCACGGGCACGCGCGTAGTCGGCATACGCACCCCTGTCCTCGCCACGGCCGCCCTCACCTCCCTGGCCCTGCTGTCCCAGAACGCCGATGCCGCCCCCTCCGCCGGCCACAAGCCGAGCCTCGAAGAGGTCGAGAAGAAGGTCGACGACCTGTACCGCCAGGCCGAGTCGGCGACCGAGAAGTACGACGCGGCGAAGGAGAAGACCGCGAAGGAGCGCGAGCGCGTCGACGCCCTGCGCGACGACGTGGCCAAGCGCACGGCCAGCCTCAACAAGGCGCGTGAGGAGCTGGGCCTGTTCGCCGCGGCCCAGTACCGGAACGGGGTCGCCGCCCCCGACACCGCGACCTTCCTGCTCACGGACAACCCGCAGGACTACTTCGACCAGACGCAGCTGATGAGCCGGATGACCTCGCGTCAGAAGGGCGCGGTCGACGACTACATCACCGAGCAGTCCGCGACCATGAAGACGCGGCAGGAGGCCGGCCGGAGCCTCGAAGCGCTGACCAAGTCGCAGAACGACCTCCAGACGGCCAAGTCCACCGTCCAGACGAAGCTGTCCACCGCGCGGGAGCTGCTGTCCAAGCTGACGGCGGAGGAGAAGGCACGTCTGGCGGCGATCGAGAAGCAGAAGCAGGAGGAGGCGGCGCGCAAGGCGGCGGAGCTCGCCAAGCGGCAGGCCGCGGCGGCGCAGGCGGCGAAGAAGCAGCAGAGTGCGTCGTCGGGCTCGACCTCGGGCTCCTCCTCGGGATCCGGGTCCTCCTCGGGATCGGGCTCGTCCTCCGGATCCGGCTCGTCCTCCGGTTCGGGCACCTCCACCTCCTCGTCGGGCTCCACGTACGCCGCCAAGGCCGCGAAGGCGCTCGCCTTCGCCCGCGCGCAGGTCGGCAAGCCCTACGTCTGGGGCGCCACCGGGCCAGGCTCCTACGACTGCTCCGGCCTCACCCAGGCCGCCTGGAAGGCCGCCGGCGTCTCCCTGCCGCGCACCACCTACGACCAGGTGAACGCCGGCAAGACGGTGTCCCTGACCGACGCCCAGCCCGGCGACCTCGTCTTCTTCTACGACGACATCAGCCACGTCGGTGTCTACATCGGCAACGGCATGATGATCCACGCGCCGAAGCCCGGCGCCTACGTCCGCGAGGAATCCATCTACTACGGCGGTGACTCGATCATCCACAGCGTGGTCCGCCCGGCCTGACGTGCGGTGGCGGCGAGACGGCCGACCCGCAAGCGCGTGCATGCGCTTCCGCGTGCAGAGGCAGCATCTCGGCGTGAGAGCCCGGGCCGGTGCGGACCGGGCGTTTCACGGCTGCGCGGGAAGCTGCTGTTCCGTCCAGATGACCTTGCCGTCAGGCGTGTGGCGAACGCCCCAGCGGTCGGCGAACTGGGCCACCAGGAACAGGCCGCGTCCGCCCTCGTCCATGGTGGTGGCCCTGCGCAGGTGCGGGGAGACATCGCTGCCGTCGGACACTTCGCAGATGAGGCTGCGATCGCGGATCAGACGGACGCCGATGGGGCCGGTCGCGTGCCGGATGGCATTGGTGACCAGTTCGCTGAGGATCAGCTCCAGGGTGAACGCCTCCTCGTCCAGACCTCAGCCCTGCAACAGCCTGCCCGCACGCGCGCGCACGCCGGCCACGGCCGAGGGATCGGAAGGCACGTTCCAGGCCGCGGTACGGTCGTCATGGAGCAGCCGGGTGCGAGCGACCAGAAGGGCCACGTCGTCGCGCGGTGCGGTCGGCAGCAGCGCGTCCATCACGGCGGCACACATCTGCTCCGGTGTCCGTCCGCCGTACGCAAGAGCACTGCGCAGCTGCTCTATCCCCTCGTCGATGTCACGTTGCCGGTCCTCGACCAGGCCGTCGGTGTACAGCACGATGCTGCTGCCCTCGGGCAGACGTGTCTCATGTCTCTCATAGGGCAGTCCTCCCAGGCCGAGCGGAGGACCGGCCGGTACGCCCGCCAGGTCCGCGCGTCCGTCCGGGGCCACGACGAGGGGGTCCGGATGGCCGGCCCTGGCCATGGTGCACAGACCCGACACCGGGTCGCAGACCGCCGTACAGACAGGTGGCGCCCGTGAGCGTCGGGGCTGGGGCTCCTTGGAGCGCCAGAACGTCGCCACGCCGAGAACCACTCCGCGTGCCCGCAGCAGAGCGACGATCATGGAGTGAATGCCGTAGGCCACCAGTCTGCGCGCGCGGTCGGGGGCCTGCGCCTGCCAGCCGGAGAACGCCGCCATGTCGGCCTCCAGCACCATCCGCCCGGAGCCGAACCCCGAGGCCTGTGGCGTGGAGGGGTCGAAACGGATGAGTTCGCCGGGCCGGTACAGCGGGGTGTCCTGGCGGATGCCGTGCAGGGCGACACGGCGCAGCTCGGTCATGGTCAGCAGGTTCGGTTCCTCGCCCCGCAGAACCGCATCGCCCAGGTCGACGGTGACGTAGTCGGCGAACCTGGGTACGGCCAGCTCGGTCAATTCCTCGGCGGTGCGTGTCACGTTGAGCGTGGTGCCGATCCGTATGGCGGCGTCGTACAGCAGCCTGAGCCGTTCCTGGACCGCTTCGACGCGACCCATCAGAGCGCTGAGTTCCGGGGTGTCACGCAGGGTGGCCACCGCGCCTCCCAGCCCGGGCTGCTGTGCCATCGGGCGCTGACTGATCGCCAGCAGCCGTTCCCCGACCTGGATCACCCGGTCCGTGGCCGCCGCGCCGGACAGCAGAAGCCGTTCGGCCGTCGGCTCCAGACCCAGACCTGTGACGGGCCGCCCCTCCACGTCGCCTTCGAGCCCCAGCAGACGTCGCGCCTCGTCGTTCGCCAGGAGCAGGCAGCCCTGGTCATCGGTGATCAGTACGCCTTCCCGCACCGCGTGCAGGACGGCGTCGTGGTGCTCGTACACGCGGGTCATCTGCGCAGGGCCCAGACCCTGTGTCTGACGGCGCAGCCGTTTGCTGATCAGTGCCGTGCCGGCGGTGGCCGCCGCGAGCACCACACCGGTCGCCGCCAGGACGAGGGGGACCTGCCGGTCGGCCGCCACGCTCACCCTCGCGACCGTGATCCCGGCGGAGACCAGCCCGATGACCTTCCCCTGGGGTGAGACGACCGGAACCACGGTCCGCACCGAGCGGCCCAGGGTGCCCGTGGTGGTCTCGGTGACGGTTCCGCCGTGCTGTGCCGCCTTTATGTCGCCGATGTAGCGTTCGCCGATCCGCGCCGGATTGGGAAGGCGTCATCACCCCGAACCGGCAGCTCACTCCTCCGCTTGCACACCACGCGCCCGCACGGGCACGCCGGGCGATCAGTCCCGGAAGACACGGTTCAGGCAGTGGTCCAGGACGGCCGCGGCCGACTCGGGGCCGCGCTGGCCGACCAGGATGCTGGTACCGAGCCCTGCGGACAGGGCGAGCAGGCCGACGGCTTCCAACTCCACGTCCACCCCGGGCTGGAGGAGCTCACTCTCCTGTGCCTGCCGCAGGAGCTGGGTCAGGGCGCTCTCGGCGGCGTCGGGGTTGTGGATGAAGGGCTGGTCGGCGAGCGCCCGGTCGGTGACGGACAGAATGGCGTACGAGGTGTAGACGAGGTGGAAGGTACGGCTCTCCTCGTCCGTCGGCAGCGCCGCCGTCAGCATGGCCTCGATCATCGCGCGTGGTCCCGGGCGGGGGCCGGCGTCCTGGAGCCGGGCGGTGGCCCGCTGCCCGAATCGCTCCGCCAGGTGCTGCAGTCCGTAGAGAAGGAGCTTCTCCTTCGTCTCGAAGTAGTACTGCACCAGCCGCAGGGACACACCGGCCTCCGCGGCCACGTCGCGCATTCCCACGGCATGCAGACCGCGTCGTGCGGCCACCCGAAGGAGAGCCTCGGCGATCTCGGTACGCCGCTCCGTGTGATCCACGCGCTTGGGCATCGACCGTTCCTCCATTCGCTGTTCCCCCTGGTCGGGCTCGCCCCGGCCCCTTGATGATACGGGTGTACCAACGTTGTGATACGTTCGTACCATAAAGAATCCACACACCCGGAGGTGACCGTGTCCCGGACCGCGCCCCGCCCCCCGGCCGACGTCGGCCGATTCGTGAGCGACGCCTGGCGTGACCGCTACTTCGCGGCCTGCGACGCGGTCTACGCACTGGGAGCCGCCGCTCATGCGGAGACGGAGGTGGAGACCTCCTTCGGTACCACGCACGTCTACCAGTACCTCCCCGCGGAACCGGCCGCCCGGTCCCGCACCCCCGTCGTCCTGGTGCACGGAGCCGGCAGCTGCTCCGCCATGTGGTACCCGAACACCCCCGCCCTCAGCGCCGAACGCCCGGTCTACGCCATCGACACCCCCGGCGATCCGGGCCGCAGCATCCAGCGCGAGCCCATCCACCGACCCGAACGCGCCGCCCGGTGGCTGGACGAGACGCTGGCCGGACTCGGGCTGGGACGCGTTCACCTGGTCGGCTCGTCCTACGGCGGATGGCTCGCCGTGAACCAGGCGTACCGCAGGCCCGAGCGCCTGGCCTCGGTCACTCTCCTCGACCCGGGCGGACTGGAGAAGGTGGGCCTGCGATTCTTCGTCTGGATCTTCGCCAGCCTCTTCGCGTCCTTCGCGCCCAAGGCGCTTCGCCCGCGCCTGGCGGCCTGGCTCGAACAGCCCGTCCTCATCGTGCCGGAACTGCGCGCCATGGTCAGGACCGGCGTGCGCTCCTACCGCATCCGCCGCCCCGCCCCACTGCCCCTGTCCGACGACGAACTGTCGGCCATCCGCACCCCGCTGTACCTCGTGCTCGGCAGGCGCAGCCTCCTGGTGCATCCGCAGCGGCAGGCCGAGCGCATTCCCCGGCTGATACCGGGCGCCCGCGCCGACATCCTCTCCCGCACAGGTCATGGCCCCCAGATCGACCATGCGGGCGAGACCAATGCCCGGATGCTGCACTTCATGGACGCGGTCGACTGAGGGTCACCGAACCCGGCGCCGGGCCGCGGACGCCGGCGGGGACGCACACCGACCGCGTTCACGCGGGCCGTCGCCACGCCATTCGGCTCCATGGCCCGGGTGAAACATCCGGGCAGGCCGGGGCGGTGGGCCGGGCCCTGCGCACGGGGTCGGCATAGTGGCGGGTCTTCGTACCGGACCCGCAGGAGGAATCCCATGCTCGGCACCGTCTTCCGTACCGGTTCACCCGTCTGGATCGACCTCGGCAGCCCGGACACGGATGCGGCCGGCGTCTTCTACGGCGCCGTCTTCGGATGGCGGATCGTGTCCGCGGGACCTCATGCGGGCGGGTACGGCTTCTTCCAGAAGGACGGAAAGACGGTCGCCGCCCTCGGACCGCTGACCGAGGAGGGAGCAAGGTCGGCCTGGACGACGTACTTCCGCAGCGATGACGCCAAGGCCACCGCCCGTCGGGTGGTCGAGGGCGGGGGCAGTGTGCGCGTCGAGCCCATGAGCGTGGGCGAGGGGCAGCTCGCCCAGTTCACCGACCCCCAGGGCGCCCAGTTCGCCGTCCTGCAGTCCGCCATGGGGGTACAGAAGGCGTCCGAGGACGACACGCTGGTGTGGGTGGAGCTGCACGTGGCCGACCCGGAGGCGGCGATCCGCTTCTACCAGGGGCTGTTCGGCTGGCGCTCACAGGAGATGCAGGCGCCCGGCATGACGTACCGGGTCCTGAGCATCGCCGACGGCGACCAGCAGCAGGGTTCCTTCGGCGGCGTGGCCCGGTTGCAGGGGGAGCAGGAAGAGACGCGCTGGGTGCCGTACTTCGCGGTGGCCGACGCCGATGCCGTCGTCACGGCGGTGCAGGACAACGGCGGGACGGTGCTCATGCCGGCCGCGGACGTGCCCGATGTGGGACGCATCGCCTGGCTCGCGGACCGGGGCGGGGCCGTGTTCGCCGTGCTGAAGCCGAATCCGCTCCAGACCTGATCGCCGCGCTTGCGGGGGGACGGAAAACGGCCGGAGTGCTTCGGCGCGGACGGACCCTGTCCGTTCGGCGCCCTGCCCCGCCCCTCACCGATCGCTCGGGATGACGATGGCGCGCGACATGCGCGCCTCACGGCCGGGCGGAGGGGCGGTGGTCGTGCTGTGCCGCGCTCGCGGACAGCGGGCCCGAGGCGGTCCGCCGGTCGGGATCGATCTGCCGGGCGAAGGCCTGCAGGGCCACGGGGCTGTTCGCGGGCAGGACGGCCATCAGGCCGCGGTCCTGTGCCTCCGCGATCGTGTCGGCGGCTGCGCTGCCCTCGGGGGCGAAGGCCAGACGGACATGCCCGTCTCCGGAGCCGCGACGGTCCACCGGGGTGACGGCGCCGTGGGTGCCGTCGGGCAGGGTCACCCACAGCTGGAAGTCGTCGAACCGGACGAAGTCCGCGCCCTTCACGGGCCAGGGGTAGTGGTGCTCACCGGGCACCTTGGGCAGGATCCCCTGGTGGTTGCCGTGGCTCAGCGGCACGCACGCGTTGAACAGCGAGTCGGTCCACGCCTCGACCCCGTCGGCGTCCTTGATCGGCGTGCGCAGCAGCTTCTCGGCCCGCTCGTAACCCAACTCCGCCAGGGCGGGCAGGGTGAGCGGGAAGGCGTCGACCAGAACGGCGGCGTCCTGCCGGAGCCGGTCGACCTTCTCCGGGTCGGCGCAGAACTGCATGCTCCACTCGATGCCGACCCGTGCGCGGTACATCCGCCAGTGGTCCGCTCCCTTGACCCACAGGCTGCCGCCGTGGTGCATCTCCCAGGACGCAGGGCCGTCCGGCCCCGCCGCACCCGAGGCGACGGGTCTGGGCCCGTAGGGCAGGTCGGGGTCGTCCATCGTGCGCAGGATCGCCTGTGCCGTCTTCTTCGCGGCGCGGAAGTGCGACGATTCAAACCGTTTCGGATGTTCGACGAGGCGGATCTTCCACGGATGGTTCTCCGATTCGACGCCGCCTGGCGGGAGAACGGTGTGGGCCATGGCTCAGCTCCTCGGTCCGGCCCCACGGCCTGGTCACGGGATTGCGGGGCGGCGGCGCCCTCGGGCGGGGCGGAGTCCCCCGCAGCCATGCATCCATCATGCGCTGCGAACAGGCGGCCCGCGAGTCGAGCGGAGGTACCGTCAGATCCCGGCCGGGGACGGCCGAATCCCCCGTCGACGCCCACAGGCCCGTGCCGGCCGAGCCCGCAGCGCGTCGCCGCGGGCCGGTGCCGAACACCCGCGGGACTGCCCCCACTTGCCCCCTCAGCAGGGCGGACCTGCTGAGGGCCGCGGGGGCCCGGCCGGACCGTATGTGAAGGAGCGCGGTCCGGCAGGACCGTACGTGCCGGGGGTGCGGGTCGGTTCAGCGGCTGCTCGCGGTCGCGGCCACGGCCGGGAGGATCGCGAGGGCGAGGACGCCGCAGGTGAGGGCGAGAGCCGGGTAGCTGGTGCCGGCGACGACCATGCCGGAGGTCAGGCCGCCGGTGGTGCCCGCGATGGCAATGGAGACGTCGACCGTGCCCTGGGTCTTGGCGCGGCTGGCGAGCGGGACGGTGTCGGTGATGATCGCCGTACCCGAGACGAGGCCGAAGTTCCAGCCCAGTCCCAGCAGGGCCAGGGCGCACGCGAGGAGCGCGACGGAGTCGCCGGGCGCGGTGGCGGCGAGGATGCCGGCGGCCAGGAGGGTGAGGCCGGAGGCGGCAGCGATCTTCAGACGGCCGTAGCGGTCGACGAGCCAGCCCGTCAGCGGCGAGGGCAGGTACATGGCGCCGATGTGGATGCCGATGACCAGGCCCGAGGCGGCGGTGCCATGACCGTGGTCGTGCAGGTGGACCGGGGTCATCGTCATGATCGAGACCATGACGAGCTGGGTGAGGACCATGACGAGCGCGCCGAGCGTCACGCCTGCGCGGCGTCGGTGCGGGGGGCCGGTCGCTGCGGCGCCGACGCCGGTGCTGCTCTCCTCGGCGGCGGCGGCGAGCGCGCGGGCGACGACCAGGGGGTCGGGCCGCAGCAGGACAGCGAGGACGAGGGCCGCCAGACCGTAGGCGGCGCCGGAGAGGAGGAAGGGGCCCGCCAGGTCCGGGATGCCCAGGGATGCGGCGAGAGCGCCGGTCGGTGCGGCGAGGTTGGGTCCGGCGACACCTCCGAGGGTGGTGGCGACCAGGACGGTCGACACGGCGCGCGCCCGGTGGCCCGGCTCGGCCAGATCGGCTCCGGCGTAGCGGGCCTGGAGGTTGGTGGCGGTCCCGGCGCCGTAGACGAACAGGGCGAGGAACAGCAGGACGGCGTTGTCCAGGACGGCGGCGGTGATGACCCCGGCGCTGCCGACGGCGCCGGTGAGGTAACCGGCGGCCAGACCGGGCCGGCGCCCGCGGACCTGGGAGAGACGGCCCACGACGACGGCGGCGAGCGCGGATCCGGCGGTGAACAGGGCGCTGGGCAGTCCGGCGAGGCCGGTGGTGCCGAGCATGTCCTGTGCGAGCAGGGCGCCCACGGTGACTCCGGCGGCGAGTCCGGCCCCGCTGAGGATCTGGGAGGCGACCAGGACGCGCAGGATGCGGCGCTGTGCGTGGGCGGCGTCCGGCACGTCGGCTGTCGAGCGCGTCGTGCCCTGCGCGGTGGACTCGGTCATATCAAGTCCCCGGCATCGACGGGCAGTTCGGCCAGCCGCCACTCCAGTATGCCGTCGCCGAGGCGGATGGCCCGCCGTCCGCGACCGGCCAGCAGTCGCACCGCGTCATGGGCGAGGACACAGTATGCGCCGCGGCAGTAGACGACGATCTCCGTCTCCTCGGGCAACTCGTCGATCCGGTAGGTCAGTTCCTCCACCGGGATGGACACCGCACCCGGGATGTGCCCGGCCCGGTACTCCTCCACCGGCCGTACGTCCAGCACCACCACGTCCCCGGCCGTCACGCGGGCGCGCAGCTCCGCCCGCGTGACCTCCGTCGCCCTGTCCGCGCCGAGGTAGGCGTCGACCGCCGCGGTTACGGCGGCCTGGTGGGTCTCGGCGACCTTGCGCAGCAGCGCTAACAGCTGAGCGACATCGTCGCCGGCGAGCCGGTAGTGGATGCGCACGCCCTCGCGGCGGGTGGCGACGAACCCGGCACGCTTGAGCGTCTGCAGATGGGCCGAGGCCGTGGTCAGGTTCAGTCCCGCCGCCTTGGCCAGGGCATCGACGGTGCGCTCGCCCTGGGCGAGCAGGTCGAGCAGCTCCAGGCGCTTACCGCTGGCCAGTGCCTTGCCGCTGGTCGCGAACGCGTCGTACAGCCGCGCCTTGGCGCCCGCTGCAGTGGTCCCTACCAAGGCATCCTCCATAAATCCATGGAATACCGTAGAGGAAGGGACGGGAGATGACCATACGTCGCACCGCCCCACCGCACCGTCTCTGCCGGATCCTGGAGGACTGCCGTGGGATTCCCCGACGACGTCCTGGTACCGCTGGTTGGCCACGGTCTGGGCCAAACGCCCACCTCGTCGCCCTGGCCGACGTCCGCGCCGCGGCGGTCGACGCGAGCCGCGACCTGCAGTGAGGGCGACGAGAAGTGCCTGCACTGCCGGGCCCGTACGGCTCGGACCGCGCGAGAACCGGCTGCAGTTCGCCCTGCTCGTCGCTGTCGCCGTCGCCGTCTGCGTCGGCGCGCTGCTCGGCCTGGAACGCACCACCATGCCGCTGATCGGCGCACACGCCTTGGGCCTGGCCGGCGATCCGGCCGTCTTCTCCTTCATCACCGCCTTCGGCCTCACCGAGGCGATGACCAGCCACCCCACGACCGGCGGACCGACGGCTGCACGTGGTCCCCTCGGGGGCTCGGGTGACCGCAGCCGAGCAGCCGAGTGTCCGGTGGTGAGTCCCCGCTCTCGGCGGAGCGGCGGGGCCGCCGCACGCTCAGCGTGCAGGTGGTGTCTTCGGAAGGGGCCGGTCAGGCGGGGCTGTGGAAGTAGTGCCCCTTGTCGAGGTCGGCGAGGAGACCGGGCTCGACGGGTTCCCAGCCCAGCGCCTCGCGGGTGAGGGAGCTGGACGCCAGGATGTCGAGGCCGAGGAAGGCGCTCAGCCAGGTGAAGTGGTCGGCCGCTGCGTCGGGGGCCACGGAGACGGCCGGCACGTCGAGGTGACGGCCGATCACCTCTGCGACGTCGCGAATCGTGACGCCTTCCTCGGCGACTCCGTGCAGCACCGATCCGGCGGGGGCCTTCTCGACCGCAAGGCGGAACAGCCGTCCGGCGTCGAGGCGGTGGACCGCCGGCCAGTGGTTGGCGCCGTCACCGATGAAGCCGGAGACTCCCCTGGCGCGCGCGATGGCGACCAGGGTGGCCATGAACCCGTTGTCCCCGTCGCCGTGGCAGGTGGGGGAGAGCCGCACCACGCAGGAGCGCACGCCGCGTGACGGGAGCGCCAGCACCGCCTCTGCGGTGGCCGCGCGGATCGTGAGCGGCGAGGCGTCGATCGTCGGCATGTCCCGTTCGGTCGCCATCTGCCCCGGCGCAAGTCCGGCCAGGCCGGAGGCGAGGACGAAGGGGCGGTCGGTGCCGGCGAGCGCGTCGCCGAACGTGTCGACCGCGCGGCGATCGGCCTCGGCGGCGCCCCCGAAGTCGCCGGAGAAGGCGATGTCGTGCTTGAAGGCGAGGTGGATCACCCCGTCCGACGCGGCGGCCGTGCTCCCCAGGACGTCGAGGTCGTCGATGGTGCCCCGTACGACCTCCGCCCCGGCCGCGGAGAGTGCGTCGGCGGACGTGTCGGAGCGGGCGAGCCCCACGACCTGGTGCCCCGCGTCGAGGAGTTCGGGTACGACGGCGGAGCCGATCCAGCCGGAGGCGCCGGTCACGAAGATGCGCATGGGAGGTCCCCATCTGTTGATGTCAGTTACTGTCATCGACGCTACACCTGATGTCAGCTGCTGTCATCACGTAGGATTCGCGCATGGGCAGATGGGAGCCGGACGCGCGCGGACGCCTGGCGAGCGCGGCGCTGGAGCTGTACAGCGAGCGCGGGTACGAGCAGACGACGGTGGCGGAGATCGCCAAGCGGGCCGGGCTCACGGAGCGGACCTTCTTCCGGCACTACGCCGACAAGCGCGAGGTGCTGTTCGCCGGTGCCGGTGACCTGCAGGAGCTGTTCGTGCAGGCGGTCGAGGGCGCTCCGGAGTCCGCGGTTCCGGTCGAGGCACTCGCGGCCGGCCTCGACGCGGTCTGCGAGGTGTTCGTCGATCGGCGCGAGTACGCACGCAGGCGACACGCCGTGATCGCCGCGAACGCGGAACTCCGGGAGCGCGAGTTGATCAAGCTCGCCTCGATGTCGGCCGCACTCGCCGCCGCCCTGCGCCGGCGCGGCGTCGCGGAGCCGGCCGCGAGCCTGGCCGCCGAAGCGGGGATCGCCGTCTTCAAGGTCGGCTTCGAGCGCTGGATCGCGGTGGACGAGGAACGCGAGATGGCCCAGGTGGTACGGGAATCACTGGACGGGCTCAGGACGGTGGCCCGCGGCCGCTGAGGCCGGTTGCCTGAGCACCGGTCGCGCGCGAGGTGCCAGGACGGCCGACTGTTAGCCTCCCGGTGATGGACGACAGCGTGTACGTGGGCAACGCCGGCAGCGATGCGGCACTCGACCAAGGCTGGCTGCTCGGGCACTTCAAGGGTGTCGGCGACCCTCGCCACAGCGACGCCGTCGAGATCAAGTGGGGCGTCCACCCGCAGGGCGACAGACGGGCCCGGTGGGTGCGCGGCGAGGAGCGCACGGCCCTTCTGGTTCTGATCAGCGGTCGCTTCCGCGTCGAACTTCCCGGCCGCAGCGTTCTGCTGACACGCCAGGGCGACTATGTCGTGTGGGGGCGGGGCGTGGACCATTCGTGGCTCGCGGAACGCGAGTCGGTGGTGCTGACCGTGCGGTGGCCGTCCGTCCCCGGGTACGCGGTTGGACGGGAGGCACAGGGGCGACGACTTTGGCCGCAGGAGGGCGAGGACACAGGTCCCCCTGCGTGACGTGAGTGAGGGGACCGGCACAGAGGGGGCGTAGAGGTGCGCTGCCGCCATGAGGAGCCGAGCCGGTAGGGAGGAACGTCACCGGTTCTGCTCGACGGGCAGCTCCAGGCGGAGCTCGTAGCCGCCGTCGGCCGTCGGTCCGGAGCTGACGGTGCCGCCCAGGAGTTCGGCACGCTGACCGAGGCCGGCGAGGCCGTGCCGGGCGCTCGGCAGAGCGAGTGAGGGCCGTGTGGGAACGGTGTTGGTGACGGTGACGCGGACGGAACCGTCCTTGCAGAGGATGCGGACGGTCGCCGTCGCGCCCGCGGCATGTTTGCGGACGTTGGTCAGGGCTTCCTGGACCGTGCGGTAGACGGCGCGCTGGACGGTCGGCGGAAGGTCCTCGGGCAGGTCCGTCTTCAGTTCCGCTTCGATGCCGCTGCCGTCCACCAGCCGCTGCAGGTCGGCGAGGGACGGCTGGGGGGTGAGCTCCGTCGGGCGGCTGCCGGCGGCGCGCAGCACGCTGACCATGTGCCGCAGCTCGTCGAGGGTCTGCACGCTCAGCCGCCGGATCGTGGCCGCGGCCTGTCTGGTCTCGGTGTCCCGGCTGCCCACCTGGAGTGCGCCGGCCTGCACGGCGATGAGACTGACCTGATGGGAGACCACGTCGTGCATCTCCCGGGCCAGCTCCGCGCGTTCCTTCGCGAGGACGCCCTGGGCGGTCAGCAGCCGTTCGTGTTCGCGGGCCTCGGTGATCTCGGCGAGCCGCAGCGACAGCTCGCGCTGGGCCTGCACGAGTTGGCCGAGGAAGACGGGTGCTGCCGCGGTGGCCAGGGTGTAGCTGAGGTTCACGAGATGGTGGGTTCCCGAGAGTTCGTACGTCTTCAGGGCCGACCAGGGCCACGGGAGGAAGTCGGCGATCGCGTAGACCAGGGCGCAGCAGGCCAGCAGCACACGGTGACGGCTGAGCGAGGCGAGCGTGTACAGGGCCGCGAGGGGAGCGACCACCGCATCGGTGATCATGGCCGTGGGGAGGGTGAGCACGTAGGTCGCCAGCGGCGCACGGCGTCGCAGGACCAGGACGAAGGCGCCGAGCAGTGCGCAGGCCGGAGCCGCCACCTGGTCGTTGAAGTCGACGTTGACCCACGCATCGGCCACCGCGGCGCAGACGAGGGCGGCGTCCAGGAGCCGAACGGGCGGTCGTCGGGTGCTCATCCGGTGTCCCCGTCGTTCGGCGGACCGAGCAGGCCCGCGCGCTCGGCGACGAGGGCCGCCTGGACACGGCTGCTGACCTGGAGTTTGCTGAGGACGGCGCTGACGTGACCTTTGACGGTGCCGGTACTCAGATGCATCCGGCTTCCGATGTCCGAGTTGCCCAGCCCTTCGGCCATGAGGACCAGGACGGCCCGCTCGCGGTCGGTCAGCCGGGCGGTCAGGTGGGCGGCGGGCTCGTGCCCCGCCTTGTCGAGGTAGCCGTCCACCACCCTGCGGGTGACCTTCGACGACAGCACGGTCCCGCCCTCGGCGAGCGCTCTCACCAGATGAGGAAGCTGCTCGGGATCGGTGTCCTTGAGCAGGAATCCGGCGGCGCCCGAACGCAGTGCAGTCGTCACGTACTCGTCGGCGTCGAACGTCGTGAGCATGGCCACCACCGGTGGATCGGGCATGCGGCGCAGGTCGGACAGGACCGTGAGCCCGTCCACGTCCGGCATCCGGATGTCGAGCAGGACCACGTCGGGGCGCGAGTCGTGCACCGCCCGGACGGCCCGGCTGCCGGGTACCGCCGCCACGACCTCGATGTCGTCCGCCGTGCTGAGGATGTGTGTGAAGCCGCCGCGGACCAGGGCCTCGTCGTCGACCACCAGTACCCGGATCACCTGCGCTCCGCTCGTCGCATGCCCGCGCTTGGATGCCTACCACGCAGGGGCCGTCCGCGAACGAGCCGGAGGTGTTTCCGCCGATTGGCCGCACCGTCCCGGCCTGCCGCGGGGGTGGGTCCGGCCGGTCGGCCGGGCCGGCAGCCGTCCGTCGCCCGCGCATGCCGGATCGCCGTGCCCCGCTGTCTCCCCCCCCGAGGGCCCGTGTCGAACGCTATGCAGCTCCGGTCGCATGGGGCCGTCGGGGAATCATGCCGAGCCGGCGCATCTGGGAGAAGGGGATGGATGAGAGCCCGCGGTCGTACGGGTCCTGCCTGCCTGCCGGTGGGTGGGGGGATGCGCTGACCGGGCGTCAGCCGGCCTCGCGGTTCAGGACGCGTCGGGCCGCCTCGGCCTCTGCTGCCGGAGGGGACAGCTCGTCAAGGGTGTCGAGCTCGTCATCCGCTTCCAGTTCCCGTTCCCAGGCTGCCGCGAGCTGTTCGACTTCCTCGCGGGGCTTGGCACCGACGGTCTCCCGGTGCTCCGGGTCGAGAGCCGCCAGGAATCGCCCGACCGAATCCGTCGGCATACCGTGCTCCTTCTCGCCGGGTGGGGTGCCGTCCCGGCCCAGGATGGCCAACCGGTCCCGCACCGGCCGGCCGACACGGCCGGGGGACACCCTGATGGCCCCGCCGCCCACCGAACGTCGTCGGCATGAACGCCGACCGGCGGCTCCCGCTCGCCGCCGAGCCCTGTCGGCCTCGGCCACGACCACTGCGGCCATGCGGTGGGGTCTCCTTCTCAAGCCGTCGCAGGGACATGTCGGCGAACGCTGCGGCTTGCCGGGTCACGCCCTTCGGATGCTGTTCCTGCGGGTGCTGTGATCGTCGTGCGCCCGGTCACCTGGCGGTGACCGGGCGGACGACGACCTGGATGGTGTCACCTCGACGGGTGGACGGCAGGATGTGCCGCCGGTTGT
>NZ_JBIBJK010000042.1:0-33028 GCF_042958635.1 Streptomyces sp. NPDC007971
CCGACCGGCACCCCGCTCGGGGTCGGCGGCGTCCCTTTCACGACCACGACCTTTCCCGTCGGCTCCGGCGATCGGCTGGTCCTGTACACCGACGGCCTCGTCGAGGTCCGTCATCACCCCATCGACGAACGCCTCAACACCCTCCTGCGCCTGCTTGACACACCTGACCCCACCCTGGAAGAAACCTGCGACCGACTCCTTCACAAACTCCGGCTTCCCGCCGACCCGGACGATGTCGCCGTGCTCATCGCACGCATGCAACCCTTCGCGCCCGACTCCTGAAATACGGCCAGGTCCGGCCGGTCACTACACCGATCATCGGCGCGGGGTCGCTGGAGACCTGTGGATGGTTCACGCGTGACGCGCCCCTCGCTTCCCAATCCACTCACTCCGGTTGGGCACCGCCGTGACGGACGGCCGATCCACCCGATTCTCGGCGCCTCCCCGGAGGACGAATCCAACAAGCCCGAGGGCGACGGCGGTGTCCCCGGCGGTTCCGTCACGCAAGAGGACCTGCCGCGGCTGCCGGCACGCGAGAAGGCACAGGGCGGACGCGCGGCCGTCAAGAAGCTGCTCGGAGAACTCGACTTCGACAACTCCGACGCGCTGACCGAACAGGCCGCCGCCCTCGCCACCACGGGCGCTGGGGGTGCCCCCTCTGAGGGAGAGCCTGCTGCCTCCGGGCGAGCCGCACGACGAGGTCCGGGACTTCTTCCACGCCCATCACAACCACTTCGAGCCGCTGGACACCGAGGCCGAACGGTTGGCGGCGGCCCTGGAGCTGCGGCCGGGCCGGGCCACCGCCCCGCTCACCGCACGACTCGTCGAGCAGCATGGTGTCCGGGTGGTGCAAGCATCTGCGGGCCGCTCCGCCGACGCCCGGCGGTACGACCCGGGCACCGGGCTGCTATTCCTCTCCCCCTGGCTCAGCTCTCGTGACCCGCCCTCAGTAACCAACGCGGACCATCCAAGGCTGGAGCTGTCGGGTCTGTGCGATCGCTCGCAAACAACGGTGCTGACCGGCTTGCTTGGCCCCAGCGGCCAAGCAAGGCGGCCGGCACCCCTCGTGCCTCTAGGCTTGGTAGGCGGCGGAGATCTGGCCGACCAGGACGGCGAACGGCATGTCGAGTGCGGCGTAGCAGGGTCCGGCCTCGGGGGACGCGTTGTCGGCCAGGGCCTCGACCATGAGGGTGGCGTAGTCGCTGACGATGACGCCTGCCTGTTGCATGCGCAGCAGTCCGGCCTCCCGCTTGGTCTGGCTGAAGGTGCCGGAGGCGTCCACGGCGACGTAGGCGTCGTACCCGGCGGCCGTCGCCGAGATCGCGGGCAGCGCCGCGCATACCTCGAGGGACACTCCGGCGAAGATCAGCTTTCGCCGACCGGTGCCCTCGATGGCCTCGCGGACCCGGTCGTCGTGCCAGGCGTTGACGGTGCTGCGGTCGATGATCTTCTGTCCGGTCGGCAGCGTCTCGACCAGCTCGGGGGTGGTCGGTCCCCACATACTGTCGGCCGCGGTGGTGGTGACGACCAGCGGGATGTCCAGCACGGTGGCCGCCCGTGCCAGCGCCACGACGTTGTGCTTGAGCTCCCCGACGGGGATGTCCCGGACGCCGGACAGAAGACCCACCTGGTGGTCGACCAGAACCACGGCGGTGTTCTCCCGGGTGACCGGCTCCAGGAACTTGTTGCGCTCGCTCATCTTCCGCTCCTTACTGGTCGTTTCAGAATGAGGTTCGGATCTGTCTCAAGCAGATGATGCTGCAGGCGAGTTGGAGCAGACCAAATGGAGGTCGGCGCGTATTTCGTAGCGGGTTCGGAGGCGCTTGAGTTGGTGGGGCGTGCTCTGCAGGATTCGAAGTCGACGAGGTGGCGGGTATGCCGTGCGTCCGGTTGAAGCCGACGTCCGGCACGGTGCAGTGCTCGCGCCGGGCCCGTTCGGGCGACAACTCGTGTCCCACAGGCCCCACCTGCACGCCGGCCACCAGGGAAGGTGGTCAGCTGATCGCGGCGCCCATGTCACCGGCAACGGGCCGGGCGGCGGCGCCGCTGATTCCCAAGCCCCCGAGCGGGTGGCCCAGTACGAAGGAAACCCATGCCCCTGACGCTCTGTCGCAACGTCCGTCGCAAGAGTCCGCTGCCCCGTCAGGCGCAGGCACGATCCGGCCGCTTCCTGGCCGCGGCCGCAGCGGCGGCCAGCGCCGTGGTGACGCTGTCGGCCGTACCGGCGCACGCAGCGGTCGTACAGGTACCGTGCTCGGTGAGCGCACTCGTCGCAGCCATCAACACCGCCAACGGTTCCCCGGCCCCCGACACGCTCCTGCTGGCCCACGGGTGCACCTACAGGTTGACGGTCCCCGACCAGACCAGCCCCGCCAACGGTCTGCCAGCCATCACCAGCACTCTCACGATCGAGGGCAACGGTGCCACTATCCGGCGCGTGTCCTCCGCTCCCGCTTTCCGCATCCTCCTGGTCGCCGCCGGCGGCGACCTCACCCTCGACCAGCTCACCATCAGCGGGGGCCGGGCGACGGACTGCCCCATCGCCCCCGGTATGGGCGTGGTGTGCGGCGGCGGTATCAACAACCAGGGCACGCTGACCATGAAGCGCAGCCGCCTTCTTCACAACACCGGGTCCGGGAGCGTCTACGTCGAGGGCGGCGGCCTCGACAGCGACGGCACGGCCACCCTGAAGGACACCGAGGTGAGCGGGAACACGGCCGAATACACTGGTCCCGGCGGCGGCACCGCTGCAGGTGGTGGGATCGCCATCGACGGACCGCTGACCCTCGACTGCAGCCGCATCCTCGACAACACCGTGCGGGTCCCCGCCGGAACCGACAACGTGGCCTTCGGCGGCGGTGTCGCCGGTTTCGCCCCGGCCACCGTCCAGCACAGCACTCTCAGCGGGAACTCCGTCAGTGCTCCGGGCGGTCAAGCGTTCGCCGGCGGGCTCGCGGCCGACCACCAGTGGACCGTCTCCGACACCCACGTCACCGACAACCGCGTCACCTCCCGGGGCGGCACCGTCAGGGGCGGGGGCATCGATGTCGGCCCGCACGGCGACCTCTCCCTGAGCGCCAGTGACGTTCGCCGGAACACAGCGACCGCCCTCGGGGGGACCGCCCGGGGCGGCGGCATCGTCAACCTCCTGGGCGGTTCGTTCACCGGGGACACGACCCAGATCGACGGCAACGCCGCGCGCGCGGCCGACGGGGGCACCGCCCAGGGCGGGGGCGTGTACAACGACATCGGCCCCACGACCCTGAAACACAGCTCCGTCGTGCGCAACACGGCTGGCGACGGAGGTGGCATCTACAAGGCGTCCGGAACCGCCGCCCTCACCGACACCACCGTCAGCCGGAACCGCCCGAACAACTGCGCTCCGGCCGGCAGCGTTCCCAACTGCACCGGGTGAGCAACCTCGCCGCTCACCAACATCACCTTCAGGGTGCACGGACCGTGCACCCTCGCCACCCGGCGAGTTCGAGTAGCGCCTGGTGGAGGTCGGCGCGTATCTCGTAGCGGATACGCAGGCGCTTTTTAGAGGGTTGAGCCACAGCCACATTGGTCACTAAACTTGATAGTCACTATTAGTGACTACTTGAGGCTATGCCTCGGCCTTCCGAAGCGCAAGCATCGACCGTCCCGGGTCCGTCGGAGCTGGAACGCGTTGTCCAAGCCCACTGGGCGGGTGACTAAAATGGCTGGTCACACGCCCCAAGTGGCGGGCGGCCGCGGAAATGGGAGAGGTGTTGTCCGGGCACCAGGCTGCGGAACCGGACCTCGGCGTGCTCGCTGCCCGGATCCTTTTCTCCGTTCAGCGTGAGCTGTTCGCCGAGCTCGCCGAGCAGGCCTTCGACGACATTCGGCCCCGCGCCGGCGCCGTCCTCGCCTACCTGCGCGCCGACGGCATCCGTGCCAGCGAACTCGCCCGCGCCTCCGGACAGCACAAGCAGGTCATCGGTTCCCTCAACGATGACCTCGAACGCCTGGGCTACGTCGAACGCAAACCCGACCCTGCGGACCGCCGCGCGAAACTGATCTGCCCCACCGAACGCGGCCTGCTGCAAATGGAGGCGGCCGCCTCCATCATGCGCACGATCGAGGAACGCCACGCCAAGGCACTGGGCGAGCAGGAGTACGCCGCCTTGAAGACGTCTCTCCAACGCGTGGCCGATCTCCAACGCAAGGTCCAGCACCACCGCCAGGACACCGGGACGCAGCCCGGGCAACTGGGCATCGGCTGAGACTGGTTGAGATCCTCGGAGACCGCATGGCCTTGTTCACACGGCACCTGTCCCACTGGCCGCCGTGGCTGCGGGCCAAGATCAGCGACCCCACACGGGCTGCGTATGTCTTCTCCGCCCTCCTCCAGGCGGAGATCGTGGACATCGCCCTGCTCCGTGGACCGGCCCACGACCCGGACGCCATCCACATCCGCTCCCAGGAAGCCGCGAACGACCTGCTTGCCCTCGCCGAGGCCGGACGGCTGTAATCGGCGTTCGCCCCAGGTCGTCGGCCCTACTTGCTGCAAGACGGGTCCGCGACGCTCAACGAGGGGGTGGGCAGTGGCAAATGCCGCAGCCCACCTTCCACGAGGATCGCGCTGAGGTGCAATTTCGTCAGCCGGCCTGCCGGCCAGCGTCGTGGCCGATGCTGTAGCTCGCCATCAGCACCAGGGCGTCGGCCGACTCGAGCGCCGCCCATTCCTCGCCGGCCGTTCGGGCCGGCACGACCCGGCGTCTGAACGAGACGGGAAAACGGCTCCCCGGTGGTTCCCGAGATGCCCTGGACGGGCAAGCGCCGCACCCTGGAACGCACCCGACGAGTCGGGATGGACCGCCGATGGCGAAGACCTCATGCGAGTGGTCTGCGCCGCGCACACGCCTGCACCAGGGGCAACTGAGCTCCGGGCGGGCCCGGCCGCATGTACCCACCGTGTGGGAAGGGAGCGCCGCCGTGTATGTGAACTCCGACTTCCCTTGAGCGACCGACAGCACGGCCGAGCCGTCCTGACCGCAGACCGCCTGGCCGTGGTTCCCCTTGCCCACAGGCACCAGCGCACCTAGGAGCAACCACAAGCCATGAATGCCTACAAAGCAGTCCAGCACGTAGCGATCGTCGGCACCGGCACCATCGGAGCGAGCTGGGCGACGCACTATCTCGCTCGTGGCTTCGACGTCACAGCAACCGACCCTGCCCCGGCTGCGGAGAAGGCTCTCAGGTCCTACGTAGACGCAGCTTGGGAGTCGGCATCCACGCTCGGGGCCGAACCCGGAACCTCACCCGATCGCCTGAGGTTCACCGCCGATATGAGACAGGCCGTCGCGGACGCCGATTTCGTGCAGGAGAACGCGCCGGAGCGCCCGGAGCTGAAGGTCAAACTGTTCGCCGACATCGACGAGGCCACACCGCCGGATTCGATCATCGCGTCGAGTTCGTCGGGCATCACGAGGAGTGTCATCCAGGCCGAGCGCCGGCGTCCGGAGCGCACCCTCATCGGGCACCCCTTCAACCCGCCGCACATCATCCCTCTGGTCGAAGTCGTCGGCGGAACGAAGACAGCCCCGGAGACGATCCGGGACGCGATGTCCTTCTACGTCGCGATCGGCAAGAAGCCGATTCACCTCAAGAAGGAGCTCCCCGGGCACGTCGCCAACCGTCTCCAGGCCGCGCTGTACCGCGAGGTCGTCCACCTGATCGAGCAGGGCGTGCTCGACGTCGCGGACTCCGACGACGCGGTGTCCTGGGGCCCAGGACTCAGGTGGGGTGTCATGGGACCCAATCTGCTGTGGCATCTCGGCGGCGGCGAGGGCGGCATCCAGCACTTCATGGACACCCTCATTGCCTCGGTTGACCGGGATGTGGCAGGACCTGGGCACCCCGGAGCTCACACCCGAGCTCAGAGAGAAGATCGTCGACGGCGCGCTGGAAGAGGTGAACGGCCACTCGGTCGACGAACTGGCCACCCAGCGCGACGCGATGCTGCTCAGTCTGCTGGCTGTGCGCGCCGCATCCGGCCCGCACAGCGACACAGCCGGCCGGTCGGCATGAGACGGCACGCCTGGCACTGGGTTCTCACCCGAGAGGAGAGACGGTGACACAACGGCAGGAAAGACTGTTCGTGCTCGAACTCAGCGGTGACGGCCGAGTGTTCTCCGTGAACCCCGACGGTACCGACAAGAAGGTCATCGTCACCGGATGCAGGTACCCGGACGGTGTGGCCGTCGATGTCGGGGCAGGTCACATCTACTGGACGAACATGGGGTCTCCGCCGGTGAACGACGGCTCGATCGAGCGCGTCGACGACAGCGGCATCGAGGTGCCGCAGGGCGAGACCGGCGAGATCGTGATCCGCGGTCACAACGTGATGAAGGGGTACTGGCAGCGTCCCGAAGCCACGTCCGCCGCGATCCGCAACGGCTGGTTCCACACCGAAGACCTCGCCAGGGTCGACCCGGACGGGTACTTCTGGATCGTCGGCCGGCAGAAGGATCTGATCATTCGTGGCGGGTACAACGTGTACCCGCGCGAGGTTGAAGACGTGCTGTACGAGCATCCGGCGGTGGCCGATGCCGCGGTTATCGGCCTGCCCAATCCTGATCTCGGCGAGGAGATCGGCGCAGCCGTCGTTCTCAAGCCAGGCGCCGCTGCCACAGCCCAGGAACTGCGCGATTACCTCAAACGCCAGGTCGCCGCGTACGAATATCCGCGGAAGGTATGGATCGTGGACGCGCTGCCGAAAGGGCCGACCGGCAAGATCCTCAAGCGGGAGATCGTCCCGCCGGCCGACGGGCAAGCGCTGAGCTGACGCCGCGGGGAAAGGTGGTGGGGCGTCTGCTCATGCAGCCGGCCGGGTCGCCGGAGTGTGCGGTCGGTGTGCCGTCAGGAGGGGTTCGTTCGCAGGAAGGACGGGCCGAGGTATTGAACGGCGAGCAGCGCCATCTCCAGATCGCGGCGCCGTTCCTGCAGTGGACGCCCCAGGGTTTCCTCGGCTTTTCGAATGCGGTATTGCACGGTATTCCTGTGCAGGATCTGCCGGCTGGCGGTGGCGGTGTAGCTGCAGCCGGTGGCGAGGAAGGTCTGCAAGGTCTCCCGCAGTCGTGCACAGTGCTCGTCGTCGACGGCCAGGGCACCCAGCACGCTCCACACCCAGGCGCGGGTGTCGTCCATGTTCGTGCACATCAATGCGATCGGGGCGACCTGGGCGTAAGCGGTGACCCTGGCTGCGGGCCCCGCTTCCAGGGCCAGTTCCTGTGCGCGGACAGCCTGGCGATGAGTGCGGCGGAAGCCTTCGACGCCGGGTTCCAAGTCCCCCACGGCCGCCCTCGCCATGGGGTCGCTGTCCTCGATCGCACTCGCCAGCGCGCCCCAGGAAAGGTCCCGGGGCGAGCCGAAGGGCAGCCAGGCCCAGGCCAGTGTTTCTTCCCGGGCGGCGAACAGCGGGTTGGCACAGCAGTTGAGTTCCGCGGCGATCCGGCTGGTCAGCCGGTCGAGCCGGGCGAGACCTTCACCGTTAAGGGGCCGCCGGGGCAGCCAGAGGATCAAACCTACGTGATGATGTTGACGTATACGGTAGTCGAGGGCTGATTCCGCCGATTCGGCGTCCACGTGCTTTTCGGCCAGGATCTCTCGCACGTGTACGGCGCGCACGGCGGTCTGACCCTGCAGCCAACGGTCCCGTTCCGACTGGTACACCTCGATGACTCGTTCGCTGACGCGGTCGATGTACCCGAAGCTCAACTCCAGCATGAGGCCCGCGGTAGCCGTGCAGACATCCTCATCGGGTCCCTGACGGCGGAGCTCCTCCAGGCACCACTGCAGGAAACGGCAGTGGCCGAGCCGGTAGGACCGGATGAGCGAGCTGATGGGAACATTGCGCTGAGCCAGCCGTCGCGCATAATCCAATGCTGCCGCAGGTCCCTCGACGTTGCCCAGCGGCATGTCGTTCTCAAAGCCGTGCAGCAATGTGGCGACATTTTCCTCGACGCTCGCTCTAAGAGTGTTGACAATTATCCCGTCACCTCTCAGTTCCGGGATTTCGGAAATCACGAGCTCCCACACGTCCTGGCTGACTTCCGGCATGCGCACAGCAACGTTCGACGCCACGACGGACAGGCATTTTGCTGCTTCGACGCTGCCCACAGCCATGTCTTCACGCTATCGCGACGGTCTCGACCACGCCATCCAGCACACCCGGAGGATCTTCAGCAGCTGGCGCCTGCGACGGAGGGGTCACCAATGCGCCACAGGTTGACGGACAGCTGCTTACCCTTCACGCCGCACGCCTCCCTGCGCTTGGGCAGTCACCCCGAGTATATCGGGTCCCCGGGTACGATTTTCTTCGAAAAGTTCGTACCCTGCGCCCGATTATTTCTCTACGTCCGGCCCCTAACGTCGTTCCGTGGGGACGTATCGAACCGAGGTCGAGAGAAAGCAGAGGAAAAAGGAGCGTCGGACGGATGAACACGAAACACCAGGACACGGTGACGCCCATCGACGTCACCACCGTCGGCCCCGGAAACGGGCATCCGGTCATCCAGCCCCCCGTGCTGGGTGGACCCGAGTACACGGACTACTACCTGCTGAACGAGCTGCTCACGGATGAGCAGCAGGCACTGCGTCAGCGCGTGCGTGAGTTCATGGACCAGGAAGTCATCCCGATCATCAACCCCTACTGGGAGCGCGCGGAGTTTCCGCATGAACTGGTGCCCAAGCTGGCGCAGCTGGGCATCGCAGGTTTCCAGGTGCCCGGCTACGGCTCGCCCGGGATGAACAACGTGACGGCCGGCGTGGTGATCATGGAGCTGGCCAGAGGTGATCTGAGCATGTCCACGTTCATGGGAGTGCACTCGGCGCTGGCCATGATGTCGATCGCATTGCTGGGCTCGGAGGAGCAGAAGCAGCGCTTCCTGCCGCCGATGGCGCGCCTCGAGAAGATCGGCGCCTTCGGTCTGACCGAGCCGGCCCACGGCACGGACGTGGTCAAGCTGGAGACGACCGCGCACAGGGACGGCGACTCGTACGTACTCAACGGACACAAGCGCTGGATCGGCAACGCGACCTTCGCCGACTACGTGATCGTCTGGGCCCGCGGTGACGACGGACACGTGGGCGGTTACGTCGTCGAGAAGGGCACCCCGGGCTTCGAGGCCGAGGTCATCACCGGCAAGACGGCGCTGCGCTGCGTGCAGAACGCGCAGATCTCCCTCACCGACGTCCGCGTGCCTGCCGAGAACCGCCTGGCGAACGTCCACACCTTCCGCGACACCGAGAAAGTCCTGCTGGCCTCGCGCTTCTGTGTCGCCTGGGAAGCCATCGGAGCCGCCGTCGCGGGCTACGAGACCGCACTGGCCTACGCCAAGCAACGCAAGCAGTTCGGGATACCGCTGGCCGCCTACCAGCTCGTCCAGTACCGGCTGGCACGGATGCTGGCGGACATCACCGACATGGTGTGCATGCAGTACCGGCTCAGCCAACTCATGGACGAGGGCAAGTATTCGATGCCGCGCGTCGCGCTGGCCAAGATGCACTACACGGAACGTGCAAGCGCCATCCTCTCCGACGCTCGCGACCTGCTCGGCGGCAACGGCATCCTGCTCGACTATCACGTGGCCCGGCACCTCTGCGACATCGAGGCCATCGACACCTATGAGGGCACCGACACGGTGCAGGCACTGATCGTCGGCCGCGACATCACCGGATACAGCGCCTTCGTGCCCGTGGCCCCCGACGGCCACCACTAGCGCCGGTGCACATCGCACCCCGCGCCCTACAGCGCCGAGCCCTGCGACCGCGGGACCGGCCGCGTCAGTACCCGCTTTGCCGCCGCGCCGCCTGCCGTACATCTCCCATGGCGGCCCGCGTGCAGGCAGCGCCAGCAAGGAGGACACCCACATGTCCGCCGAACATCCCGCGGAAGAGGACCCTGTCATGGAGAACACACCCTTGCTGGAGGGACTGCACGTCGTCGATATCGCCAGCTTCATCGCCGGGCCGGCCGCAGCCACCGTGCTCGGTGACTTCGGCGCCGACGTCGTCAAGGTCGAGCCACCACGCATCGGCGACAGCTACCGTGGCCTCAGCCGGATACCCCCCAATCCCCAGGTCGAAGGGGTCAACTACCCCTGGCAACTGGACAACCGCAACAAGCGCAGCATCGAGCTCAACCTGAAATCCTCCGACGCCCGGTCTGTACTCGCGCGACTGGTGCAGTGGGCCGACGTCCTGGTCACCAACTTCCCGCCCCGCACCCGGGACAAGCTCGGCCTGGGCTACGACGATCTTGCCCCCCTGAACCCCCGGCTGGTCTACGCCGACGTCACCGGCTTCGGCGAGCAAGGCCCGGACGCGCACCTGCCCGGCTTCGATGTCACGTCGTTCTGGGCACGCAGCGGTCTGATGGACTTCACTCACCAGCGCGACGCGGCCCCGGCGATCAACGCGTTCGGCTCCGGCGACCACCCCACGGGAATCACCCTGTTCGCCGGAATCATGACCGCCCTGTACCGACGCGAGAAGACCGGCCAAGGCGCACGCGTCAGCGCGTCCCTGATCGCGGAAGGCGCCTGGGCTGCGGGGATGTGGCTGCAGGCTGCGCTGCTCGGCGCGAAACCACCCCGCCCCGTCGACCGCTCCGACCCGCCCAACGCCCTGGCCAACGTGTACCGCACCGCGGACGGCCGCTGGATCCTGCTGGCCTTCGCAAACGAAGACAAGCAAGTTCCCCTGTTCCTCACGGCCATCGGCCACCCCGAGGCCGCGGAAGACCCCCGGTTCCACGACACCGCCAGCCGCCGCGCCCACGCCGCCGACATCGTCACTCTGCTGGACAAACGGTTCGCCACGCGTCCCCTGGCCGAATGGCGCGAGGTACTCGACTCCGCCGGCCTGACCTACGGGGTCGTCCAGACACTCGAGGAATGCGCCCACGACCCCCAACTCCTGGCCAACCAGATCGTGGTGCCGATCGAGGACGGCAGCAGCGAGCCACACATGACCCTCAACAGCCCCGTGCACCTGGACCAGGAACAGAAAGTCCCCGCACGCCCGGCTCCCGATCTGGGGGAGCACACCGAAGAGGTCCTCACGGAACTCGGCTTCACTGCCGACGACATCGAATCCCTGCGTACCGGCGGAGCGATCCCGCGCTAGCAGGGGTCGCAAACCGACAGTACCGGGCACAGGCGACGAACAACCCCGAGAAGCCCTCCGCTGTCAGCGGTCGGAGATCCACACCGGCGGGAAAGACCGGGAAGGACAAGGAATCCCCACCATGACCACCAAATCCACCACCGGCGCCCCCACCGTGCACACCGAAGAACAAGACGGCGTCCTCGTGATCACCATTGACCGGCCGAAGGCACGCAACGCCGTCGACGGCGCCACCGCGCGGGCGCTGGCCGATGCCTTCGACCGACTCGACAGCCACGACGACCTGATGGTCGGCGTCCTCACCGGTGCCGGCGGCACCTTCAGCGCGGGGATGGACCTCAAGGATTCGCGAAGGGAGACACCCCAGCCCTCCCTGGGCGAGGCTTCGCAGGCCTCACCCTAACCCAGCTCCGCACCCCGCCCGTCGCTGCCGTCGAAGGCTGGGCGCTGGGCGGTGGCACCGAGATGGCGCTCGCCTGCGACCTGATCGTCGCAGCCGAGGACGCCACCTTCGGCGTCACCGAGGTGACGTTCGGCCTGGTTCCCCCCGAAGGAGGAATCGTGCGGCTGCCCGAACGCATCCCCCGCAACATCGCCGTGGAAATCCTCCTCACCGGCGACCCCCTCCCCGCCGAACGGGCTCATCAGCTCGGCCTCGTCAACCACCTCACCCCACCGGGCGAGACGCTCACCAAGGCGGTGGAACTGGCCCACCGCATCGCCCGCAACGCCCCACTGTCCATCACGGCCGTCAAGCGCGTGGTCAACGAGCGGACCGCATACGGCGACCAGGACGCCTTCCGCCAGCAGGATCAGCTCGTCGCACCGGTCCTCGCGTCCCACGACGCCCAGGAAGGCGCCCACGCCTTCGCCGAAAAGCGCCCACCCCACTGGGAAGGTCGCTGACCGTACAACGGCTGGGCGCCCAACCCGGATGAGGGGGTCACGATTTTCATTCAGGGCCGGTGCCCGGGCCGGGGCACCTAGTGTTGCTGGATGACGTGGGTGACCAACCGTGACATCGCCCCGGCTCTGTCAAGCGGACTGCCTCGCGAACCGACGTCGGCGCTCGCCGCCGGGCAGCGGGCGTCAGCCCTCGCGGGCGTTCGCCGCCCAGGACACGAGGGTGCCGCAGTCCGTACGCGCTCGAAGACTTGGGCAGGCCCACCGGATGCCGACCGCAGCGGACAGGGGGACAACGTCGCCGTGGCCGAGTACAGCCAGAACGGGATCCCGGCGTGCCGGAGATGTGGGACCACTCCACCAACAGGCGCGCTCCGTTCGAGTCAGGGCGAACTCGGCGGCACGTTCCCACGCATCCCGGGCCGCAGCGAAGGCAACCTGTCACAGTGCCGTTGAGAAGGTGCTTCGGGCCCAGTCGGCGAACGACGTCCAGCGCAGTTCGGGGTGGGCGGCGTGCAGCGCCGGCAGGTCGACGCCGTAGCCGACGCTGCGCAGGAACGCCCACATGGCCCGCATGTCGTCGTTGCCGATCTCGTCGAGCTGCACTTCGTTGTGCCGGACAGTCCGACCGAGAGCCGCGCCCAACGCGGCGGCCATGTCATCGGGCTCGGGGGCGTCGCTCGCGAGCTCGATGCGCCGTCCGACGAACGCGTCGGGTGCGGCGAGGACAGCGGCCGCGAAAGCACCCAGGTCGGGGCGCGCCAGTTGCTGCAGACGGCGGTCGGGTGGCAAGGGGAGATCGAGTACCCCCTGGCGGATCCGCTCCTCGTCGCCGAGGGCGTTGTCAAAGAAGTAGGTGGGCCCCAGGATCGTATAGGGCACCTCGCCTGCGGCCAGTTCCCGCTCGATGACTGCCTTGGTCTCGAAGTGCGGTACACCGGTGTCCTGGTCGGCACCTGCGACGGAACTGAAGACCAGGTGTGGCACACGGGCCTGATGCGCGGCGGCGAGAACGGCTCGGCCCTGTGCGATCTCGGCGGCCGGTCCTGACTCGAAGGGCGTGGTCATCGCAAAGACGCCGGCTACTCCCCGCATGGCTGAGGCCAGAGATTCTCGGTCCTCGAGATCTCCCCCCACGACCTCGACGTTTCGGCCTGCCAGACGCCGGGCTGAGGCCGACTGAGGGTTGCGGACCAATCCGCGGACGGCGGAACCGCGGGACAGCAATGCGCGGACGACGGCGCCTCCCTGTCCCCCGGCTGCCCCGAGTACGAGGGTCGGCTGGTCAAGGCTCATGATGAAAAGTCCTTCCGAGTCCACTCCACAGGACCTCGCCGCCACCAGTGAGACCGGGCAGCCGCATCAGCGATTTTGCGATGGCGGAACGCCGACCGGTTGCCTGATTCATTGGCTGAGGGCACCGTGGTCAGTATGTGTCGCATTGTCCCGGAAGGAGCTCGCTGTGGCCGGGACTTCCGACCAGACGTCGCGGACGATGTGGCCGCAGCTGCGGGTCGCCGACTGGACCGAGACCCGGGACACCCTGCACATGTGGACCCAGATCGTAGGCAAGATCCGACTGGCCCACGCGCCCCTGGTCAATCACTGGTGGCAGGTCACCTTGTATGTCAGCCCGCGCGGCCTGACGACATCGGCGATTCCCTACCGCGCCGGCGTGTTCGACATCGAGTTCGACTTCCTCGATCATCTACTGCGCATGCGCAGCAGCAACGGCACACACCGCACCGTGGCTCTGGAGCCCAGGCCGGTGGCCGACTTCTACCGCGAGACGATGCAAGCCCTGGGCGAGCTGGGAATCGAGACAAGGATCCAGGCACATCCGAACGAGGTGGCCCCGGCGATCCCCTTCGATGAAGACCGCCAACACGCTTTCTACGACCCGAACGCCGCGCAGCTGTTCTGGCGGCAATTGTTGCAGGCCAACCGGGTGCTGGGAGAGTTCCGCTCGTACTTCGTCGGCAAGGTCAGCCCAGTGCACTTCTTCTGGGGCGCCATGGACCTGGCCTGCACGAGGTTCTCGGGACGCACGGCCCCGCCACACCCGGGCGGGGCCCCGAACTGTGGTGACTGGGTGATGGTGGAGGGCTACTCCCGTGAGTTGAGCAGCTGCGGGTTCTGGCCCGGCGGCGGTGAGGAAGGGGCCTTCTACTCGTACGCCTACCCCGAGCCGGATGGCTTCGCCGACCATCCGATCAGCCCGGTCGGCGCGTCCTACAGCCCCGGCCTCGGCCAGTTCCTCCTGCCCTACGAGAGGGTGCGCACCGCGGCCGACCCGGACAGGGCAGTGGCTGACTTCCTGCGCACGACGTACGAGGCTGCCGCGGAACACGGCGACTGGGACCGAGCGGCCCTGGAGGAGGACCCGAACCGGTGGCAGGAGCACAGGTAGACCCTTGCTCGCCATGAGGCCCCCCGCGTGTGAGCGGTCACGCAATTCGGCTCTGTCGGAGATCTTGTGACCGACGCAGTCATGGGCTGTGGAGGATGCGTTTTCGGAGAAGCGGGAGGTGCGCGCGGCCGAAGCCCGTGCGCTTGAGGAGCTTGGCTCTCGTGGCGTGACCTTCGACCTGGACCGAGTTCCACGGGGTGGCGAAGGCGGCGGTGACGGCATCAAGGTCGCGGTGGAAACCGTTGGCCAGCGAGTGCAGGGCGGACAGGTCGTCGGCCTTGACCCGGTCCATCCAGGCGGGGAGGGCCTCGGCGTTCTGGTCTCGCAGCATCGCGGCGAAGTCACGGACGTGCCGGACGGTGAGGTCCAGGTGCGGACAGCCGGTGCGGAACTCTCTGAGCTCGGTAGCGTCCGCCTCTGCGCTCATGGTCCAGCGGACCACGCGCCGCGGCTTGGGAACGGCCCTGACCGGGGGCGGGGGTGCGGGTGGTGACTTCGGCAGTGGGCTGTGCGGCTTCTTGAACGGGGCGTACCGGCGGCCGCTTTGAACGTCACCGGTGAAGCCCTGCTCCTGGATCTCGTGGTGGAGACGGGGGACGTCGTGGCGGCCCTCGCGCCAGCGTTGATGGAGATACGGCCTGCAGGGGTCGAGTTTCGAGGTCCGGTGGGCGGCCTTGAGCAGGAGTTCCTCCAGGCTCTGGGCTCCGCGGCAGATCACCTCGATCTCGGGGTGGCCGGCGAGCCAGGAGGCCAGGGGTTCGACATCCCGGCCGGGCAGGACATCCAGCACCCGACGGGCCCCCAGTCCACCAGGAGGGTCGCGTAGGAGTCGCCCTTGCGGAGGGCGAAGTCGTCCACGCCCAACACTCTGACCAGGCCGGACGGAGGATCCGGAACAGCATGGAGCAGTCCCACAAGCACGTCCTTGGCCACCGGCATCCCCAAGAGCACGGCCGCCGGGCCCCGGGACGCCCCGCCAGCACCATCGCGATCGACGACGGCATCCGGCGTAACAGCAGCGTGTACCGGGCGTGCGGCTGGGCCGGACCCTCCACCTGCTCGGCAAACGTCACTGCGGAGCAGTGGGAGCTGCTGCACTTGAACCGCCGCACCACGAACTCGATCACCACCGGCCTCAGCCCGACCGGCGCATCTCGCAGCCGCCGCGTGTACCGGCCGTGCATCCGCCAGGACCGCATGCCGCACTCCGGACACCGCACCGGCAGCGTGCGGCACTACGCACGACACGTGACCACCCCGGCGGTTCGCTCCACCGACTCCACCACCACACCGGCCAAATGCGGCAGCAACCGCCCAATTCCTCTGAACCGCCCACCCAGTTGATGCCCAGTTCAGACCGGTTCTGTCACAAGATCTCCGACAGAGGGCCGTCCACACCGGCTGCTGAACGGCGCCAGAGTGGCCTCACCGATGTGTTCGACCGGTAATCCGTCGTCACCGGTCTGGACGCAGCGCACCTGTCGATCTCCACGAGCAGTGCGGCGCGCTCCAGTCGTCCGCGGACGTGGTCAGCGAAGGCGAGCTCACTGGCCTCCCAGGGCCGCGTGGGCCAAGGCCCCGGGCTGGACCATGATCAACGATCGGCTCGGCGTGGGTCCGTCCTCGCCGAGGAATGAACCATCAGGATCATCAGTTACACGAGGAACAAGCGACAGCATGTCGTTCCTCTCGGCTTGGAGGAGCTTTCCATGACTGCAGAACTGGACGGGTCCACCGCTCTTGTCACCGGCGCCACCGCCGGCATCGGCCGGGCCGTTGCCCTTCGCCTGGCAGCATTGGGGGCCTCGGTCATCGTCCACGGGCGGGACGAGCAGCGAGGTGCTGAGACCGTCAAGGAGATCGCTGCCGCAGGTGGGAAGGCCCGGTTCGTTGCTGCGGATCTGAGCAGCTCTGAAGATGTCCTGCGTCTTGCCACCGAAGCAGGCGAGGTGGACATTCTGATCAACAACGCCGGTATCTACCGGTTCGCCAGCACGCCGGACACCACCGCCGAGATGTTCGACGCTCAGATGGCCGTCAACTCACGCGCGCCGATGCTCCTTGTCGGTGCCCTCGCCCCGGGAATGGCTGCACGGGGGCGTGGCGCCATCGTGAGTGTGAGCACAGCGGCGGCTACCACGCCGGTGCGGGGAACGGGCGCCTACGGGGCCTCCAAAGCTGCACTCGAACTGCTCACACGAGTATGGGCTGACGAGTTCGGCGGCCAGGGCGTCCGCGTGAACGCCGTGGCCCCGGGTCCTGTCCATACCCCCGGGACGGAGGAGATGGGAGACGAAGCCCTCCAGGTGATCGGGCGAACCACCGTACTGGGGCGGGTCGCAGACCCTGAAGAAATCGCGGAAGCGGTTGTGTTCCTTGCCTCCTCCCGCGCCAGCTACATCACCGGCGCGGTGCTCGAGGCACGCGGCGGACAACTCGCGATCGGCTGACTCCGGGCTGGGCCAGGATGGACATGCCGAACCTGACACCCATGCCCATGATGCCCAAGGGCTGACCGGCGTGCCCGACGGGAAAGGCCCACACCACGACCAGCTGCTCGATGCCCAAGAGCGGCCCGTTCGGGCACGAGGCGAAGGTCCCCGGGTGCTCGGTCCGGCGACGGCTGCCTCGAGCCGTAAGAAGGGTTTCTGATCCCGGCGTGAGCCGTTGACGCGGTGCAGTTACGGAGGCAGCAGGCGAGACGATGGTCGCTGCCCAAGCATCAGGTGGCCAGGCCGGCCACTGTCGGTCTGCATTCTTCGGCATGTGATCAGGGCCGGCCTGGGCGAGGCTGACGTGATGCTAGAGCTCTGCGTGAGCCTGGAGCCGTTCGCGCAGCTCGATCTGGCCCTCGGGAGTATCGAACGGAAATCAGTGCGGATGTGATCGTGTTCGCAGCCCTGCGGTGACCATGGCCGTCGGCACGGGTGTGGCCGCGTTCTCCGCGGAGACGGTCTCCCCGCGGCCCGGAGCGGCGCGCTCACTGATCCCCCGCGTCGCGGCCCCGCAGGCCGCGCGGCGTGAGTTGGTGGCGAGCATTCCCGTTCGCATGGCGCCATGGACGCCGGCCGGGCTCTTCATGGGGCTCGTAGCCAACATCATCCGGGACCTGCTCGACCTTCACAGCGGCCTCCTGAACGGCGCCACGGCGTCAGTGGCCGGCCTCTCCCTCGGCCGCCTGACCCCACGCCGCACGGTCTTCGTTGGCGGTGCGGCGTGCTGTTGGGAACCGTCGTGATCGAGGCGGGTGCCACCACCGGACTGCTGTCCCTTCTCTGGGTGGGAGGCGTCATCGACGGTGTGGGCTTCGGCGCCTCGTTCTCCGGCGCGGTCCGGGCCGTCGCCCGCTCGTGCACCCCACGAAGGACCGGGACTCTTCGGATCGGTCTACCCGGTCGCCTACCGGAGCTTCGGTGTGCCGGCGATCGTCGCGGGACTTCTGATCGCTCCGGTCGGACTGCTTGGTACCGTCCTCGGGTACGGCGTCGCCGCACCCGTCGTGGCATCAGCCGTTGGGCCGTTCGCGCAGTACTGCGTTACCGCGCGCGACCGATCCGGAAAGGAGACGTCGGCGCCGGTCAGGCCGTGGCGTTGACGTCGGCCCAGTGGACGACGTGTCCGGGCTGGTCGTGCTCGCCGTGGGCGGTGGTGATGTGGTCGATGATGTCCAGCCCGCGGCCGTGCTCGTCGGGGGTGCCGCCGGCTGCCCACTCGCCCTGCCTGTCGGCGGGGCCTCCGTCGGAGACCTCGATGTGCACCCGGCGGGTGTCCGCGTCGCGATTCAGCGCGAGGTTCAGTGGGGGCTGGGCGTGCTCGACGGCGTTGGCGACGAGTTCGGAAACGGTCAGCAGCACCGAGTCGGCCGCCTCCTCGGGGACACCCCACCACGTCAGGAGCCTTTGGGTGATCCTGCGGGCCTCTCCGGCGGCTTCCGGACGGTGCGCGAGGGGCCAGGCGCCGCCCGTTGCCCGTCGCGGCCTCCGGGTGACGCCTCGCCGCGGGGAGATGGTGGGCGCGTAGGTGTAGGTCATGGTCATCACCCTCTTCCGGCGCCACGGTGACGCCCGGGACTGCAGGCCCCTAACGACCCATTTATTTGTCTATATAGAGTGGTGATATAGAGCCTCGAGTTGAGGATCTTGACCTGGTGGACGACGAGATTGCAGCTGGCCGGTAAAGCCGCTTACAGCCTGCAGGATTGTCCGGGGTTTCCCCGCAGGGCAGCGTAGAGACCAGGAAAACGGAATTGAACGGACGTCAGAAGGCCCAACGCCCGACAGTCCCCTTCCGCGCGCGTCACGCCTGATGCGCTGTCACATTCCCTTTCACTCCAGGAGATTGATCATGCGTAACATCAAGTGGCCCCTCGCCGCCCTCGCGGGTATCGCTCTGGCCCTGGGAGGTTCCGCCGTGTCGGCCGTCGCCGCGCCGGCCTCGCCGGTGGGCGTGCTTCAGGATCACCACCACCATGGTGACGACGTCGACTTCGCCCACTTCACTCACGACCACGGCGACGGCGGCTGGGGCGACGACGGAGGGCGATGGTAGTCCCCTCCCCGAGGGGGCCGGCCGCGCGCCGGCCCCTGTCCGTGCCCGGCCGGCACTCCCCCAGGCAGTCGACCCGCCGGCGCGCTCGTCCTCCTCACCGGCGTCGAAAGCGCAGCGGCGGTCTAGTCGCGGCCTGTGCGGCCGCTCGGCACGAGCGGCAGTACCGCACTGAGGGTGGTTCCCGCCGTGCGCGGACTGTCCAGAACCATCCTGCCGCCGAGGGCTTCCACTCGGTCCTTCAGGCCCATGAGGCCGGTGCCAGCGGCAAAGGCGGCGCCGCCGACGCCGTCGTCCTGTACGCGGACACGCAGTACGCCGGAGTCGGTGTCCCCGGTGACGGTGACGGTGACGGTCGAGGCCTTTGCGTGCTTCGCCGCGTTCGTCAGTGCCTCGGAGACGACGTAGTACGCGCTGACTTCCACCCGTTCGGGCAGTCTCCCCTGGAGGCGCACCTCGACATCGACGGGGAGGACCGATCGGCGGGCAAGCGCCCTCAGCGCGGGACCGAGGCCGCCGTGAGCCAGGACCGCCGGATGGATGCCCCGTGCCACCTCGCGGAGTTCGTCGAACGCGCCCGTGACCCCGGCGGCGATGTCGCGCAGTCGCGCGCGGAGCTCGTGCAGATCCGGTGGAACCGTCAGCTGCGCGTGCTGGAGCAGGAGGAGCAACGACACGAGCCTCTGCTGGACGCCGTCGTGCAGATCACGTTCGATACGGCGGCGCGCCCCGTCGGCGGCCGTCACGACACGGGCGCGTGAGGCGGTCAGTTCGGCATGGGTCCTGGCGTTCTCGATGGCGATCGCTGCCAGATCGGCGAAGGCGGCCATCTGGGACTCGGTGTTCGCCGGGAACGGGCCGTCGCTCTCCTTCGAGGCGACGATCACGCCCCACACCTCCCCGCTCACCACGATCGGGCGTCCCACCGACGAGCGCATGCCCGGTGCCCGTGCCTTCCGGACGATCGCTGCGGTGGTGTCCTCGACGTCCTCGATGCGAACGGGACCGCACGTCGGCCGGACCTGGCGGGCGACACCGCGTCCGTCGAGGGCGGAGCGAGCACCGACGGGCGGCGGATCCGGCCCGCCCCGACGGCTCCAGGTCGCGACGCCACGCATGCCGCCGTACGCCTCGAAACACGCCAGGCAGGCCAGATCGGCGCCGCAGAGGAGGCCCATCTCGCGGGTCACGGCCTCGAACACGGTCGACGGCGGAGCGGACCGTGCGACGAGGGTTGCGACCTGCCGCAGCGCGGACTGTTGCTGCGACAGTTGTGCCGACACCTGAGCGGAGCGCCGTAGCCGCGCCGCCAGGCGGCCGACGATCGCCGCCGTGAGGAGGAAGGCGCCCAGAGGGACGGCGGATTGCGAGCCGGTGATCCCAAAGCCGTGCCGCCCGGCGTACGGCGCGACGGCGCCCAGGAGGCCCGCCACACCCGCCACGATCGCCGTTCCGGCGAGCCGGCCCGTCACCCGGTGCCGACTCCGTATGCCCACCCGGCCCTGTGTCATCGCTTCACGCCTCCGGCCCGGCCTGGACCCGGCGGTTCAGCGGTCGACTGATGCAGATGCCCATGAGAACCTGCAGCTGGGCAGGTCATCGCCGCCATCGGCCGGCGACGGAATCGGCCGGACATGCCGCACAGGACGGTGGAAGGCGCGGTATGACACAGTTGCGAGTGGTTCTGGCGGACGACGACGTGCTGCTTCGCCAGGGCCTGGCAGGCCTGCTCGAGCGGGCCGAGGTGTCCGTCGTGGGGCAGGCCGGTGACGGCCCGGCCTTGCTGCAGCTCGCGAGGGACACGGTGCCCGACCTGGTCGTGGTCGACATCCGTATGCCGCCGACCAACACCACGGAGGGACTGGATGCGGCCCGCGTCATTCGCCGTGAGCTGCCGGATGTCGGCATCCTGGTCCTGTCCGCGCATGTCGAGGTGGAGCAGGCCATGGAGCTGTTGGCCGGCGGTCGGCGGATCGGGTATCTGCTCAAGAGCCGGGTCGCCGACGTGGAGGAGTTCCTGGAGGCGGTCAGGCGGATCGCCAAGGGCGGATCCGTCGTGGATCCCGCCCTGGTTCAGGAACTCGTCGCGGCGCAACGACGAAGGAATCCGCTCGACGCGCTGAGCGCACGCGAGCGCGAGGTACTGGCCCTGATGGCTGAGGGCCGGTCCAACGTAGGTATCGCACGCCGTCTCTGGGTCACCGAGGGCACCGTCGAGAAGCACGTGCGCAGCATCCTCGGCAAACTGGGCCTGTCCGAGACCGACGATGACCACCGGCGGGTACGAGCCGTCCTGACCTTCCTGCAGGCCCCCTGATCCCGCGCCGAACAGGACGCGGTCCGGCGACACCTCTGCGGTGCGATGGACATGGCGGCTGCCCGCCAGGTCGCGGGGCGCCCGGAACCGGATCAGCATGTCGGCCGCTGTCCCTTCTGACGGCCCGACCCGTCGGGCGGCCACTGGCTCCCCGGTGCCTCGGTCACCGTGGCAGTGCAGGGCACTCGTCCCGGCCGGTCGTCCACTCCCCCGCGGGCTGATGTCGTCGCGAGGGGGCTGGTGGAGGTTGCCGCCCGCGTGGTCTCGCCTCGGATGCGGATCAGGGAGGTGGCTGCGGCGGCGAGGGCCATGGCGATGGCCAGGGTGAAGACGATGACCAGGCCGTCGTGGAAGGGCCGGGAGATCAGGTGGGGGAAGAATTCCCGCCCGGTCAGGATCGCCGTGTTGGCTCGAGGGAGGTGGTCGAGGATGGTCGGGCCGAGGAGCTGCCGGATGGGGTTGTAGCCGAGGAAGGCCGCGAACAGGACGCCGACCGGCGGCAGCATGGCAACGGTGTGAGCGGCTGGGGCGGGCACGTGCTGGGCGGTGAGGCCGGAGCTGAGGGTGTGCGGCAGTGAGCCGGCGAGTCCGGCGACCATCAAGGAGAAGAAAACGCCCATGGACAGCACCGTGCCGGCATTCTGGAAGGTGGCGCGCATGCCGGAGGCGGCGCCGCGGGCGTCCGACGGAACGCTGGACATGATGATCGATGTGTTCGGCGCTGCGAACAGCCCGTTGCCGAGGCCGTTGAGCAGGACCAGGGCCGCGAAGAGGCCGTAGGGGAAGTCGGTGGGCAGGAGGAGCAGCCCGGCGAAGGAGGCGGCCATCACGACGCATCCGGCGACCGCGAACGGCCGGGCGCCCCATCTGTCCGACAGGGCCCCGGAGACCGGTCCGGCGGCGAGGAAGCCGACGGTGAGGGGCAGCAGGTAGATGCCGGCCCACAGCGGGGTGCGGGCGTAGTCGTAGCCGTGGAGCGGCAGCCAGATGCCCTGCAGCCAGATGATGAGCATGAACTGCAGACCACCGCGGGCGATCGCGCCCAGCAGAGTGGCCGCGTTGCCGCCGGCGAAGGCGGCATTGCGGAACAGCCGCAGCGGGAACATCGGTTCGGCGACGTTCATCTCCACGACGCAGAAGACGGCCAGTGTCAGCGTGCCGCCGACGAGACCGGCGAGCACCCAGGGGTTGGTCCAACCCATCGTGTGGCCGCCGTACGGCTGGATGCCGTAGGTGATGGCAGCCAGCAGTGCCGTCAGGCCGGCGGCGAAGGTGAGGTTTCCCCACCAGTCGATCCGCCCGGGATTGCGGATGCCCGTCTCGTGCAGCGACTTGTACGCCCACACGGTGCCGATCAGTCCGATCGGCACGTTGACCCAGAAGATGGAGCGCCAGTTCCACTCCACGAGCGCGCCGCCGAGGACCAGACCGATGAACGTGCCGGCGATGCCGGCGACCATGTTCACGCCGAGCGCCATGCCGCGCTGCCGGGCGGGGAAGGCGTCGGTGAGGATGGCGGTCGAGTTGGCCATCAGCATCGCGCCGCCGACGGCCTGCACGATCCGCCACCCGATCAGCCACAGTGCGCCGGCCGAGCCGTGCAGCGGGTCGACGGAGAGGATCACCGAGGTGACGGTGAAGATGACGAATCCCGCGTTGTAGATGCGTACCCGGCCCCGCATGTCGCCGAGACGGCCGAGGGTCACGACCAACACGGCAGTGACCAGCAGGTAGCCCATCAGCATCCACAGCAGGTAACCGACGTTGCCCGGCCGGAGCGGGTCGAGACGGATGCCGGTGAAGATACCGGGCAGCGAGATCAGCACGATCGAGCCATTGATGGTCGCGATCAGGACGCCGAGTGTGGTGTTGGTCAGCGCCACCCACTTGTAGCGGGGGTGGTCGGCGCTGATCCAGGCACGGCGACCGCGGGGACGGACGCCGGGGGCGGTACCACCCGTAAGGCGGGGGCGGGGGCTCTGGTCGGTGGTCACCGGCTGCCCTCCCTCCTTGCTTCCTGGGGGGACGAGCGGGTCAGTTCACGGTTGCCGGGCTGAGCGCGGGTGTGGCTGCGAAGGCGGCCCACGATGCGCGGTCGACGACCAGACGGCGCAGCGTGCGTGCTTGACGAGGGGCGTTCCAGCCGAGTACGCCGACCACCCTCCCGTGGTGCCCGTAGGCGGCGGCGAAGTGGCCGTCCGACGGGTCGCCGTAGACGATCCGCATCTCAGCGTCCGGCGGGAAGATCCCGTACGCCTGGATCCTGGTGTCGTACTGGTCGGTCCAGAAGTAGGGCACGGGAGCGAACGGAGTCGCGTCGCCGAGCAGGTTGCCGGCCACGGCCATGGCCTGCTCGCCGGCGTTCATCCGGTGCTCCAGCCGCATGCGGGTGCCGAAGTGGGCATTGGGCCAGGAGGCGACGTCGCCGGCGGCGTAGATCCCTGGTGCCGCCTGGCAATACGCGTCGCACTCCACCCCGTCTCCCAGCCGCAGGCCCGAACCTTCCAACCAGCCGGTCGCGGGCGCGGCGCCGAGGGCCAGGACGACGACGTCGGCCGGCAGCGTGGTGCCGTCGCCGAGTTCCACTCCGGTCACCCGGCCGCCGGCGCCGCGCAGCCGGCGTACCGGCACTCCGCAACGCAGGCGGGTTCCGTGGCCCCCATGCAGCTCGGCGACGAGCGCACCGATCCGGTCCCCGAACGGGCGCCGCACCGGGACCGGTTCCGGCTCGGCCACGGTCACCTCCAGGCCCATGGCCCGGACGGCCGCGGCCACCTCGGTGCCGAGGAATCCGGCACCGACCACGACCACCCGGGGCCCGGCGAGCAGCGCGACGCGCAGGGCGAGGGCGTCGTCGAGCGAGCGCAGGACATGGACTCCGGCCAGGTCGCTGTCGGGCAGGCGCCGGGGCGTGACACCGGTGGCGATGACCAAAGCGTCGAAGCCGACGCTCTCGCCGCCTGCAAGGCGCACCCGGCGGCCCGGGACGTCGAGGGCGACGGCGCGCTGCCCGAGCCGCAGGTCGGCCCGCAGCCGCGCGAGGTCAGGTAGGGAGCGCAGGGTGGCGCGTTCGGGCCCCCAGGCGCCGGTCAGGATCTGCTTGGACAGCGGCGGCCGGTCGTACGGCGGGCGGGATTCCTCACCGATCAGCGTGAGGGTGCCGTCCCAGCCTCGGCGGCGGAGGGTCTCGGCCGCGGTCAGGCCGGCGGCCGAGGCTCCCACGATGACGATCCGGTTCACTCCTCTGGCTCCTGTTCTTCCAGCCAGATGGCCTGAGCCGGGCAGAGGGCGACGGCCTGCCGGACGTCGTCCGCGAGGCCCTCAGGAGGGTTCTCGGCGAGCAGGACGACGATGCCGTCCTCCTCGCGCTGGTCGAACACCTCCGGCGTGGTCAGCACGCACTGACCGGAGGCCACACACTTGTTCTGATCGACGATCACCTTCATCGGATCCTCCTTTCCCGCGCGGCACTTGGCCGCGCTCACCAGGTGACGGGCAGCTCGTAGACGCCGTAGACGGCCCCGTCGTGCTTGAACGGGATCTCGTCGAGATCCACGGCGAGCTTCAACGTGGGGATGCGGCGGTACAGGGTGCTGTAGACGACCTGCAGCTCCACCCGGGCCAGCGGCTGGCCCAGGCACTGGTGGACGCCGAAGCCGAAGGCCACGTGGTGGCGGGGATTGCTGTCGATGTCCAGTTGGTCGGGGTCGGGGAAGGCCGCGGGATCGCGGTTGGCGACGTCGTTGGAGAGGACGACGCCCTCGCCGGTGCGGATGGTCACGCCGCCGACCTCGATGTCCTCCAGGGCCACCCGGCGCCGTCCGCTGTGCGGGATGGTGAGGTAGCGCAGGAGTTCCTCGACGGCCGAGGCGACCGTCTTCGGGTCGTCGCTCTCGCGCAGCCGGTCCAGCTGGTCCGGGTTCTGCAGCAGGGCCAGGGTGCCCAGCGCGATCATGTTCGCGGTGGTCTCGTGCCCGGCGGTCAGCAGCAGCATCCCCATGCCGGCCGCTTCACGCCGGGAGAGCTCACCGGCCCTGACCCGCTCGGCCAGCGCGGAGAGCACGTCGTCGGCCGGGTGGGCGAGCTTGACGCCGATCTGCTGGTCCAGGTAGTCGAGCAGTTGCTGTGTGGCCACCCGCGCCTGCTCCACGGTGCTGGTTCGCTTGATCAGGATCTTGCTGTTGGCCTGGAAGAAGTCGTGGTCGGCATACGGAACGCCGAGCAGCTCGCAGATCACCAGCGATGGCACCGGCAACGCGAACGCCTGCACCAGATCAACCGGCTTTGGCCCGGGGAGCATGGTGTCGATCAGGCCGTCGACGATCTTCTGAATGGCCGGCCGTAGCGCCTCCACCTGCCTGACGGAAAAGGCCGCGGTCACCATTCGGCGAAGCCGGGCGTGCTCCGGATCGTCCATGTTGATGAAGGTCCGAGACTGCCTCCGGCGCTCCTTTTGGGCCGGGCTCACGTGGGGGTAGTGCGGGAGGTCGCTGTCCGAGCTGATCCGTGGATCGGCCAGCAGAGCCCGTACGTCGTCGTAGCGGGTGACCAGCCACGGGGTGCTGCCGTCCCACAGCCGCACCCGGCTGATCGGAGCCTGGTCCTGCAGAGTGTGCAGAGCCGGCGGCGGATCGAAGGGGCAGCGGGCAGCCCGGGCCATGGGGTAGTCCGGTACCTGCGTCGACGGCACATCGGTGCCGGGTGCCGAGAAGGTGTTCATGGTTCTCCGCCCTTTCCGGAAGTCGGATATGGGGGCAGTGCCGGGACCGGGCCCAGTGCGCGGGGGCGACGGAGCAGGTCCCGCCTGCAGGAGGAGACACCGAAGAGCGCAGCCAGGAGGCTCAGGAGGGCGATTCGCCGCCGGAAACACTTGGTCGCCGCACCATCCGGCGCACGATGGGCAGGGCCGTGCGCATGGCCTCGCCCAGCACTCGCACGTCCTGCTCGGGCAACGCGGCCAGCATGTCGGCCACCCGGGCACACTGCGCGCGCCGGCGCTCGGCCATCACCTCTCGCCCGGCTTCCGTGATGGCAACCAGGCGGACCCGCCCGTCCTCGGGGTGGCCCACTCGAGTGGCCAGGCCCAGGTCTTCCAGCCGATGCACCAGGGCGGTCATCGACGGTTGTGCGATACCCTCCGCCGCTGCCAGCGCGGTCAGCCGGATCGGACCTTCCCGCTCCAGCCGGCTGAGCGCCGCGGCGGTGGTCAGACTCATGCCCTGCCGATCCGACAGCAGGTGCCTGACCAGTCCGACGGCCAGCTCGTTCAGCGCCGCCGCCACCTCCTGGTGACCCTCTTCAGGTGTCTCATCCATACCCATACCTATATCACCCTTCTATATAGGTTGTCTATATTCCCAACCTATATAGACAGACTATATAGAAGGGTGATATAAATGCCGTAGCCCTTCAGGGGTTCTGGTCACAACCGGGGCGCCGCAGCGGCGCCCGGAGGAAGGTGATGACCGTGACCTGCACCTACGCCCCAGAGGCACCCTCTCGCAGAGGTCCTGCTCGGAGTCCGTCGACATCAGTCGACACATGGACCCTCGCGCACGACCCGGAAGCCGCGGGGGAGGCCCGCAAGATCACCAAAGAGTTCCTGGCCCAGTGGAGCGTCGCCGAGGACACGGCCGACTCGGTCCTCCTGACCGTCTCCGAACTCGTCACCAACGCCGTGGAGCACGCCCAGCCTCCAGTGAACTTCGGACTGAGCCGCGACCCGGGCACTCAGCGAGTCCACATCGAGGTGTCCGACGGAGGCCCCGCCGCCACGGACGGCGACTGGGCAGCCAGCTGCACCCCCGACGAGCATGGCCGCGGACTGGAGATCGTCGATCGGCTCACCGCCGCGCACGGCCACCGTGAGGAGGCCGGACGCGCTGTCCACTGGGCCGACGTCACCAGCACGCCCCGACTCGACCGCGCGGCAACAGGCTGCGCCGGATGACGGCACCAGCCGTCGCATGGAGCGGCTGCTGCCGCCGAGCACGGCGATTCTCATAAACGGTCATCTGTGAGAGTTCTACGATTGCGTCGAAGGTGACACGTTTCCGCGGGTCGCCGCTCGCAGAAGACCTCTCGAAACCGGCATGCCGTGCAAGGCACTTCTGAGGCGCAGCCGCCATGGATTCGACGCCCGGTCAGGCCGAATCGGCGGCAGAACGTCGCGGCTGCCCGAACGGTGACGCGTCCGCCGGCCGCGCTGCCACACCCGGGGCGGGAAGAGACAGCCTCGAAATGCCACAGCCCCACTTCGTCCTCGTTTCCGCTCTGCGAGAGGAACTCGAAGTGCCGGTTCCTGCAAGCCGAGGCCCTGGCCACGCGTGGAAGCAGGGTGGGCGCTCGCGGTCGTGCCGCGCCCCGCTTGGAGCAGCCGGCGAGAATCGGGCACGCCCGTGCGCCGGCCGCCCGGCAGAAGCCGGCGAGCCGGCTCGAAGCTCTCCTGCCCACGCGGTCGGTGGAGCCTCCATCGGCGGCGTCAAGCCGTGTTGAGGGGCACTCGGTAGCCGAGGAAATGAGGGGGCCGCCAGACCCGGCGGCCCTATTTGATCAATGCGCTGACCTGCCTAGAGCTGATGACAGCTGTCAACGTGCGTCATCGTTGAGTGTCCTCCGATGGCCCCGAGATCGGCCGGGATCACTACCCGATGACAGGTTCCAGAACGAACACCGGGAACTCCCGCGAGGTCTTCTTCTGTACGTCGGCGTACCTCGGAAAGACGGCGACCGCGCGTTGCCACCACTCCGCCCTCTCCTCGCCGGTGGCCTCATGGGCCGTCATGTCCTGCTTCACTGAGCCGTCCTGGAGTTCGACGTGCGGATCGGCCTTGAGGTTGAAGTACCACAGGGGATGCTTGGGGGATCCACCCAACGAGCCGACCACCGCATAGCGCCCGCCGTACTCGACGCGCATCACCGGCGCCTTGCGGATCTTGCCGCTCTTGGCGCCCCGGGTGGTCAGCACCACCACGGGCCGCCCTGTGTCCCACAGTGTCGTCCCCTTGGTGCCGCCGGAGCTTTCGTACACCTCCACTTGCTCGCGCACCCACTGCGTCGTGCTCGGTTCATACTCGCCCTCGAGAGGCATGGCATCCGTCCCCTCGTCGTAGGAATGTTCTCGCACCGAGCTCTAACGCCGGTGTGCGCACCAGACATTCCGGGCAGGGAGTGACCTTGCAGGTGGATGCACTGCCCGCGGTCCGCTCCGACTTCCCACCTGGGGCCATCGCTCCGAGGGCCCACTCACGCCCGAGGAACCGACCTTCGCGAACGCCTCCAGGCCCAGGTACTCCAGAGCTGAAGGTCGAGTAGCCGGCAAGATCATCGCCTAGGGCCAACGGCAGTTCCCGCGATCTCCGAGGCCCGTTTCGCAGATCGCCCAGAAGCGTCATCACCTCGGGCAAGAACCAGGGTAATCGCCCCTCGGTCGCCACGGCCTACTGCATCCTCGCCGAGGGCGAAACGGTCGGCCTCAGGACCTTTTCTCGCTTCGGGCCTACGTGCCTTGGCCCGCGAGTGCGACCTTCCTTCCGGTGCGTGCCGCTTCTCTGATCCGCTCCAGCATGCGGTGCCGCCGGACAGCGTGCCGGAAGTCGGGAACGCCGTCCTCGTCCGGTGCGAGGTTCCCGGTGATCTGGTCGCGCAGGAGCGCGTACTGGTGGGCGACGTTGCAGGCGGGCTCGGCGGTTCGCTCGGTCCACCGGGTCAGCGACCGTTGGTATCGGGCGGGAATCGGAAGTTCGACCGGCGCGCCGTCGCTGCCCCTGGCGCCGTACAGCCGCAGCCCCCCGTACCACCACCATGGAGCCTGGACGGCCTTGACGACGAGATCGCCGTCCGTGCCGTTGATCTCCCAGTGAAACGCGGTGGCGCGGGACGTCCCACCGCGGAGGTGCATCGCGGCCACGGCCCCCGACTCCAGCACCCCCGTGACCGCGATCTGGTCCTCTGCGCTCTTGGCCGCGACCGCCCCGCTCGTGACGTGGACGACCTCGGGGCGCAGATTCTCGACGAGAGCCGACACCTCGCGGAACTCCCCGAGCACCATGGTCAGCGCGTCGACCGAGTGCCCGAAGGGGATCGACAGCAGCGTGGCGCCGCTCGTGACGTCCAGAATGTATGCATAGTTGTCTTCGTAAGTGGCGCCCCCGATCCCGCCCGACCCGAGCATGCTGGTCGACAGCACCCGCCCCACATAGCCGTCGGCGACCAGGTCCCGCAGATACCGAAGCGACGGAGCCGACCGGGCCTGCAGGCCGACTCCCGTGAGCACACCCCTGCGATGCGCGAGGTCGGCCAGCTCCTCGGCCTGTGCGAGGTCGGCACCGAGCGGCCACTCGCTGAACACCATCTTCCCCGCTTCCAGCGCGGGTCGGATGAGCTCCAGGTGGTGCGGAACCTTCACCGTCACCACCACGAGATCGACTTCCTCACTGCGGGCCAGCTCCTCTGCGCTGTCGAAGGTCAGCGGCACCGCATACTTCTCGCCGGCGGCACGCGTCGATTCGGCGGTGCCGGCGCTCAGCGCCCGCAACTCGTATCCGTCGAGCCCGGCCAGCGCCGGCACATGGGCGGTGGCCGCCCACCCTCCGCGCGCGCTCAGACCTACGACACCGACACGAATCAGCCCTCCATGAGGGGAAGTGGACGTCATGTGCACCCCAGTGTTCGCGACCGCCTGCTCTCTCACCTCAGAACGGCCCATAGCCATGGAGGACACGGTCCGAGCATCACGTTCAGCTACATGCCCTAGTTCTGAGAGGACTTCTGCGAGCGAGCTGGGCGAATGGGGGCGGTTCACGCGTGGCCGGGCGGCTCTCTCAACTGACCGCTTGCGAGAGACCCGAACCGGAACTGGCGCTATCGCTAACCACGGTTCCGGTGTTCCCCGAGGCCGTTATCCCAATAGGGAAGCGAGCCTGCGCCATTCCTCCCTCGGGAGCTTGTCCCTGCGGGTGCCCGTGAGCACCTGGAGGGCCACGTGGTCCCCGCCTGCCTGATGGAAGGTGTCGATGCGGTCGCGGATGCGGTCCTCGTCGCCCCAGGCGAAGACCGCGTCGATCAGGCGGTCGCTGCCGCCCTCGGCCAGGTCGGCCTCGGTGAAGCCGTGCCGCAGGAAGTTGTTGGTGTAGTTCGGCAGGGTGAGGTACATGGCGAGGGCGTCGCGGGCCAGCGCGCGGGCCTGGGCCGGGTCGGTCTCCAGGACCACCTTCAGCTCCGGGGCGAGCAGTGGGCCCTCGCCGAGGATCTCGCGGGCCTGGGCGGTGTGTTCGGGCGTGACCAGGTAGGGGATGGCGCCGGCCGCCCGCTCGCCGGACAGCTTCAGCATCTTGGGGCCCAGCGCGGCCAGCACCCTGCTGTCGGCGGCGACGCCGGCCTCGTCCAGCTCGTCGAGATAGCCGGTCATCGCCGCGTACGGGCGGCTGTAGTCCTTCACCAGCGGGCCGTGGCTCACGCCGAGACCCACCAGGTAGCGGTCGGGGTGCGCCGATGCCACCTCGGCGAAGCCGGCCGCGGTCGTGGCGGCCTCCTGCTGCCAGATGTTCAGGACGCTGGTGCCGACGAGGACGCGGCGCGTCGCCCCGATCAGCGGGGCGGCATGGTCGGCGGTGCTGTTGTTGCCGAGCCAGATGGCGCCGTACCCGAGTTCCTCCAGCTCGGCCGCGGCCTCGTCCAGTTCGCCGCGCCGGGCCGGGTCCTCCGAGCGCAGTTCGACGCTCCAGGCACCGTACCGGCCGACTCGCTGCTTCAGGGGGACTGCGGTGTCGCTCATCGGGTGTTCCCTCCGCGTGGTGAGCTGTGCCGTGATCATCACGTCTCCAGCCACTGCCGACCGGAGGGCGTCCCGGGTCGATTCCCGCCGTTCCCTCAGTTGGTCGAACGGCCCATAAGACGTCGCACACGCACGAGCGCGCCACTGTGGTGGGCGGGCTCGTGCCTGTCCGGGCGTGAGTAGTTGGCGTACAGAAAGTGCCGATCAGGGCCTCGACCAGCTCCTGCTGGCGAAGGCGGATTCCCGCGGCGGCAGGTCGTGCGGAGCGGGTCCTACTCGCAGGCGGCGGCCCTGATAGAGGAGCGCGTTGACGATCTCCCGCATCTCGTAGCGGCCCTGGTGGCCGCTGACCGAGGGGTGCGCGGCCTTCCACGCGGCGATCACCTGCTCGATCAAGGAACGGCTTGTGCTCCTCGGGCTGAGGCGGGGTGTGTAGAACTACTGGGCTCCCTCCGTCGGCTGGCCCCCCCTCGAACTCGAGATAGTCCGGTGGCGGATACAGATGCTGCTCGATCGCGGTCTGAATAGTTGCACGGCCAGAGTTCCAGATCATCGGGGATCGGGCGTTCGATGGCGGCAGAAGGCGGCGAACCCCAGCAACGGGGCGTTCAAGGATGCCCCAGCAGGCAAGTACCACCCGGATCTGTCCACAAGATGCGGCGACATGTACCCGTCCCCAGCGTGCACGAGGAAGTGGCGCACATGGCCTCCGGAGCCGTGTGCGCAGGTTCGAATCCTGCCGGGGGCACTCGTCGAGGATCAGCAGAAATCATCCGCTGACCAGGGCGGATGCCGACATGAAAGAGCGGGAGACAGTCTCACTGTCTCCCGCTCTTTCTCGTTGTTGCGCACCGATCGCGTGTGAGGAGCGTGTGGGCCACACACGCCGCCCACCGTGCCTGCTAGAGGCACCAGTGCGGCATGCAGAGCTTCTGATCTTGCTCAACTCACCCTCGCCGGTGAACACATGCGGTGGTACCCAACGCCCCATCTCTGAGCAGGGATAGAGCCGTTGTCGTCTGTCGTCGTTGGCCGCCCACGGGCGGCCAACAGACGGTCCGGTTCTGGACCTGGAAGGCCGCTAGCGATAGCCCCCACAAGCAGCCCGGTACCGCAGGTGACCTGCACATTACGACCGGTGAGTGGGGTCCGGAGAGTGCCTGTTTCTACACTCTCGTGCGAGAGCCCGCGAGGGGCCGCTAGCCTCCGGGCCGTGAGCCAACGACGCTTCAGCTCTTACTCGCAGCGCTCGGAGTGGGAGGGACGCTGGCAGCAGCCCTATTGACGCAAGCTCTCCAGAAAAAAGCCGAGCGAGAGAGAAGGGCTGCCGAAGACCTTCGTAGGTGGCACTCGGAACGCTTCCGCGTAGCCAAAGAGCTTTTCTACAGGGTCAAGGAAACGGAACGCATCCTGTGGGCCGCGTGTGCTTCCCTGCCCAGTGATGAGGAGTGTGCGAGGTTCCGTGAGGCTGGCCACACGACCATATTTAGCGTCCGCGAGGCCGATGTGCCTCCTGATGCTGGTGATCCGTTGATCTTCAACGCAGGGCACCTGGAGACCATCAAGGAAGCGCTGCTCCAGGCCCATGAGCTTCTTGAAGAAGCGGAGCAGCTTACCGCCGAGATTTCCATCCTGACCGAAGGGGCTACGCCGGATGCCGCGACAGTTATGTTCGAGGCCACATGGGAAGCCGCCGGTGCCCTGGAGACCACCCGAGGAAGCCGAGATGCCGCCGTCCGCGCCGTCCTAACCATGAAAGAGCCGATCGCTGCCTTCCAAGCTTCCGTGCGTGAGGAACTCGGTGTTACGACACCCCCGTGATCGCCCAATGAGCTTCTTCAGCGCTGCCGCTCCAGAGTGAGGATGGCCTTGGCGATTGACGTCATGCGGTTGGGGCTGCATCGGGACCTGCGGAAGATTCGCC
>NZ_JBIBJK010000043.1:0-23466 GCF_042958635.1 Streptomyces sp. NPDC007971
CTCGATATCACTGTGCGTCACTTTCTGTTCAGAGCAGGAACCAGACTAGACAGGAGCAATCAACCGCCACTCACACAACCTGGTGTACACCCTCTGGGAGCGCGTGCGCCCCCTGTGCGCGGAAGTCCTGCGGTGAACTGCGCGCGCGACGCACAACTACCCGTCCTCACATGAACCCTGCCGAACAGGGACATCGGTCGCGTCCGCCCGTCCACACGCTCAACTCGCTACCTACAACGCTCAGTCATAAAGATTCGCGGGCCGTCGTACAGCGCTCTGACGGCGGCCCGCTCTCTTGCGCAGCGAGGAATGCGAGGCCCTGGACCACTACCCAGGAACCAACGCCCAGGAACCAATGCCCGAGGCCTAAAACAACGGCATTGACCCTAGGGGCCGTTGGTCGCACGATAGGCGTCGGCACGGAAGGCGATAGGCCCAGCCTCAAGAATCTCGGGAGTGTGGCGACCACTTGGGCTGCAGGCCGGAAGGAGCAGAAATGCCTCGCAAGGGTTTCGTCCGGGTCGGCGCGCTGGCAGTGGCCGCCTCCGCAATGGTGCTTGGCGCACCGGGCCTAGCCAACGCCAGCGTGGCCCCGGTCACGGTGACGGCTGACGCAGCTTGCCAGGCCTTGGAGTTCACCAGGATCGAATCGGGTCACGACCACATGTACGTGGACCCGACGGTCGACCAGAGCTCGTGCCTCTACGTGATCTGGGACAACAACGCTGGCCGCGCGGCCTACTCGTCGATGTCGCCCGCCGGCAACCAGGGCGACATCTACGACGGCCCCGGCCAGAACCTCCAGGTCGAGGTGCTCGACGAGGCCAACGGCCTTACCGGCTGGGGCCCCGCCAACTGACCTCTGTCGGCGGCCTCCGGCCCATCGCAGCCCGAGGGCGGGCCTGGTGTGCCGCCGCCGGTCCGGTGATGGCGTATCGTCACCGCCGTTGATCTCGATTTTGCATGACGGTCCGCCGGCTGTGAGTGAACCTCTTTCATCCTGTGCCGGCGGGTGAAATGGGCTGGTCAGTAGGTGTAATGGTGACGAGGCAGGGCCCCTTGTCGTTGGCGTGGCGATTCCACTCAGCACACCGGCGACGAGGGGCCCTGTCGGTTCCGTATCCTGCCACGCTCGACGTCCCGCATGAGCTCGTTGAGCACGTTGCCTGGCTGCTGTACGAGCACCGCCGCGCACGTAACACCCGCTGGCGGAAGCTCGGCTGCTTCGACCAGGCACTGCTCACGCTGGTCCATCTGCGCAAGAACGAGACGTTCGCCCAGCTCGGCGCCGGGTTCGCGATATCGCAGGCCACCGCCTGGCGCTACGTGGACGAGGCTGGGCGAAGTCGAGGGCCTCCAGGTCAGCCTCGCCGGAGCCCAGGGCAAGCTGAGCCAGCTCGATGCCGAAGCAGCTCGCCGACCCTCCGCAGTCGATCTCGGTATGCCGACCTTCGCAGACACTGCCAATCGCACCATCACTACGTCGACGGACCGGCACCGTCCCTGAAATCCATGGCCGCCACAGAGCTGAACTGCCTACGCTCCAACCCATGCGAACCGTCTTCGTGTTTCCCACAGGTGAGCGAGCTGAGACCGTTTCCTCGCTCGATCGGCATCTGCCCGAGCAGCGCGATCCGTGGACTCTGGACGGCAACCTCTACATCGACATCGACGATGAGCAGACCGGCTACCTCTTTTCCGACTGGGATCCTGAGGATGTGGCGATCCTCGAAGCGGCCATCGGACATCACCCCACTTGGGCGGTGCAGATCGACATCTCCGGACGGATCGACGGAACCGCAGAGGTTCACCACTTGATCGCTCTGCTGCTTGGGCATGGAGGCGTGGCAACGGACGATTACACCACCCACCCATGGACCCTGCCGGAAATCCTGTCTGGAGCGGTGATCGACGGCCTGCGCTTCTTCGACTTTCGCGGATACCACGAACTCAACCGCGAACACAGACGTTCCTGACTCGATCACCTCACCAGCGCAAGTTCAGAGAAGCATGCATCAGATGTCCTCTACTTCTCGTGGACCCGGCCCAGATGCCACGTCTCCAGGAGATTCACGCCAACCTCGTCGACCGCCTCCAGGAGGCCCGGGACCAGGGCTGGCTCGGCGAGGTCGCCGCCATCGAGACCACCATGGCCGCCGCAGCGCCGAAGCTGGAGGCCATGCGCGAGCGTGCAGCGCAGCCGTCCACCGTCCACCTGGGCATGCCCGACTTCCGCCAGAACGCCGGACGAAGCAGCTCCGAGCCCGAAACCCCACCAACCGCGGCAGGCCCGTTGTGAGTCGACCGTGCATTCGGGCTCGGATAGTCTTCGAAGATTCATCTGACTGCAGCCGGAGCCCGCCTGACGCGAGATGAGCTCAGGCACGCGGCGGCAGGACCTCGATCACGGTGGCCGTTCCGGAAATAGGTCGGGCTTCGTACATGGTGATCACATCGCCGCACTTCAGGTGCCTCCACTGCTCGGGGCTCAGAGGAGCCAGCCGAACGTCGGCGGTCTCTCCCGGGCCGAGCCCCTGCGCATACTCCACCCACAACCGGGCGATGTTCAGTTCTTGCTCCCCGCCAGCGGTGCGGTTACCGATGTCCCACATCGGCCGGAGTCGCCCGTCTGCGGCAAAGGCAGTCCGGCGTCGGCCCTCCTCCGCACCCACGAGGCTCAGGGTCGCCCGGACAGTGCCGTGTCGAACTTGCCAGCCCCGCCACTCGCACCAACGCCGGCTGCGGTCGAGCATCATCTGGCGAGCGGCCTCGGCGAGGAGTTCCCAGAAGTCAACGGACACGGGGTGGACATCCCCGATCTCGACGAGAACGCCGAGCACCATCTCCCACTCCTGGCGCACGACGTCCTCGTGCACATCCTCGACCGTCTGTCCGTTCTCTGCCGCTGCGTCCTCCGGCAGCAGATCGACGGCCTGCCGAAGGAGTGTGAACGCGTCATCCATGTGCTGCATTCTCCCCCGTCTCCGGACGCCCGTTGAAGGGCGACCAGGCCGGCCGGAGTCGGCGGCGCGACACGCCCAATGCTCGCTGGCGCTGGGATTGTTGCCCACTACTTTGAGCAACTCGACTTGCGATTCGCCCTCGCCAGACCGTCTGGACTAGTTCGGATAAGCAGGCGTGCTCGTGGATGCACGAGGTACCGAACGCGCGGGCTTGCCGGAGTCGGCCTGCGCGACCAGCCGCGGCGGCCGGCCGGAGAAGCATCCCCGCCGCGAGGTCGTCGACGCTATCCGCTATGTCGTGGACACCGGATGCAAATGGCGGGGCCTGCCTGTGGATTTCCCGGCAGTTTCGTCAAGTTCGCCGAGATCAGTGTGTGTGGTCAGTCAGGCTGTCGGACAGCGGGAGTGACAGGTGTTCCGTCGACGGCCATGGCGGCGTCTCGGGCTCTTGCCGCCATGTCAGGTGGACGTGGGCGAAACGAGCGGGGTCTTCTTCGACGCTGAACAGCACCTCGTCGCACTGACCACATCGGGCAATGGCGATGACGGGCTTGCCAAAGAGAGGGTGTCCTTCGCTCACCTCAGCTCGCAGTTCTGCCTCCAGCGTGGCCCTGAGTAGGCACGAGTATCCAGGGTTCGGGCAGCGGCTTCGGTTCCCAGTCGAACAGGTAGTCGTAGCTGGGATCCACTCCGCCGTCGGCCCAGGGCTGCCAAGAGCCTTCGGCTCGGCAGGCAAGACGCCGACAGGTTCCGCAGCGCCGAAGTTCACGCTTCGGAGGACGGCGGAGCTTCGGGTGCTCAGCGGGTGGGGCCTGCGACAAGGTGCGACCGGTGAGTTCCTCACCGCAGGACGGGCAGATATCCATGGCCTCAGCATCAGCATGGCTGATCGGGTCCGCACAGTCGCGTGCGGGCGGTGAGGTCGACGACGGGCAGGAGCGTCGCGGTGGCGGGGATGCCGATCTGCCGGGGTGTCGGTCCGGCGGGGGTGGGGACGTCGGTGAGCCGTTCAAGAAGTTCATCGAGGGCGGTCTGGCCGCCGTCGACGGCGGCGCGTTCGTCGTCGGTGAGCGGGATGCTGGCGAGCATCTTCTGCAGGTTCTCCTTTGCCTCCAGCAGCTGGCCCTTGGTGGAGCCCTTGGGGGTGTAGAAGTCGCAGCGTGCGCAGGCCATGCGGTGTTGGCACTGTTCGAAGAAGGTGTAGGTGCACCAGCCGTGGCCGAGGTCGAAGTACTGCCAGGGCTCGCCGTTGGCGGCGCGGAGGTGACCGCGTGGCGGTCGACGAGGACCTCGATGGTACGGACGTTCCGCGCGAAGTAGGCGGCGTCGTTGTAGGCCCTGGCCAGGGTGTTGAGGGTGAGTTTCGCGTAGTGGGTGGTCGCTTCGGGCGTCCGGTGGCCGAGCCATTCCTGCAGTGGTCACGGAAGAACGCGCGAGGCACCTCGAGGTAACCGGACTCCGGACTTCGACTGCGGCGTGAGTGGCTTGCCCAGACGCACCTGAGAGCGCATGCCGTGTGTCCACTGCGAGAAGTCGCCGACGGTCATCCGGTCCACTGCGGCGACCCACGAGGCGCAGGTTTGGCGGGTCCACTGACCGGGCTCGGTGATCTGGGGCTGTTCGGCGGCCAGCCGGCGGCCGATCTTGGCGAGCACGTTGCGGTAGCTGCTGCGGATCTTCGGGGTCAGTGTCGAGGTTGCGTACCAACGCTCAACCGCCTCCGCCCACGCGGCCGGGACCCCCTCCATCGCCGCTGGCCCGGAGGCGTGCCCGGATGTCGGCGGGTCCGCGTGGCCGAGCGCCGCGACCGCCCGGTGGAGACCGTAGAGGTCCTTGCCCCACTGCCCGCTCATCGCAGGGTGGCCGCGGAGTGCGGCGAGGGCGTCGGTGGTCAGGTCCTCCAGCAGCGGACTGCGGTTCAGCAGCAGCATCTGGCAGATCACCGGGGCCGGCCGGTCGGCGTCACGGCGACCCCAGTAGGCCAGCACCTTGCAGACCTGCTGGACGGCATCGTCGACGCGATCGGCACCGAAGATCCGGTGAGCCAAGGCTGGACGAATGAAGCGGCCGAGCCGTTCGAAGGCCGTGAACTCGCCGAGCAGGTAGGCATAGACGAAGACGAACGGGCGAGTGTTGGGGCCGATCTGGCCGCCCCACAACCTCCGGAACTCGGCGCCGCTGGCGTTGATCAAGTCCGTCCAGTCCTGGACCGACCAGCCCCAGAAAGCCCGCCGCAATTCGCCGCAGCGGATCAGGACCAGGCCGGCCGCGTCCCGCGCGAACCGCCGCTGGCGACGGTCGTCCGTCGGCCAGTGCAGGGCCGCGAGGGCATCCGCCAACGGCCGTGCCAGCCGGGCGACCGGCCGCAGAGACACCGCGTCGGGAGCGAGGCCGTCGCGCCGGAGGCGCTCGATGTCGAGCGTGACCGACTGGGAGTCGATCACGCTGGCGCTCGGCTCCGGATCCCGCCCCGCCTGCTCGCGGACCTGGCCGCGCAGCCGGTCGTGGAACTCCTTGACCAGACCGTGGTTGCGCCAGCGGTGGAAGAACGCGTAGACCCGGTCCCACGGCGTGGCTACGACGTCGCCATTCGGCCCCGGCATGACGATTCGAAGCGGCCCCGTTTCGTGAAGATCCATGATGGCTCGAAGCGGTCACCGTGCTGGCATGGGCAGGTCTCTGCCGGAGTCTGAGAAAGCTGCCGAGGCTCAGGTGAGGGCCGGTTGGGCCTGGGCTGAGGGCCTTGTCCCACCGCGAGTCGGCGGGGATCATGACCGCGTGCAGCGACAAGAGGAACTCCCTGAACTACTCGCACGCGCCGGACTCACGGTCGTCGAGGACGTGCGCCCGGGCAGCCTGTTCCCGCCGGAGGCCGGCTGGCGGATCGCGCGGGGGATTGCGGCGCCGGACGGAGTGGCCCGCGAAGCACTCGATGCCGCGTGGTGGCGCCGTCTTTGCGATGTCGACGGTGAGTTCCTGGTGGCGGTCCTCGGACATCGGATCGGCGGCAACGACTCCTGGTGGACCCGGGTCCGGCACGCCGGGAGCGGCGTGCCGGCGTTGACCGGCAATCCCGGGTTCGTGGCGCTCTCCCTCGACGGGCAGGTGCTGCTGGCGGAGGTGCCCGGCGCGGGGGGGGCCTCGGGTGACGGCCCTCGCCCGACTGCCGGAGCGGCTGGAGGAGGCCGCCGCGGCCGCCGGGCGCGAGACGGAGGTCGAGCGCGCCGAGGTGTGGGCGGCGGTGCCCGGCCGACGTGCGTGGCCTCTGCACTGGGCGGAGGGGATCGGGGCAAATCCGGCCGCGACGGACGAACTACTGATCCGGCTGCTGGATGTGGAGGAGGGCTTCCTGCACGGATGCGACCGGCCCGCCGTCCTTGACGCCGCCGTGGCACACCCCGATCCGCGGGTGCGGTCAAGGCCCGCCGACACCTTCCGGCCCAAGCTCACGTCCGATCAGTGGGTACGCCTGGTCCGCGCCGAGCCGTCGCCGAATCGACGCGTGCTCTGGGCGGAGCACGCCTGCATCTGGGGCGCCGAACTTCCCGAGGACCTGTACGACGACCTCCTCGCCGGCCCGTCCCGCGCGCGAGCCGCCGAACTCCCGGGGCTCCCCGCACAGCACCTCCCTGGCCTCGCGGCCGACGCCGATCCCCGGGTGCGGGCGGCGGCCTGTGCCCGGTGGGAGGACCTCGCTGCGCCGCTGCGGGAGCGGCTGTTGGCCGACACCGACTACGCGGTGCGAACGGCTGCGCTGCTCGCCCACCACACCGGCGTACCCATGCCTCGCGAGGTTTTCGCCGCCCTGCCCGACCCGCGGCGGGCGCTCGAACGGTGCCGCCTCGCGCCCGAGCTCGAGGCGGACCTGGTCGGGGACGGGGACGCGGAAGTACGTCGGGTTCTGGCCGCAAACCCGGGCTTGGGCGCACACGGCGTCGCCGTGCTGGCGCAGGACCCGCAGGACGACATCCGCTCCGCGGTGGCGCTGCGCCCCGACCTCACCGAGGAGCAACGTGCCGCGGTACGCCACGACTTCGACCCGACGTCGATGTCGCACACCCTGCCCTGGGTTGAAGACCTGCACGGTGACGCCGACGCGATGCGCCATCTCGCCGCGTCTTCCCACCCGCTGGTCCGCCGCAGTGTGGCCCGAGCCCGGCACCTCCCGCCGGATGTTGTGGCGCGCCTGGCGCGGGACGAGGATCGGGTGGTCCGCCTGTTCCTCGCCGAATCGTGCGAGGACGCTCCGGCCGACATGCTGCTGGAGGTCTGGCGCTGGTGGGACGGCAGCTTCAGCCACCCCGACCGGCCCCGCAGCCACCCCAACTTCCCCCGTACGGGCCTGCTGCGCTACACCGCCGACCCCAGCGGGCGGATGCGCCGCCTGGCCCTGGACGATCCGGAGTCGACACCGGTCGACGTCGCACGCCTGGCCCGGGATCCCGAAGCCGAGGTGCGCCGCCGCGCGGCTGAGGACCCCCGGCTGTCACCGGCCGACGCGGTGCGGCTGCTGAACGACCCGGAGGCCCGCGTCCGCGGCACCGCGGTGCGCAATCCGCGGCTGCCAGCCCGCGTCCTGGCCGGACTGCTGCACGACCGCGACACGGCATGCGCAGCGGTCACCAACCCGGCGATCCCGGTCCCTGTCCTGCACCGGATCCTTACCGTGGCCGCGGCAGCCGTGGCAGCCCTGCGCTGAACACCGACACCCTGCACAAAGCCCTTGGACGGCACGGGGACCGGCTTGCTGAAATGGGGACGGCCGCTGTTGGAGTCGAAGGGATGGGGCGATGACCGAGATCAGGCTGCACCTGTCGGTGCGCGGCCTTACCGACGCGGACCTGCCGTCCTGCGGCTGGGCCGGCTCCCCCAAGCACGTGCGCGAGCTCGTCCACCAGATCCGCCGCGCCGAGGCGGGCGAGATCGACTACCTGGCGGTGTGCACGCCGGTCGGGCTCCCGGTGGCGGTCGGCGGCATCGACTACACGGTCAAGCCCGGCGCCGGCATGCTCTGGCAACTCGGCGTCCACCCGGCCCTGCAGTCCTGCGGGATCGGCACGCTGCTGATCCGCTCTGCCGAGCAGCGGATCGGCGCCCGGGGCCTGACCCGCGCCGAACTCGGCGTCGAGGAGAGCAACCCGCGCGCCCGCGCCCTCTACGAACGCCTGGGCTACCGGGCCTTCGGCCGCGAGCTCGACTCCTGGGACGTGGAGGCCGAGGACGGCTCGCTCCAGCGGTACGAGACGATGTGCACGCTGATGCGCAAGGACCTGGCGTGACGCTGGATTTCGCGGCGTTCGTCGCCTGGGGCGAGGACCTGCTACTGATGCGGCCCCACCCGGACTCCCCGGCCCACCAGCCCTCCTGACCCGGGCCAACAGTCGAATCGGGCAAATCAGCCTAGAACGTCCTCTCGTAGGCGGTGATGACGAGCTGGACCCGGTCCCGGGCGCCCAGTTTGGTGAGCAGCCGTGAAACGTGCGACTTGGCAGTGGCCACCGTGATGAAGAGGTCCTCTGCGATTTCGGTGTTCGACCTGGCGCGTCCGACCAGGGTCAGCACTTCTCGTTCCCGCTCGGTGATGCCCTCGACCGGCCGTGTGGAGCGTTCCGGGACAGCCGCGCGCCGCCCGATGAAGTCCGCGATCAGACGGCGCGTCACACCCGGCGCGATCAATGCGTCGCCAGCGGCGATGACGCGGATCGCCGCGAGGATGTCGTCCAGCGCCATGTCCTTGACCACGAAGCCGCTCGCGCCGGCCCGGAGCGCACCGTAGACATGGTTGTCCTCGTCGAAGGTGGTGAGGACGAGGACGCGTGTGGTTGACGGACCGGCCGTGATCAGGCGGGTGGCCTCGATCCCGTCCATTCCGGGCATCCGGATGTCCATGACCACGACGTCGGGGCTGGCATCCCTGACCAGTTGGACGGCCTCAGCGCCAGTGGCGGCTTCACCAACGACCTCCAGGTCGGGGTAATCGGCCATGATCACACGTAGACCGGACCGAACCAGCGGCTGGTCGTCGGCGAGCACTACACGGACGGTCATCGGGCCTCCACCGGAACTTCGAAGGGTGCGGGCAGCGGCAGCCGGGCCGCCACGCGGAAGCCGCCCTCGGGGCGCGGCCCGATGCTGAGTGGCCGCCCAGCAGACCGACTCGTTCCCGCATCCCGATGAGGCCGAAGCCGTGGGCCGAGCCGTCCTCGGAGGCGCCGCGCCCGTCATCGACGATCTCCACGGACAGCTCCTTGTCTCCATAGTCGATGGCCACCCGGCAACACTCGGTGCCCGCGTGCCGGACCACGTTGGTCAGCGCCTCCTGCACGATGCGGTAGGCGGACAGGTCGATGTCGGCCGGCACGGGGCGCTGCTCCCCGCTGCAGCGCCCGGTCTTACGAGGCCATGCTGGACGCCTTCTCCGATTCCTGGCGTGAGCGTGATCTCTTTGCGAGATTCTCCGGGGCGTGAGGCCGAGCCCTGCAGCGTGCGAGCGGGTAAGTCGCGAACGCAAAGATGAAGCCCCGTCAGGTGCGTCCTGGCGGGGCTTCTGCGTGGGGTGACGGCAGTAGTTGACGGCAACGGCAGTGGACGAGGGCGGTGCAGGGTGGCGGTTCGTCGCCGTCGGAGCTGACCGTCTTGGTGGTCTCCCGGCCGCCGAGCACGGTACCGAGAGCGTCGATGACATCTCGCTGGAGGCGGAGTCGGACGTGGGCGTAGACGCCGAGGAGTTCCTTGACCACGACGAGTTCGACTCCCTGCTCCAGGAGCAGGGTCGCGGTCGAGTGCCTGAGCCTTGGCCATTTCGAACAGTCGGATCGTCTCCACCGGTTCGTCGGTGGTCTGGGCGGCGACCATGGCCCGGCCGGAGAGGACCGCTCGGACGGCAGCGGCCGCATCGATGGAGTCGGACATGCCGTGGCGGCTTCGGGCGGTCTTGTCGGGTTGATTGACCTCGGTGACCGCGATGTCTTCGTGGTGCAGATAGCGGGTGAGGGTGGCTTCGTAGGAGCCGCAGCGGATGCGACATCTGCGCACGTGGACGCGGTTCTTGCGGGAGACGCGAACCTTGTCCGCCGGACCTGTTTCCGCCGGGTGCGCGGTCTGCCCGGTCCCGGGCGGGGGACGTGGACCCGGCCCAGAACGGTCTCGAACTGCGGGGAGTCATCCCGCTGCCCGGCCGTGATCACGATGCGCATGGGCTTCGGCCGCTGTTCGACGGCCAGGTGCAGGTTGATTTTCCACCTGGTGCCGGGGGTCTGCAGCCCCCCGGCAGTGTGAGCCGTCGGTCAGCTCAGCCGTGCGTCGGCGTAGACGGCCATCGCGTCGCGCTGGTAGACGGCCAGTCCGTCGGCGATCCTGTCGAAGTTGGTACGGAACTGAGGGTCGTCGACGTAGGTCTGGCCCAGTCCCTTGTACGCGGCCGCGCACGGGGTCCAGAACCGGCACACGTCCTGGTAGTGGGCGTCCACCTCGGCCTGCACGGCAGGATCGGCGACGGGCGTGCGAGCCATCATGAACTCCGCCATGCGGATCATCTGCGCCGTCACCTCACGCTGCCACTGCTCCATACCCTCAGCGGTCATCCCCGCGATGGTTCGCTGGGACTGCTCCCATTGCTCCGGCCACCGATCACGCGCCTCCGCCTCGTGGCGGCCGGGCTCGAATCCCTCGAACAGGTTCTCCGGCCTGTTGATCTTCGCCATGTCTTTGTCCTTGCCTTCCTCCAGTTCGGCGATGGTGCGGCCGACCGTGCGGGCGAGCGTCCCCAGCCGGTCCCGTTCCGCCAGCAGTCGTTGGTGGTGCTCGCGGAGCGCGGCCACCTGATCGACCTGGTTGTCCAGGACCGCCTGGATCTCGCGCAGCCCCAGGTCCAGCTCCCGCATCAGCAGGATCTGCTGCAGCCGCAGCAGATCGCGCTCCTCGTAGTAGCGGTGCCCGTTGCTCCCGATCCACGCCGGCGGCAGCAGGCCGATCTCGTCGTAATGCCGCAGCGTCCGGGACGTCACCCCGGACATCCGGGCCACATCCGCGATCGACCAGGCCATTGCCCCGCCTCCCATTGCCGGGCCGGTCTTTCCGGCCACACCGAAGACGGTAGAAGTTGACGTAGCGGAAACCGCAAGCCGGAACCGGCACCGGATCGCGGAACCACGGCTGCGGCCGTCCGAACGCTCGACCCGCCGGACCTGACTGGGAACGGGTTCTCAGCTTGACTTCTGACCCCCTGCAAGATCATTCCTTGGTGGGGGTTGATGTTGACGGCTGTGAGCGTGAGGGCGGCCACCCGCGACCCTTCGGACTGCTTAAGCCACGAAGGTCGGTGGGGTGGCCGTGAGTGTCATGATGCCAGGTTCTGGCGGGACGGGTGAGACCGAACGCGCCAGGCGGCGTGCGGAGTTACTGACTTCGGCGTTTCAGGGTGGCAGGTCGAAGGAGAGTCCGGCTCCGGTGACGAAGCCGTCGAGGACGTCGGGGCGGCGCTGCAGCCGTTCGAGACAATTGCGGACGGGGGTTTGGAGTCGGTCGAGGGGAGCGCTGGCGAGGTTCGCGAGGCTGCGTTTGGTTTGGGTCCGCAGGTACTCGACCGCGCGACCACGACATCATCCGCCGGCGCTTGGTCGGGGAATTCACACAGGAGGAGATCGGCGAACGCCTGGGGGTGTTCCCAAGTGCACGTCTCCCGCCTGATCGCGCGCCTCCTGACGTGCCTGTGGGAAGGCATGCTCAACATGAACTGAACCGGGAACCTCTCATGGGGAAGCCACCGCGGTATCGTCCCTGGGACAGGGGAAGGTGTTGGGAGGAGTGCCCCACTTCGCAGGGTTCTGTCGGTCGGGCAGGACTCCGCAGCTGAGCAGTGTGGCCGTGATGCCGCTCGGTTGGGCGATCTCGCGGATGAACACCGCCTTGTCGGGCGGGTATTTGTTCTTGCCGTCCAGTTGCAGCACGCCGGAAGCGCCGGGGTACTGGGACACGCCGTGGGCGCTGAGCCACAGGTAGATGTCGTTGGGCTGGACGTCGTCGGAAGTCGGCAGCAGGTCCTCGATGACCTTGCTGACGACACCCACGGTGTCGAAGCCGCCGGCGGCGTCCGCATCCGCGCTGCGTCCGCCGAAGACGGTGGCGAAGTCCTGGGCGAACTGGGCATAGGGATCCCGGGAGTCCGGGGTGGGGGCGTTCGTTGTCTCGTAGAAGAGCGTCATGTACGGGTAGGTGCGCGCTGTCTGTCCGGGATGAAGCTGAAAGTCGATGGGGGAGCTCTCGGTGATCATCGGGATGGTCCTGCCTTCCGGGGGCTGGCACTGGCCGCCCGCACTCTGCATCGCGTTGAGGAGGCTGGGAAGCACACCGGATCGGGCGAGGTAGACCACGATCCCGTGCGTCGCAGCGACCTTGTTGCACGCGCGAACACACCACTCCGGCGAAGATCGCTGCCGGGTTCGGGATCTGCGAGTCCACTGCCCACGCCTACACCAGTGCGGTCGTCCACCTGCTCGCCGAACGAGCTCCGGGTCTGCTCAAGGTTCTGCGCGAGAGCGACGCGGACTTCGTCCTGCTGGACGGCACGCTCGCCGAGTGCGACCGGGTCGGCGACGGACGGGGCGACTACTCCCACAAACACCGACGCCACGGCGTGAACGTGCAGGTCGTCACCGACCCCGGCGGCCGGCTGCTGTGGCTCTCACCCGCGATGCCGGGCCGTACTCATGACCTGACCGCCGCCCGTACCCACCGGATCATCCGGACCTGCGAGCGCCAGGGCGTTCCTATCCTGGCCGATCTCGCCTACCAGGGTGCCGGCCCGTGGCTGACCACGGGCATCAAACGCAGGGCTCTGCGGGAACTCACTCCCACCGAGAAGACCGTCAACCGGGCACTTGCCGCTGCACGAGCGCCGGTCGAGCGCGGCGTCGCCCGCTTGAAGTCCTGGCGCATCTTCTGCAGGTCCCGATGCAGCCCGAATCGAATGACGTCAATCGCCAAGGCCATCCTCACACTGGAGTGGCAACGCTGAAGAGGCTCAGTGGGGCTGGGCGGCTGTCACCGGGCCGGTGCGCTCGTGCTGCAGCGGGTTCCCAAGTGGGCGGGGCTGAGCCCCAGCACGTGGGCCGCCCGCAGCCAGGCGCTGATCCCGCTGGTGGAGGGCATACCGCCGATCCGCTCCCGCCGCGGGCCCCGGCGGCGCAGGCCGGGCAAGCTCCACGGCGACAAGGGTTACGACTACTCCCACCTGCGGCGATGGTTACGCGAGCGCGGCATCACCCACCGCATCGCCCGCAAGGGCGTCGAGTCCTCGCACCGACTGGGCCGACACCGCTGGACCATCGAACGCACCATGGCCTGGCTCTCCGGCTGCCGCCGGCTCCACCGCCGCTACGAACGCAAAGCCGCTCACTTCCTCGCCTTCGCGAGCATCGCCTGCACCATCATCTGCTACCGCAGACTCGAGTCCGGGAGGAGCCGCGCGGGCGCTCAGGTGTTGGCGGCCCCGTAGTGGAGGGTGCCATCTACGGGAAGCAGGTATTCCTTTGGTGTGCATCTTCGTTCGAGGAGTTCGCCTATCGGTTCTGGATCGAGAACCGTCTCTGGCATGCCCTGGACGGCAATGACCTGTCCGGACTCGAGCCTCAGGTGCGTGACTACCTGCGCCACTACGCGGCGCCTGCGAAGCCCGCATGACCGTGCATGGAACGAGATCATGTGCGGATGGCAGAGCGGGTAGCCTGGGGTGATGGATGAGGTGCTGGACGAGGGGCCGTTCTTTCACGGTACGAAGGCCGATCTGCCGGTCGGGGACCACCTCACTGCCGGTTTCCGTTCCAACTACCGGCCTGAGATCGTGATGAACCACGTGTACTTCACCGCGTTGCGTGACGGCGCGGGACTGGCCGCGGAGCTCGCCGCCGGTGACGGGGCCCCGCGTGTGTATGTGGTCGAGCCGACGGGTCAGTTCGAGAACGATCCGAACGTCACCAACAAGAAGTTCCCCGGCAATCCGACCCGCTCCTATCGCAGCAGGGAACCGCTCCGGGTCGTCGGTGAGGTCACCGACTGGACGCGACTGACGCCGGAGGCTCTCCAGGCGTGGCGGGACCGGCTGGCCGCGGTCCTTGCGGATGACCGCGCGGAAATCATCAACTAAAGGGGCTGTCCCGCAGCGATCTCGGAGGGTGCGGGCGGCGGCGTTGTCTGTGGCGGAGAGGGGAGGATTTGAACCTGCGTGGACTCCCGAAGGGGGGCCGACCTGTGAGGTGTGCTCGCTGGTCCCCGATCAAACCACTGCGGGCACCTCTCCTTCGTGCGCGGCTCCGGGGTTCGTTCCTCCGCGCCGTTCACGTGCATCACTGTGGCAGCGCCCGCTGATCGCGGCCTGACGCCCGGCTGACCCGCCCGGGCAGCCGGGGGAGGGGGACCGCTGTCGGTGACCACCGGCTCCTCGCACACGTGCGGGCGCCCGGCGTCGAGGGCGGCCCGGCGCATCCGTCCGGGAGGAAGAAGGGGCGGCCCGTGAACTGCTGCCGCTGAAAGTTTGCTGAGCCGCTCAACGATCCCCCCGCCGGCAGGTGAGTTGGACGCAGCGCGGTGCTCCGATGCGCTCGGCCAACTGGAGGGCTTCGAGAGCGTCGGCAGCCGCAGCTTCGGGTTCGCGGCGGCTGAGGTGGCCTTGCGCCCGACAGGCGAGGAAGAGGCCACGGATCACAGCACCCTACCCGCGGCCGCGCACGGAGAGGCCCGCATGGGCGTGCCGTCACCGGGAGGGCACGCAGTGAGCGCTGGCGCTCCCGTTCTCATCAAGACAGCCCACGATCCGAGCACGGGCGGTGACGGCCAGTTGTAACGGCCGGGATGGCCGAGCGGGCCTGCTCGGCATCGCCATCCAGGCAACCGGATCTTCCACGGACCTGCCACCAGGCGAGCCGACCGAATCGTCGTCAGAGCGGCATCTACTATTCGGTACCCTGAGCTCTTGAAGGCGGCGGGACGGATGTCAGGGAACCGAAGCTTCCGAATCTCGTCGACCGAACCACAGGGCGATCTGTGTGCGTGAGCGAAGTCCCAGCTTGTCGCGCACCCTGTCCAGGTGTGTGGCGACCGTATGCGCCGAAAGCCCGAGTCTGCCCGCGATCTGCCGGTTGGTCAGCCCCTTCGCGACGAGTTCGACCACCATGAACTCCCTGGCGGTCAGCCGCCACCACTCGTCGCCGGCCCCCATGGTGTCCGGCCCCCGCCGGACCTGCTCACGGCTCCCTGTCCGCAGGGCGTAGGCGACGAGCCGGTCCCCGCGCAGCCCGCGAGCGCCGACGACGGCGGCCTCCCGCGCCGCCATCGGCAGCAGGGTCCGGGCGCGGGCCGCCGCCTGCTCGATCCGGCGCCGCCAGGGCGCCTCGGGCTCGGTGTCAAGCCGGCGTCGCGCCTGCGCGCTCGCCTCACACAACCGCAGGGCGCGCTGCATGTCACCGCTCTCCGCGGCCACCAACGCCAGGCCCTCGACGGGGTACAGCGCGTGGAAGCTCCCCCCAGGGGCGATGCGCAGCACTTCGGCGAAGAGGGCCTCGGCGCTCTCCAGCTGCCCCAGAGCCAGCCGTACGGCGCCCGCGGTGTGCAGCGCGGCCGCGGCCCGGGGCCAGGGCGCCTGCTCCCTGAGCACCGGAAGGCAATCCGCCATCAGCTCGTCGGCCTCGCGCTCCCCACCCGCCTGGAGCAGCGCCCAGGCCAGGTGCTGGGCGCACCACGCGACGTCCTCGGGCGAGCCGAGCGAGGCGACGACGTCCAGGCACGCGCGCAGATCCGTGACCGCCTTCGCGGATTCGCCGCGACACAGCCACGCCGCGGCCCTGGCGTCGAGCGCGTTGGCGAGCCCGGCGGGCACGTGACGCCGCCGCTCCAGGTTCACCGCCCGCTCGCCCAGGGACAGTGCTCGGTGCGGGTCGGCCCGCTGAGCGGCCACGCGTGCGGCGAGCGCGGCCACCTCCCCGCCCAGTGCCCGACCGCCGGGCTCCCGCAGCAGTCCGGTCAGCAGTGCGCCCGCGGCCGACGGTTGCTCCTGTTGGTAGTGCACCCGGGCCAGCTCCAGGGTCAGCCGTACCCGCGCGGCCTCGTCCTGGCCAGTGGCGTGGGCCGGCACCGAGGCGAGATTGTCCCGTTCCGCCGTCAGCGGGCTGCTCGCCTGGTCGGCGAACACATCCCCACGATGGCGCTCGGCCACCTCGTGGAGCCACGTGAGGGCGCTGCGCAGGGTGGGGCCCAGCTCTCCGGATGCGCGCAGACGTTCCATGGCGTAGGCGCGGATGACACTGAGCTGCCGGAAGCGGGTGGGCGTCGCGTCCCCCGGCAGCCGTACGATCAGTGACTTCGCCTCGAGCGCGCACAGGAGGGGAAAGACCTCTCGCGGCCCGATGCCGCCGCCTGCGCACACCGAGCGCGCCGCGGCCAGATCAAACCCTCCGACGAGGACCGCGAGGCGCCGGAAGACGGCCTGTTCCGCCGGATCCAGCAGCCGGTGGCTCCAGTCGACGGCGGTGGCGAGCCCGCTGTGCCGCCGGGGCCCAGTCCTGCTGCCACCGGCCAGCAGGTCCAGCTGGGACAACTGGTCGTCCAGGCCCGCGAGGATGTCGCCCGGCGCGAGGGTGCCGATGTGGCCGGCCGCGAGTTCTACGGCGAGGGTCAGGCCGTCCAGCCGTCGGCAAATCTCCGCGACCAGCCGGCCGTTGTTCCGGTCCAGCGCGAACCCGGGCGAGCGGTGCGCGGCGCGTTCCACGAACAGCCGTACCGCGTCCGACCGCAGCAGGGCCGTCACGTCGTCCCTGGTGTCCGCCGGCGGCAGGGACAGCTCGCCGACCCGGAACACGGTCTCCCCGGGCACCCGCAATGCCTCACGGCTCGTGGCCAGGATCCGCAGCCGGGGGCAGCGGCCCAGCAGGGTCACGACCAGCCGGGCGCACGGCTCGGCGAGGTGCTCGCAGTTGTCCAGAAGCAGCAGCCGGGAGGCATCACCGATGGCACGGACCAGGACGTCGACCCCGGTACGGCCCGCCCGTTCGCCCACGCCCAGTGCGGCGGCCACGGACTGCGTCAGAGTTGCGCCGTCCCGCAGCGAGTCGAGCTCCACCAGGTCGAGCCGGGCGTACCGGCTCGGTAACCCCCTGGCGAACTCCAGCGCCAGCCGCGTCTTGCCCACACCGCCCGCCCCGGTCAGCGTGAGCAGCCGTGTGCTCCTGAGCAGCGCGCGCAGGCCCGACAGCTCCTGCCGCCGGCCGACGAAGGAGTCGAGCGCCGGCGGCAGGTCGCGGTCACGGGTTGCTTCGGTCGTCGCGGCGGGTGCCGCGGTGGGGGCCGCAACCGACGCGGCACCCTGGGTCCGGACGGTGTCCCGCGCTGCCGTCCGCCGCCGGAGCGCCCGTTGCCGGCAGGCGTTGGAACAGTACCGAGCCGGCCGGCCGCCCTGCGGCCTCGTGATCAGCGTTGTACCGCATACCTCGCACGTTCGACTCCGGCTCATCCCCGATTCCTGGCCGCACGTTCTCGCGCCGAAACCATGCGCGGCGAGTGGGCGGTGCGCGCGGTGGCCGGAACCGTCCCACGGCTCCGGCCACCGCTCCCGGACGACCGTCAGGGTGTGGCGGTGGGGTCGATTCCGAGTACGACGGTCCCGGTCACGCCCTTGCTCAGGTCGCTGCCCGTCTGGGTGAGGGTCAGCAGGGTCGACGAACCGCCGTTGCGGTAGATGCCGTCCCTCGCGTTGAGCGTGCGCGTGGCCGTGTTGCTCCGGTAGGGGGACAGGGCGGCGACCCTGGTGTTGTACGTCTCCGGGAAGTAGAGCTGGCCGGTGTGGGAGATACGGCCTCCGTGATAGGTCCCGTTGGAGACGGTGCCGCCGACGTGCGTCTTGACGTGGATGTGGAGGGCCCGGCCGACGTACCACCCCGGGTAGACGGTGGTGAACTCCGCGACCCCGAAGGCGTCGGTCAGCTGCACACCGCGCAGGAAGGTCGTGTCGGGGGTGGATCCGCCGGCGACGTAGCCGGAATAGATCCCCAGCGCGTCACAGTGCCAGATGTCGACGGCCGTGTTGGGCAGCGCGGCGCACGTGGTGCTGTCTGTGACCGTGACGCGAAGGGTCAGCGGAACCCCGGCCTTGCCCTCGGTGATGTCCTTGCGGACCCGCTCCAGATCCAGGTAGTAGGGGCCCTCGGTCTGCTCGGGCGTGAGGACGCACGCCGCGGCGAGCGGGGGAGCGGGCCGGTCCGCGCTCCGGGCCCCCGCGGCCGCGGCCTGCGTGGCGGCGAGTCCCAGTGCGGCCACGCCGAGCGTGGCGCCGCCGAGGGTGGCGATGACGGATCTGCGGGTGGCACCGGCCGGACCTTCGGCCGGCTCGGGGGCGCGCTGCGGGTCCGTGGCGTTGTGGTGGGGGGTGTCAGTCATGCAGCGACCATGGCGCGCACGACGTTCCACCGGATCGCTCGGACGAGCGATGAGATCGGACGCGTTACGAAAGCCGTGCGGGTCCTTCCGCCGGAGCTCAGTAAAGCCGTCGCGGGTCCTCCGGAACTGGGGGGGGCAGGATGAGATGCGCGAGATTGCCGGGCGGGGGTGTGGTCACCGGCCACAGCGGAGCGGCGTCCCCGTCGGCCAGCGCGGCCGCCGCGTCGGTGAGGTTCATGCGCTCGCGGAGCCTGCCTCAGAAGTCCTGGGGCCCAGCCGGACCGCCCGGAACCGGCGCGGAGAGGCGTACACGCCGATACCGCTCGACAGATCAGCGGGAAGACCCCGAGCGGCTGCAAGCGGCGGAAAGCGTCGAGGGCGGGCCGGCGCATCCGTCCCCGGGAGGAGGAGCGGCCGGTGAACTGCTGTGGCTGAGAGTCTGCTTGGCCGCTCAGCGATTTCCCCGTAGGCAGGCTGCCGGCCTCAAGGAGAAGGTGCCCGTCAGCGGCCCAGTCGGCGCTGCTGGTCGAAGCGACGCAGCACCCGTACCAGGCGCCACATTCCGGACGTCGCTGCGAGCAGTGCACCCGCGACCAACATGCCCTTGTGCGTTGAACCGGAGAGGTCGAAGGCCAGTGCGAGAGCCAGAGCGAGGGCGAACACCGCCGCAGCCAGCGCGACGGCAGTCACCAGGGCAAAAACGATCTCCACCGTCATTGCGTCCTTCTCCCACCGCGACTCACGCCCCATGTCCATGCAGCAAGTCTCACATCACGGTCAAGCCATGGCGCCTGGGCCGGGCAACCCGGCCCCAGGTGCGAAAGCACACGTACCAATTGAGATGACTTCTTATGGTTCGTGTGCGGGGGCTACTCGTCGTGGAGTTCGGCGCGGACGCGGCGTGAGGGCTGGAAGGCGTACAGGTCGAGGATTTCCTGGTGGCTTGGCGAGGCCGGGGCCGGAGTAGGGACGCGGAGGGCCCCGCACGGAACCGGGAGGCCGGGGGTTCCCGAGCGGGGCCGCGCTCACAGGGTGGGGGCCGTCAGACTCCGGTCAGGGTGTATGTACCCGTACCGTCCTGCCTGCCGCTGGCGTACTGGCGGATCAACTCCCCGTCTGCGTACCGGTCGTGGCCCATCATGGAGCCGGTGTACTTGTTCTGTAGACCGATCTTCGAGCTGCCAGGTACGTCGCGGTAGATGTAGAACCGCTGGAGGTCGTCTTCCCCGCAGGTGGCCGTCGTCAGGTAGGCCTGCTCCTGGTTGGCGATGTTCGCCGGGATGGTCGCACATCCGCCGTTGCCCCAGTTCCACAGGGACGCTTCGATGACTCCGTTGTTCTCCGTGACGTTGCACAGGCGCCAGTTGTCCAGGTGGGCGCTGAAGAAGTTGGATTCGCGCAGGCGGATGCCGTCGTTGGCGAGGAGCGGTGCGCTCCAGTTCAGGGGCTTGCCGGGGACGTCGATCCTGTAGACGGCGGGTTGGCAGTTCAGGGCGGCCTGCGCGCTTCGCCCGGTGGACTTGGGCTGTTCGGCGGCCGTGCCGCGGGCGGGGGCCGGGTGTTGCGCGAGGCGGTCCTGCATCTGCTTTGCTGTCGGGGCCACCGCACCCGCCGGGCGCTCGGCCCGCGCGGCGGGCGAGCCGCAGTCGAGGAGGCCCTTTGCCTTGGCCATGATGCTGTTGACCGGCACCGTGTCCTCGCAGCGTACCGCGCCTTCCTCAAGGGTGGTGTAGGTGGTGAAGCTGCCGCTGCCGGGACCCTCGATCCACTTCAACGCCCAGCCACCGTCGCCCTGTTGGATGCGGTTGCAGTTGAGGCTTCCGTACGTGCCGGTGACCTTCTTCGTGCCCTTGTAGACGCCGTAGTAGCCGGGCCGGGAGAAATTCCACGTGACCGTGTTCGACTCGCTGCTGGTGGAGGAGTAGCTGACCTGAACGTTCAGGCCCAGGCTCGCGCCGACGGTGCCGAGGGTCTCGGCGGCGAAGCTGCCCTGGACGCTGCCGTTGAGGCCTACGGAGACCGAGATGGTGCTCTGGGTGCTGGTGGTGACGCTCTGGTAGCCGGTGGTGCCCTGGGTGACGTACCAGCCCTTGAAGTGGGTGATCTCCGGGGAGACTTCGGTCGTCTTGATGTACGGGTGGCGTGCGCCGAGGTCGGCTACCGTGCAGGCGCCGCCGAGCTTCGGCTGGTCGGCGGCTGTGGCGGGTTTCGGATGTCCTGTCGCGGCGGCTGGGCCGGCCACGGCAGTTATGGCGGCGAGCGTCGATGCAGTGGTCACGGTGAGGGCGATCAGCCCTCTGGCCCAGCGGCCGGAAGATCTTAAGTGGCTCATCATGCCCTTTCCCTGGCCGGGCGCCGTAACGCCCCGGGCCGGAACCCTGCCAGTTATGTGGTGGGGAGCGGTGGTCGATTGAGGCGAATTTAGCGTCGGCAACGACGCGGTGACGACGACGGAATCAGCCGGTCTGAGGCGGAACTCATGGCCCTTCATGGGCTGTTAGGCAGTCTTGACCTGCCCGGGGTTCATCAGGATTTCATCTGCGGAGCTAAGATCCGCCACCGCCGCCGCCCAGATGGGCTTTTCCAGTCGTGATTCCGCTGCCGTCACCGCGACGGACAGCGAATGCCAGAACGGCGTTCATCGTCCGTCGGCGCGGCCGACTGCCACCAAGCCATCACGATATTCGGCCAACTTGCACATTCTGAAAACCGAGGGCCTTCGGCGGCCGTGGCGCCTTGAATGTTGGCGCGCCAGCGTGAAGGGCCCTATGAACGATTGCGGCAGACAACCTTCGGCACGGCAGAAGGGAATCCAGCGAATCGAGCCAGACGGTGCCTGGCGGTGAGCCGAAAACAGGAACGCCGATCCCGACGGCCGACCCGGCAACGTCCGCATGAGTCCCGAGCGTATCCAGCACGGGCACGAAACCCCGGTGAATCGGAAACGCAAGGAGAAAACGAACATGCCCTTACCAGGTTTACATCGCCACCACCGAGGACCGTACCGAAGACCGAACAGGCGACGCCGTTCCCTGCCAGGGGCGACGGTGGCCGCGCCCGCGCACCCTGCCGACCGCGGGAGCGCCGTGTCGAAGACGGGCGGCGGCGTGAGGCCCGAACGGGCCAGAGAACGATCGTGGAAGATCCTATTTCGGGCTGACGCATGCGGGCACTACGCCGGTTCGGTCCCGAGTCGATTTACCTGCCACCAGAATAAAGGCGGACCACCTTTGAAACGCGTCATACGCCTGCTCGCGGCGATAGCCTCGCTCGCCCTCAGCGCAGTCCTCCTCGCCCTGGGCGTCTCACCGGCCGCCGCCGCACCACTATCGGCGCCCGAGGGCCACGGCACCTGCACGGCCACCACCCCCGGCTCCAAGCTCGCACGCCAGGGCGCGGCATGGACCTGCATTAAAGAGCGGCCCGTCACCGCCGGGGATCTCGCCCGTATCCGCGCCCGCACCGCCGCTGTCCCCGGGGGCGCCGCTGCCCCCCGGGACGGCGTCGACCCCGGGGACAACCCGGATGCCAGCCCGGAGGCGCTGTGCACCTCCAACAAACGCCGGGATGTCGTCTCCAACCGCCACGCCTACTGCATGCGGCACGGCATCGTGTACGCGCTTGAGAACCGAGCGGGTGACACGATCGGCACCGCCGAAATCCTCGTCACGGCCCGGTCCGCGCTGGACCCCAACAGCGTGAAGTGGCAGGAGAACATCGCCGTCTACGCTGGCAAGTACGACGGAGTTTCCGCTGTGAGACTCGCTCTGTCGTCGTCGTGCACCGCGTGCATACCGGGGCCGCCCGCCTGGGGCGGCGGGGCCATCGAGCTGCGCGCGGGCACGGAGGACCAGACCGGGCAACTCTCCTACGAGACCACTACCCGGGGCGGCGGCGAGCGCTCGCGCAGCATGATCGCCTACCAGAGCCGGACGGAGAGCCCCGACGCGGACCACCCCGTCATCAGCTATGGGCAGTGGGCGGGCCCCTCGGTGGCCTGTGACGGTCTGGTCGGCAATACCCCCGGCTGCATCGCCACCGATAACCTGGCCAGGGTTGTCCTCAGCAAGTCCCAATACGGGGCCGCCGCAGTGGCCTACGAATGGGCGCAGAACAACCTGAGCGACAACAACGCCATGGGCACCGCAAAAAGGCCGCTCACGCGTGACGGCGACGAGGCGAGGGCAAAGAGCAGGAGTTACTACACCTGCAAGGCTCCCCCGAAGCCCTTCGTAGCCGACCCCACCGTCGTGAACGATGAATGTGACGAGTTCCCCTTCGCCAGAACCGAACAGGGCGGCACGATCGGCTCCATGTGCGCGGAGATCATCCCCCGCTACGTGGGCGGCGGCGCATGGCGGGTAGACGTCGTACGTGACGAACCGGTCGCACCCTGCATCAGGGCCCATGTCCCCTCAGACCAGAACCAGAACGCGGGGCGGTCCGTGGGCCGTCAGGTTCAGTCCGAGCGCATCCTCCAAGGCGAGGCGTACCAAGTGGCCATCACCCCCTAGGCGCCGCGCTTCCCTCCCCGGGCACCCGGGGAGGGAAGCCCCTGCTCGGTGAGCGATGTCGCCGAAGCCGTCGGCATGGAAGCCTCCGCCTGCTCCCACCAACTGCGCAACCTCGGACTGGTCACCGGCGAATGCCACGGCCGGTCGATCGTCTACGCCCTCTACGACGACCACGCCGCCGAACTCCTCGACCAGGCCCCCTACCACGTAGAGCACCTGCGGCTCGGCGTGCGTGACGTCCCCGCCGCCGAAGCGACCCCGACCGCGGCCCGACGGTGGTCTCCCGTACCTCAACTACGCATGTCCGTCTGTCATCTGCGGCGGTGCTTGCGGGGGTTCTCGCCCGGTCAGCGAATGCGGGGCAGCGCCTTGTCCGGGTGTACCGTGTGTACGTACTTCACGGCGATCTTGGGGTGGATGCCGAAGAGCCGGGCGAGATGGACGGGGTCGGCGCTTTCCTGGGCTTCGTAGAGGGCTTGGGCCCGGGGGAGGAACCTCTGGCCGGCCGGAGTGAGCCGGGTGCCCTGGGGTACGCGGTCCAGCAGTCGTGCGCCGAGATACTTCTC
>NZ_JBIBJK010000044.1:0-21304 GCF_042958635.1 Streptomyces sp. NPDC007971
GACGATCAGGTCAAGGTCCGTGGGTTCCGGATCGAACTCGGCGAGATCGAGGCCGTGTTGGCCCGCCAGGAGAGTGTCGGCCAGGTCGCCGTTCTCGTCCGGGAGGACTCTCCCGGTGTCAAACAGCTCGTCGCCTACGTCGTCCCGCGTGCCGGAGCGACGGCCGACCCGGCGAGGCTGCGGTCGCAGGTGGGCGAGGCGCTGCCCGACTACATGGTCCCGGCCGCGGTGGTGGTGCTGGCGGAGTTCCCGCAGACCCCCAACGGCAAGCTGGACCGCAAGGCCCTGCCCGCTCCCGACCTGTCCGCGGCCCCCGGCGGACGCCAGGCCGGCACCGAGCGCGAAGAGACCATCAGCCGGATCTACCGGGAACTGCTGAACCTCTCCTCGGTCGGTGTCGACGACAGCTTCTTCGACCTCGGCGGCGACAGCATCATGTCCATCCAGCTCGTCAGCCGCGCCCGCGCCGCCGGACTCGTCATCACCCCGCGGCAGGTCTTCGAACACCGCACCGTGGCCGCGCTCGCCGCCGTCGCGGGCAGCCTGGACCAGGTCGTCGGCGAAGGCCCCGACCTCGGCATCGGCGAGGTGCCGCTCACGCCGGCCGTGCACTGGCTGCGCGAACGCGGCGGACCCATCGGCCGCTTCAACCAGTCCATGCTCGTGCAGGCCCCCGCGGGCCTCACCGAGGACCGGCTCACCACCGCCCTCCAGACGCTCCTCGACCACCACGACGCCCTGCGCGCCCGGCTGATCAGGGAGACCGGGCAATGGCGGCTGGAGGTGCCCGAGCGCGGCACCGTGGACGCCGCCGGACGGGTGCTGCGCATCGACGCGGCCGGCCTGGACGCCGTACAGCTGCGCACGCTCACCTCGCGCGAGAGCGAGGCCGCCTGGGGGAGGATCGACCCGGACGCCGGGGTGATGCTCCAGGCGGTCTGGTTCGACACCGGGGCCGGGCAGGCCGGGAGGCTGCTGCTGGTGGCCCACCACCTGGTCGTCGACAACGTGTCCTGGCAGATCCTGGTGCCCGACCTGGCCGCAGCCTGCGAGGCGCTCGACCAGGGCGCCGAGCCGGCACTCCAGCCGACCGGCACCTCGTTCCGCCGCTGGGCACAGCACCTGCTGGAGCTCGCCCACACCCCACAGCGCGAGGCCGAACTCCCGCTGTGGGAGGGCATGCTCGAAGAACCGGACCCGCTGCTGGGGGACCGCCCGCTCGACCCCGGCCAGGACGTGTTCGCCACCATGCGCTTCCTGACCACCACCGAGACCGCCGAGCACGTCGCCCCGCTGCTGACCACCCTTCCGGCCGCCTACCGGGCGGGCGTCAACGACGTCCTGCTCACCGCCCTCGCCCTGGCGGTCGCCGACTGGCGGGCCCGCCGCGGCGAGGAGGACGAGACCGCGGTCCTCGTCGACCTGGAGGGGCACGGGCGGGAGGACGTCGTCGACGGCGTCGACCTGTCCCGCACCGTCGGCTGGTTCACCAGCCTGCACCCGGTCCGTCTGGACCCGGGCGGGTACGACCCGGCCGGCCCGGACGCCAGTGGTGCGGCCCTCGGCGAGGCGCTCAAGCGGGTCAAGGAGCAGCTGCGCGCCGTGCCCGACCACGGCCTGGGCTTCGGCCTGCTGCGCCACCTCAACCACGACACCCGGGACGTGCTCAGGGACCTCCCGGGCCCCCAGATCAGCTTCAACTACCTGGGCAGGTCCGCTCCGGCGGGCAGCGGCGCAGCCGCGCCCTGGACGCCGGTCGCCGACGCGGAGATGGTCGGCGGCGCCGACCTCTCCGGCGGCCGGCCCGACCCGGAGACCCCGCTCACCCACGCCCTCGGCGTCAACGCCATGACCGAGGACCACCCGGACGGGCCGCGCCTGCTGCTCGTCTGGTCCTGGCCGCAGACCCTGCTGCACGAAGAGGACGTCCGCGAACTCACCGCCTGCTTCTCGCGCGCCGTACAGGCGCTCGCGGCCCACGCCGCGCAGGCCGGCATCGGCGGACTCACCCTGTCGGACCTGTCACTGGTCCGGCTCAGCCAGGACGAACTCGACGCCTTCACCTCGGGCGCCGGGCCTCTCGCCCCGGACCACCGGGACGACGAGGAAGACGAGGACGACTTCACGGACGAATGGGAGATGGCCAAGTGAGCAAGCCCGCAATCGAGGACGTCCTCCCACTGTCGCCACTGCAGGAGGGCATGCTGTTCCAGGCCCTGTACGACGAGGACGGACCGGATCTCTACGTCCACCAGCTCCTCCTCGACCTCGAAGGGCCCCTGGACACCCGCGCCCTGCGCCTGGCCGCACGCGCCCTGCTCAAGCGGCACGCCAACCTGCGGGTCGGCTTCCGGCACGACCGGTCGACCGAGCCCGTGCAGCTGGTGCACAGCCAGGTCAAGGTGCCCTGGGCGCAGATCGACCTCAGCGCCCTGGACGAGGACAAGCGGGAGGCCGAGCTCGCCCGGCACGCCGACGAGGACCGGGCGCGCGGCTTCGACCTCACCCGCCCGCCGCTGCTGCGCTTCACCGTCTTCCGGCTCGGCCCCGAGCGCTACCGGCTGATGCTGACCAAGCACCACATCCTCATGGACGGCTGGTCCGTGCCGGTGCTGGTCCGGGAACTGTTCGAGCTGTACGGCAGCAAGGGCGACCCGGCCGTGCTGCGCCCGGTCACCCCCTACCGCGACTACCTCGCCTGGCTCGCCGGCCAGGACGCGGACACCGCCCGCGAGGCCTGGCGCAGCGCCCTCGACGACATCGACGAGCCGACCCTCGTGGCCCCGGTGCACCGCGGCCGGGAGCTGGTACGGCCCGGCTGGCTGCGGCACGAGGTACCCGCGGAGATCACCGCGGCGCTGCTGGCCTTCGCCCGCAGCCGCTCGCTGACCGTCAACACCGTCGTCCAGGGCGTCTGGGGACTGCTGCTGTCCGCCCTCACCGGCCGCGACGACGTGGTCTTCGGTGCCATCGTCTCGGGCCGGCCACCGGAGATCCCGGGCGTCGACACCATGGTCGGGCTGTTCATCAACACCCTGCCGGTACGCGTCCGGTTCCGTCCCGAGGAGCCCCTCGCGGACGCGCTCACCCGGCTGCAGACCGAACAGGCCGGACTCCTCGCCCACCAGCACGTCCGGCTGACCGACGTGCAGCAGCTCTCCGGACACCAGGAGCTGTTCGACACCACGCTGGTCTTCCAGAACTACCCCGTCGACCCGACCACCGAGGAACTGGAGATCGACGGCGTCCGGTTCAGCGGCGTCGACGGCCGTGACGGCGCCCACTACCCGCTCAACCTCGCCGCCGGACTGATGGGCGACGACCTGCACCTGCGGCTGTGCTACGCCCCCGACCTGTTCGACGAGGCGACCGCCCGGTCCGTCCTGGACCGGCTGGTACGGCTGTTCACGGACGTCGTCGCCGACCCCGCCCGGCCCGTCGGCCGGCTCGACCTGCTCTCCCCGGCGGAGCGCAGGCGCCTGCTCGGCGACTACAACGACACCGTCCGCGAGATCCCCCCGGCGACCCTGCCCGAGCTGTTCCGGGCCCGGGTGGCCGAGACGCCCGACGCGCCCGCGCTGCACTTCGGCGCCGCCACCGTCTCCTACGCCGAACTGGACGCCCGCGCCAACCGGCTGGCCCGCAGGCTCATCGGACTGGGCGTCGGGCCCGAGCAGTTCGTCGCGGTCTGCGTGCCCCGCTCGGTGGAACTGGTCACCGCCCTGTGGGCGGTGCTCAAGGCCGGAGCCGGGTATCTGCCGCTCGACCCCGCCTACCCTGCCGACCGCCTCTCCTACATGGTGGCCGATGCCCGCCCCAGCCTGCTGATCACCACCGGCGCGGCCGCCGGAGCAACCGCCGACGCGGCCCCGGGCGTGCCCCGGCTCGTCCTGGACGAACCCGCCGAACAGGCAGCCGTCGCCGCCTGCGACGACGGCGACGTCACCGACGCCGACCGGCGCACGCCGCTGACCACCGCACACCCGATGTACATCATCTACACCTCCGGCTCGACCGGCCGCCCCAAGGGCGTCGTCGTCCCGCACCACGGCCTGGCGAGCCTGGTCGCCACCCAGGCCGACGCCGTCCAGGCGGGCCCGGGAAGCAGGGTGCTGCAGTTCGCGTCGGTGAGCTTCGACGCCGGCTTCTGGGACCTGTCGATGGGCCTGCTCTCCGGCGCCGCGCTCGTCCTCGGCTCCGCGGACGACCTGCTGCCCGGCGATCCGCTCGCCGCCCTGGTCCGCAGGCACCGGATCACCCACGCCACCCTGCCGCCGGTCGCGCTCGCCTCGCTCCCGGCCGGCCCCGAGGTGCTCGCCGGAGCCACCCTCGTCTCCACCGGCGACGCCTGCACACCCGAGCTCGTCGCCCGCTGGGCACCGGGCCGCCGTATCCTCAACGGCTACGGCCCGACCGAGACCACCGTCGGCGCCACCATGAGCGCTCCCCTCGGCGTCGGAGGCACCCCTCCCATCGGACGCCCCTTCGTCAACTCCCGCGTGTACGTCCTGGACCGCTGGCTGCGGCCGGTGCCCCCCGGCGCGGTCGGCGAGATGTACATCGCGGGCCCCGGCCTCGCCCGGGGTTACCACGAGCGGCCCGGACTGACCGCGCAGCGGTTCGTGGCCGACCCCTTCGGCCCCGCCGGTTCCCGCCTCTACCGCTCCGGCGACCTCGGCCGGTGGCGGGCCGACGGGCAGCTGGAGTTCGTCGGCCGTGCCGACAACCAGGTCAAGGTCAGGGGCTTCCGCATCGAACTCGGGGAGATCGAGTCGGTGCTCGCCCAGCACGAGACCGTCGGCCACGCCGTCGTCGTCGTACGCGAGGACGAGCCCGGCGACAAACGGGTCGTGGCCTACGTCGTCGCGGCCGAGGGCCGTCGGGCGGACCCGGAAGCCCTGCGCGAGCACATCGGCGCCGTGCTCCCCGAGTTCATGGTGCCCTCCGCCACCGTCGTGCTCGACGAGTTCCCGCTGACCCCCAACGGCAAGGTCGACCGCAAGGCCCTGCCCGCGCCGGAACTCGCCGGCTCCACCACCGGCCGGGCACCCGAGACCGCGGAGGAGGAGGCCCTGTGCGCCCTCTTCGCCGAGGTGCTGGGCCTGGAGACGGTCGGCGTCGACGACAGCTTCTTCACCCTCGGCGGGCACTCCCTGCTCGCCACCCGCCTGGTCAGCCGGGTCCGCTCCGACCTGGGCGTGGAACTCGCCATCCGGGCCCTGTTCGAGGCGCCGACGCCGGCCGAGCTGGCCGCACGGGTCGCCGCGGCCGGCGGTGCCCGCCCTCCGCTGCGCGCGACGGACCGGCCCGACACGGTGCCGCTGTCCTTCGCCCAGCGCCGGCTGTGGTTCCTCAACCGGATGGAAGGCCCGAGCGCCACCTACAACATCCCGCTGGCCGTGCGTCTGCACGGCCCCGTCGACCGGGACGCGCTCGATGCGGCCCTCGCCGACGTGGCGGAACGCCACGAGACCCTGCGCACCGTCTTCCCGGCCACCGACGGCGAACCCCGCCAGCAGGTGCTGCCCGCCGACCCGACCCGCACCGCCTTCGCCTTCACCGGCACCACCGAGGACGGGCTCGGCCCCGCGCTGGCGGCCGAGGCCGCCCGCGGATTCGACCTGACCGGCGAAGTCCCGCTGCGCGCCACCCTGTTCAGCACCGCCGCCGAGGAGCACGTGCTGCTCCTGGTGGTGCACCACATCGCCACCGACGGCTGGTCGATGGCTCCGCTGGCCCGTGACCTCGCCACCGCCTACGCGGCCCGCCGGGCGGACGGCACACCTGCCTGGACACCGCTGCCCGTGCAGTACGCGGACTACGCGCTGTGGCAGCGCAGGGTGCTCGGCGACGAGCAGGACCCGAGGAGTGTCGCCGCCCAGCAGATCGCCCACTGGAAGCAGACCCTGGACGGCCTGCCCGACCAGCTCGAACTGCCCCTGGACCGGCCCCGGCCCGCGGTCCTCGGCAACCACGGCGCCGGCCTGCCGTTCACCCTGGACGCCATGCTGCACGCCCGGCTCGCCCGGCTCGCGCACGACACCCGCGCCAGCATGTTCATGGTGCTGCAGGCAGCCTTCGCCGCCGTCCTGACCGCGGAGGGTGCGGGCACCGACATCCCCGTCGGCACCCCGGTCGCCGGCCGCACCGACGACGCCCTCGACGACCTCGTCGGCTTCTTCGTCAACACCCTGGTGCTGCGCACCGACACCTCCGGCACCCCCACCTTCCGGGAACTGGTCGCCCGGGTCCGCGAGACCGACCTCGCCGCCTACGCCCACCAGGACCTGCCGTTCGAGCGGCTCGTGGAGGTGCTCAACCCCGCCAGGTCGCTGGCCCGGCATCCGCTCTTCCAGGTGCTGCTCTCCGTCCACAACAACGCCGAGGCCGACTTCCGGCTCGACGGCCTCACCACGAGCCCGTACGCCGCCGAGTCCGCCGTCGCCAAGTTCGACCTGGCCGTGCACCTCGGCGAACGCTTCGACTCCGCGGGCACCCCGGCCGGCGTCGACGGAGTGCTGCAGTACAACACCGAACTGTTCGACCGCAGCACCGCGCAGCGGCTCACCGAGCGGCTGAACACCCTGCTCACCGCGGCCACCGACCGGCCCGACGCACCCGTGTGCACCCTCGACGTGCTCACGCCCGAAGAGCGCCGCGCCCTGCTCGCCCACGGCGACGGCGGCACCCATGAGGTGCCCGAGGAGCCGCTGCCCGCGCTGTTCCAGGCCCAGGTGCGGCGAACCCCGCACGCCACCGCGGTCGTCGCCGACGACGAGACGCTCACCTACGAGGAGCTGAACACCCGCGCCAACCGGCTCGCCCGGCTGCTGGCGGCCCACGGAGCCGGCCCCGAGCGGCTGGTCGCGATCGCGCTGCCCCGCTCGGCCCGTCTGGTGGTCGCCCTGCTGGCGGTGCTGAAGTCCGGCGCGGCCTATCTGCCGCTCGACCCGGACCACCCGGCCGAGCGCACCCGGTTCGTGCTCGCCGACGCGGCCCCCGTGCTGCTGCTGAGCGAGAGCGGCACGGCCGCCGGGCTCCCCGCCGGCCCCGCCCCGCTGCTGCTCGACGACCCCGGCACCGTCCGGGACCTGGCGGAACGGGACGGCGACGACCTCACGGACGCGGACCGCACCGCCCGGCTCCGCCCGGCGCACCCGGCCTACGTCATCTACACTTCCGGCTCGACCGGCCGGCCCAAGGGCGTGGTGATCGAACACCGCTCGGTCACCGACTACCTGAGCTGGACGGCCGGCGCCCACCCGAGCGCCGCGGGCACCGCCCTGCTGCACTCGCCGGTCACCTTCGACCTGACCGTGACCGCCCTCTACACCCCGCTGGTCACCGGCGGCCAGGTCCGGATCGCCGCACTCGACGACGAACCGGGCGCCGGCAGCGGCATCACGTTCCTGAAGGCGACCCCCAGCCATCTGCCGCTGCTCGCGGCCGCGCCCGACGCCCACGTTCCCACCGGCGAACTCCTCGTCGGCGGCGAGGCGCTGACCGGCGAGGCCCTCGGCGCGTTCCGTGCCCGCAGGCCCGGCGCCACCGTGATCAACGTGTACGGACCGACCGAGGCCACCGTCAACTGCACGCAGTACCGCATCGAGCCGGGCCGGGAGCTGCCCGCCGGGCCGGTGCCGATCGGCCGCCCGTTCGCCAACACCCGGGCCCATGTGCTCGACGCGTGGCTGCGCCCCGTCCCGGCCGGTGTGCGCGGGGAGCTGTACATCGCCGGCGCGAGCCTGGCCCGCGGATACCTCGACCGGGCCGCGCTCACCGCCGAACGCTTCGTCGCCGACCCGTTCGGGCCGGCCGGGACGCGGATGTACCGCACCGGCGACCTCGCCCACTGGGACGCCGAGGGCAGGCTCGTCTACGACGGCCGAGCCGACGGCCAGGTCAAGCTGCGCGGCTTCCGCATCGAGACCGGGGAGATCGAGGCCGTCCTGACCGGGCACCCGGGCGTCGGCCGGGCCGCCGTGGTGCTGCGCGAGGACACCCCGGGCGACCAGCGGCTGGTCGCCTACCTCACCGGGGACGCCGTGGGCGGGACGGACGAGCTGCGGGCACGGGTCGCCGACGCCCTGCCGGAGTACATGGTGCCCGCCGCGTTCGTGACCCTCGACGCCCTGCCGCTCAACCACAACGGCAAGCTCGACGTACGGGCCCTGCCCGCACCGGGGTTCACGTCCCTACGGGCCTACCGCGCGCCGCGCTCGCCCCGCGAGGAACTGCTGTGCGCCCTGTTCGCCGAGGTGCTCGGGGCACAACGGGTCGGAATCGACGACGACTTCTTCGACCTGGGCGGCCACTCCCTGCTGATCATGCGGCTGGCCGGCCGTATCCGCGAGGACCTGGGCGTGAGTCTCACCGTCCGCACCGTCTTCGAGGCGCCGACGGTCGCCCGGCTCGCCGCCCGGCTCGGCGGAGAGGGCCGCGACGAGTCGCTCGACGACGCCCTGGAGGTCCTGTTGCCGCTGCGGTCCACGGGCACCCTGCCGCCGCTGTTCTGCGTGCACCCCGGCCTCGGCGTCGGCTGGGTCTACTCCGGGCTCGTACCGGCCCTGGAACGCGACCGTCCGGTGTACGCGCTGCAGGCCCGGGGACTGACCGGGGACGACCGGCTCCCGGCGACGGCCGAGGAGATGGCCGACGACTACCTGGCCCGGATCAGGGAGGTCCAGCCGCACGGCCCGTACCACCTGCTCGGCTGGTCCTTCGGCGGTCTGGTCGCCCACCTCATGGCCACCCGTCTGCAGGCCGAGGGGGAGGAGGTCGCCCTGCTCGCCCTCCTCGACGCCTACCCGACCGGACGCAGGCACGTCGAACATCACGGCGACGACTTCCTGCGCGGACTGGCCGGGCTCACCGGCCGGGCACCCGCCGACGACGGCCGGCCGCTCGACCACGCGGCCGTGGCGGAACTGCTCGGCACCGGCGAGACGGGCCTGGCCGGACTGCAGGCCCGGCACGTGGCGGCCATCGAGCGGGTCGCCGCCAACAACCAGGCCGTCGGTGACGCACTGCGGCCCGGCGTGTACCGCGGCGACGTCCTGTACTTCCTCGCCACCGAGGACCGCGGCGAGGACGCACCGAGCGCCGAGACCTGGCAGCCCCATGTGGCAGGACGGCTGGACATCCGCGAAGTCGCCTGCGCCCACGACGAGATGACCCGTCCCGGGCCGATCGCAGAGATCGGCCGAGTGCTCGCGGACCGAGTCCGCGGTGAGTGAGGAGCGAACAGTGGACCTGGCGATACACACGGAGGGACTGCGCAAGCGGTACGGCGACCACGAGGCCCTGCGCGGCGTCGACCTCGCGGTCCCGGCCGGCACCGTGCTCGGCGTGCTCGGCCCCAACGGCGCGGGCAAGACCACGACCGTGCGCATCCTCGCCACCCTGCTCGAACCCGACGCGGGCACCGCCCGGGTGGCCGGGTACGACGTGGTGCGCGAGCGCCGGCAGGTGCAGCGGGCCATCGGCCTCACCGGCCAGTACGCGGCCGTCGACGAGCAGCTCACCGGCGCCGAGAACCTGCGGATGATCGGCATGCTGCAACGGCTGTCCCGCCCCGCGGCCAGGCAGCGGGCGGCCGAACTGCTCGACCGCTTCGACCTCGCCGACGCCGCGGGCCGGCCCGCCGGCACCTACTCGGGCGGCATGCGCCGCCGGCTGGACCTGGCGGCCAGCCTGGTCGCCCGGCCGTCCGTGCTCTTCCTGGACGAGCCGACCACCGGACTCGACCCGGCCAGCCGGCTCGGCCTGTGGGAGATGATCCGCGAGGAGGTCGCGGCAGGGGTCACCGTGCTGCTCACCACCCAGTACCTGGAGGAGGCCGACGAACTGGCCGACCGGATCGTGGTCGTGGACTCCGGCCGGGTGATCGCCGAAGGGACCTCCGACGAACTCAAGCGCCGGGTCGGCGGTGAGCGCCTGGAAGTGGCGCTCACCGATCCCGCCCAGCGTCCCGCCGCGGTCGCCGCGCTCAGCCGCGCCGTGGGCGCGGTGCCGTACGCCGACGACGCCGGCCGGGTGCTGTCCGTGCCGCTGGACGGCGGTCTGCACGACATCGCCGAGGCGGCCGTGGAGCTGCGGTCCGCCGGGGTCACGGTGACGGACTTCGCGGTCCGCCGCCCGTCCCTCGACGACGTCTTCCTCAGCCTCACCACAGGCACCGGCACCCCCGCACACACCGAGGGCCGCACCGACGACCGCGGCGACGACCACAACGAGAAGCGCGGCGACGACCACAACCGGAACCGCAGCGACGACCGCAGCGAGGAGTGGAGCGCGGCATGAGCACACTGACCCCGACGGCACCCCGTGACGGGCTGCTGTCCGCCCTGAACGACGGGCTGATCTGCCTGGAACGGCATCTGCGGCACCTGCGGCGGGCCCCCGGACGGCTGGTCAACGCCGTCCTGCTGCCCATGGTGTTCGTCCTGCTCTTCGGCGTGCTGTTCGGCAGCGTCATCGAGGTGCCGCACGGCGACTACGCCGAGTTCATCATGGCGGGCATCTTCGTCCAGGGCGTCATGAGCGCCGTCCCGGGCACGGCGGTCGGCGCCGTCGACGATCTGCGCAACGGGCTCGTCGACCGCTTCCGCTCCCTGCCCATGTCGGGTGCGGCCGTGCTCATCGGACGTACCCTCGGCGACACCGTGCTGCGCGCGCTCAGCTGCCTGGCCATGGCCGCGGTCGGCCTCGGCATCGGCTGGCGCACCCACGAGAGCGCGCCCAAGGTCCTCGCCGGCTTCGGCATCCTGCTGCTCTTCGGCTTCACGCTGGCGTGGCTGGGCGCCTACATCGGGCTCTCGCTCGGCGACCCGACGACCGCGTCGTCCGTGCCGTCGCTGCTGCTGATGCCCGTGTTGTTCCTGTCCAACGCCTTCATCCCGCTCACCGGACTGCCGCACTGGCTGACCGTGGCGGCCGAGTGGAACCCGCTGAGCTCCGTGGTCGGCGCCTGCCGCGAACTGTGGGGCAACCCGGCCGCCACCACGGGGCACTCCTTCCCGAACGATCACCCCGTCGTGCTCAGCCTGGCCTGGATGGCGCTGATCCTCGCGGTCGTCGCCCCCCTGGCCGTCCGCAAGTACCGCACCGCCGTCGCTCGTTGAGCGTCGCACACCGAGGGGACCATCCCATGACCGACACCATCGCCGAACCCCTGACGCACCCCGCAGCCCCCGCCGAACCGCTCTCCTACGGCTCGTACCTGGAGGTCCCCGAACTCCTCACCCTCCAGCGCCCGCGCACCGACGCGCACGACGAGATGCTGTTCATCATCACCCACCAGGCCATCGAGCTGTGGTTCTCCTGCGCACTGCACGAGCTGGAGGGCGTGCGCGACGCACTTCAGGACGAACGCTTCGGCGCGGCCCGCCGCGGGCTGCGCCGTCTGAACCGGGTCGCTTCGCTGTGGCTGGGCCACCTCGATGTGCTCGCCACCATGACGCCCGCCGGTTTCAACGAGTTCCGCGGCGCGCTCGGCGAGTCCAGCGGCTTCCAGTCCGTGCAGTTCCGCGAGGTGGAGATGGTCTCCGGGCTGCGCGACCGCCGCTACCTGAACCTGCCCGGCGCCACCGTCGCCGAGCGCGAACGACTGCTGAGCCGCTTCCACGAGCCCAACCTGAACGACGTGTTCACCCAGGTGCTGCGGCGCCGCGGGCTCACCTGCGAGGACCTCTTCGCCCCGGGCCGGTCCGAGGAGGAACTGCGCGACACGGCCGAGGACCTCCTCGAGTACGACGCGTTCTTCCACCGCTGGCGCTACCAGCACTGGCTGCTGGTGGCGCGCGCGCTCGGCACCCGGCCCGGCAGCGGCGGCAGTTCGGGATCGGAGTTCCTGCGCTCCACCCTCGACAAGTGGTTCTTCCCCGAACTGCACGAGGCCCGCAGTCACGTTCACGCCACACCTGCGGAAGAGCGTGACACGGGGTCCGGCGGCGAGACAGTCTACGGCTGCCCGATGGGGTACGGATCCGAGCTGTCCGCCTGACCCGGATCCGACGGGAACACACCGTCCACCGCGATTGGAACGTCATGGAAAGCACACCCGCTGCCGTCACCCGCGCCCTGGCCCGTGTCAACGAGCGGGCCCGCCGTACACTGCCCGCGACGGCATGGCAGCGCAGAACGGCCTTCACCGCCTGTGCGTGGATGGTCGTGTTCGCGGCGTTCCACAGCTACTGGGCCCTGGGCGGGACGATCGGGCTGCCGCCCGGCGAATCCCTGGTCGACAACAAGCCGTTGTTCGTCATCGACCTGATCGCCATACCGATGAACCTCGGCGGGGCCGCGCTCTCGCTCGCCCTGGTGCAGAACTGGGGCCTGTTCTTCCCGCGCCGCCTGGTGCTGTTCGGAGCCTGGGGCTGCGCCCTGCTGATGATCTTCCACGCCGCACCGGCCATGGTGGACCTTGCGGTCTTCCTCGCCGGGCAGCGTGACAAGCCGCTGACCGGGGAGGACCGGTTCAGCGTCCTCGTCTACGAGCCCTACTGGATGCTCGGCGGTCTGCTGTTCCTCGTCATGGCCCTGGGCTTCCAGCGACGCACCCGGCAGCCGGCCACGGCCCGCGACGCGACGACCGCGACGACCGCGACGGCCGAGCCGGTCCGGGAAGGAAGTGACTGACATGGCCGACCGGGCGATGGACCGGCTGCTGCCCCGCTGGGACCACCGGGAGCGGCACACGATCGCGGTGCGGGCACCGGGCGAACGGGTACTGCGCGCGGTCGACGAGACCCGCTGGCGCGACCTGCCCCTCTTCCACGTCCTGATGCTGGCCGGCTCCCTCGGCACCCGCCGGGACAAGGCCGGCGAACCCTTCCTGGCCTCCATGACCAGCGGCGGCTTCACCGAACTGCACCGCGACGAAAGCCAGTTGGTGATCGGGGCGGTCGTCGCCACCGAGGAGCCCAAGGGGCCGGCCCGTCTCGCCGAACCGGTCGCGGACGCCTTCGCGGCCTTCGACCGGCCCGGCCACTACAAGGTCGCCTTCGACTTCCGCGTCGGCGAGGGACGACTGACCACCGAGACGCGGGTGCTCAGCACCGACGAGGCGGCCCGGCGCCGGTTCGCCCGCTACTGGATGCTCATCCGCCTGCCCAGCGGCCTCATCCGCCGCGAGTGGCTGCACGGCATCCGGCGGCGCGCCGAGTCGCCGGCCGGCGCACGCCCACCGAACCCATGAACCCGTGGAACAGACAGTGAGAGCGGACATGACTGCGACCGAGACCGTCCGGGCCGTACCTGGTGACCTGGACGCCGTGGATCTCACCGACCCCAGCACCTTCGTCACCGACAGCCCCGAAGAACTGCACGACCTCTGGCGGCGGTTCCGCACCGAGCGCCCGGTCCACCACCACCGGCCCGCCGCGGGCCGGCCGGGCTTCTGGGCGCTCACCCGCTACGAGGACGTGCTGGCCGTCTACAAGGACAACGACCGGTTCACCTCCGAACGCGGCAATGTGCTCGCCACCCTGCTGCAGGGCGGCGACTCGGCGGCCGGGAAGATGCTCGCCGTCACCGACGGCCCCCGCCACCGTGCCATCCGCAACCTGATGCTCAGGTCGTTCTCGCCGCGTGCCCTGCGCCACGTGGTCGAGCAGGTGCGCATCCGCACCCGGGACCTGCTCGCCCAGGCGGTGGACCGTGACGGCTTCGACTACGCGGAGGCGATCGCCGAGCACATCCCGATGGGCACCATCTGCGACCTGATGGCCGTGCCCCCGCAGGACCGCCAGCCGCTGCTCGACTGGAACAAGCAGGTGCTCAGCGCCGACAGCAGCGAGGGCACCGTGGACGACGCCTGGCTCGCCCGCAACGAGATCCTGCTGTACTTCTCCGACCTGGCGCGCAGCCGCCGCAGGAACCCCGGCGACGACGTCATCAGCGCCCTGGCCACGGGGGAGATCGAGGGCAGGCCGCTCACCGAGGAGGAGATCGTCCTCAACTGCTACAGCCTCATCATCGGAGGGGACGAGTCCAGCCGGATGGCGTCCATCGGTGCGGTGCTCGGCTTCATCGAACACCCCGGGCAGTGGCGGGCGTTCAAGGCCGGCGAGGTGGGCGTGGACAGTGCCACCGAAGAGGTGCTGCGCTGGACCACGCCGGCGATGCACTTCGGCCGCCGTGCCCTGGTCGACGTGGAGATCGGGGACCGCACCGTACCGGCCGGCGACGTCGTCACCCTGTGGAACAGCTCCGCCAACTTCGACGAGAGCGTGTTCGCCGACCCGGGCCGCTACGACCTGGGCCGCACCCCCAACAAGCACGTGACCTTCGGCTTCGGACCGCACTTCTGCCTCGGCGCGTTCCTCGGCCGCGAGGAGCTCAAGGCGCTCCTCGCGGCGCTGCGGGACATGGTCGCCGAGGTGGAGTCGCGGGGACCCGCCCGGCGCGTGTACTCCAACTTCCTGTACGGCTACAGCAGTCTGCCGGTGGCGTTCACGGCCGCCTGAGCCGGACCCGCCCCCGGGCGCCCGCCCCGGGCGGGCCGGGGGCGGGCGGCCCGGCTCCCCGTGGTTCAGCGCCCGGGGAGCCGCCGCTGGGACCGGAAGACGGTGAACACCACCCGGATCACCAGGACGGAGCTGACCACCAGCACGTTGTAGCCGAGAAGCTGGTACAGCGCGAGCGAGGGGCCGAGCCTGGGCCCGTTGCGGGTGCCGAGCAGCAGCACCCCGACCAGCGCGGTGATCCCGCCCAGGAATGCCAGCAGCACATCGTGCACGAGGGACCTGACGAAACGGCGGTCGCGCTCGTCCGCGAGCAGCCGGACCTGCACCCCCAGCCGGCCGTGCTCCAGCGAGTTGGTGATCCGCTCGATGCGGCGCGGCAGCCGGCGCAGCATCGGCGCCAGCGCGAGCGTCTCCTCCGCCAGCACCCGGCCGACGGACTGCGGGGTCAGCTTGCGCTGCAGCTGCTCCGCGGCGAAGGCGCGGGCCTCGGCGACGATGTCGAAGCCGGGGACCAGCTGCTCCATGGCCCCCTCCAGGGTCGCCAGGGCCCGGAAGGTCGCGGCGATCTCCGGCGGCACGGTCAGCCCGTGCCGGGCGACCAGCAGGAACAGGTCGGCGAACATCTCGCGGTCGGGCCGCACCCCGGGGGTGAGATGGCGGGCCATGAACCGGCCGAGAGCCCGCTCCAGACGCATCTCGTCGATGTCCTCGCGGCGGTCCACCAGTTCCAGGAGCGCGTCGGCCAGGGCGACCGGGTCGCTGCGGTGGATGGCGAGCAGCAGATTGCCGAGCGCCGCCCGCAGCACCCTGTCGATACGGCCGACCGAGCCGAAGTCGAGCAGACCGAGCTTGCCGTCGTCGAGCAGCATGATGTTGCCGGGGTGCGGGTCGGCGTGGAACACACCGCCGATCATGATCTGCTCCAGCACGCATTCCAGCAGCTGGCGGGCCAGCTCCGTGCGGTCCAGGCCGCGTTCGTCGATGACGGCGCCCGCGGCGTTGAGCGGGGTGCCGCTGAGGCACTCCAGCACCAGCACCCGCCGGCTGCACATCTCCTCGTGCACGAGCGGCATCCGGACCGTGGAGACCATGCCGGGGCGGTTGCCGGCTGCCCGGACCGTGGCCATGTTGCGGGCCTCGATACGGAAGTCCAGCTCCTCGTTGAGGGAGGTCGCGAAGCCCTCGGCGAGCTCCACCGCTCCCATGTCCCGGCCCCACGCCGTGTGTTCCTCGAACTTGCGGCTCATCCGGAACAGGATGTCCAGGTCCCGGTCGACCACGTCACGGGCGGCGGGCCGCTGCACCTTGACCACCACCTCCTCGCCGGTGGTCAGCCGGGCCCGGTGCACCTGGGCTATGGACCCCGCGGCGAGCGGCTGTGCGTCGAACTGGGCGAAGAACGCGTCCGGTTCCCGGCCCAGCTCTTCGGTCAGCACCCGCTGCACCTGTTCCCAGGGTTCCGCCGCCACCTGGTGCTGCAGCTTGGTGAGCTCCACCACGAACTCGGGCGGCAGCAGGTCGTACCGGGTCGACAGCACCTGGCCGAGCTTGACGAACGTGGCCCCGGCGTCCTCCAGGGCCAGGCGCAGCCGGACCGCCAGCTGGCCGCGTTCCAGGGCTGCTTCGGGACCGCCGCGCCCGCGCCCGCGCAGCGCGCTGCCCAGCCCGTGGCGCACGGCGATCCGGCTCAGCTGGCCGTACCGGCGGGTGCGGGCCAGCCGCCGGCGCACCGCCTGCGGCCAGCGGACCACTCCGGACAGGGAGCCGGAGGGCACCACCGCCTCCGACAGGGCGAGGAAGCCCACCGCGACCAGCACGGTCAGCCCGATCTGCACCGAGACCAGGGCCCCGCGACGGGCCTCTCCCATCGCCTCGCCGATCAGACCGCTGGCCCCCATGGCCACCAGGCCGGTGAGGGCGGCGCGCATCTTGCCGATTCTCAGGCCGAGCAGGCGTCGCGCCCCGACCGACAGGAGCGCCACCGTGAGGACGAGGGTCAGGGCGGCGATGAACAGGAAAAGGGTGAGCTCCATCAGATGTGCGCCGCCCGGCCCCCCGCCCCCTGGGGGGACGGGGACCGGACGGCGCCCTCCTCTCGCACGGATCACATGGGTCACACGAGCGTGCGCTCGTCGTCCGGGACGGGGACCGGCGCCGGGGCGTCGGCCACCTGGTGACCCGGCCACCAGGCGCGGCGGCCGAGCAGGGTCGTCAGCGCGGGCACCAGGAGCATGGCCATCACGAAGGCGGACAGCAGGATGCCGAACGCCACCGCGAAGCCCATCTGCTGGAGCATGGAGTTCTCGGCGAGCATCAGCACGCCGAAGGTGCCGGCCAGGATCACCGAGGCCGCGCCGATGGTCGGCACGCAGCGGGCGACGGCCCGGGCCGTCGCCTCCCGCGGCGGGCGGCCCTGCTCGATCTCCTCGCGCAGCCGGGCCACCATCAGGATGTTGTAGTCAGTGCCGATCGCCACCACGAAGAGGTAGACGATCACCGGCAGCGTGAACAGCAGCCCGTCCTTGCCCTGGCTGTTCTGGAACAGCCAGACGGTGGCGCCCAGCGTGGCACCGAAGCCGAGCGCGACGGAGACCATCAGATAGAGCGGGGCGATCACGCTGCGCAGCAGCAGGCCGAGGATCAGCATGATGGCGACGCCCGCGACCGGGAAGACCACCTTGTAGTCGTGGTTCACCGCGTTCTCGATGTCGGCCAGCACCGCGGTGGTGCCGCCGACCAGCGCCTTCGAACCCTGTGGCGCGGCCCGGTGGGCGGCGTCCCGCAGCGGTCCTGAGACCAGCCCGATGGCCTTGTCCCCGGTGGGCTTGTGGTCCAGGACCACGCTGTACTGGGCGACCCGGCCGCCGGGGGCGAGCACGGGCGGGGAGACCTGGCCCACCCCGTCGACCTTGGCCAGCGCCGCGCCGTACGCGGCCAGCTGCGGCTTGGTCAGCGCACCGCCGCCGTCCTTCTCCAGGTAGACGGTGGTCGGGTCGGTCTCGCCGGCCGGGAACCCGCGCTGCATGTCCTTCATGGCCTGCACGGACTCCAGGTGCTGCGGCAGCGAGCTGGTGGTGTCGAACTCCGCGCGGAAGCCGAGCACGCCGGCGGCCAGCACCAGCAGCACACCGCCGGTGACGGTCGCGACGGCCGCCGGGCGCTGTGCGGCCAGCTTGCCGATCCGGCCCGCCAGCGCGTTCTTCGGCTGCTTGCGCCAGGACTTGGACGGCCAGTACGCCTTGGTGCCGAGCAGCGAGAAGACGGCGGGCACCAGGGTGAGTCCGGCGAGCAGGGCCACCGCCACCGAGATCGCGAGCGAGGGGCCCATCGTGCGCAGCATGCCCATGGTGGACAGCAGCAGCGCCATGAACGCGACGATGACGGCCCCGGCCGCGGAGGCGATGGTCTCACCGACCAGGGTGACCGCGGTGATCATGGCCTGCTTGGGTGCCTGCCCCGAGCGCAACTGCTCGCGGTGGCGGAAGAGCAGGAAGAGGATGTAGTCGGTGCCGACGCCGAACAGGACCACGATCAGGATGGCGGAGATGGAGTTGTCGGCCTTCAGACCGCCGAGCTCCGCCGCCGTGGAGATCAGTCCGGTGGCGACCATGAAGGCCACCCCGATGATGAGCACGGGGAGCACGGCGATCAGCGGGCTGCGGAAGATGATCAGCAGCAGGACGACGATGAGCACCAGCGTGGCCGACATGATCATGGCGTCGGTGTCGCCCGATGCGTTCTTGGAGTCCAGCGCGCTCGCCGCCTGCCCGGTGAGGCCGAGCTTGAGATCAGTGCCCTTGAGCAGCGGCCGGGCCTTCTCGCGCACCTTCCCGACCGAGTCCATCAGCCCCGGGTCGTAGGGGTCCTTGACGGTGGCGACGACACTGGCGATGGCGATCCGCCCGTTGGGCGAGACGGCCTGGGGGTCGGTCGCTATCCGCTTGATGTGGTCGATGCCGAGTCCCTGCAGACGGGAGGCGATCTCGGTGACCTCGGCCCGGTCCGCGGCCGTCAGCTTCCCGCCGTCGGCCCGCTGGAACACCGCGATGGCCGCCGGCTGCTCGTGCTGCGGGAAGGCGCGCTCCTGCACCTTGCCGGCCTGGACCGACTCGTAGTGCGAGGGCAGGAAGTCGGCCTGGTCACTGGTGGACTTCAGCTGCGGGGCGAGTACGGCCAGCGCCACCGCCGCGACGATCCAGGCCGAGATGGTCAGCCAGGGCCGGAGGACGGCTGCCCGTCCGATCCGTCCGAACATGAGACTCCTTCGTGAACGTTGGTATCCGCACGTCCCGGGCGCCCTCGCCGCTGCCGGAGGAGACGGTCGTCGCCTCCGGCAGCGGGCCCCGCAGGAGCAGGGGCGCGCAGGCCCGGCGCCGCCCGGCCTGCCCAGCGGGGCGATGGCCGGATGCCGGAGCCCGGAAGTGGGCCGGTGCGCCACTGAGTTCGTCGGTCATGACCGGAGGGTGGTCCGGTTGCCCGTGAGCGGTGTGGCGGGCCGATGCCCGGCAGGTCCGCACAGGGAGCACCTCCGGCGGGTTCGGTGCGGTGGGGGGTTTCGGCGAGTGTAGGAAGCGCGGGCCTCCGTATCCGGATCCGTGGCAGCTTGCTGCCATACGTCCGTGCACGTGACGGCCCGCGCCCCCGGGGACGCTCGTCCGAAACCGGTCAGGCGCAGCCGTGCCGCCAGTTCCAGCCGGCGAAGGTGTGGCGCAGCTCGACGTCAAAACGGCAGGAGGCGGTGCCGTCGGCGCCCAGGTCGACGAAGGAGTGGTGGCTGTTGGCGTACCAGTTCCCGGTCACGTCGAAGATGCCCCGGTAGCTGAAGTCCGCGTGCGCCTCGGCGTGGGAGGCGGCGCAGTCGGCCGTGCAGTCGGCGCCGTGGGCGGACGACGCCAGGGACCACCCGGCGTTCCACGGCTCACGGTTGTGCTGCTCGGTGGCGTCGGTGGCGGCGGTGACGACCCGGCCGCCGCCGGTGGTCCAGTCGGAGGTCGTGTACAGGCCGGTCATCCGGATGTTGCAGCAGTCGTACATCTCGTTCCAGCTGGAGATGTGGTGGGCGCCGTCCGTGGCGGTGGCGGCGGCCGTGGCCCGCCGTGCCGGCGCGGCCCCCTTCGCCCGGTCCACCGGCACCAGGCGCACCGCGCCGGGCCGCGGGGTGCAGTCCGCGCCGATCGAGACGTCCTGCTGCACCGCCATGCCCGCGGGCGGCACGGGCAGTGAACCCGTCAGCCGCAGTGTGCCGCAGGAGCGGGCGGCGGGCCGCGCGTCGTCCCCGGCGGCCAGGGCGGTGGGGGCGGCGGCGGTGAGCACGGCGGCGGCGAGCACGGCGGAGAGAGCGAATCGGGTACGCAATTCCCGTCCCTTTCAGGGGAGTCGAGTCCAAAGCAGTATTCGGAACGGGAACATAACGTCGGTCCCCGGATTCCGGACCGGCCGCCCGGAATATGGCAGGAACCTGACGCCGTGCGTTTCCCGGCGTGCCCCGCGGCGGGTGGCACCTTCATGTCAGCGCAGTTGAGGCGCACGGGGCCGGTGCGGAGAGTGGTCGTCCACATGTACGAAATCGACACTGCTCCATCACGCGTCGGAAGGGTCTGGCCATGAGTGTGCGGCACGTCGCCGGGACCGCGCCGGAAAATCTCGCCGAACCCCGGGAATCCGGTTCGCTCGGCCGGCTCGCCCTCGACGATCCCGGCCTGGAGGCCCGGCTCGGGGAATCCCTGGAGCGCGTCGAGAAATGGCTTCTGGCCCTGGCGCAGGACGCAGGCGATCCCCGCGTGGGCGCGCTCACCGGATATCTCGCCGAGGCCGGCGGCAAGCGGCTGCGCCCGCTGCTGGTGCTGCTCGGCGCCGAGTTCGGCGAACCGTGGCGGGAGGGGATCACCCAGGCCGCCGTCGTCGCCGAACTCGTCCACACGGCCTCGCTGTACCACGACGACGTCATGGACGGCGCCCCCACCCGGCACGGCGTGCCCAGCGTCCACGCCCGCTTCGGCGAACGGGCCGCGGTGTTCGGCGGCGACTGGCTGCTCGCCCGCGCCGCCCAGCTGGCCGCGCAGCTGGGCCCCGACGCCGTACAGCTCAACGCCCGTACCGCGGGGCGCCTGGTGGCCGGCCAGCTGCGCGAACTGACCGGCCCCGCCCCCGGGGAGGACCCCGTCACCCACTACTTCCAGGTGATCGCGGGCAAGACCGCGGCCCTGCTGTCGATGTCCCTCGGCATCGGCGCCCTCCAGGCGGGCGCACCCGGCGCCGTGACCCCCCTGACCGAGTACGGCGAACACCTGGGCGTCGCCTTCCAGATCGCCGACGACCTCCTCGACCTGCGGTCCCCGGCCGACGTCAGCGGCAAGGAGCGCGGCACCGACCTGCTCGCCGGCGTGCCCACCCTGCCGGTGCTGCTGGTCCTGGACGGCACCGGCCCGGCCGACGCCGAACTGCGCGACCTGCTCGCGACGGGCCCCGTCCCCGCGGCCGCCGCCCGGCGCGCCCTGGACCTCTTCGCCCGCTCGCCCGCCCTCGCCGAGACCGAGGCCGTGCTGCACCGCCGCCTGGACCGGGCCCGCGCGGCGCTCGACCCGCTGCCCGCGCTTCCGGCCCGGCACGCGCTGCTGGCCCTGTGCGACTACGTCGCCCACCGAACCAGCTGAACCGACAAGGGAGTCGGCCATGACGATGCAGGAGCGGATCGACGAACTCGACCGCATCCGCCGTGAAGTCCTCGACGGCGCACCGGCCGCGACCGAGGCGCAGCACGCCAAGGGCAAGCTGACGGCGCGGGAGCGCATCGAGCTGCTCCTGGACCCGGGGTCCTTCCAGGAGGTCGAGCAGCT
>NZ_JBIBJK010000045.1:0-20335 GCF_042958635.1 Streptomyces sp. NPDC007971
CTCTCGGGCGGTCTGTTCCACTTCCAGGGTGGTGCCGATGCGGGCAGAGCCGTCGGCGATCAAGGCCAGGCGATGGCGGGCCTCGGCGGCCTCGGCGGCTGCCTGGTAACGGTCGGTGACGTCCACCACCAGGTCGGCCACCCCGAGGACCCGCCCCTGGGGGTCGTCCAGCCGGTACAGCGAGATCGACCAGGCGTGCACGTTCGGGTCGGCGGGGGTGTGGCCGACGATGGTGTACTCGTCGACCATGGGGACCCCGGTCTTGAGGACCTGCCGCATCCCGGCCTCCGGCCCCTCGAACTTCGCCGAGGTCATGATCTCGCGGTAGTGCCGGCCCAGATGGTCTTCCGCGGGAATGCCGTGCATCCGCTCCAGAGCGGGGTTGACGGCGACGTACCGCAATTGGGTGTCGAGGATCGCCAGCCCGATGGGCGACTGAGAAATCAGCCGTGTGGACAGGGCGACGTCCCTCTCGACCTCCCGAAGCTTTGACCTGTCGGTGGCCAGACCAAGCGCGTAGAAGTCACCCAGGCTGTCCAGCAGCCGCATGTTGCGGAACTCCACCAAGCGAGTGCTGCCGTCCTTGTGCCGGATGGGGAAGGCCCCGACCCACCTCTCCCCGGTAGCCATGACCTCGGCAAACAGCTTGATCATCAGATCCCATTGCTGCTCGTGAACGAGCAGCGGCGCGGCGTACTGCCCGAGCGCCTCCTCAGCGGTGTAGCCGAACAGGTCCTCGGCCTCCGGGCTCCACAAATCGATCCGCCCATCGGCATCCAACAGCACCGCAGCAACGCCGAGAAGATCCATCAGCCCACTCGGCTGCGACGATCGTTCCTCCGGCTGGCCGGTGTCACCCGGACGCCCATCGGCTGCGGTCACACGGGCACCCCTTCCATGCGCCGGACCACAAGGGCCTCCACTCGCGCCAGTCCGTGGCCCTGCCCCGTACCTACGGAGTGCTTCGGCTTCCATGGTCCCCCTGGAGCGGCCTTCCGCGCACGCACTGGACCAGGCACCTGAGGATGCGTTGAATGCACGGTCCCAGGTCCGCGGTCTCGTCACTGATGAAGTGCTGAGCATCCCCCAGGGCCAGCCGTTCCCGCTCGAACGCTTCCCTGAAGCCATCGCGCGCGCCGAAACACCCGCCCGCGACGCCAAGCCGCTTTTCGTCTTCGAAGACGGGCGAGACGAAGACGACAGGTAGGAAGCGGCTCTGCCAGCGCCGGACGCAAAGGATTGAGACGGCGCACGAGCCAACGGCGAGCTGCGTCGCCGCGAGGGTGAAACTCGGAGTAGCCCGGCCCGGCGTGGACAGGAGATCGCCGCGCTGCGGCTGGGCGTGGACCTGGGCATGACCGTCGTCGACACGGCGGAGATGTACGGCGACGGCGCAGCCGAGGAACTCGTCGGGGAAGCCCTCCGGGGACGCCGGGAAGAGGTCTTCCTCGTCAGCAAGGTGCTGCCCGGCCACGCAACCCGGAAAGGCACCGTCGCCGCCTGCGAGGGCAGCCTGCGGCGGCTCCGTACGGAACGGCTGGACCTCTACCTGCTGCACTGGCGGGGACGGTGGCCACTCGAGGAGACTCTTGCGGGATTCACCGACCTGATGGAAGCGGAGAAGATCCGTTACTGGGGCGTGAGCAATCTGGACGTCGCCGGCATGGTCGAGCTGACCACCCTCCCCAGCGGCGACGCCGTGGCCGTCGACCAGGTGTTGTACAACTTCTCCCGGCGCGGCATCGAGTGGGATCTGCTTCCCTGGTGCCGCGAGGCCGGGGTGATGGTCATGGCCTACTCCCCGATCGAGCAGGGGCGGCTGCTGAAGGTCGAGGCTTTGGGTGCCGTGGCCCGGGCCCTCGGCGCCACGCCGGCCCAGGTGGCACTCGCCTGGGTGCTGGAACAGGGGGTGGCCGCGATCCCGCGTTCCGGATCACCCGACCACGTTCGGGAGAACCGCGGCGCGGTGGACCTCCACCTGCCTACCGAGGCGCTCGACGCTCTCGACGAGTCGTTCCCGCCGCCCAGCGGGCCCACACCCCTGGAGATACTCTGAAGGAGTTGACAGGGTGGCGCACCCCCCGCTCGTCGTCGGAATGGGGGTTCGCTGCGCACCCTCGCGCGCGCTGACGCCGAGCAGGCGCGCGCTGACGCTACGCAGAGCGGTACGTCGACGGACACGTCGTGCAGATTGTGGGCGGGAGACACCGCGCAGGTGCAGCCAGCCGTGCGGTGTGCGCGGGCGGTGGTCGAGCGGCTGGGCGCGCCCGAACAGGTACTGGCTCGTGGCCGACTCCCCGACCCGCTCAAGACCGGCGACCGGGCCGCTGTACAGCACGCGTCCGCCGCCCTCGCCCGCACCGGGGCCGATGTCGACCACCCAGTCCGCCCGCCGTACGACGTCCATGTCGTGCTCCACGACGAACAGCGAGTTGCCCGCCGCCTTGAGGCGGTCCAGCACCTCCAGCAGCGGTTCCGCGTCAGCCGGGTGCAGGCCCGCGGAGGGTTCGTCGAGGACGTAGACGACGCCGAACAGCCCCGAGCGCAGCTGGGTGGCGATCCACAGGCGCTGCGCCTCGCCGGGCGACAGGGTCGTCGAGCGGCGCCCGAGGCTGAGATATCCGAGGCCAAGGTCGAGTAGTACGTCGACCCGCGCGACCAGATCGCGGCAGATCCGGACCGCGACCTCGGTCGTCTCCCCGGATCGTGCGGTCGACGTGGTGGCGCCGGCCTCGGACCGCCCCGCGACGGGCCGCAGCAGCGTCACGACCTCGGTGAGCGGCATCGCGTTGATCTCGGCGATGGAACGTCCGGCGAAGGTCACGGCGAGCGCCTCGGGCCGCAGCCCGCTGCCGTGGCACTCGGGGCAGGGCACACTCCGGACGAAGCGGAGCGCCCGTTCGCGCATCTTCTCGCTCTTGGAGTCGGCGAGGACATGCATGACGTGCTTGCGGGCGCTCCAGAACTTGCCCTGGTAGCCGTAGTCGACGCGGTCCTCCTCCGGCTCGATGTACACGCAGGGCTGCTCGTCCGTGTACAGCAGCCAGTCCCGGTCCTTCCTCCTGAGTTTGCGCCGGGGTCGGTCGATGTCGATCCCCAGCCCGCTCACGACACTGCGCAGGTTGACGCCCTGCCAGGCGCCCTGCCAGGCGGCGATCGCCCCCTCGCGGATGCTCAACGAGGGGTCCGGGACGAGCAGATCCTCGGCGACGTCGTGCACGACGCCCAGTCCGTGGCACTTTGAGCAGGCGCCGGCCGCGGTGTTGGGTGAGAACGACTCGGCTTCCAGCTGTGCGGCGCGGGGTGGATAGGTGCCGGCGCGGGAGTACAGCATGCGCAGCAGATTGGACAGCGTGGTGAGGGTGCCGACCGTCGAGCGCGGGCTGGGCGACCCGCGTCGCTGCTGCAGGGCCACGGCCGGTGGCAGTCCGGTGATTTCCTGCACGTGCGGTGCGCCGACCTGTTGCAACAGCCTTCGGGCATACGGTGCTACGGACTCGAAGTAGCGCCGCTGGGCCTCCGCGGAGAGCGTGCCGAACGCGAGCGAGGACTTGCCCGAACCGGAGACGCCGGTGATGACGACCATCGCGTCCCGCGGAACGTCGACATCGATGTTCCGCAGGTTGTTCTCACCGGCGCCCCGGACATGCACGAAGGGGTCGGTCGCGTCCTTGTTCACCGTTCCTGACTACCTGATCACGCCGGGAACCCGGTATGAGACGCTCCCAGGGAACATTCGAGAGTGCTTCACCGTTGATCCGTATGTGGGCGTGAAGGGAACTGTGTCCCCGGGCCTCACCCTTTGCCCATGAGGACGATCGTTCGGCGGAAGCCTCATGGAGCCCCCGCCGCGAGGCGACCGCCCTTCGCGCCCACTCTCGATCGGCCCCGGCTGGGCTCCCCCGAACCAGTCGGGGTCTTCGCCTGCCCCCTGCCTGCGCACTTCCGGGCAGGACACCGAAGCGGGGTGTCCGGTGGCGCGGCGTGCGGTGCCGCCCAGGGTGGCACGGAGCTGGTGTTCGTGGTGGCGCACGCAACCGTGTGGCCCGGTGATGGGGCAGGTCCTGCACGGGAGAGCACGAGGAGATCCGACCGTACCGCCTGCACCTGCTGGCAGGGGCCTGCGTGTCACGCAGCGTCGGCGTTACTTCGCGGGCATCCTGTGGGCACGGGCGATCGCGAGGGCAGCCGACGAGAAGGAGTCATGCGGGTGTCGTCTCAGCGCGTTACGGTCGTGGCCCTCCTGGCGGATCCGGACGCGCCCACGGAGATCGCGCAGCGCATGGCCCGGATTCTTCCTGCTCGGCTCGCCGACAAGTCAGGCCAGGGACGACGGTTCGACGTCGAGGTGGTCAGTGAGCCCTTCACCGCAGGGACCGAGGACCCGCCCACCTTGATGCACCGGATCATGGACCGCGGAAGTGCGGAGAGTTGGGACATCATCGTGGCCCTCACCGACCTTCCGCTGCACTCACATGGGCGCAAGCTCGTGGTGGATCTGAGTCACGAACACGGCCTGGCGCTGCTGTCTCTTCCCACGCTGGGAGGCTTCCGGCTGCAGACAAGGGCCCAGCAGGCCGTGGAGGAAGCCGTGCTCAGCTTGGCGGGCCCGCAGGCCACCGGGCCTGAGGGGGCTCCGGGAAGCCAGCCGCTGCGGGGGCCCTTCACCGGTCGTCTCGCCCCCATCCATCCGGGCCAGGTCGGTGAGGAGGAGATCGCCGACCTGCGGTACGTCATCAGCGGGCCGCGCGGTTACTTGAGGGTGCTCCTCGGCATGGTCCGCGCCAACCGGCCGTGGCGTTTGGTGCCGGGCTTGTCGAAAGCCCTGGCGGCCGCGCTCGCCACGGGAGCGGTCGCTACCGTGAACTCCACCATCTGGAACCTGGCCACCTCCCTGAGCACGCCACGCCTGGTGATCGCCATGGTCGGGTCTGTCGCGCTCATGATCGGCTGGCTGATCGTGGACGCGAACCTGTGGCATCGAACGGACGAGGTTTCGCCGGAGGCGAGGAAGAGGGCGGCTCTCTACAACGCCTCGACGGTCGTGACGGTGGGTATCGGGGTGCTCGTCTGTTACGTGGGTTTGATGGTCATCAACCTGGTGTGGGCTCTGTTCATCCTCAACGACCGAGTGTTCGCCTCCATGGCACGAACCCCGCTGCATGCCACGCAGTACTGGACGTTGTCATGGTTCGTCGCTTCGGTCGCCACGGTGGGCGGCGCGCTGGGATCGGGCCTGGAGAGCGACGAGGCGATCCGGGCAGCCGCCTACTCCAAGCGCGAACAGGAGCGTCGCAGCGTGCTGCAGGACGACCACGGTGACTAGCTGGTGACCTCAGTCGGGGACGTGCCGTCGGTTGGTGGTCGTCACGGTCCGGAGATTCCGCTGATCGGTCGGTGCGTAATTGTTTCGCCTCGGAGGCCGACGGGGACCCGGACGCAACGCCGCCGGAGCGCCGAAGCTCCGCCGGGCGGACCGGCGGCAAATGACCGTTCCATCTGATCCAGGTGAACGGCCCGCAGAGGCGTGCCGGAGCCCCGAACCGCGTCACAGCACTTCCGAGAGTCACGCTCTTTGCGCCCTTCCCATCACCGCCATGCCGCGACATCAAGGGAAGTCACCATGAAAGCAGCGGTATACGAAGGACCGCGAACGGTCACCGTGAAGGACGTACCGGACGCGAAGATCGAACACCCCTGCGACATCATCGTCAAAATCACCACCACCAACATCTGCGGTTCGGACCTGCACATGTACGAGGGCCGTACCTCGTTCGAGTCCGGCCGCACCCTGGGACACGAGAACATGGGCCAGGTCGTGGAGGTCGGCTCGGCCGTCCGCAAGGTCCAGGTGGGCGAGTACGTGGTCCTGCCCTTCAACATCGCCTGCGGCTTCTGCAAGCAGTGCGAGCAGGGTCTGACCAACTACTGCCTGACCATGCAGCCGGAACCGGCCCTCGCCGGAGCCGCCTACGGATTCGCCGACATGGGCCCCTACCAGGGCGGCCAGGCGGAGCTGCTGCGCGTGCCCTACGGCGACTTCAACGCGCTGCGTCTGGGCGAGGACGCCGCCGAGCGGCAGACCGACTACGTGATGCTCGCCGACATCTTCCCCACCGGGTATCACGCCACGGAGATGGCCCACGTCAAACCGGGTGACCAGACCATCGTCTTCGGGGCTGGCCCCGTCGGACTGATGGCGACCTACTCCGCGCTCTTCAAGGGCGCCGGCCGCGTCTGGACGGTCGACCACCAGCCCGACCGGCTGCGCAAGGCGGAGGAGATCGGGGCCATCCCGATCAACACCGCCGAGCAGAACCCGGCGGAGGTCGTCAAGGAGGCCACCCTCGGTCTGGGCGCCGACAACGGCTGCGAGTGCGTCGGCTACCAGGCACACGACCCCCAGGGACACGAGGACGCCAGCCTCACGCTCAACGGACTGATCGACTCGGTCAGGTTCACCGGCGACATCGGCGTGGTGGGCGTGTTCCTGCCCCAGGATCCCGGCGGCGCGGAAGCCCAGGGCGAGCTGGAAGCTCAGGGCAAGGTCCCGATCGACTTCGGCATGATGTGGTTCAAGGGCCAGCACATGGGAACCGGGCAGGCTCCGGTGAAGAAATACAATCGGGCGCTGCGGGACCTGATCGCCGGCGGGAAGGCGAAGCCGAGCTTCGTCGTCTCCCACGAGCTCAGCCTGGACGAGGCCCCCACCGCCTACGAGCACTTCGACGCCCGTGACGAGGGGTGGACCAAGGTGGTCCTGCATCCCAACGGACACGGCAACGGCCACAAGCGGTAAGAGGCTCGGGGCCGCTGTGCCACCTGTTTCCCCCGGACCGGCCCGGGGGACGGGTGCCGATCTGCCCGTCCGCCGGACGGGGCTGGGGGCGATCGCCGCGCTCCGGCCGGACCTGAACCAACAGCGATTGCCCGCGCTCCGGCCCGGAGGACGGACGGCGGACGCTCGGCAGTGTCCGCCGTGGCAGCACCCCGTCCAGCGGCTGCGGCCGCCGGCCAGTCCGCAGACCGTGTGGGAGGCTTCCTTGTCCGACGGCTGCCACACCCCAACCAGGCCGACGCGACCCGGCAGGGCGTTCCGGCCAGGCGGACACCCGTGACTGGGCTGCGGGCCTTCGGGGAGGTCGTGCGATCCGGGCTCACGATCGAGGAGACGCGACTGGAGCCCCTGCTCGCGCTGCGCACGGCCGCTGGGGTGGCGATCGTCGTCGGGCCGACGCTGTGGATGGTCTCCCCTGCGTATGCCGCGTCCGCCGCCCTCGGCGCCTACTCCGCGGGTGGGGCTACCTTCCAGCGCAGCTGGCGTCCGCGCAAGGTGGTCGCGCTCGGCGCGGGCGCGGGTCTGGCGCTCAGCACCTTCGTGGGCTACCTGGCGGCGGGGCGGCTCGTGACGTTCCTCCCACTGCTGGCCGTATGGGCCTTCGCCGCGGGAATGGCGTGGGCCGTCGGATCGACCGCTGGGATCGTCGCAGCGACGACCGTGGGCGCCATGCTCGTGACCATCACCCTGCCCACGAGCGTCGGGCGAGCCCTGGAGCACGCCGGGGTCATCGCACTCGGAGGCGTGACACAGGCCGTGCTGATCTTGCTGTTCCCGATCCGGCGTTGGGGAGCGCATCGTGACGCGCTCGCCGACGCCCTCGCCGCCGTGGCGGACTACGCCCGCCGGCTGCGGCACGACCCGACCGCCCCGTTCGACCCGGAGCCGTTGATGACGGCCCGGGACGCGGCCGCCGTGACGCCGTCACAGGCCCGCACCCGTCCCCCCGTCCTCCATGGCCCTCGCGGCCTCGCCGAGCGCATTCGGCCGGTCGTCGCCGCGCTCGCCGACCCCGACGTCGGCGCCCCGGCGGAAGGACCCGGGCGTGACCGCGCCCGGGAGTTGCTTGACGCGGCCGCCGACGTCCTGGACGCGGCCGCCCGTTCGATCCGCCATGGCGCTCCCGCCGAGGTGCGGCCCGAGAGCCTCGACGTCCTGCGCGTCGACGAGGAGCACGAGGTGCTGGAGGGCCCCGCGCGGCAAGCCGCCGAGCGGCTCGTGGAACTGCTCGGTGAGGCGTTGGAGATCGCCGGGAGCGGCTGCCTGAGCGGGAGGACGCCCACGCCGCCCGGCCTCGCCGGCGCCCAGTTCCTGGTGCGCCCGACCATGCTCCGGCTGGTTCCGGTCGTCGTCCGGGCGGTGCGCCGTGAGCTCCGCCGGGACTCGCCCGTGTTCCGGCACGCCGTCCGCCTGGCGGCGGTGGCCACGCTCGGCTATCTGATCGCCGCCCGGCTACCCCTGGGCCACGGCTACTGGGCGCCCATCGCCTCGGTGATGGTGATGCGGCCGGACTTCCACCGGACGTACGCGCGTGCGGTGGCCCGTCTCGCCGGGACCCTGGCGGGAGTCGCGCTCGCCAGCGGGATGGTGCGGGCCCTGGGCCCGGACGCCCATGTGTCCGGCGCGCTGGCGGTGGTCTCGGCGGGCCTGTCGTACACGCTGAACCGTACCGGCTACGCGTACTCCCAGTGCTTCACCGCCGCGTACGTCGTCTTCCTGCTCGGCATGGGCGGCCAGGCGTGGGAGCAGACAGTCCCGGAGCGGGTGGTACTCACCCTGCTCGGCGGGGCCCTGGCGATGCTGGCCTACGTGGTGTTCCCCGCATGGGAGACACCCCGACTGCCGGGCCGGCTCGCGGACTGGCTCGCCGCCGACGGCCGCTACGCGGCCGCGGTGCTCCGCAACTACGCCGAACCGACCCCGGAGCGTCACGTCGACATGCGCCGGGCACTGCTGGAGAGCAGGGAGGCACGTGCCGCCTGGCAGGAGGCCTACGACCGGGCAAGGCAGGAACCGGTCCGCCCCAGGGGCCTGACGTCGCGCGAGGCGCAGGAGGCACAGGAGGCGCTCAAGGGGTTCGGCCGGGCAGCGATGCTCATGGAGAGCCACGTCCCGCGGGCCGACAGCCATTTCGTCCCCGAGGCCGAGCGATTCGCCGAGGCCCTGGAGACGGACACCGCAAAAGCAGCAGTCGCCGTGCGCGAGCACAGGAATCCGGACTGGGGACGCGTGGAGGAGGCGCTTCACGCGTGGGAGGACGCCGCCGCCGGCAACGGGAGCCCAGTCGTGCGGCGCGAAGCGGAACTGCAAAAACGGGCCTTGGAAGACCTCGCGACAGCCGTGAGCCGCACACCCCTGGAACGGGACGTCGGCTCTGCTCGCGAGGAGCAGCGGGTGCGGGCCGCCGTGGCGGCGGAAGGCGACGGATCAGGGCCCGCGCACCGAGGTGGCTGACGGCGCCGGCGACGGAGAGCGCCGCGCCTCCTGGAGCGGGAAATAGTCTCCCGGCCGCGTCGAGCGCCGCCACACGTACGCCGCTGTCGCCATCACGAGGATCAGCCCCGCCCGGATGAGCGGTTCGAACCCCTCGACGTTCCTCCGGGAGAACCTATTCGTCTCGGCCGTCACGATGAGCGGCTTAGAGAATGGCCATCTCCTCGCGGTACGGCCCCTGGACCGATCGGGGACGTCCCCAGCGCTCAGACGCCCCGCGAGCAGTACGAGGAGCGCCACCACGACGAGGTGGATGCCACCATCGATGAGCCGCAGGAGGCCTCCTACCCGCTCGCCCTTCATCTTCAGGAAACCAGGTCGCAGATCGCACGGTCAGCGTGCGAGGGTGCCCCAGCCCGCAGGCGCGGTCTGCTGCCAAGCGGGTGGACCAGCGGATCCCTCTCTGGCACGTTTGCGACGGCCGGTGGTCGCGATTCACGGCCGCGGTGCCTGGAGGGTCTGTGTGTGGTGGTGATCAAGCAGTGTGACCGAAAGGCCGAGTCGACCACCGTGTGCGTCACCTGGACGCGCTCGCTCCCAGTGGCGCGCTCGGGCGAGGAAGACCACCGCTGCCGCCACCTCGGCGGGTGACCCGAAGCGGCCCATTGGACTGGATTCCTCGGCCGCGGCGCGACGTTCTTCCTCGTCGGGGTAGTGGATCTCATTGACCTGGTGGGGTCCGCCGCAGGACAAGAACGCGACTTCAGAGGCTGAACAGGCTGGGGCTCGCACGGACGTAACCGGCCACCCCCGAAGGAAACCGCCCGGTGACCTGCTCGGCCCCGTCCGCCTTCCGGTCGTATCGATCCTCAGCGTGAAGGCGAGCCATGGTGGAGATGTGTTGGAAGGCATGGTCCGGCAGCCCCAGCGGTCTGAGATCGTCGTCGATCCATTCCTGCAGTGGGACGTCGGTGTAACAGACCGGTCGTCCCAGAGTTGCGGAGACCTCCGACGCCATGGCGGCGATGTCCTGCGAGCGAGGGCCGGTCAGCTCGTAGGTTCGGCCGATGTGCCGGGCCGGATCGGCCAGGATCTCCTCCACGACCGCGGCTACGTCCCGGCCGCCACAGGGGAGGTCTTAGCCCGGCCGAAGGGCAGCCTGATGGTCCTGTCCTTCGCGATCGAGGAGAAGCCGGTACGGAACAGCGGGTTCTCCATGAACACGGGTGGGCCTGACCTGGACGACGGGAAGACCCGACCAGTCGAGGACCTGCTCCACCAGCCAGTGCTGCCGTTGCTGCACAGACTCGGCGGTGCTGGTGAGGTCCATCTTGGAGACGGTCAGCTGCGACATGTTCACGAACACTTCCAGTGCCCTGTACGCACGCGCGACGGCCGCTGCCGTCACGGCAGCCTCCAGATAATCCCCCGACACACGATCGGGCGGTTGTCCGCATCGCTTCGGTAGGCCCCGCGTCTGCTGGGCAGGCGGATCCCGTCCGCTTCAACGGTGTCGTAGACCTACTGTGCCGCGGCAAACCCGCCCGCGATGTCGGTGAAGCCGGGCATCGCCAGCAGGAAGGGCGTGGTGAGATACGTCCACAGTGCGTATCCGTTGTAGTGGGCGCGGTCCAGTTGGTCCCAGGGCGTGCTGAGGTCGTGCCCTGTGAACGACTTCGAGTCGTCGCGGGGCTCCGCGCGGCCAAGCCTTTCCAGCCATCTCATAGCGAACCGCTGACAGCCATACCCAGAGCCCCTGGGTCCCGCTGATCTTACGAGTGCCCAGTTCGAACCACGATCAAGAAAGTAGGGCATCCGCTGGAGCGGACGGCCCAAGGGACTGGCGGCCTGTCCTGGCAGGGAGGTGAGTCACCGAGATTGCGGGGCGAGCGGGTCTTTTCGCCTGAGGCGGCAACGGGTGGCGTCGGCAGGGACTCAGGGTTCGATGACGAGGCGTTCGATGAGGCCGTCGCGGAGTGTGAACTGGTACCGCAGATCGATGGTGCCGCCGGGGAAGTTGCCTTCGAGGTGGTGGGTGGCGATGTAGCGGGTTGCGTCGGTCTGCTGGGCGCCGGTGAGGTGGATGGTGTAGGTGAATTCGGTGGCCGATAGGTCGAGCCACTTCCCGATCGCTTCGATGCCCTCGTAGGTGTTGCGGTCGTCGATCACTGTGGCTTCTCGGGTGAATGCCGTGAGTGCGGTGGCGGTGTCGTGGGCGCGGTGCGCTGTCAGGTAGCGGGTGATCACCTCGGGCAGGGTGTCCGGGGTGCTGGTTCGGGGCTGGTTGTCGTACATGACGTTCCTTGGGGGTGGTGGCGGGTTCAGACGGTGGGGGTGGTGCCGCCGTCGATGACGTGTTCGGCCCCGACGATGGCCGAGGCGCGGTCGGAGACGAGGAAGGCGACGAGCTCGGCGACTTCCTCGGGCCGGTTGGGACGGCCGAGCGGGATGCCGCCCAGGGAGTCCATGAGCCGGCCCAGCGCCGCTTCCTGCGTGATATCTGCTTCGTGGGCGATCCGGGCGACGAGGTTGTCGGCGGCCGAGGTCTGCACGAAACCGGGCGAGACGGTGTTGACACGGACGCCGTGCGGGGCGACCTCGTTGGCCAGGCCCTTGCTGTAGGTGGTCAGGGCGGCCTTGGCGGCGGCGTAGGCCAGGGTTGCGTTCCACAGCGGCATGCGGCGCTGGATCGAGGTCACGTGCACGACCACGCCCTTACCCGTGGCGATCATGTGCGGCAGGAGTGCGCGGTCCAGGCGGACGGCGGCCAGCAGGTTCGTGTTCAGCTCCCTGGCCCAGTCGTCCTCGCCGAGCGCGGCGAACCCTCCGGCCGGCGCCTCTGACCCGCCGAGGGTGTTGACCAGGATGTCGACGCCGCCCACGCGGGCGTCCACCTCGGCGGCCACATGGGCTGCGCCCTGGGCGGTGGACAGGTCGGCGCTGATGAACGCCTTCTCCTCGACGTCGTCGGGGCGGCTGCGGGCCGTTACCAGCACGGTCGCGCCGGCCTGGGCGAGACGTCGGGCGATGGCGGCTCCGGTGCCCTTGGTGCCGCCGGTGACCAGAGCGCGTCGGCCTTCGAGGGATTCGCTGATAGGTGTCGTCACGGTGTGCTCCGTTCCCGGGTGCGGGCGCAGAAGGCGTCCCTCCCGTCGTTACTGCTAAAATAGAAGCTACTAACTTCGACTTTAGCAGTAACCGAAGGGATGGCCACCATGGCAAGCCGGATCAGGCTGGAGGACCGGGAGTGCCCACTGTCCACGACGGTGGAACACGTAGGCGAGTGGTGGACGCTGCTGATCCTCCACGACGCCTTTGACGGCTACACGCGCTTCGACCAGTTCCAGGAGAGCCTGGGCATCTCCTCCAGCATGCTCACCACCCGGCTGAAGACCCTCGTCGCCGACGGACTGCTGGAGCGCCGGCCCTACCAGACCAACCCCGTACGCCACGAGTACGTCCTCACCGAACTCGGGCGCTCCCTCCGACCGGTGGTCGTCGCCCTGGCCGCGTGGGGCAACTCCCGCCTCACGCCGGCCGAACGCAGCATGATCCTGATCGACGCGCACAGCGGCGAGGAAGTCGAGCCCGTCGTCGTCGACGCCAAGACCGGCCGCCGACTCGACGACAGCGACACCTACGTCTTCACCGCAGGTCCTGCAGCCAGTGACGCCATGCGCCACCGATACGCAACGCGACCGACCAACCCCACGGAGGCGTAAGGTCGGCCCAAGCCGGCACCGAACAGTCGCGTGCAGTGCCGGACGCACCTCATACCTGATCGACGAGGCAGCACCGGATCGCCGGCAGCATCACGCATGCCAATCGTCCCGAGCCGTTGATGACTAGATCAAGTGAGGCGAGGGCAACGTCGGTCGTTTTCCAACAATCGCCATCGTGGGCAGCGCCCCCGGATCCCGTCTGAGCCGGAGGGAGCCATCAGCGCGGCCCACCCTGGTGAACCTTCCCGGTCACAGCGCTAGCGGCGATCAGCGCAGGAGGACGTCGAAGACCATGCGGAAAAAGGAACATGAGGAAGGCCGCCAGGCCGACCACGAGGTGCGAATCGGTGTGCAGGGTGCCGTGGAGCACGCTCGCCCCGAGGGAGGAGATCAGGCCCAGGATCGCGAAGGCGAAGGCGCCCAGCGCGCCGGCCGCGCCGAACGTCCGCCGGCCGCCGGGGCGCAGGACGAACCTGCTGGGCGGTTCGGCCGCGGGCAGCTCCAGGTCCACGGTCTCCGGCGTGGACAAGACCAGCACCAGGCACACTGCCATGGCGAGCGTGAAGATCGCCTGGGTGGTGATCAGGGGCGTGGGAAGCCATTCGGCGGCGGCTCCGGCGATCAGGGGCCCTGAGGCCAGGCCGCCGAGGTTGGCGGCGGTGGCCACGATGCCGGGCAGCACCGGACCCGTCCGTTCCGGACGGGCCTCGTGGTGGAGGTCGTGGAGGTACGTCGTCGCGGTCGAGGCCATCAGCCCCAGTCCGACACCGTTCAGGATCCTGCCCGCTATCAGCCCCGGCAGGTCCTGCCACACGATCAGTACGACCGACGCGACGATGCCGGCCAGTAGCGCCGGGACGATGACGCGTCGCCGGCCGAGCCGGTCCGACAGGTGGACCAGTCCGAGGAAAGCGGCCGCTGCGCCCACGACCATCGAGGCGTACGCCACCGTGACCGTGGTCGCGCCGAAGTGGTCCCGGGCCTCGTACAGCGGCCACAGCGGGGTCGGCGCCGTGCCGAAGGCCATCAGCACGGTGAAGGCCACCGCCACGAACCAGAAGCCGGTCGTGTGCGAGGCACGGCGCCGGGCGCGGGCGCGGGGCGGCAGGCCGGCGGGAGCGGGTGCTGGGATCCGGTGAGTCGGATCGTCGGGAGCGTCAGCGTCGGCTGTCGCAGCAGGTCCGGCTCACCGGGGCGGGCGCGGCGCTGCTGCCGGAGGCTCGGGCCACCCTGCACGCCGCCCAGGCGGCCCAGGACGCCGTGCGCGCCGCACAGGACACGCTGCGCGGCACGGTGAACGTGGGCGCCATGACCTCGGTCGAGGTGGTGGACCTGCCCGCGCTTCTCGGGCGGCTGCACGCGCGGCATCCGGCGATCGACGTCCGGCTGCGGCTGGCGACGACCGGATCGGCGGGACTGGCGCACGCGCTGCTCAGCGGCGACCTGGACGTGGCCTTCCTGTCGCTGCCCGAACGTAAACCCGCCGGGATCGAGGCACGGGAGCTGGCCACCGTGCCGCTCGTCCTGGTGGTGAGCGCCGGCCATCCGCTCGCGCAGCGGGGAAAGGTGGCACTTGCGGACCTCGCGGGGGAACCCTTCGTGGACTTCCCGCCGGGCTACGGCAACCGCGAGGTGGTCGACCGGGCGTTCGCGGCGGCGGGCGTCGTACGCCGGGTGGCACTGGAAGTGCCCGACATCGACATGGGGGCGGCACTGGTCCGGCACGGTCTGGGCATCGCCTTCCTGCCCGCGTTCGCCGTTGCCCGCACCCCCGGCCTGCACGTCCTGGACGTCCATGACGCCATGCTCCGCTGGAGCATGCATCTCGGCACGTCGTCGACCCGGCGGCCCAGCGCGGCTCTGCGGGCGCTGCTCGACCTGGTCGACCTCCACGTCATCGCCCTGTGACGCCCGGGCCGCGGCCCGGGCCTTCCCGGCCCCTCCGAGGCCGGTGCCGAAGGCCCCGCCGGTCATAGCGATGGCGGTGATGAACCAAGACCCCCGTCTTCTGGCGCGACGCGACCTCGCTGGATCAATCCGAGGAAGGGCCCCCACCCACTGCAGCGCTGTAGCAGGGCAGCCCGCCCAACTGCTACGGACACCGCTCGGCGCAAAAGTTCCAGTGAGGCGTCAGCCCGGTCCGCCCAGCACGATCTTCCACACTCGGGTCGCCACCTGGAGGTTCAGCCGGTCCTCGACGTCAGCGAGGTCGTGGCCGCTGATGTCGCGGATGCGCTGGAGCCGATAGCGCAGCGTGCTGCGGTGGATCGCGAGGGAGTCGGCGGTCTCGTCGTAGTTGCCGCCGCAGTCGAAGTACCGGGACAGGGTCTCCACCATGGCCGTGTGGTGCCGGGAGTCGTAGTCGATGAGCTGCCCGAGCCACTCGTCGACGAACGTCTCCAGTTCCCGGTAATCGTTGCCGGGACCCAGGATGCGGTAGAGGCCGAGCTCGTCGAAGAACGTCGTGCCGTAGCGCTCGCGGGAGTGGCGGCGCACGTCCAGGGCGCGCTGCGCCTCCTGGTAGTGGTGGGGGATGTCGTCCAGGGAATCGGAAGGGGCGCTCACCCCGATCGTCCCGGACCGTGTTCCCGTCTCCCGGGCGAGCGCCTCGTACAGCGCGCGGGCGTGCGGCCTCTCGTCGGCGATGAGGACGACGTGGTCGGAGCGGCGGGTCAGCAGCGAGCGCATGCCCACGGCAGAGGCCGCCCGCCTCACGGTCTGTGCGAAGGAATCGTCGGGGGCCCTGTTCGACCACTGCACCACGACGATGTAATGGCTGCGGTGCAGGTCGTGTCCGACTGCCTCGGACCGGGCGTAGGCGCTCGGTTCGTCCGTCCCTGCCAGGAGGGCCGTCGAGCCGCCCGCCCGGCGATGCGGCGCTGCTCGTGGCACGGGTGCACGGGCTGGAGCTGGACCGATACATGACCTGGGATCTGCCGGCCGACCCCGAGGTCGTAGCCGAAGCGCGTAGGCTCGCAGCCCGGAGACTGGCGGAATGGGGCCTGGACGACCTGGAGTTCACCACGGAACTGATCGTCAGCGAACTGGTCACCAACGCCATCCGGTACGGCACACCTCCCCTTCGGATGCGGCTGATCCGCGATCGCAGCCTGATCTGCGAGGTCACCGACAGCAGCAGCACCTCGCCCCACATCCGCCGCGCCCTGGAGACCGACGAGGGAGGGCGCGGGCTCTACATGGTCGCGCAGTTCGCCCAGCGGTGGGGTACCCGCTACCACGCCCGCGGCAAGACCATCTGGACCGAACAACTCCTCCCCGACGGAGCAGCGGCCATCTCCGCGTAGCGTCGGCTACCGGCTACCGGCTACCGGCTACCGGCTACCGGCTACCGGCTACCGTGCCCGCAGCGTGCGTGGCGGATCCGCGTGCTGGGATTGCTGTCGCTCACCACGAAACCCCAGGTCAGCACCACGCTCAGCGTCAAGCTGCGCGAGCCGTACCCTGTGGCGCCCAAGCCTGGGAAGCCACTCCAGGAGGTACGTGTGGTCCGCTTCGCCGCCGACGGCGCTCGCGAGGCCGTCCGTATCCTCAGGGCGAACATCGTCGCCGGCTGATCTTCCGTAGTCGGGCCTGCGACGGTCACGGTCGCCGAGGGCATATCCAGGGCACATGCTCAGGCGTCGCGGTGAGCGCATGCGGCAGGCTGTCCTGGCCGCCACCGCCGACCTGCTTGCCTCTGAAGGGCCGGCCGCGAAGACCGTCTGTCTACCGGCGCTGGAAGACCTGCGAGAACCTCATCTTCGACGCGCTGGCCGACCGTGTTGTTCACGGCGCCGGCCCGATACCTCGCGACGCCGGCGGGGGCCGCGCTGCTGCACCTCGGCACGGTGCGCGGTGAAGACGACCTGGAAGAAGGCCGGCGCTCCTACGGGAGCGCCCGCCTGGAGCGCGCGGAAGCCCTGGTCCGTACCTCCCGTGCCGAGTCGCTGATCGTCACTTCGTATATCGACTGATAATGGGCATGCGGAGTGTGTGATGGGTTCGACACCAGCGAGGAGCGAGATGGACACCTCGAGCGGTCTTGTCGGTGGCGGATCGTTGTCGTTCAGCGGGGTGGCCGCCGTCGTGGTCGACGGAGGCGGGGTCGTGCTGCGATGGTCGCGAACGGCTGCGGAGTTGCTCGACCGTACGGCGGTGGAGGTGTGCGGTCAGCCGGTCGCTCAGCTGGTCGAAGCAGTGCACCGGCGTCCTGACCCGTCCGGCGGCGGCAGGGTTCCTGCGACCGGGCAGGCAGTGCTCCGGCACCGCTCCGGCCAGCTGGTCGAAGTCGCCTACCACGCGTTGCGGCTGGACGGTTCCTCCGAGGTCCTGGTCCTGGCCGCACCCGTTCAGTTCGCGAGCGACTGGGCACAGGGCATGGCCCTCATGAGCGGACTGCTCGCCCAGGACCGGATCGGGATCACCCTGCACGACACCGATCTGAGCATCACGCGAACCAACCTTGCGCCGGGCACCCTCGGCACGGAGGGCGCGGCGGTCGGTGGCCGGCTGTGCGAGATCGTATCCCCCGAGGACGCCGATGACGCCGAGGCCGCGCTGCGCCGGGTGCTGGACACCGGCGAGCCGCTGATCGACCGAGAGCTGCGGGTGCGTTCACAACGGGGGCTCGGCCGGCAGCGCGCGCTGTCCCTTTCCGCCTTCCGCCTGGAAGACGAGAAGGGTCGCTCCACCGGTGTCGCCGCGCTCTTCACCGACGCCGCCGAGCGCGGGCGCCACCAGGATCTGCGCCACGAGGCATCGGCCCGGATCGGCGGCTCCCTCGATGTCCTGCGCACAGCCCAGGACCTGGTGGACGTTCTCGTCCCGGCCTTCGGAGATCTGGCCTGGGCCAGCCTCGCCGAGCCCGTGCTCGACGGTGACGAGCCCCCGAAGCTGTCCGGCGCGGGATCATGGCACATGCGCAGGGTCGCCGCAGCCTCGGCGGGCCCCTGGCCCGCCGGATTCGGACCGCCGGGCGTCGCGGACCCGCCGATGCCGGACCTGCCCGTCCTACGACGGGTCCAGCGCGGTGAGACCGTCCTCGTCCCCGACCGGGCGAGCGCGCTGGCCATGGCCGAGGGCCACTCGGAACTCATCCCGCTCCTCATCCCCGAACACGGGCATTCGGCCGTCTCCGCACCCCTGTTCGCCCGCGGCCTCGTGCTCGGTGCGGTCGCCGTCTGGCGCACCGAGCACCCGGAGGCATTCGACCAGGCGGACGCGGACCTCCTCACGGAGATCGCCTCCCGCGCCGCGCTGAGCGTGGACAACGCCCGCCGCTACACCCGCGAGCACCGCGCGGCCGTGGCCCTGCAACAACGCCTGCTCCCACGCGCCACGACGGACCATCCGGCCGCCCAGACCGCGGGTCTGTACCGGCCGGCCGGCGGCGGGGCGGACATCGCCGGAGACTGGTTCGACGTCATTCCTCTTCCTTCGCTGCGGGTCGCCTTCGTCATCGGCGACGTGGTCGGCCACGGGCTGCACGCCGCCGTCACCATGGGCCGGCTCCGTACCGCCGTACAGACCCTCGCCGATCTGGAGATGGAGCCCGACGAACTCCTCACCCACGTCGACGACCTCGTGCAGCAACTCGCCGGTGAGGCGCCCCACGGCCACCAGGAGGCGGTAGGCGCCACGTGCCTGTACGCCGTGTACGACCCGGTCACCTGTCGCTGCGCCCTCGCAAGCGCCGGGCATCTGCCCCCCGTTGTGGTCCGGCCTGACACAGGCGCCCACGTCGTCGAGATCTCCCCCGGCCCTCCCCTCGGCGTCGGGGGCATGCCGTTCGAGGTCACGGAGATCGTTCTGCCCCCAGGGAGCGTTCTTGCTCTGTACACCGACGGACTGGTCGAACGTGACCATGACGACCTCGACGCCGGCATCCGGCGGCTGACGACGAGCCTCGGTGCTCTGTGTCGCTTCGACCGGCCCCTGGACGACATCGGCCGCGCTCTCCTCGCCGAAGCCGGCGGCGACACCCCACCCCGCGACGACATCGCGCTGCTCGTCGCCCGCACGCGCGTGATCCCGCCGGACAACACCGCGAACTGGGAGTTCCCCGCCGACCCCACCATCGTGGCCGACGCCCGCAAAGCGGTCACCCGTCAGCTCTCCGCATGGGGGCTGGAGGACGTCGCGTTCACCACGGAACTCGTGGTCAGCGAACTGGTCACCAACGCCATCCGTTACGGCGGTGCCCCGGTCGGACTACGGCTGATCCGCGACAAGACGCTGGTCTGCGAGGTCTCCGATCCAAGCAACACCCAGCCCCGCCTGCGCCGGGCGAAGACCACCGACGAGGGCGGCCGCGGTCTGTTCCTGGTGGCCCAGCTCGCCGCGCGCTGGGGCTGCCGCTACGGCCGCTCCGGCAAGACCATCTGGGCCGAGCAGCCACTCACCCCGGCCACCACACCCGCCGGGCTCCCGGAGGCGGAGGCGTGATGGAGGCCCTTGCCGTGTACGTAGTCGTTCACGGCCCGTACGCCCTTGTCGGTGGGGGGCCACGGCGTACACGTCACCGCCGATCCGTGCCTCCGCCTCGGCGGCCAAGTCCCATGGCGTGGTCGGCGAAGCGTTCGTAGCAACGGCCGACCAGTGTGACGTCGGCGGCGTTTCCACTCCGTGCTTTCGCCGGTCGTCCATCAGGTGCCGGAAGATCATGCGGGCGGGCAGTACGCCGCGCCACTCCTCGTTAGCGCTGGGATCTGATCATCAAGCTGTTCGCCGAGGTCATGGGCACCGGGGAGAGGTGGGCCGGGGCGTTCCCCGTCCGGCACAAGGACGGCAGCACCCGTTTGGTGGAGTTCCGCAACATGCGGTTGCTGGACGACCGCGGTGACTTCTACGCCCTCGGTCTGGCCACCGACAGTTCACGGCTTCGGGAGGTCGAACGGGACGTCGCCCTGTCCACCCGGCTCATTTCTCAGTCGCCCATCGGGCTGGCGATCCTCGATACCGATCTGCGGTACGTGGCTGTCAACCCCGCTCTGGAGCGGATGCATGGCATTCCTGCGGAAGACCATCTGGGCCGGCACTACCGCGAGATCATGACCGCGGCGAAGTTCGAGGGGCCGGAGGCCGGCATGCGGCAGGTCCTCAAGACAGGGCTCCCCTGGTCGACGAGTACACCATCGTCGGCCACACTCCCGCCGACCCGCACCTGCACGCGTGGTCGATCTCGCTGTACCGGCTGGAGGACCCGCAGGGGCGCATTCTCGGGGTGGCCGACCTGGTGGTGGATGTCACCGACCCGTATCAGGCCCGCCGGCGTCTGGCAATGATCGCTGACGGCTCCGCGCGCATCGGCACCACCCTGGAGGTCGAACAGACCGCCCGAGAA
>NZ_JBIBJK010000046.1:0-19169 GCF_042958635.1 Streptomyces sp. NPDC007971
TGGGTCGTTGTGTGGGTGTTCTGTGCTGTTCGGGGGGTGGTGGTTCTACGGTCGGGGGTAGGACGTGATGTGGGTCCTGTGGGTGGCGTCACGCCCCCGGACCCCTTTTTGGGCCAGATCCGGACGTGATCTCGGTGTCGACCCGACCGTATGAGGCAGTGAATGAGCCTGGTGGTGCGCCAGGAGGCAGTGAGTGAGCCCGGTGGTGCGCCAGGAGGCAGTGAGTGAGCGCGGTGGTGCGCCAGGAGGCAGTGATCGAGCACCGTGGTGCGCCCCCAGGCAGTGAGTGAGGCAGGTTGGTGCGCCATCGGGCAGGAAGTCGGCGCGGTGGCCGGTCGCCCGTCGCGCGGGCTCATCGGCTGACTCCGAGGCCGAACCCGGCCGGGTGCGAAGGTGACCTGAAGGGCCGGGAGCGGGGGTGACGTGAAGGGTCGGGAGCGAGAGGGGGACCTGAAGGAGGGGCTCGGGCTGGCCCGGCAAGATCCCCACCGGACGCCTCGGACGGCTCGTCGCCCAGGGGTCCTGCATCGCAGCCTCTACCAGCGGCGCCCGGTGCCGTACGAATACCTCCCCGCCGACACCGGAGCCGCACCGCTGCCCTGCTCGTCGCCACGCAGGACCGGTCACGTACCCCGGCGGGGGAGCTGAGTGGGGCGAGCCGGTGATCCCCAGGGACATAGGGTGCACGCTGGAGAACCGGCTCTTCAGGCACGCATGGTCCGACTTCCGGCGGGCGGGTGCGGACGTGCGGGGGACCGTACCAACTCCGCCACGAGCAGGCGGATTCGCCCGCGCGGAGACGGTCCCGCACCCCCTCCTCTCCGATGCCGCCCACCAGTTGTCGGCGGCCCTGCGTCTGCCGACCTTCCGCGGCGAGGTCCGACCTGCCGGCTCCGGTGAAGCCCGACGTATCACCCGTCGGCGGAAAACCTCTGGTCTGGTGACCGGAGAAGGGCGCAGACTCGTCTCATGGCTGACATGGGGTCTTTCCGGGAGGCTGTCACTGCGTGGGCGGCCGGAGGTCCCGGTGACCCGGCGCGCGAGCTGGCCGCGCGGCTGACGGTGAAGGTCGCCGTCCTGCTCGAAGGGCCGAGTGACGTCGCAGCGGTCGGCACGCTGGCGACGCGCCGCGGCCGGAACCTGGCGGATGAAGGAGTCTGTGTCCTGCCGATGGGCGGTGCGATGAATGTGGGGCGCTTCGCGCGCCTCCTCGGGCCATCGGGCCTGGACCTGCGCCTCACGGGACTGTGCGACGAGGGGGAGCGCCGCTTCTACGCCCGCGGCCTGGAGCGGGCCGGTGCGGCACACCAGGAGTTCTTCGTCTGCGCGGCGGATCTGGAGGACGAGCTCATTCGCGCGCTGGGGGTGGCACGGGTCGAGGAACTCGTTCGGGAGGAGGGCGATCTGCGTGCCCTGCAGACCTTCCTGCGCCAGCCCGCACAACAGGGCCGCACCTCGCAGCAGCAGCTGCGGCGCTTCCTCGGCACGAAGAAGGGACGCAAGATCCGCTACGGTCACGTCCTCGTCGAGGCTCTCGACCCTGACCGCGTACCCGCCCCGCTCGACGACCTGCTCGCCAGCCTCTGACCGCCTGCGACGCCGGTCTGCTGCAGAGCGCCGGCCCGCACCGACTGCGTGTCGAAGAGGGCCGGCGTTCTGCCTGGCCGATGCCGGGCAAGACCTCGCTCCGGCGCGAGGCCAAGGCACGCTGCTGGCCCCGTAGGACCAAAGTCCCCAGGAGCGCTGGAGCGCTGGAGTGCAGGAGTGCAGGAGCCCGGGAGCCCGGGAGGCCGGGAGCTCACCAACTCGCTAATTCGGGAGTTCAGCGGGTCGCCGTCCGATCCGGGATCTGGTCAAGAAAGCCGAACCGCCGACCGACTGCCCTTGATGCGCCTCCTACGCAAAACCAGGGCACTCAGGAACGACGCCCATCTGGACCTGACGGAGGCGTTCGTCCTCCCCGCAGCATTCAGTGGGCGTGCGTGTTTCCCGTGAGGCGAACTCGGCGACAATGCCGACATGACCGATGATCAGTCGCCGACACCCGCCCGCCCGCTCCTGCGCAGCCCCCAGGACGGTGAGCTCATAGACGTCGCTGGTGTCCCGCACTTCTTCCGGCTCACCGCCGAGCACACAGGCGGCCGCTTCGCCTTCGAGGAGTTCTGTCTCTCCCCGGGCACCATCGGTGCCAGACCACATGTGCACGAAGGACATGACGAGTACTTCTATGTCCTGGAGGGGGAGTTGACTCTTCACACCGGGGAAGACGAGGTGACGGCCGGCCCCGGGTGTCTGCTCGCCGCGACCCGGGGCACCCCGCACGGCTACCGCAATGCGGGACCGCTGCCGGCAAGGGCCCTGTGCCTCTACACCCCGGCCGGCTACGAGAACTACTTCCGCGACGTGCACGCCGCCGTGAGCGCCGGTGCCGAGGTCACCGATGAGTTGCTGGCGGAATTCCGCAGCCGCTACCGGACAACGTCCAGCGGCTGACCTCGGCTGACGATGCGCACGGACCAGTGTCCTTGAGGACCACGTGACCGCCTTGACTGCCCATGGGGGCAGTCGGCTCGGCGATCCGTGAGGGGGAATGCGCAGCGCTCGTCGGCTTGCCTTCTCCGTTGCCGGTACCGAGCCCGCAGCGCCGCGCTCGCCCCGTCGTTCACCAACTCGACCACTACATCATCGGGCCGTCCGCATCTTCAGGGCTTTGAGGGACCAGTCGATCACTGGCGCGAGGGGTTCGGGCGCGGGCCAGCCGTTGATCACGGCGAGGAGGGTGAAGTACCGATCCCTGCGTGGATCGTTCGCGGCTTCCAGACGGTGCGCCAGCCAGCCATGCAGCTGGGCGTCGTCGGGACGCCCGACGGCGAGCGCGCACCCTGCCGTGAGCGTTGCGACGACGGGCTCGGCCTGCGGCGCGTCGGGGCTGATGCCGGATGCCACGGCCGCTCCGACCAGTTCGCGGGTGACGGCGACAACGTCCGGGCGCGGTGGCCCGGCGACGCGGTCGGGCAGGGTGGGGTTCAGCCGCCGTGTCGTGAGCACGTGGTGCCGGCAGCCAGGCCGCCGCGCTCGCCACGGTGTTCAGACTCGTCGAGTACGCCCGGACCCGCTGGCGCGTGATCACCGGAGCCCACCTCGTTCCCCTGGTCCGCGCCGGAGCCTGCTTCGAGAACGGCCGCCTCGTCGAGCGCCCCAAGGCAGCAGCCGGACGAGGACGGCGGTCCAGCCGGTCCACGATGGAAAGCAGTCGCCCTGTCGAAGCGGCCACGCCAGTGCTGTGACCGCATGGCTTCGCCGGGTCGGTGGTCGTGGCGGTTGGATGTGCGGTGACGTCCGATCCGATCGCTGGAGGTGCGGTGGCCGAGCCTGTCCGTGTGCGCAGACTGACCGACCAGGAGGGGCAGAAGCCGCAGCAGATCATGCCTCGGGGCAGCACCAGTTCGGTGCGCTACCGGCGGGCGATGATGCTGCTGGCCTCGGCCGGCGGGAACCGGGTGGGCGAACCCCACCGAGGCGCACTTTGGACCGCTGCGGCAGTTCACCGTCGCCAACTCGAACTATCCCCACTACACCGTGCAGACCCGAGCCCTCCACGCCTACTTGCGCCGGCGCAACGCCAACGCCCGCCACCGCGACGTCCTGGCCGCCGAGCGCAAGGAACGCGCTCGCATCCGCAGCGAGGGGGGCATCCGCTGGGGTGGACTCCCCTTGCCGCCGCGGCCTGAACAGCCGGGGAACCTATGCGGTCGGAGCACCTAGAGTTGCGAAGCCCCTCCGTCGACAGGGAACTCCGTTCCCGTCGAGAAGGTCGCGCCGAACGCCAAGTACGCCACCGCGGCGGCCACTTCCTCGGACATCCCCAGCCGCTGCATGGGGTTGGTGCTCCGGTAGGTGTCCTTCATCGTCTCGACGACGTCGGCGGGCAAGGAGCGGTCCAGGACGCCGGTGTCGATCGGGCCGGGGCTCACGGCATTGACGCGCACCTTGCGCGGCAGCAACTCGCGGGCCAGGGTGCGCGTCATCGACCGCAGGGCTGCCTTGCTCGCCGAGTAGACACTGAGCGCGTCGAGGCCCAGGACGTTCACCACAGACGTGGTGAGGACCACGCCGCTTCCCTCGCGCAAGAGCGGCGCCAACGCCTGCACCGTGAAGTACGGGCCCTTGGTGTTGATGCCGAACAGCGCGTCGTACATCTCCTCCGTCGTCGAGTCGAACGGTGCGGACGCAGTGACACCGGCGTTGACGAACAGCGCGTCCACCGCGCCGAAGCGCTCCCTGACCGTGTCAGCCAGCGCCTCGATGTCCTTCAGGTGCGCGGCGTCGCTGCGGACGGCGACCGCTTTGTCCCCCAACTGCTCCAGCGCGGCGTCCAGGGTGGATCGGGTGCGGCCGGTGATCAGTACGCGCGCCCCACCGTCCGCGAACAACCGGGCCGTAGTCAGGCCAATTCCGCTGCTTCCACCCGTGATCACGATCTTCTTGCCGTCATAAGTGGTCATGCCCCCAACCCAAATCTCCACCCGCACTCCCTGTCCAAGACCTGTTCCGTATGCCGTCATGTCCCAGGCGTATGACGACACGCGACGTACCCTGGGCGGATGGACGTCGATCTGCGGCTCGTGCGCTATTTCACGGTCGTGGCGGAGTACGGCAACTTCGGCCGGGCCGCCACCAGGCTGCACCTGGCGCAGCCGTCGCTGAGCCGTCAGATCCAGCGACTGGAGGCTCAGCTGGGGGTCCGGCTTTTCGACCGTTCGCCGCAGGGCAGCAGCCTCACCGACGCCGGTCAGGCGTTCCTGCCCAGGGCCCGGATACTGCTCCAAGAGGCCGAGCAAGCCGCTCGCACGGCCAGAGCAGCCGCCCAGCCCCGCACCGTCACCATCGGCTACGCCGAAGGACTGGTCATCACCGCCTGTGTGCAGGAACTGCGCCGCCAGCACCCTGACGGCCAGGTCCGCACCCGGCACCTCGGCTGGCGGGACATGCACGCCCTCGCCGAGGGGCGGGTCGACGCCCTCGTCGCGTACAGGCCGCTGTCCTTCCCCACGGACGGCTTCCGGGTGACCAGGCTCCATGAGGAGTCGCGGGTTCTCGTCACGTCGGCCAGACATCATCTGGCGAAAGAGAAAGCTGTCAGCCTGCGGACTCTGTCGGCCGAGGAACTGGTGGCCTGCGTCAGCACTCCGGTTGTCTGGAGCACGCCCAAGCCGGTCGGCGACCGCCCGGCACCACCCCCGCCTGCGATCGACGACAGCTACGAGGACAAGCTGGAACTCATCGCCACCGGCCACTGTGTCGCGATCTTCCCTGCCGGCGATCGACGCGCTGCTGTGCGCAAGGACATCGCCCTGGTGCCGGTCATCGACATCGATCCCTGCGAGGTCGTACTCGTCACGCGCGCTGACGACCCCAATCCGCTGCTCGGACCACTGGAAGACGTCGCACGTTCATTGCTCGGCACTACCTCCCGATGGGAGAACAACGAACTGCCGGTCAACTGACCCCCCATGGCCTCTGCGAGGTGTTCCACATGGCTGTCGCCGCGCTGCACGGTCAGCGGGGCTGTCGTCCGCTCCCGCTCGGTGTGGGCCCGACTCCGCCGATTTCCTATTCCCTCCGTCAGCCGTACATCGCCACGCGTACGGACACGCAAGTGCGCCACCGAGAGGACGGGGATTGCGGCTTACCGACGGAGTCGAGCGTGTTCCACCTCCCCAGATCCACCGCGACGGACATCTGCCGGTTGTCGTCGGTACGGATCATGGTGAGCGTGCCACCGCCACCGCCACCGCCTCAGACGGCGCCGCCGCGACCCCGGAAAACACTCTGGCCGGCGCCCCGTCGGGTGCGGGCCCGAAACCGTAGTCGCAGTCGAGGATCTTTCCCTCCTGGGAGACGACCGAAGCGGTCTGCGCCGGCCTGCTGGCGTCCGGCCCGCGTCGTGCCGACGCACCGCCGCGGCCACCGGCGTCGTCCTGGCGGCCTATCAGACGGCCTACTTCGGCGCAGTCCAGGACGCCGGACTCGCCCTCGGCACCATGGTCACCCTCGGCGCGAGCCCGATCCTGGTCAGCGCCGGAGCGCACGTCCTTCTGGAAGAGCGGCTCACCAGGCGTGGCACCGCCGCGATCGGGACCGCGCTGCTCGGCCTGTTGCTCCTGGTGGCGGGTCCGGTCTCCGGTCCCCGCCCCGTTCCGGGCATCGCGCTGGCCCAGCTCTCCGCCGTCGGCTACAGCGCCGTCACCCTGCAGGCCCGCCGCACCGGGAAAGCAACCGCGGACGCGGAGACGTGGAGTGCCGGGGCACTGTGCCTGCTGCCGTTGGCGCCGGCCCAGGGAGCCTGGCCCCGCGCCGACCACGTCGCCGAGTCCGCCGGCTGGCTCGTCTTCCTCGGTGTCGTACCGACCCTGCTCGCCTACCGCTGGTACTTCTCCGGGTTGACCACGGTCCGCAGCACTACCGCGGCCGTGCTTGTGCTCCTCGAACCCACCACTGCCGCGTTTCTCGCCGTCCTGCTCGGCGAGCAGATCAGCAAGTTCCTGGTCCTCGGGGCGGTCCTGCTGCTGACGGCCATCGCCGTCCTGGCACGAGACACATCCTGAGCCCGTGGCCCTCGCCCCGGCCGGCCGAAGAGGGCTACCCAGCTGAACTGATGCACCGTTCCTGACAGTCGTTCCGTCCCGTCCGGAACGGACAGCAGCATGAAGACCGCCGGCTCAGACGCAACAGTCATAGAGGCTGTCACGTCAGTTGAGTCAACCGACGCCAGGCGCGGGCTCATTGACCTCAAGGCCGGGGATGGATCGGGCCTCCTTATCCGCTGAAAGGCCGAGACGTCCTCGGGCGCCATCACCGGCTCGGGGCTGAGGGGGCCGAGTGCCGAAATCCAAGCCGGCCAAGGTGCGGAACGGCCGGGGCACCCACTCGCATTCGGTGGTGCATGAGACGGTGAGGCCGGTGGCATGGCTGGCCCGTAGCCCCCCGCCACCGGCCTGCTTGGCTGCGCACATGGTGAGGAGTGACGGCCTGGGAGGTGTGAGGCCGTGCCGGGTGCTTCACCTTCTGGGGCGCCGGCTGCCGCTGAGGCTGCCCTGGTCCGTCCCAACTGCCGGGACGTGCAGGCCGGCGACAGCCGAGAAGAAGCACGTCTCCCTCCAGCCCGTGTGCCCTGGCCATGGCGCATCATGTGAGGTCAGAAACTGAAGAGGCTGTTCTGATCGACCGCGTGGTTCATTTCGCACGCGTTCGCAAAGGTGTGTTTCCACGAGGTGCGCGTTCCCTGCCAGACGCCGTCGGCCGTGATCGTGACGGGGGACCAGAGCCGCATACAGGCCTGGCCGGGCGTCGAGGACAGCAGGGAGTCCAGCTGACCGTCGGCGGTGCGTAGATCGGCGCAGGCCGCGGCCGGGGAGGGATGGGTGCCGGACGCACCGGGCGCGCAGCTCAGTGTGACGGCGCGAGCTGCGGTGTCGGTCGATCCTCCGGGGTAGGACACGGTCAGGACCAGTGCCGAGGGCGCGTAGAGGCTGGTCGGCGCAGCGGTGGCTGTGACCGAGGTCGCGGCGAGTACCGCACCGATCACGCCGACGGCGGCTGCGGTGGTGCCGACGAGGCGCAGGTTCATGCTCATGGAAGCTCCTTCATGACGGTCGGGAGGCCTTGTGGGCCGGGAGAAGCTTCGCCGGAGCAACGGAGCAAGGCCAGTTGACCAAACGTGTTTCAGACGTGCCCAATCTGTGTGCGTGATGTGAATCCCATGCTCGCAGGTCGCGAGCGTGCTCCCGCCCGTGAAGGTCTTCATTCACAGTGAATGTGTTTGAATCTGACCAGTCTTGGGGACAGGAAGGGCCAGGTCGGCGAGGTGGCCGTACCTCGCAGAATGGCCGGAAGCCAGGGCGTACGGCTGCGTTCTCCAGGTGCGCCGGATGCAACGCGCGCAGGTTGTGCGGGCGTTGGCCGGACAGACGTCCCTGGTGGTCTCCTGGGTGCGTCGACAGGGCTTCTGCCGAGGGCAACGGCGTGCTCGGTGCTGCCGGGTTCCTCTCACCGAGCCCGCCTGATCGAGTCTTCCCGCAGCCTGACCGAGTCCCTCGCCGTCTGCCCGGGTTCCCCCCCGCCCATTCCTGCCACTGCGGGGGGCCCGGTCAGGATCAGTCCTGCACCGTGAGGGAGTCACCCAGCCGGACCGGGCCGGGTTCGAGGACATCCAGGTACACCCCGAAGCATGCAAGCCGGCCCAGGTCGAAGACCGGTACACGGTGTTCGCGGGCGATGACGCGCATGATGTCGGGGTCTGCTTTCAGCTCGTCATGGCTGAGCGTGGGGACCACGCACCGGGGCGTGGGCACCAGGACGCGAAACAGTGCCTCGCCCACGCGCAACCGGCGGTCCCGCCACCCGTCCTCCACAAAGGCCGGCTCCTTGCCGGTGTCGACGACCAGGTTCGGTCGGAAGCGACGTGCATCGAAATCGCCGGAGGGACAGACGGCCCGGAGCCTGGCCAGGGAGGAGGTGGTGACGAGATGAACCCGGCCGAAATCGAAGAACGTTCCCGGCGAGACCCTGCCGACGGTGATCTTTTCTCCTGTGCCGTCCACCGACGCCGTCGCCCGTACGATGTCCGGCACACCGCCTTCGTACTCGGGCACCGCACGTTCCAGCGCGCTGTCAGCCGGCGCGCTCGCCGAGAGGGTCACCGGACGGCCCAGCAGCTCGGACAGCCCGGTATCCAGCTCGGGATCCCCGGCCGTGAGGGGCGCTCTGCCCGGAAGTTCGACCTCGACGCCGCCATCAGCCACCCGGCTCCGACAGCCGAGGAGCTTGTCCCACTTGCGCGGGTGCTTGGCACTGCCGATGCCACCGCTCCCGTCGAGAACGGCGTGCGTCCGGTCCCCGGACACCCCCGCGTGAGTCACCATCACGGACGGGAGAGCCTCGCCGAGCATGGACTTCACTGGATACCGGCGTATCGCCGTCACAGTCCCCATGGAGATCAATCATGACGGCAGGACGGAACGGGGGCGCCCAAGTCGATCTCAGCGGTCCAAGGACGAGTTGCCAGGACCCCGCCCCGGCCCGGCACTTCGAGGAACGCGCGTGTCAGGCCGACCGGGACGGCCTGTGCGACGTCGACCTGCTGGAACGGGCCGTCGTGGGCGATCTCCCAGAAGGGACGTTCCGCACGGGCTGATGCGCCCGCGCGGGATCTCCGTACCTGTGTCATGCGGGCTGGCGACCCGGGGCTGCGGCTTCCAGGTCGGCGATGGTGCCCGACATGATCGTGCGCACGTGCTCGGTGATGTGCTCCGCGGGCCAGTCCCACCAGGCCACAGCCAGCAGCCGGGCGACGTCCTGGGCGTCGTAGCGGGTGCGGATGAGGCGGGCCGGGTTGCCGCCGACGATGCCGTAGTCGGGCACGTCGCCGGTGACCACGGCGCCGGAGCCGATGATCGCGCCATGGCCGATCCGTACGCCCGGCATGATGGTTGTCCCGTGGCCGAACCAGACGTCGTTGCCGACGACGGTGTCGCCTCGGTTGGGGAGGCCGGTGAGCAGATCGAAGTGTTCTGACCAGGAGCCGCCCATGGTCGGGAAAGGGAAGGTCGAGGGGCCGTCCATGCGGTGGTTCGCGCCGTTCATGATGAACCGCACGCCCGTGCCCAGCGCGCAGAACCTGCCGATGATCAGCTTCTCCGGTCCGTAGTGGTAGAGCACGTTGCGGGTCTCGAACGCGGTCGCATCGTCCGGATCGTCGTAATAGGAGTACTCCCCGACCTCGATCAGCGGGGACTTCACGAGCGGCTTGAGGAGCACCACGCGTGGCTGTTCAGGCATTGGATGGAGGATGGTCGGGTCGGCAGGCACAGGCATGGGGGGAGGGGTTCCTCACCGGTAGACGGTCCGTGACCGATCCATGATCGTGACTGTGAGCCGTCCTGGACACCGATTTACCAGCTGCACATCGGATCTGGTGACGCGGCAGGAGCTTGCCCTCACGCTTGCAGCAGTGGCTCGATCCCTTCCCCCGTGTTCGTCACCCGACGACACGTCAGACCGACGAGCCGATGATCTGAAGGAGACGCTCCAGATCTCGAGCCACTGCTCGTGACATTTCCGCTTCGCTCACGCACGACCCCCGTCCTCCACCGCCCGTGTGCTGTTGTGCCGATCCTTACGCTACGAATACGACGACTGAGGCACGGTGACCCGGGGCGCGGTCACCGGCGGCGAGCCAGCTGCCGTCGGATGTAGGCACCTGTCAGCAGTGCCGGATCGTAGAAGGAACCAGCCGAGAGCCGGGCTGCGTTGGCGCGGGCGTTCAGCATGTCCTTGGTCATTCGCATGGCCGTGGGATCGCGACGGAGAGCCGGTTTGACCCAATGCGCAATGGAATCATCCAGCTCGTCCAGCGGGACGACCTTCTGCAGAATGGACATGTTCCTGGCCCTTTCGGCGTCGAACTGATCAGCTGTCAGAAGCAGTTCGCGAACCGAAGCCTGCCCCGCCTCCGCCTGGAGGCGATCCAGGATCCCGCCCCAGGCCGGCGGAAGTCCCAGCGCGACCTCCGGCATACGGAATCGGCAATTGGCCGCCCCGACCCTCAGATCGCAGAAGACCGCAAGGCCTATGCCGGCCCCTATGACATCGCCCTGTAGCCGGGCGATGGTCATCACCTTCGACCTTTCGAGAGCCTCGCAGACGCGGACGGCCTTGTCGCCGTACGCGTGAAGTGCGCCCCCGGAGGGATCCTCGTCGATCAGCGCCATGAACTCGGAGCGATCTCCCCCCTGGCAGAAGTGCTCCCCTGCGCCGGACAGCACCATCACCCGAATGGTCCGGTCGTCTTCAAGGTGATTCAGCACCTGCAACAGTTCGCTGAGGACCTGCGAGGACAGTGCGTTGCCCTTGTCCGGCCGGTCCAACTGGACTCTCAGGACGCGCCCTTCATCGGTCTCACTTACACGAAGGGTCTTGAAGTCGTTCATCATGACGGCTGGTCTTTCCGTTCCTGGGGTATCCGGTGGGAAGGTCAGGCGAGGGCCAGTTGCAGCGATCCCATGCGCCGGAAGGCGACTCGCGGCGCCCACTGCGGGGCGGAGTTGATACGAAGCCTCACAGGTCGCTTGAGAAGTGCGTCGAGCAGGACTGTCGCTTCCAGGCGGGCCAGGGCGCTGCCGAGGCAGTAGTGGATTCCTGCGCCAAAACTCAGGTGAGAGGTCGGTGTTTTGGACGTCGCGGGGCACCCTCCGTGGAGCCCGCGCCCGCGCCGCAGGTCGAAGGCGTGAGGATCGGCGTACTCGGTCGGATCGTGATGCGCGGCACCGACCATGAGCTGCACCATCTCGCCCTCCGGCACGACGACTCCGCCGAGTTCGGTATCCGAGGGTGCGACGCGGCTGATCATGTGGATAGGTGCGTCGTAGCGCAGGACCTCTTCGACCGCATCCGGGACCAGCTCGGGTTGTTGCCGCAGCAGATCCAGTTGGCGAGGGTGTTCGAGCAGCAGGCGCACGGCGTCGGCCAGCACATGGGCCGTGGTCTCCAAGGCCGCGAGGATCATGAAGAGCGCGAGGGAGTGAACCGTTTCGTCGACGATGGCCCGGTCGGGTTCGAGTTCGTCCCAGGTCCGGATCCAGGACGAGACCGGATCATCCCCGGGTGCCTTTCGGCGCTCATTGATCAGTTCGGAGAAGTAGTCACGCAGTCGAGCGGTCGCGGCGTCGGAGAGCGCGCGCTCGGTCGACGTGGGAAACAGCTCCTGTGTGTGCACTTGATCATGGGTGAGGGATCGCAGGAGGTCGTAATCGCTTGATGGCAGTCCCATCCACTCACCGATGGTGATGACGGGGATTTCGTCACCGACTAGACTGACGAAATCGGCCGGGCCTTCACGCAATTGCTCGGTGAACCGATCGAGTAAGCGCTCGACTGCCTTCTCGATGGAAGGGCGGAGGGCAGTCAGTGAACCCTGGTGGAATACGTTTCCCAGCGATCTCCGCTTGCGCGCGTGATGGGGTGGATTGAGCATGGGGAGTGATCCGCCTATCTGCAGCGATGCCGGTGAGCTCCAACGGTCCGCATCCTCTTGTCGAGTACGCCAATTGCGATCCGGGACCAGCCACGACTTGTCTCGGAGAACGCGATTGCACAGACGGTAGGAAGTGACCAGGAAACCGCCCCAGGGTGCCGGCATGACTTCGCCCATCGCCCGGAGGTGCTCATAGGTTGGTAGTGGATTCGCTTGGCCGTTACTTCTACGTAGTCGGGCGAAGAGCGAAACCAGTTGGCGCCGTCGATCAACGACGGTCGCGGCCATGGGGGATTCCACGGCGACTCCTTCGGGAAGATCACATAATAATCGCCAGCCCTGTCTACCCCGCTGGAGAAACGATCATGCGCATGACATGTGTTCATGCCTGTTGCGCGGATCACGTTTTTACGGGTTCGCGGCCTGCCTTCTTGCTTTGAGACGGTTACTGCCGGAGGGTTCCTCGCAAGGCAGCTCTCCTTGGGTGAAGTCGTGTCCGTCTTTTCCGTATTCCATGGGCACAAAGAGAGACGAGCCGTAGTAAACGTTCGAACAAGGTCAATATCCGGCATCGTCGTGCCCGACTGGGCATGCCTTGGGCTCTCCGGGCGCGCGGTCGCGGATCCCGGAGAGTCGATTCCCATGAGAAATGTGGGAGCAGCACGCACAGTCCGTCGCGCTTCGGCGGTGCGGCGTCAATGCCTGATCACGCCCCAGGAGCGCCCGACTGGTCCAGGCGTTTCACTCCTGGGCGAATTCTTTCGAGGCTTGCTCTTCGAGGAATGCTGCGTAGAGCCGGCATCCTCGATCTGCCGCGAAATCTATCTCTGGCAGGACTTCTGGGTTCGCAATGGCAAGCATCAGGTTCTTGTACAACCGCGACACCCGTTCTTCGACACCGCCAAGATGCCCATCGACGTTGTTCGCCATGAGGACCACCCCGGACCATGCGGCCGCGATCTGGTACGCCTGCTCCGCAGGATTGATGAAAGATTTGACCTCGCCCCTTTGCTGGGCCTCGGCCACTTGACCGGTATTGAAGGTGATCCAGTCCGGCCAGGGGGTTCCGTAGCTGTCCGGTGCATCCTTGTGGAAGGAAAGAAGCAGGGCGGCAAGAAGAGTGTCCTCCCTGGCAATTCTGTACCCCAGGATCAGGCCGATATCGACCACTTCTTGGAGCTTGACCCTCTGCGGCCTCAGGCCGTTCATGGTGAGCGTGTTTTCCATGATGGCCTGCGCCAGCGACAGCTTTCCATCCGGGTAATGCCGGTAGAACGCCCCCTTGCTCGTGTCTGCGGCATCGATGATGTCGTTGACCGAAGCCCCGTCGTAACCTTTCGCTACGAATACCAGACCCGCAGCGTCAAAGATTCGCCGCTTGGTGTCTATGGCACGCTGTTGCTGCCTTCGTGGTTTCCGTGGCGCGGTCATTCGATCTCACCTTCGATGCCCACTCCACTGTCCGAGCTTGGGTGGGCTTGATCCGGGACATGCTGGTTGACGTGTTCGGTGGATGCCTGATCATGGATTACCGCGATCCCGGAGAGGTTCGCGCGCGCGAATGGACGTTCAGCCTGGGTTGCGCTGATGGGAACCCGTCCCGGGGTCTTGCTGCACCCATGCGGGCACTCTCGTATTCCTGAAAACACCCCCGTAGTTTTCAGGACAAGGACGCCGAAGAAGTCGCAATTACCCGAGCAGGCTTCGCGCGCCCTAATCAGCTCGCCAATACTACCTATGTTTTCCATTGCCTGCGACGTGGCGTCAGGGGGGATTGTATCCGCGGACATATATCCATCGTCGTGACGGTGGATGTGGATTTGCCCTCAAAGTCCCGCGGTGGCTGTCGGTGTGGTCGGTTCCGGACAACCCTGACGCCGGAGGCCGGCGAGGCGGGAGGCCGGGACCATCGCGCGAGCGGCCGCCAGTCAGGGGCTGCCCTGACTGGCGGTCTCATTCGGCTGCGTCCAGGACGCTTGAGCCCTCTTGCCCGGAACCCTGCGAATGGCTGGCAACCGGCCCCCTGGTCGATGTGTGATCCATGTTCGCTTGACGTGTCGCAGACAGGGTTCCAGACTTGGCGCCGAAAGAACAGACCGAATGGTCCCTTCTAGCGCCACAGGATGATGTGCAAGTTGAATGTTTCACCTTATTGGGGTGGTGGGTCATGCTGGCTGAGAGTGCCAGGTCAGTCAGCTGCTCTGGCTGAGAGGTCAACTCCAAGGGTCTGGATGCAAGTCCTGTAGCTGGAGGCCCGCACGGCGCGCTTGGCTTGACCGGTCAGGCGGAATGGACCATGTGGTCGCGACTGGATCAAGTATCCACTCGCGAGCGGACCAGTGCTGCGAGCTGCGCCGACGTCGCCGCTGAACTCGCACTCTGTGTCCGGCGGTCATATCGCTGAGGCGGACCAGAAGAGACTACTTGGTCCATATTTTGGTCCACGTCAACACAGGGGGAAGCATGCATGCGACGCGCGCCTGCACGAAGTGCCCGGCACCGGGCATCCGCACGGCTCCACGCGCCCAGCAGTGAGTCGCGTGACCGCTCGACGGCTCAACACCCCTGACACGCCGCCCTGCATCATTCCCAGCCCTGGAGCCCGTTCCCATGGCCATCACCTCCGCCACGCCCGTGGTCGCTCCCCGGTTCCACGCCGCGGTCGGAACCGCAGCGGTCGTCGCCCCGTACCGCCGATGCAGCTATACGGAATCCTTCGCGCGGCAGGGATGGCGGACCGTGGCCGTTGAACTGGACGCCCGGCACCGGCCACCGGCGCTCGGCGGCGCAGGCACGGCAGGCGGCTACGCGGACGCCGTCGAACATCGTGGGACGCTGCGCCGAACGGTCAAGCTGCTGCGGGGGATGGGAGTGACGGCCGTCGTCGCAGGGAGCCCCGCGGGGTGTGAGCTGGCGGAGCGGATCGCCTGGCAGCTGGGCCTTCCCGGAGCTGATCCCCTGACGTCCCGGCTGCGCTACGACCGCGGCGCCCAGGCCGCCGCATTGACCCGAGCCGGCATCCCGGCGGCGCGCACCATCCGCACGACGAGTCTGGCCGAGGCCCTGGCCTGGGCAGAAGCCTGTCCCCTGCCCCGCTACACGCTGGCCCCGGCCGTGGTCGGCACACCGGTGGAGTCGCTGATCTGCGCAAGCCCCCTCCAGATCAGCGCGGCCTGGCTGTCGATGAAGCGAGCGGCTGCCCGGTATTCCGGTGACGCGCACCTGGTCCTCGCCGAAGAACTGTCCGCCCGCCGGTTCGTGGTCAACTGCGTGAGCCGCCCCGGCTGGGGCGGCCGGCCCGACCACGTGATCACCGACGTGTGGGCCGAGACGCGCACTTCCGAGGGGCATCCGGACCGTACCGATCTGCTGAACCGTCACGAACTGCTGTCGCGAGGCCTGTCGATGTACATGCTGCGCGTGCTCGACGCCCTCGGGGTGGTCTGCGGTCCGGTCACCGCACGCGTCGCCTATGACAGGGGCGGGGGACCGCTGCTGGTTTCTGCGCTCGCGGCGCCCGGTATGTCGTTGGCCGACGAGGCCCTGCGCAGGGCGACGGGTCGGGACCGCGCCACCGACGCACTGGACGCCTGGATCCCTCTCCCACCCAAGCGCCTCGTTCCCACACCCACCGGGCACCAGATCGTGCGGGTTCATCTGCATCCCGGAAGCGCAGGCGGCATTGGCCCACGACTCGGGAATGTCCTGTGCCAACTGCCCACCGTGGTCGCTGTCGGCGAGCACGTTCCGTCGCACACGACAGTCGTCGACGGCTCACCGTCGGGCGCCGAGGTTGTTCTCAGCAGCGCCGACCCGCAAGCCGTTGAGGCGGACTACCGCGTTATCCGAGCCTTTGAGGGCGAGGGCGAGGGCGAGGGCGAGGGCGAGGGCGAGGGCGAGGGCGAGGGCGAGGGCGTCGGCGTCGGCGTCGGCGGGAGGCGAAGGTGAGGGTGAGGGGCCTTGTGAAGGTGAAGGTGAGAGCCTCGGCCGTGGAGGCTGCCCGTGACCGCGGTCGGCACGTCCCCCGCGCCCCGCGCTCCAGGAGGAACCCCATGTCGCGAACCCACCCTGGCATGCTCGTGATGACTGGCCACGCGATTCCCAGGGAACAGAAGCCGGGCAGCGTCCGATACGAGCGCGAAGCCACAGGACACCTGTGGGAGCAGAAGCGCGACACTCACTGGCCCAGGTCATCCCCATGTGCCCAGCGCATGCCGAAGAGACCCAAGATGCCGTAGACACGCCGGTACCGCGGGTACCACCGAACGGCCACATATCGCCGGAGTCGGCCCCTTCTTCATTGATGGGCAGAGGGGCCGCGAGTTCGTCTGGCCCACCGCCGACGACGAACTCGCCGCGCAGAGCAAAGCCCTGGGACGGGACGCTCCGCCGCATGACGAAGGCCCGGCAGAGGATCCCACGTCCTCGGACGGGAGGCCTCGTCACCCGGCCAGGCCGAAAGTCCGGAAACATCTCGGAGATCACGTATGACCACCTCGTCACTCCCCAGCCAGGGCAGCGGCCCCGGCAGCGACTTCGTCGCCGTGCACGATCCGTCTGGCCCGGATCTCGCGAACGATGCGCCGCAGCACAACCCGGCTCCCTGGGCAGCGTATGTGAGTCCTGTGGCCCCACCGTTGGGGTGCAAGGTGTGCGGTGTGACACCGACTGCCCCTGTCACCATCCGTGCCCACCGCGGACTCGTCGTGATCATGCGGTGGCGTCGCGCCGACGGGCCGTTCTGCGGCTTCTGCGGCATCGCGCTGGTGCGTGAGATGGCCACTGCAACGCTCCGGCAGGGCTGGTGGGGCGTAGGCTCCTTGATCATCGGCGCCCCGGTCGCGCTGATGTCGAATCTGCTCGCCTATCGCAAGCTGCGCCGGCTCCAGCTGGCCGTACCCGTACCCGGGACAGTCCGTCCCCGGCTCGGCAAACCCGTCCTGCACCGCCCATCGGCGTACGTGGCGCTCATCCCCTTGATCTGGGCTGTCGTTGTGATCACTCACCTGGTCCTGTCGGCATCCTGACGCGGGCCGTGAGGCCCCGGCCTCGCCACGAAGGGACCGGAGTCCGAGGCTGCCGCAGGAAATGGGCAGGCTGCCAACGGCTGTACATGGCCCAGGGCGTGGGCACGATCGGCAGCCCGCGCTCTCGATGACAACGGGGGCGCATGCGACGATCGTGGTGTGGAAAGCCCGAATCCCTCCTTCGCCTGCGCCTGCTGGCCGAGGCGCTGACCGTGCTGGCTGCTGACGCTCAGACACAGGTGGCCTGGCTGGTGAGGCATCGTGTGGGGGCGGACGAGATCGCCTTGGACTTCGAGCACGCCTTGCGTGTGGCGGAAGGCCTGGCGGAGGAGAGCCTCCTTGATCGCGCCGTCCTGCTTCATCTGCGGGAGATCGATGCCGTCTTCAACGGGATGAGCGGAGCCGAGAGCACTGACAGATGGAGGCTTGACGCGTTGTCTGCTGACGAGGGATGGGCTCGGACCCGGGAGCTGGCGCGCTTGGTTCTTGTTGCGCATCTGGGGGGATGGGAGAAGCCTCTTCCGCAGATCGGGATCATTCGATAGTCGCGCTCGGCCGTTCTCACTTGTGCGGCCCACTCGTCGGCAGGCCCGTGGCTCTCGGAGGGCACCTGATAGATGTTCAGGATGTTGCTTGCTGCCTGGGTACCGTGCACGTTCGCGGCGGTGATGGCGACGGCCAGGACCAGGCCGAGGTGCCGGTGATCAGGTGGCGCTTGCGCGCTACGCCGCGGCCCCAGCGGACCAGGTCGTGGCGACTACGGTAAGTTGTCCGATCCAGATCAGGGATCTGGGCGTCGGTGAGCAGCTCGCGGGATACCTCGGGTGAGGGCCTGTCCTGTGGATCTTGGCCGGCTAACGGTCACGTCCCGATGAAGGTCACTGTCTCTGTCATGTCCGCCCGTCCGGTGCGCAGTCGTGGCACGCCATCCTTCTCGAATCCCACTGCGACGCCGCAGAATAGTACGAGTCCGTCATCGGCTCCGACTGTCTCACCGACAGTCTTGCGATAGGTCGTCCACATCACCTGAGGGCAACTGTGCAGCCCTTCCGCCCTCAGCAACAGCATGACGGTCTGCAAGTACATCCCCGCGTCGCCCCACTGTCCGGGACCCATCGCCCGGTCGAGGTAGCAGAACAGCACGACCGGCGCTCCGAACGCTTCCGAGTTCAGGGCGGCGATCTTCCGGGGCCTGTCGAGGTCGTCGCGCTCGATTCCCAGCGCCTGGTAGCGCTGGGCGGCCGCGGCGGAAAGGCGGTCCAGATACGGCGAGGTCAGGTCGGCCGGGTACATCGGAAACTCCCGCTCATCACCCGGGTCTCCCGCCCTTGCCCTGGCCGTCGCGCGCCTCTTCAATTCTGCCAAGGGCTCGCCGGTCACGACGTACACATGCCACGGCTGGAGATTCCCGCTCGACGGAGCCCGCGTGGCTGCAGCCAGCACTCGTTCGAGTATCTCCTTGGGTACAGGGTCATCGCTGAACGCCCGCACGGCCCGGCGACTGTCCACGGCCTCATACACATCCACGTCTTCCCGCCCTCTCACTCACCTCTGTGCGACACCGCGTCCCTCCGGTGATGCCGCAGCGGACGACCAGCCGTCAGCGTGATGAGCGCTTCCGAGGAGGTCCGAGTGTTGTGGTCGGGGGGCGAGTTGATCTCGTCCCCCGACCCGCAAGGTCTCGCCGCTCGAACCGGCCGGGGTGCGACAGCCCGGCCCACCCGGGGGCGTGGCATATGAGCACACAGGGTCATGGGCCGGGATGTCGTCAAGGCTCCGTGTCAGGACCGGCCGAGGACGCAGAACTCGTGGCCCTCCGGGTCGGCCATGCACTTCCACCGAACGTCGCGCTGGCCGACGTCGAGGTCCGTGGCACCGAGGGACCGAAGCCGGGCCACCTCCGCCTCCTGATCGTCACCGGGGTACGGCAGGAGGTCAAGATGGACGCGGTCCGGCACGGTCTTCTTGCCGGCGCGGAGGAACTCGAGGTACGGGCCGACACCCTTGGCGGAGCGCAACACCGCATGATCGTCGGTCACTTCGTGCAGGGTCCAGTCCAGCGCCTCGCCCCAGAACCGCGCCATGGCGCGCGGATCCACGCAGTCGAC
>NZ_JBIBJK010000047.1:0-17579 GCF_042958635.1 Streptomyces sp. NPDC007971
GCGCAAGCGGTCGCCGCGCTGGACTCCGATGAGCGCGCCGTCGCCGCGCTGGATTCCGACGGGCAGGGCGTCGCGGTGCTGCCGTCCGTACTGGATTCCGACGGGCAGGCGGTCGCGGTGCTGCCGTCCGTGTCGGAGTCTGACGGGCAAGCCGTCGCGGTGCTGTCGTCCGTACTCGACTCCGGCGAGCCGGAACTGGCCGTCCGCGGCACGGTCGCTTACGGGCGGCGTCTGACCCGTCCCGCCCGTCTCCTGACGGCAGTTGAACAGCCGTCGGGCCCGCGCCCCCCGCGCTCGGCCCTGGTGACCGGTGGCACGGGCACGCTGGGCGGGCTGGTGGCCCGGCACCTGGCGACCACCGGGCGGGCCGCCGGACTGGTGCTGACCAGCCGTTCGGGTCCGGCTGCCGCCGGTGCGGCCGTCCTGGCGGCCGAGTTGGCGGAGCTGGGCGCGTCGGTGGACGTGGTCGCCTGTGACGCGGCGGACCCGGAGGCGCTGGCCGCGCTGCTCGGGACGATCTCGGCCGAGCGGCCGCTCGGATCCGTCGTCCACGCCGCCGGCGTCCTCGACGACGGGACGATCGCTTCGCTGACCCCGGAGCGGGTGGCGGCAGTCATGCGGCCGAAGGCCGACGCCGCCTGGCATCTGCACCGGCTCACCCGGGGCATGGACCTGGAGCACTTCGTGCTGTTCTCCTCGGCGGCGGCGACGTTCGGCGTGCCGGGGCAGGGCAACTACGTGGCGGCCAACGCGTTCCTCGACGCGCTGGCGGCCGAGCGGCGCGCAGCCGGTCTTCCGGGGACCTCGCTGGCGTGGGGCCTGTGGGCCGAGGTCAGCGGCCTGACCGGGCAGCTCTCCGACGCCGAGCGGGCCCGGATGACCAGGAGCGGGACGACCGCGCTGAGCGCGGCCGAGGGCCTGGCCCTGCTGGACCTGACGCTCGCCCGCGACGAGGCGGTGCTGGTGCCGGCCCGGCTGGACCTGGCCGGGCTGCGGGCGCAGGCGGCCCGCGGCGGTGAGATACCGCCGCTGTGGCGGGCGCTGGCCGGCGGACCGGCCCGGCGGACCGCCGCCTCCGGCGGAGCGGGCGCGGACTCGCTGCGGCAGCAGCTCGCCGCACTGCCCGCCGCGGACGGCGACCAGCTGCTGCTGAACCTGGTGCGCGCGCACGTCGCCGCCGTTCTGGGCCACGCGTCCGCCGACGCCATCGCGCCGGGACGGGCCTTCAGCGACCTGGGCTTCGACTCGCTCACCGCCGTCCAGCTGCGCAACCGGGTCGGCACGGCCACGGGGCTGCGGCTGCCCGCCACCCTGGTGTTCGACTACCCCAACCCGACCGCGCTCGCCGTGCACCTGCGCGGCCTGCTCGGCGGAGAGCCTGCCGGGACCGCGGACGTTCCGGTCCCCGTCGGGGCCGCGGCCCACGACGAGCCCATCGCCATCGTGGGGATGAGCTGCCGCTTCCCGGGCGGTGTGACCGGCCCCGAGGACCTGTGGCACATGCTCGACAGCGGGCAGGACGCGATCTCGGCGTTCCCCGCCGACCGCGGCTGGGACCTGGAGGGCCTGTACGACGCGGACGCCGCACACACGGGGACCTCGTACACCCAGGCGGGCGGGTTCGTCGCGGACGCCAGCGAGTTCGACGCCGGGTTCTTCGGGATCAGCCCGCGCGAGGCGCTGGCGATGGACCCGCAGCAGCGGCTCCTGCTGGAGCTGTCCTGGGAGGCCTTCGAGCGGGCCGGGATCGACCCAGCCTCCGTGCGCGGCAGCCAGACCGGCGCGTTCGTCGGCGGGTACACGTCCGGGTACGAGATGAGCGTGCTGGCGGAGGGCAGCGCCGAGCTGGAGGGCCACCTCATGACGGGCATCGCGACCAGCATCCTGTCCGGGCGGCTTGCGTACACGTTCGGCCTGGAGGGGCCGACGATGACGGTCGACACGGCGTGCTCGTCGGCGCTGGTGGCCCTGCACCTGGCCGCGCAGGCACTGAGGTCCGGCGAGTGCTCGATGGCGCTGGCGGGCGGGGTGACGATCATGGCGACCCCCGGGACGTTCGTCGAGTTCTCCCGGCAGCGCGGTCTCGCGCCGGACGGCCGGTGCAAGGCGTTCGCCGCCGCGGCCGACGGCACCGGGTTCGCCGAGGGCGCGGGCATGCTCGTGGTGGAGCGGCTGTCCGACGCGCGGCGCAACGGGCATCGGGTCCTGGCGGTGCTGCGCGGCAGCGCGATCAACCAGGACGGCGCGTCCAACGGCCTGACCGCGCCGAACGGCCCCTCGCAGCAGCGGGTCATCCGCGCCGCGCTGGCCAACGCCCAGATCCGCGCGGACGAGGTCGACGTCGTGGAGGCGCACGGTACCGGGACGACCCTGGGTGACCCGATCGAGGCGCAGGCGCTGCTGGCGACGTACGGTCAGGGCCGACCGCAGGACCTGCCGTTGTGGCTGGGTTCGGTGAAGTCGAACATCGGGCACACGCAGGCCGCCGCCGGTGTCGCGGGCGTGATCAAGATGGTGCTCGCCCTGCAGCACGGCCGGCTGCCGGCGACGCTGCACGTGGACGAGCCCACGCCGCACGTGGACTGGGCGGCGGGCGACGTACGGCTGGCGACAGAGCCGGTGCCGTGGCAGACGGGCTCGCGGCCGCGGCGGGCGGGTGTGTCCTCGTTCGGGATCAGCGGCACCAACGCGCACGTCATCGTGGAGGAGGCCCCCGCGCCGGCCCCGGCCGGCGTGCCCGCGGCGCCGCGGACGGCCCCGGCGGCGCTTCCGTGGGTGCTGTCCGGGCGGACCACCGAGGCGCTCCGGGCCCAGGCCGGACGGCTGCGGGAACTCCTCGTCGCCCGGCCGGACCTGGACCCCGTCGACGTGGGATTCTCGCTGGCCACGACGCGTACGGTGTTCGACCACCGGGCGGTGGTGCTGGGCGGCGACCGCGGCGGCCTGCTCGCCGGACTGGCCCTGGTCGCCGCGGGCGTGCCGACCAAGGACGTGCTGACCGGAACCGCCGCGGCGGACCGGAAGGCGGTGTTCGTCTTCCCCGGCTGCCCCGGCGGCCTCGTCAGCAACCCCGGCGGACGCGACAGCAACGCCGGCGGCCTCGACAGCAATTCCGGCAGCTCTGGCGGCCCCGGCGGCCCGAACGCCTCCGGCGGCGCGTACGGGTGGATCGGCGCTGCCGCGCAACTGCTGGACGAGGCACCGGTGTTCGCGACCCGGATGGCCGAGTGCGAACAGGCCCTGACCCCGCATACGGACTGGAAGCTGACCGAGGTGGTGCGCGCGGGGCAGGACGGCCCGGCGCACGGCCGCCCCGACGTCCTGCAACCGGTCGCGTGGGCCGTGATGGTGTCGCTCGCCGCACTGTGGCGCGCGGCCGGCGTGCACCCGGCGGCGGTCGCCGGACACGCCGTCGGTGAGATCGCGGCCGCGCAGGTGGCGGGCGTGCTCTCACCGGCCGAGGCGGCCAGGATCGCTGTGCTGACCGGCCGGACGGCGGCCGGGGCGGAACCGGACGGCGAGGAGCTGTCCGCGATCCGCCCGCAGGCGGGGACCGTACCGGTGTTCTCCGGCCGGGACGCGGCCTGGGCCGACGGTGCGGGCATGGACGCCGCCCACTGGTGCCGCGGCCCGCAGGAGACCGTGCCGGTCCGGGAGCTGGCGGACGCCCTGGCCGAGGGCGGGTTCGGCGCCTGCATCGAGGTCGCTGCGGAACCGGCGCTGGCCGGGGCCCTCGCACGCGCACTGGACGACACGGGCTTGCAGGACGGGGCACGCACCGACGGGGCACGCGTCACGGTCACCGGGACGCTGCGCCCGGGGGAGGCAGCACTGCGGACGTTCCTGGGCGCCCTGGCCGCCGTTCACGTCGCCGGGACCGCGGTGGACTGGACCGCGGTCCTGGGCGGCGGGCGGACCGTCGACCTGCCCACCTACGCGTTCCAGCGGCAGCGCTACTGGCCCGCGGCACCGGCCCCGAAGGCCGTGCCCGAGCCGGTCGCGGCCGGCGCCGCCTCGCCGGGCGAGCAGCAGTTCTGGACCGCGCTGGAGCAGGGGGACATGGCCGCCCTGGCCGGGATGATCGGCATGGACGAGCCGCTGCGGGAGGACATGCCGCTGGGCACGGTGCTCGCGAAGCTCTCCACCTGGCGGCAGCGGGAACGCGAACTGGCCCCGCTCGACGGCCTGCCGGACGTCGGCGGCGAGTCCGCGGCCGGACCCGAGGCCCTCGGCTGGGTACGGCAGCTGGCCGGCCTCTCCGAGCTCGAGCGGCGAGAGCTGATGCTCGAACTGGTCCGGCAGGAGATCGCCGAGATGCTCGGCTACCCGTCCGTGGACTCCGTCCACCCCGTCGCAGACGTCTTTGAGATGGGAATGACGTCTATGTCCGCTGTTCAACTGCGGGAAAGGATAAACGAGCTGACTGGGCTTAAACTGCCGGAGGGATTTGTCTACGACCTCTATATGCCGGAAGCCATCGCGGACTTCCTGCTGAGCGAGCTGTCGGCGACGTCCTAGGACGGTGGTCCGGGGGATATGCAAGGGTTCCCCCGGAAGTCCGGATCATGCTAGCGTCCAACCGGTTTCGGTGGACTGTGATTACCCGCCCGACTCCGTTTGATGGGATGAACAAGTGCCGAACGAAGAATCGTGGAGCGTCATCTCGGCCCCCACGTCGAACCGTCTTGTTCTCTGTGTCGATTTCCCTGCGGTCGGGCGCCGAGAGGCGGGGTTCGAGGACCTCGTGGCCACCATGGGACCGGCCTGGTCCGCATTCGGCTTCATGCAGACCAGGCTGCCCGCCCTGCGCCCGTCCGAGCATCCCGCCGGTGACTTCTACACCGAGTACTGGACACGGGACGGAGACTGGGAGAAGTACGAGGTCGTGGCCGTGCTCGGCTACTGTCTCGGCGGCGTCTACGCGGCCGAGATCGCACAGCACCTGACCCGCTGGCAGGCCACCGAACCCAAGGTGATCCTCTTCGACGGACAGGTCACCGACATCCAGCTGCTCGCCGCCGAAATCAACAAGATGGTCGGCCTGGCCGGTCCGGTCTTCTCCGAGGAGGAGGGGGAACGGGCCCGTAGGAGGGCCGCCGAGATCGTCGAAACGCCGTCGATCGGCATTGCGGACGCCGCCGTCGAGATCGTCGGACTCTACCGGGAGATAGCGACCACCGCATTCCAGCGGATCGGTCTCGCCGATGCCCGCAGGGACGAGGTCGTCCAGCTTTTCGAGACGTATATGGCGTGGCTTTCCGCCGCCGTCGATATCGATCCCGGGCAGATCTGGAAGCGTTCTCTCGCCATTACCTCGGCGGATTACGCCACCTTGGAGAAGAACGGGGCGGTGACCGCCGTCAAGGCCACCGAGATGCTCGGCCGGAGGATCTCCCTCGACGTCAGCCACGCAGATCTGCTGCGCGCCGACTCCACTGTTCGCACCCTTCTCGACCACGCCGAATTCTGATCTCATGAACTCTGAGACGGGCGCGCCCGCCCGGTCCCCGGACACGGCCACCGCCAGAACAGCGACCACGAACAAGGAAAAGGCCCTCTGGCTGATGGAGGAGTTGGTCCCGGACACCGGGATCAACAACCTCGGGCTCGCCCTCAAGGTCGGCGGCCGGCTCCGGCCCGACGTGCTGAAGGCGGCCCTGGCCGTGGTCCTCAGCCGCTACGACGTGCTGCGGACGGTCTTCCACGCGAACGGTGCGGAACTCCTCAAGGAAGTTGTCCCCGCGAGCGAGTTCTCGGCCGACATCGAGCCGCTCGACCTGTCCGGTGAGTCGCTCGAAAAGGACCTGACCGCGTTCGTCGACCGTCCCTTCCGGCTCGACGGCAGGCCCCTGGTCAGAGTCGGGCTGGCCGGCGGCCCGGACGGCGACGTCCTCTGCGTGGGCGTGCACCACCTGACGTTCGACATGATCTCCGCCGCGCTCTTCCTGCGGACGTTCATCCCGGTCTACGACGCCATCGCGGCCGGCCGGCCGGTGCCCGCCGAGGCCACGGAGCAGACCCCGGCCCTCGCCGAGCCCGAACCGCAGCCCGCCGATCTCGCCTACTGGCGCGAGACCCTGAAGGGATTCGCCCCCGGCGCCCTCGACCTGTGGTGCGGCAGGCAGCGCAGCCGCCAGCCGCTGATGACCGGTGAGATCGCGCGCCACACCCTCTCGCCCGAGGCCCAGCACGCCGTACTGCAGTTGCAGCGGGTGGCCAGGACACCCGTCGCCGCGGTGATGCTCGCCGCCTACGCCGCCCTCCTCGCGTCGCACGGCGCCGGCCCCGACCTCGTCGTCGGCTCACCGGTCGACGTCCGCGGAGCCAACACCTCCGCCATCGGCTACCACGTCAACGTGGTCCCGATCCGGATCCGCGTCGACCTGGCCGAGGGCTTCCGTCCGCTCGCCCGCCGGGCCCGGGACGCCTTCCTCGGAGCGATGGCGCACGCCGGCACCTCCGTCGACGAACTGACCGGGGAACTCCCCGAGGTCGGCTCCTCCTGGCAGACCGCGCTCTTCCGGCATCTGTTCAACTTCCTGCCCGGAGCGCCCGAGGGCGATCTGTCGGTCGACGGCATGCCGGCCCGGCTGCTGACGGTCGAGAACCCCTACAGCAAGTTCGACCTCGAACTGGTCGGCACCCCCTCCCAGGCGGAGATATCGTTCCGCTACTCCTCCGAGACCCTGGACCGCGCCGACGTCGAGGCGATGCTGCAGCGGTTCGACGCCCTGCTGGTCGCGGCCGCCCATGACCCGGAGCGGCCCCTCAGGGAGACGGCCGGCTGGAGCGAGTCCGACCGCCGGACCGTCGACCGGGCCCACGACACGGACGTGAGGGCCGACGACACCGCAGTTGGGGCCGACGGCACCGCAGTCCGGGTCGACGACACCATCGTCCTGGCTGACGGCTCCGTCGAGCGTGCCGGCGACACGGTCGTCGTGGCCGACGGCACTGTCGAGCCTGCCCACGACACCGTCGTCCGGCCTCACGACACCGTCGTCCCGGCCCACGACACCGTCCTACGGGCCCTCGGCACCGCTGCCGAGGCCGAACGGCCCACGGTGCCCGCGCTGTTCCGGTCGTGGGCACAGAGCACACCGCAGGCCCAGGCCCTGGCCGACGGCGAACACACCGCCACCTACCGGCAGGTGGACGAGGCCGCGGCCGCGATCCACGCCCTGCTGGCCGGCGCCGGCGTCGGCACGGGCGACGTGGTGGCACTCGCCGTACCCCGCCGCGAGGCGGCCGCCGCCGTCCTCGGCAGCTGGCGGGCCGGCGCCGTCTGCCTGCCGCTCGACGCCGGACACACCCCGGCCTGGCTCACCCGGCAGCTCGCACACTCCGGGGCGAAGGTCGTGCTCACCGGCACCGGCACACAGCTGCCCGCCGACGCACAACTGCCCCCCGTCCTGCCCCTGGACACCGCCCCGGCACCCGCACCCGCCACGCCGGACGAGCCCCGCGCCCCGTCCGCAGCCGCCTGCCTGATCCACACCTGCGGGGACGACGGGCAGCCGGTCGCCACCGTCCTGAGCCATGCCGGGATCGCCGACACCGTCCGCCACTTCGCCACCGAACTGCGCGTCGAACCCGGAACCGGCGTCCTGACACTCGCCGCGCCCGCCACGCTCGGCTCGCTCCTCGACCTCTGCCTGGCGCTGAGCGCCGGCGGCCGGACCGTGATCGCGCCCGACGAGGCCCGCACGGGCGGCACCGCCCTCGGTGAAGCCGCCGGCCGCCACGACGCGACCGTCGTCACCGTCCCGCCGGGCACGCCCGCCCGCGTCCTTCAGGACCTGGGCGGCCGACTGCACGGCCTGACCGTCCTGGCCCACGGCGGGGAGATGTCCCGCGCGACCGCCGAACGGCTTCTCGCCGCCGGCTGCCGGCTGCACTGCGCCTACGGCACCGACGAGACCACCGGCTGGGCCGTGTCGGGCCGGGTGACCGACCCCGACGCCGTCACCCGGGGACGGCCGATCACGCGCACACGGGCCTTCGTCGCCGCCCCCGACGGACGGGAACTGCCCGTCGGCCTGCGCGGCGAACTCTGCCTCGCCGGGACCGGACTGGCCCTCAGCGGCCCGGACGACCCCGCGGTCCCCGCCCATGAGCGGTACGGACGCCACCACCGCACCGGCGAACTCGCCCGCTGGCGGCACGACGGAACCCTCGAACTGCTCGGCTGTATCGACCGCCGGATCGTCACCGGTGACGGGCCGGTCGACCTCGGCACCGTCGAGGCGCTCCTGCTCGACCACCGCGAGGTGACCGCGGCCGCCGCCGTGGCCGTGACCCCGCCCGGCGGCGAACCCGCCGTCGTCGCCTTCGCCGAGACAGCCGAGACAGCGGGGACCGCCGACGACGCCGGGACCGCCGACGACGCCGGGACTGTCAACGCTGCCGGGACCTCCGAGACCGCCGGGACCTCCGAGACCTCCGGCGACGCCGACGGCCTTGCCCGGCTGCTGCTGGCGCACACACAGGCCGGACTCGCCGCACCCGCCGCCCTGCGACAGGTCGTCCCCCTCGACGCGCTGCCCAGGACCCCCGACGGCCGTACGGACCGGGGCGCCCTCGCGCGGCTCGCCGAGAAGGCACTCGGACAGGGCCCCGGTCCGCAGGACCCGGCGGCGGACGACGCACTCGTCCGCGCCCTCGTCGAGATCTGGGGGCAGCTCCTGGCCACCGAGGCGGGCGCACGGACCAACTTCTTCGAAGCCGGCGGACATTCACTGCTCGCCGCCGTACTGGCGCAGAAGGTCGAAGAACTCACCGGAACGTCCCTCGGGCTCACCGAGGTGTTCGAGCATCCCACCCCCGCCGCGCTCGCCGCGAGGGTGCGCGCGTGACATGCGAGGCAGGGCCGGCCCCGTCCCCATGACCGGGCCGGCCGTCAGGAAACGGCTCACGTAACCGCAGGGAAGAATCTATGAGCACTGCTTTTGAGGAGCACCGCCTCGCCGTCCTCGGCGCCGGCGTGATGGGCACGAACATCTCGACGCTCGCCATCGGCCACGGCGTCCCCGTCGTCCTGGTGGACGTCGACGAGTCCGTACTGGACCAGGCGCGCCGGACCGTCAAGCAGAAGCTGCGGCACGCCCAGCTCATGGGCGTACTGCCGGCGGACCGCCCCCAGGGCACGCTGACCACCACGGTGTCCGTCGCCGACATCGCCGAAGCCACCACGGTCGTCGAGGCCGTCACCGAGGTCGCCGAGGTCAAGGAGAAGGTCCTCACCGCGGCCTCCGGGACCGTACGGCCCGGCACGACCCTGATCTCCAACACCTCCTGCATCCCGATCGACGAGATGGCCTCCTGGGTCGCACGCCCCGAGGAACTCGTCGGCGTGCACTTCATGAACCCCTCCTACATGATCAAGATGGTCGAGGTCATCCGCGGCCCGCGCACCGCCCCCGCCGTCCTGGAGGCGGCCACCGGCCTGCTCACCGTCCTCGGCCGCGAGTCCCTCGTCATCCAGGACTCGGCCGGCTTCGTGATCAACCGGCTGCTGCACCCGCTGATCAACACCGCGGCCATGCTCGTCCAGGAGGGCGTCGCGTCCGTGGAGACCGTGGACGGCCTGCTGGAGGGGTGCCTCGGGCACTCCACCGGCCCGCTGCGCACCGGCGACCTCATCGGCCTGGACAACCTGGTCGACTCCCTCAACGTGCTCTACGAGCGCCGCGGCGACGAGAGCTGCCGCCCCTGTGACCTCCTGCTCGCCAAGGTGCAGGACGGCCACCTCGGCCGGAAGTCCGGACGAGGCTTCTACGACTACGGAAAGGTCGCGTCATGACGGTCGAAGAGGAAACCTCCCCCCTCACCGCCGAGAGCCTTGAGAAGGAGCTCCTCGACTTCCTCGCCGAGCGCATCAAGAGCACCGTCGAGGTGGACCAGGACCTCTTCGCGTCCGGCCTCGTCTCCTCCATGTTCGCGATGCAGCTCGTCGTCCACCTCGAAGAGGCGTACGACATCGCCATCGTCGGCGGGGACCTCAAGCTCGACAACTTCCGCACCGTGCAGACCATGACCGGCCTGGTCCTGCGGCTGCGGGACGCGGAATCGGCCGAGAATGCCTGAGCGAGTGGCCGACGAGCGCGCCGTCATCGGCGAGCTCGTCGGCAGCCGGGCGGCCGCCTGGGACGTCGCCGGCGAACTGCCCCTGGACGTGCTGCGCAAGCTCGGCTCCCAGGGCCTGCTGTGCGCCCAGGTCCCCACCACCTACGGCGGGCCCGGGCTCAGCAGCCGGGACAACGGCGAACTCACCGCCCACGCGGGCAGCCTGTGCAGCTCTCTGCGTTCCGTCATGACCTCCCAGGGCATCGTCGCCTGGACGATCCAGCGGTTCGGCGACCGGTCCCAGCGGCGCACCTTCCTCGCCGAGCTGACCAGCGGGAAGCTCACGGCCGTCGGCTTCAGCGAGCCGGGAGCCGGCAGCGACCTGGCGGCCATGCAGACCCGGATCCGGCCCGACGGGGACGGCTTCGTCGTCGACGGCGAGAAGAAGTGGGTCACCGGCACCCGCTACGCCGACTTCGTCCTCATCGTGGGCCGCCACGGCGACGGCGAGGGCGCCGCCGCCGCGATCGTCCCCGTGGACACACCCGGCGTGCACATCGAGCTGCTTCCCCACCCGATGGGCTGCCGGGCCGCCGGACACGCCAACATCCGCCTCGACAACGTCCGGCTCCCCGCCTCCCACGTACTGGGCGGCGGCGGACAGCCCCTGTCGATGCTGTTCACCACAGCCCTTTCCTACGGACGCATGTCCATCGCATGGGGCTGCGTCGGCATCCTCCGCGCCTGCCTCGACGCCGCGAGCACCCACGTCAGGCACCGCAGGCAGGGCGACGTGGCGCTCGCCGACCACCAGTTCGTCCGCGGACACCTGGCCGAGATGTTCATCGCCGAACAGGTCTCCCTGCGCGCCTGCGAACACGCCAGCAGGTGCTGGGACTCCGCGTCCCCGGACATGGGCGTCATGGCCGTCCTCGCCAAGCACGTCAGCGCCGGCCACGCCGCCCGCGGCGCGGCCACCGCCGTCCAGCTCCTCGGGTCGGCCGGCGCCGAGGACGGGCACGTCGTCGCCCGCGCCTTCCGGGACGCGAAACTCATGGAACTCATCGAAGGCAGCAACGAGATCTGCCGGCTGATCCTGGCCGACCACGCCCTGTCGACATCCGGCCGACACACGACCCCTGACGAGAGTGAAGCTGGTGGGAGGACCCGTGGCTGACAAGCCAACCCTCGTGAAGTGCCTGGTCTGGGACCTGGACAACACCGTCTGGGACGGCACGCTGCTGGAGGACCCGAACGTCGACCTGTTCCCCGGAATCCGCGACGTCATCGTCGAACTCGACTCCCGGGGCATCCTGCACTCCGTCTCCAGCAAGAACGACCACGACCTCGCCTGGCAGCACCTCGAAAAGCTGGGCCTCGCCGAGTACTTCGTCCACCCGCAGATCAGCTGGGGACCCAAGTCCGAGGCGGTCAAGGAGATAGCCGACCGGCTCAACTTCGCGCAGACCGCCGTCGCCTTCATCGACGACCTGCCCACCGAGCGCGCCGAGGTCACCTACCACGCGCCCGACGTCCGCTGCTACGCGGCCGATCAGGCGGCCTCGCTGGCCAAACTGCCCGAGTTCAGCCCCGAGATCGTCACCGTCGACGCCCGGCGCCGCCGCGAGATGTACCAGGCAGGCTTCCGCCGGGACGCCGAGAAGGACACCTTCAAGGGCCCCGACGAGGACTTCCTGCGCACCCTCGACCTCGTGATGGAGATCAAGCGCGCCGACGAGGAGGACCTGTCCCGGGTCGAGGAACTGACCCTGCGCACCAGCCAGATGAACGCCACCGGCGTGCACTACTCCGACGCCACCCTGCGCGGCCTGCTCGCAGACCCGGACCACGAGGTCCTCACCGTCACGCTGACCGACCGGTTCGGACCGCACGGCGCCGTGGGCGTCATCCTCCTGGAACGCCACCCGGACGTGTGGCACCTCAAACTCCTGGCGACCTCGTGCCGCGTGGTGACCTTCGGAGCCGGCGCGGTCATCCTCAACTGGCTCGTCGACCAGGCGGCCCGGGCCGGCGCCCACCTCGTCGCGGACTTCCGGCCCACCGACCGCAACCGCATGATGGACATCGCCTACCGGTTCGCCGGCTTCACCGACGAGTCCTGCACCTGCCTGACCGCGCTCCCCGCACCCGGCGAAGAGGGCGTCCAGCGCCTGCACCTGCTCGCCACCGCGCGCGAGGCGCCCACCACCATGCGGCTCACCTCGCCCGAACTGGCCGAGGCGTAACGGACACGAGGTTCCGCAACCGGCCGGGACAGGCCGGGACATGGCGCACCGCTCAACCGAAGCACCACCACGGTTGAACACGTGGTCCACCGGGTGGACCAGCCCATATCCTGGCCGTCGCCGGCTCCGGCGCGCCCTTTTGCGCAGCCGACATTTTTCCTTGGCGGAAAACTCTTCACCAGGTATCTCACTCGACCTCAGGAATGCCGAGGGAATTGTGAACGAGACTCACGGGCCCGCCCGGACCGACATCGCGGCAGACGGCGCCGAGCCCCTGGCGATCGTCGGCATGAGCTGCCGATACCCCGGTGGAGTCCGCTCACCCGAGGGCCTGTGGACACTCCTTGCCGAGCAGCGGGAGGCCCTTACCGACTTCCCCACGGACCGGAACTGGAATCTCGAATCCCTCTACGGCGAGGACCCCGCGAGCGCCGGCAAGACATATCTCACCCGCGGTGGATTCCTTGAGGACGCCGCCGAATTCGACGCAGCCTTCTTCAACATCCCGCCGCGCGAGGCGCTGGCGATGGATCCCCAGCAGCGGCTGCTGCTCGAAGCCTCCTGGGAGGCACTTGAGCGCGCCGCCGTCCCCCCGGCCGCGATCCGCGGCAGCAGGACCGGCGTGTTCGTCGGCGCCGAACCCCGGGAGTACGGCCCCAGGCTGCAGGAGGCGCCCGAGAGCGTGAAGGGCTACCTGCTCACCGGCACGACCACCAGCGTGATGTCCGGCCGGATCTCCTACCTGCTCGGACTGCACGGACCCTCGATCACCGTCGACACCTCCGCGTCCAGCTCCCTGGTCGCCATCCACCTCGCGGCACAGGCCCTGCGGCAGGGCGAATGCTCGCTGGCCCTGGCGGGCGGCGTCTCCGTGATGCCCACCCCCGGCAACTTCGTCGCGTTCAGCGGACTGCGCGCACTGTCCCCCGAGGGCGTGTGCAAGCCCTTCTCGGCCGCGGCCGACGGAACCGTCTGGTCGGAGGGCGTCGGCCTCGTCGTCCTGGAACGCCTCTCCGACGCCCTGGCGTCCGGCCACCCCGTACTGGCCGTCCTGCGCGGATCGGCGATCAACTCCGACGGCACCAGCGACGGCCTGACCGCCCCGAACGGCCAGGCCCAGCAGGCGGTCATCCGCCGCGCCCTCGCCAACGCCGGACTCGCCGCGGCGGACGTGGACGCGGTGGAGGCACACGGCACCGGCACCCGGCTCGGCGACCCGGTCGAGGCGCAGGCGCTGCTGGCGACGTACGGTCAGGGCCGGCCGCAGGACCTGCCGTTGTGGCTGGGTTCGGTGAAGTCGAACATCGGGCACGCGCAGGCCGCCGCCGGTGTCGCGGGCGTGATCAAGATGGTGCTCGCCCTCGTACACGGCCGGCTGCCCGCGACGCTGCACGCCGACGAGCCCACGCCGCACGTGGACTGGTCGGCGGGCGACGTACGGCTGCTGACCGAGCCCAAGCCCTGGCCGGCCGGAGAACGCACCCGCCGCGCCGGAGTGTCGGCGTTCGGGATCAGCGGAACCAACGTCCACGTCATCCTCGAAGAGGCCCCGGCCACCGGTCCCGCCGAGACGGACGCCGCGGCAACGGCGCCTGTGGTGTCCGGCGCTGCCGCGACGGCACGTGTGGTGCCTGGCGCTGCCGTCACGGGGCCTGTGGCGCCGGGTGCTGCCGTCACGGGGTCTGTGGTGCCGGATGCCGCCGCCATGGCGCCCGTGGTGCCGGGTGCCGCCGCGTGGGTGGTGTCGGGCCGCTCGGCGGCCGGACTGACGGCACAGGCCGGTCGCCTGCGGGACTGGGTGACCGCCCGCCCCGAGCTGCAACCGGGCGATGTGGCCTGGTCGTTGGCGACGACCCGCACGGCGTTCGAGCACCGCGCCGTGGTGCTGGGCGCCGCGGACGCGGAGCCGGCGACGGCCCTGGAACAGTTCGCCGAGGGCGCGCCCTCCCCGGCGGTCGTCTCGGGCGTGGCCCGACCCGGCGCACGGGTCGGCCTGGTCTTCGCGGGCCAGGGCTCGCAGTGGACCGGCATGGGCCGCGGGCTCCACGAGGGCAGCCCCGTCTTCGCCGAGGCATTCGACCGGGCGTGCGGGCTCCTGGAAGCGGAGCTGGGCATCTCCGTCCGGGACGTAGTCCTGGGCACCGACGCCACAGACGGTACAGAGGGCCTCAAGGGCACCGACGGCACAGACGGTCTCACGAGCACCGGCGGCACGGAGGGCCTCAAGGGCACAGGCCGCAGCGGCGGCCTCAACGGCATCGACAGCCTCAATGGAGTCGATGGAGTCGATGGCGTCAACGGAACCGATGGCATCGAAGTCGACAAGGCCAACCAGACGCTGTACGCGCAGACGGGCCTGTTCGCGTTCGAGATCGGTGTCGCGGCGGTCCTGAAGGCCGCCGGAGTCGTCGCCGACGCCGTGGTGGGCCACTCCGTGGGCGAGATCGCCGCGGCACATGTGGCCGGCGTGCTGTCGCTGGAGGACGCATGCCGGCTGGTGGCGGCGCGGGCCCGTCTGATGCAGGCGCTGCCGAGCGGCGGGGCGATGGCGGCGGTGGGTGCGCCCGAGGCCGATGTGCTCGCCGGTCTTGCGGACGTTCCCGGGGTGTCGATCGCGGCGGTCAACGGCCCCGAGTCCGTGGTCGTCTCCGGCGACGCCGATGCCGTCGAACAGGTGGTGGAGACCTGGCGGGAGCGGGGCCGTCGGGTGCGGCAGCTGCGCGTCTCGCACGCGTTCCACTCCCCGGCGATGGACCCGGTCCTGGACGAACTCGCCACCGTGGCAGCCCGGTTGGAGCACCGGCCGCCCCAACTGCTGTGGGCGGGCGCACTCACCGGCGAGGCACTGACGGAGTGCGAGCCCGGATACTGGCCCGCACAGGCACGCCACGCCGTGCGCTTCGCCGACGCCGTAGCCGCTCTCGCCGCACAGGGCATCTCGGTGTTCATCGAGGTCGGCCCCGACGGCTCGCTGTCGACGCTCGGTCCGGACGCGGTGTCCGGCACCGGAGCGGACGAGGCCGTGTTCGTCCCGCTGCAACGGCGGGACGAGCAGGGCGTGCACGCCCTGACGACGGGCCTCGCGCGGGCGTTCGTCCAGGGCGTGGCCGTGGACTGGAGCACCGTGCTGCCGGCCGGGCGCCGGGTGGAGCTGCCGACGTACGCCTTCCGGCACGAGCGGTTCTGGCTCGACGGCGGCAGGTCCGCGGACGCGCCGGACGTGCAGGAACTTCCGCAGTCGACCGGCGGACCGGCCGTAGCGCCCGCACTCGACGCCGGCGCCGGCAGCGGGGTGCTCCGGCAGCTGGCCGGACGACCGGAGACCGAGCAGGACCAGATGGTCCTGGACCTCGTCCAGACGCACGCCGCGGCGGTCCTCGGACACGCCTCGCCCCAGGCCATCGACCCCGGACACACCTTCAAGGAGCTGGGGTTCGACTCGGTCACCGGCGTCGAACTGCGCAACAGACTGACGGCCGCGGTCGCCATGCGGCTGCCCACCACGCTGATATTCGACCACCCGACCCCGGCGGAGCTGACCGCGTTCCTGCGGGCGCAGGCGCTCGGGCACACGGACGCGCCACAGAGCCCCGCGGCCCGAGCGGCCGCACCCGCCGACGAGCCGATCGCGATCGTGGCGATGAGCTGCAGGCTCCCCGGCGACGTGCGTACCCCGGAACAGCTGTGGGACCTGCTGGCCGAGGGCGGCGACGCGGTCGGGGAACTCCCCGCCGACCGGGGCTGGGACCTCTCACAGCTCTACGACCCGGACGCCGCGCGGGCCGGCACCTTCTACGCCCGCGAGGGCGGATTCATCTCGGGGGCGGGCGAGTTCGACGCCCCGTTCTTCGGGATCAGCCCGCGCGAGGCGCTGGCGATGGATCCCCAGCAGCGGTTGCTGCTGGAGATCTCCTGGGAGGCGTTCGAACGGGCGGGCATCGACCCGAAGCAGCTGCGCGGCTCCGCGACCGGCGTCTTCGTGGGCGCCTCCTCCTCCGGCTACGGAGCCAACGCGCCCGAAGCACTCGAAGGTCACCTCCAGTCGGGCATCGCGCCCAGCGTGATCTCGGGCCGGGTCGCCTACACCCTCGGGCTCGAGGGACCCGCGCTGACGGTGGACACGGCCTGCTCGTCGTCCTTGGTGGCCCTGCACCTGGCGAGCCAGGCACTGCGGTCCGGGGAGTGCTCGCTGGCCCTTGCGGGCGGCGTCACCGTGCACGCCACCCCGTCATGGCTCGTCTGGTTCAGCCGGCAGCAGGGGCTGGCGGCGGACGGGCGATGCAAGGCGTACTCGGAGCAGGCCGACGGCATGGGCATGGCCGAGGGCGCCGGCGTCGTCCTCCTGGAGCGGCTGTCCGACGCACGACGCCTCGGCCACCGGGTACTGGCCGTGCTGACCGGCAGCGCGGTGAACCAGGACGGCGCGTCCAACGGCCTGACGGCGCCGAACGGCCCCGCCCAGCAGCGCGTGATCCGCTCCGCGCTGACCGCTGCGGGACTTGGCGCGGACGACGTCGATGCGGTGGAGGGGCACGGTACGGGCACCCGCCTGGGCGACCCGATCGAGGCGCAGGCGCTCTTGGCGACGTACGGCCAGGGCCGGCCGGAGGACCGGCCGCTGTGGCTGGGCTCGGTGAAGTCCAACATCGGCCACGCCCAGTGGGCCGCGGGTGTCGCCGGCGTCATCAAGATGGTGCTGGCACTCCAGCACCAGGAACTTCCCCGCACGCTGCACGCCCAGGAACCGTCCTCGCACGTGGACTGGGACGCGGGAGCCGTACGGCTGGCGACCCAGCCCGTGCCGTGGCCCCGGACCGGTCACCCCCGGCGCGCCGGCGTGTCCTCGTTCGGCATCAGCGGCACCAACGCCCACGTGATCATCGAGCAGGAACCCGACGATGCTGCGGTGTCCAGCTCCGCGACGGATCCGGCCGATGGTGGTTCGGCTGTGCGTCTGCCGGTGGTGCCGTGGGTGGTGTCGGGTCGGTCGGTCGCTGGTTTGGCCGGTCAGGCGGAGCGTCTGGCGACCTTCGTCCAGTCGCGTTCGGACGTGGATCCGGTGGATGTGGGTTGGTCCCTGGCGGCGTCGCGTGGCGCGTTGGAGCACCGGGCGGTCGTCGTCGGTGCGGACCGTGACGAGCTGACTGCTGGTTTGGAGGCGTTGGCGGGGGGTCGTGAGGTTCCGGGTGTGGTGTCCGGGGTTGTGGGTGGTGTGGGCAGGGTCGGGTTCGTGTTCACTGGGCAGGGTGCTCAGCGGGTGGGGATGGG
>NZ_JBIBJK010000048.1:0-15408 GCF_042958635.1 Streptomyces sp. NPDC007971
GGCGACGACGCGACGACCACGGAGACTGGCACGCAGCCGCCCAGCGCAACCTCTTCAACCGCATGCTCGGCCAGCTCTACCACTGCCTCCAGAACCGCAAGCTGTTCGACGAAGACACGGCCTTCCCAACCGCTCTCGCCGAAGCCGCTTGACATGTTGAGTGCCTGAGGTGTCTACCTGCCCGGCTTGTCCATGCGACGGATCGCCGATCTCTACCCGGGCGAGGCGAAGACCGACGCCCGCGACGCGGCAGTGATCGCCGACGCCGCGAGGACGATGCCGCACACCCTGCGCTCGTTGGAACTGACCGACGAGATCACCGCCGAACTGACCGTGCTGGTCGGCTTCGACCAGCACCTCGCAGCCGAGGCCACCCGCACCTCGAACCGCATACGCGGCCTGCTCACCCAGTTCCACCCCAGCCTGGAACGCGTCCTCGGACCGCGACTGGACCACCCCGCGGTGACCTGGCTCCTGGAACGCTACGGATCCCCGGCCGCCCTGCGAAAAGCCGGTCGCCGCAAGCTCGTTGAGGTGAACCGGCCCAAGGCTCCGCGCACGGCCCAGCGGCTGATCGACGAGGTCTTCGACGCGCTCGACGAGCAGACCGTCGTGGTCCCGGGCACCGGCACCCTCGACGTCGTGATCCCGTCCCTGGCCCGCTCGCTCGCGGCCGTCCACGAACAGCGACGAGCCCTGGAAGCGCAGATCGGACAGCTGCTGGAGGCTCACCCTCTTTCCGGGGTCCTGACCTCGCTTCCGGGGGTCGCGGTCAGGACCGCCGCCACCTTGCTGGTCACCGTCGGCGACGGCACCAGCTTCCCCACCGCCGCTCACCTGGCCTCCTACGCTGGCCTGGCCCCGACGACCAAGTCGTCCGGGACCTCGATCCATGGAGAACATGCACCCCGAGGCGGCAACCGGCAGCTCAAGCGCGCGATGTTCCTCTCCGCGTTCGCTACCCTGCACGATCCCGCCTCCCGCACCTACTACGACCGATGCCGGGCCCGCGGGAAGACCCACACCCAGGCACTTCTCCGCCTGGCCCGCCAGCGGATCAACGTGCTGTTCGCGATGCTCCGCGACGGCACCTTCTACGAACCCAGAACCCCACGCCTCGCTTGACGAAAGACATAGAGGCACCCCCCGCCGGCCGCGTCTGCAGGGGCTTGCCGTCGAACGCCTCTCGCACAGGCGCTGTCGCACGTCTGTCACCAACTACGCCGACTCCCCCGGACTGCGATGCCCTGACCTGCCAGTACGCACCCGCCCTGGACTGACGCGGACGCCCAAAGACGGTCTCTACAACCTGTGCCAGGTCGTGCCCAGTGAGGGACCCAGGATCAGGACGGGGGCGTCCTCCGGCCCGTCGAGGCGGTATTGCAGGGTGTTCGGTGGTGTCTCACTCACGCCCCAGACCCTCTCACGTCTCACGAAATCTCACACGGCCAGGTGAACCCGGCGGCTCGTGACTCTCGCGGCGCGGCACGTCCGGCGCTGCCGAGACCCTCGTGGGTCCACGTACGGGTTCTTCGATGTGCACGCCTGACCGTGGGGACAGTGCGTCCTCCCGGCTCGCGCACCCTCCCAATCCCTGCGCCGCACAGCTTCCCACCCTCGGCACGGCTTCCAGACGGCCTGGTTTGCAGCAAAGCGTGTAGTGCCGCGGATCGGCATGACGCACCTGAAAACCTTCCGGGATTCACCGGCGAACCGCCCGAACGCCACACGGCGGGCAAGCTCTGCCTTCCCTCGCAGGAGGGGAGACGTTGGCCGTAGCCTGGCCGCCCCTCCCCCGTTGCCGTCGCTGGTCCACAGCCAGCAGCCGGCCTCCGGGGCACCTCGATTTGACTGCCATACGGCTGGGCAGGTCGCCCAATCGGCAGGCCGCCTGAGTCACGCTTGCCCCTCCGTCGCAGCACCGTGCAGGCCGTCCCACGTTGTGGCGGCTCCTCGGAGGTCCTCCACGTCCGGCTTCACGTACCACTTCTTGGTGGTCTTGACGTTCGTGTGTCCGGCCCACCGGGCAAGGATGTGATCCGGCACGCCTTTGTTGGCGAGGTATGTGAGGCAGGAGGAGCGAGCGTCGTAGAGGCGCACTCTGCGGAGTTCAAGGATCTCCATGAGCGGGTAAGCGCGTCTGCGGAGCTGCTTGATCGTGAAGGCTTCCCCGGTCTCGTGCACCACGACGTATCCGGAATCCGAGTAAGCCTCACCGAGGACGAGCTTCTCCTTGGCTTGGAGAGCCCTGAACGACTTGAGGGCAGCCAGCACCGGTGCCGGCAAAGGAAGATCCCGTTCCCCGGCCAGGGACTTGGTGTCCTTCTCCACAACGTACCGATTCCCCATCATTGTCCGCGTGTTGGCTATGGTGATCGTGGCGGCTTCCAAGTCCACGTCTTCCCATCGGAGTCCGCAGACTTCAGCCGGACGTAGACCCATGAGGGACAGCAAGAGAGCAGCGTAAAGCCGTTCTGTCCGGACACCGTGAATGAACGTCTGAATCTCCTGCACGTTCCACGGCTTCACCTCCTGCTTCTTCTTTCGCTCTTCTTTACGTGCCCTACGTGGGATGGTCACATGTTGGGCTACATTCATGGTTACTAGCCGACGCGTAACGGCTCGATTCAGGGCGTCCTTCAATCGAGCAAGACTCATTTCCACGCTGGTCACTCCCAGCGGAGTACCTGCTTTACCACCACGTACACGCCCGTGCTTCAACGCCCAGTGCATCCACTCTTCTACATCTTCCTCGGTGAGTTCCTGAAGCCGGATGCGCCCCAGCAGCAAGATCCATATCGGGAACAGCCATCTCGCGGGAGCCCACCTCGTGGTCGCCCGGACCGCTGAGCCCGGCGTGCGTACCTCCCAGGCGCTGACCGCGTTCATGGTCGAATCGGACCGCCCCGGGCTCTCCGTCGCCGACCACCGCCCCGGGCTCGGGCTGCACGGCTTCTCCGCTGGCCGCCTCGACCTCGACCACGTCCGCGTCCCCGAGGACAACATGGTCGGAGAGATCGGTCAGGGGCTGAGCGTGGCGCAGAGCAGCAGCATCCTGTACGGCCGACCCAACCTGGCAGCCGTCAGCCTCGGAATCCACGAGGCGGTCGTGGCCACCACAACGGCCCAGCTCAAGACCCGCTCCCGCTACCGAGGCACCCTGTCGGACCTGCCGGTCCTGCGGGACCGTATCGGCGGCATGGAGGCGCGCCTGCGCGCCGGCCGGATACTCGCCTACCAGGCCGTGTACCTCCTCGACCAGGGACTGCCCTGCGACGCCGACCTGATCAACGCCAAGTTCCTCGGCCACCAGTGGGCCGTGCAGTCCGCCCAGGACGCCATGGAACTGCACGGCGCCCACGCCCTCGACCGCGACTACGTCCTCCAGCGCCTGTGGCGCGACATCCAGCACACCTACCCGCCCGCCGGAACCGGCGAAGTCCAGCGCATACGCCTGGCCGACGCCGCCCTCGACGAGGACCACATCCAGTGGTCCGAACGCCTCGCCGCCAAAGCCGCCTGGGCACGACCGGACCCCACGGCCGCATAAGCCCCCGTGCGCGGCACCCCGCGACCGCCATCTGCACCCACTTGACCCCACTGACACTGACACTGACACAGTAGTTGCGATCCTCGGTCGCCCCCGGACAGCGACCGCCTCCAGGGCGATGTAGCGCACCCAGCCCGGAGCGTTCGTGTTGCGATCCTCGGTCACCCCGGAGGGCGACCGCCACCGTTTGACCCCCGCCATACGCTCAACCCACCGCCACGTTGCGATCCTCGGACGCCCGGAGGCGACCGCCACCCACATGGTGTGGTGCATGAGCGCCGTGTCGTTCAGGTTGCGATCCTCGGTCGCCGCAAACGGCCACCGCCACGTACCCACAGCGTGCCCGGGTGCCGTACAGCGAAGACGTTGCGATCCAGGTCGCCGCGAACGGCGACCGCCGCCTGGATGGTGTCCAGGGTGCGGAGGGTCAGGATGTCGTTGCGATCCTCGGCAACCCCGGAGGACAACCGCCACGTTGATCCTGAACGCCTTCGTCCACGTCGTCAGCTGGTTGGGATCCTCGGCCGCCCCGGAGGACGACCGCCACCCTGGACGTCGTCGTAATCAGCCTGCTCGACGCAGTCGTTGCGATCCTCGGTCGCCCCGGAGGACAACCGCCACCGGTACCGGTCTCATGACGTACAAGGACGTCAAGAAGTTGCGATCCTCGGTCACCCTGGAGGGCAACCGCCACTGTGCAGGTTGATGCACTTGTCGTTGGGATCCCAGACGTTGCGATCCTCGGTCGCCCCGGAGGGCGACCGCTAGCGGCATCACGACCGTCCCTAAGTGGTCGGCTCCGGAAGTCCTTCGGGAGTTGATCATGCTGCCAGGCTGGCGGAGGATTCTTCCTGGTGATCGGCGGCGTGCCGGTCGAGCCTGGCCAGCAGATCGTCCAGGTCGGAGGTGGTGACTTCCACTGAAACGGCTGTGCCGTGGCGTTGTAGCGGTCTTCGAAGGCTCGGAGCCGGTCCCCGACCTGGGCGAGGTCGGTGAAGTCGTTCGGCGAGACGACTTTGCGTTGCACGACGGAGAAGAAGATCTCCACCTGGTTCAACCAGGAGGCATGCACGGGGGTGTGCACCAGCACCGCGTTCGGGAAAGCGGCAGCCAGCCGGTCGACGGCCTTCTTGCCGCGGTGGGAGGAGCCGTTGTCCACGACCCAGAACACCCGCTTCGCGCTGGCGTACGGCTCTTGGGTCATTACCTGGGCGACCAGGTTCATGAACGGGTCGATGCCAGTGCGCGGTTCGGTGCGGCCGAACACCTTGGCGGCGTGGACGTCGTAGGCGGCCAGGTAGGCCAGCGCGCCGCCGCGTCCGTAGGTGTGGTTGACGCGCATCGCCCGGGCCTGGCCGGGGGCGAGCGTGGGGTGGCAGCGGCAGCGAGCCTGGATGGAGGTCTTCTCGTCCGCGCTGATCACGTACTCGTCCGCGCCGAGCGGCTCGCGGTCCCAGGTGCGGGCGTACAAGTCCAGGACGCGGGCCGCCTTGCGGTGGAAGCCGGGGGCGGTGATGAAGATCCAGGAACGGTACTGCCAGGGCTTGATCGCGTCCTGGTCGATCCAGCGACGCACGGTGGAGGTCGACACGAACGCGGTGATGCCCCGCGACATGGCCTCGCGGGCCAGCTCCGGGCACGACCAGCGCGCCAGCGGGGTGCCGGTCTCGGCGGGAAGCTGACAGGCCAGCGCCTTGATCTGCGCGACCTGGATGGGCGTGAAGACTGGGGGCCGTCCTGGGCGCTTGCGGTCAGAGAGCCCGGAAAGACCCAGGGCGGCGAACCGGCCCCGCCATGTGCGCACGGTGTCCGCGTGCACTCCCACCTCGACGGCGATACGCGCATTGGACCTGCCCCGCGCCGCCAGGAGAACGATCCACGCCCGCACCCGGGCCCTGTGCTCGGTCCTGTGACCGTAGGCGGCCTTCTTCAACCGGTGCCGCTCGGCGGCGGTCAGGACTATCAGGCGCGCAGTGACAACAGGCAAGGCAGGCAGGCCGATCAGCAGAAGTAGATCAGGGCCGCCACAGCCTGCCGCAGCCGGTCCGACTCCGGACGACGTGGCTGGATCCTGAATAATCCAGGCCATGGAGACGAGTAGAACGAAGAGGAAGCCGCTGACGGTGGCCACCGTCCAGCCCGTGTGGGCCGGAGCGGATGTCATGGCTAACGTCAGGGAACATGCACAGGCCATCGAGCAGGCACACGCGAGATTGGTGGTCTTCCCCGAGCTCTCCCTCACCGGATACGACCTCGGCGCGCCCTCGCTGGCTGTGGACGACCGTCGTCTCAGGCCCTTGGTGGACGCTTGCCGTGTCGCTGGCTCGGTGGCGCTGGTCGGCGCGCCGATCGGCGACGAAGACGGCCGCGAGTACATCGCTACTTTGGCCGTGACCGGTGACAGCGTGACCGCGGTATACCGGAAGATGTGGCTGCACGGGGCCGAGTTCGACCGGTTCAGCCCCGGCGAGAAGCCGGTGGTGGTCACCGTCGACGGATGGAGACTCGGATTGGCCATCTGCTATGACGCTGCCGTACCCCAGCACGCCGCCGACTCGGCAGCACTCGACATCGATGCCTACGTGGCCAGTACCCTCTACGGCCCTGGCTCCGACTCCGCGGCTCGCCGAGATGCCCATATGCGAGAGCGCGCCGCTGCTCATGGCGTTTGGGTCGTTCTTTCCACCGCGGCCGGCCCCAGCGGCTCCTTCGCGCAGACCTCCGGCGGTTCGGGCATCTGGGGACGGAGCGGAGAACTAGTCACCCAGGCCGGTCGTAACGCGGGCGAGATCACGGTGACTCAGCTCAGCTGACGAGCGATTCGAAAACTATCTCACCGTCTTCGACCCCGACCCGCGAACGCACCCGCTGACGCCGGGGGTCAACCCCCGAAGGACTTCCGGAGCCGACCACTAAGGACGTCAGCGAGCCGTTGTGATCCTCGGCCGCCCCGAAAGCCGACCGCAAGCCTGCATCAAATCTGAGACTTTGCACAGGGCGGCTGTGTTGCGATCGTCGGTCGCCGCGGGAGGGGGCGACCACCACCCGATACGACAGATCCTGACGCCACTCCTTACATAAAGTTGCGATCCGCGGTCGCCCCGGAGGGCGACCGCCACTCTGCTGGAACGTCGAGACCACGCCGGCCGAGGTCGCGTTGCGATCCTCGGTCGCCCCCGAGGGTGACCGCCACCAGGTCGGCCTACACGGCGTCAGCCATCGTGCGGGCGTTGCGATCCTCGGTCGCCCCGGAGGACGACCGCCACCCAGGGCGTCGTCGTGATCCGCCTGCTCGACCCAGTCGTTGCGATCCGCGGTCGCCCCGGAGGGCGACCGCCACGGCCATGACGGTGTCCGTCAGGCCCTTGGTCCCAGGGCGGCCCAATGCATGGGGCCGCCCGGTCCGGCGCTGGTGACGGTGTGGGCGTCGGTGTCCTGATTCGTCCATGTCACCGTCGTGCCCGCTTTGACCTTCAGCGTGGCCGGGGAGAACGCGAAGTTCTTGATCGCCACGGCATTCCCGGCCACCGGCGCGGCAGCCGGGCCCGTGCTCAAGGGGCTCATGGGCATGCTCATGCGGGGCATCGGGGAGTCGCCGGGAGCGGAGCCCACCGCCTTCCCCGACCCCGTGGCACCGGGCATTCCAGCCGTCTGATGCTGACCTGGACCGGGCGTGATGACGCCGGCACCGATGGACGAGGCATGCGACGACTGGCCGCATGAGCCGAGGAGTCCCAGGGCACCGGCAGTGGCAATGGTGGCGACGGCCGGCCCGGCCGCGGCACGTGATCGACGACCTGGTGGGTGAAGGCTCAAGTACATGGTGTCCGTTCTTCACTGATCAGGCGGAGACAGGAACTGCGCCGACTCGGGCGCACGCAACCGCAGGGATGTGTGTGGCGGATGCCGTGTTCATGGGCACGCGCCCCTCATGGACACAGCGATCGAGCATGGGTGCTGTCCCGTGCCGGCCACCCGCCTCGACGCGCCCCGCGCCGCGCATCCACCCTGCCGCGCCACGAAGATGCAGGCGGCACGCGGCAGTTCCCCCGAGCAGGCGGTCGCGAGTGACTCGGGGCAGGTCGGCGTCGTCGCCCATACGGGCGATGCGCACACTGACCCGCATGGAGCGCCGCCCCGGTGGTCGCGCAGCCCCCGGTCGCCGTGAATAGGGCCATCGCCGTGATGTGTGCCGGGCACGGGCCGGGGCTGCAAGGTGGCACCGGCTCCGATGCACGGGGCGGGGTGAGCGTGGCCGGTGGCGAGAGCGGCGGCGTCGCGTGATGCATTTCGGTCACCTCTGTTCCATCCTTTGCCGTACGGGAAAGCGGTGAGGAGTTGCGACGTAAGGTCGGTTCTTGTTCGTCTCCACGGACGGTGAGGGTCCTGCGGTTCGGTGGATATGCACCTTTTGTGGAATATCTTTGGGGCGCTGCAGATCAGCTGACTCCCGGGCCCCACGCACGCTTGACCCTGGCGAGGCCGTAACGCGCGGCAAGGACATGCCCCCGCGACGCTCACAGAGCGTGACTGGCACGGAGCTGTTCGCGCAGGACAAAGCGGTGTACATACGCGATGATCGGCCTATGCCCTGGAGTTCCCGAAGACATGGTCCAAGGACCGATCCGGATCGCTCCGCGCACCGTGTCTCTGGTAGAGGGACTCTTTCGACCGCAGATGAGGAACTGCTGCGCACTCTGTACGCGGAGCACGCAGGACCCCTGTTCCACTACGTGCTGCGACTGACCTCGGGAGACTGGCAATGGGCAGAGGACGTGGTGCAGGAGACACTGCTGCGGGCGTGGCAGCATCCCGCCGCGTTCGACCCCGCACGCGGCCCGGCCCGGGCATGGCTGTGTACGGTCGCCCGGCACCTGGTCATCGACGCCCACCGGGCCCGGCGATCCAGGCCGGCCGAGGCCGGCGGCGATGTGTTGGAGCGGGCCGCCCAGCAGCAACCGGGCAAGGACGAGATCGAGCAGGCACTGCAGAGCTGGGCGGTTGCCGACGCCGTGCGGTCGCTGTCCCCGGACCACCGCGCCGTCCTGCTGGAGACCTACTACCGGGGCCGGACGATGGCGGAGGCCGCACAGATTCTGGGCATCCCGCTGGGCACCGTGAAGTCGCGGACGTACTACGCCCTGCACGCCCTGCGGCTGGCGCTGCAGGAACGGGGTATCGAGCCATGACCGTGGTGGGCAGGAGGCGGCGACCATGAGTGCAGAGCACGACGCCCTCCGGCTGGCGCTGGGAGGATACGTCCTGGGCACGCTGCCCTCGGCGGAAGCGGAACAGGTGCGCGCCCACCTCGCGGCATGCGCCGAATGCCGGGCCGAACACGCCCAGCTGGCGGAATTGCCTGCGCTGCTGGCAACGGTGACCGAAGCCGAAGCCTCGGGCCGGACGGTGCCGACGGGCGACAGTGACCTGACCGACCGGCTGGTGGCACGGGCAGCCGAAAGCGCGCGCGGCTCCCTGCTCGAGCAGCTCACCGCGCCCGCGGCGTCACGGACGCCGGAGGGGGGTGTGCTGGAGAGGCTGCTCCAGCAGGCCGCGGCCAGGCGCCGCAAGTCTTGGCGTCTGCAACTGGCCGGCGCCGCAGTCTCGCTGACGCTCATCGCGGCAGCAGCCGGCGGCACATGGCTGGCGACCATCGGATCCGTGGGCAGTCAGGCGGGGCCCCCCGGGCCGACCGCGCCGACGGTCTCGCGCACCTTCTCCGGAAGCGATCCCACCACCGGCGTCACCGCCTCGGTGAAGGTCTCGCCCTCTGCCTGGGGCAGTGTCCTGCAGATCTCCGCCGGGGGGGCACCCGCCGGAATCACCTGCCGGCTCCAGGCGGTCGGACCCGGCGGGGCCAGGACGGACGGCGCTACCTGGCGGGCAGGCCATTACCCGCCCGGCACCACGATCCCAGGATCGCTTCCCATGGCTCCGGGGTCCATCGAACACTTTGAGATCCTCGCAGGCAACGGCCAGAAGCTGGTCACCATCCGGGCGTGAGGCCGGGCCATGGCGGTCATGTCACAGGATGGCCCGGCCGCCCAGTGACATGACGACAGCAGTCGGGTGTGAGCGCATGGTGACACAAGAGGCCAAGAAGACGTCGCCTTCGAGAGGCTGGGCCGTCAGTGGGGAGGGGGACCCGGGCAGTCGACAACCACCGGGCCGGCTCAAGACCGGTGAACCGGGTTGGAGGAGCACGCACAGGACGTCCAGTCAATGGCCGTCCAAGACGGCTTCTGCTCATGCCGCCGGCTGTACAGGCAAGCTCGTGACCACCATCGTCCGCCGATTCCGCCACACCGCACGGCTCCGGGATCGGTGAGACCGTCCGACAAGGGCTCCCGTCCGATGAGCGGCGGCGTCGGAGGCCGACACCGGCACCTCTATGGCCGAGGGGCTGATCGGCACCAAGCGCCCGGAGGCGGCTGATGGTCGATGCGGCCGCCACCGGCCGGGAAAGATCACCCCCGCGGCCAGGCTGATCAAGGTGGAGGCCATCCGGGTGCACGACCAGCGGGCCGTCCGGGCGGCTTCAAGCAACCATCCGATCGATCTGTCCGCCGTGGTGCCACACATCGCGGGGCCGGTCAGCTGCTGCGGCTGCTTCGCCTGCACGACCTGTCATCGGGCGACTGCGTCGGTATCGGGGCAGTTCTGCAGCTCGGTCGTGAAGTTCTGGCCCGCTTCCGTCACGCGACTTCCGCAGTGGCAGGCCAGCCATCCCGCGCCGGGCTCCCCGGATGTCGGCTGCGCACACGGGCGGGCACGGCTGTGCGGGGGGGCGGCGGCATACAGCTCAACTTCCGCTGGGGGAGGCGAAAGCCGGTGCCCTGGTCCTTCCCGCGACGCTCCGGCGGTTTCCGGGCCCTGGTCGCTCTCGCCCCCGCTCCGGCGAACCGGCCCAGTCCGCAGCCGACTTCATGCATGAGTGGGTCGACGGGCGTGCACGACTCTTCTTCTCCCCGAAGTCCGTACAGCCCGGAGAAGAGGATCCAGCACGTCTGCACACCGAGGGCCGCGACCCAGCCGGGATGCGGGCAGGGATGTCCGTCCCGCTCTACGGCGCGACGCTCCCGCAGGGCCGTCCGGAAGACCACGGGCGAGGAGACCGAGCTCCCGGTGCCCGTCCGGCCGTGCGGCAGCGAGCTCTGGGCAGAGGCGGCTGAGCCCAGACAGGCGCCGACATTGCCATGACTCGCAAGAATCCGAACAAAAGAGGCGAACAGCTCGAACCGTCCGGCATACGTCGTCCGTGGAACTGAATGAGCGCGCCCATAAAGGATCAGGATCCGGCCTATCGACCGCCCCCGAAATTGTTTGCGGTCACCCCGTTCCGGTCTCCACACATCTACAGAAGAGCCAGAAGACCATGTTTGTGACCGATTCCGCCAGCCCGACTTCACTGCTCGGCCGGCCCTGCCGCCGCCAGGCACTGCTCACCCTGCCGGCGCAGGAGGCGCACGTCTCCGCCGCCCGTCACTTCGCGGCCGATCTGCTGGAGACCTGGACTGTGCCCACGAGCGAGCGGGACTCCGCCGTCCTCATCGTCGACGAACTCGCCACCAACGCCGCCCAGTACGGCCATGAGCGCATGACCCTGCTGCTCGCCCTCGACCACGGCACTCTGCACATTGTGGTCACTGACTCCGGCGCGGCCGTGGAGCGCCGTCGCCCCGACCTCGCCCCCGATGAACACGGTCGTGGCACCGGCATCGTCCAGTACCTCGCCCAGTCGACCGAGATCCACCAAACACGCAGCGGCCGCGAAGTCCGCGCCTGCCTGAGGTGCTCGCCATGACCGGGCCGTACGCTCCTCACGAGCTGCGACCCCCTGCCGGGGCCGGCACCGCAGCACAGCGACGGGCTACCGGGGTCGGCCGCGGCGCCGGGGCACCCGAAGCCCGAGCCGAGTGGGCCTTCGCGACCCACAAGCCGTGCCCCATCGACGGCTGCCCGGGCCCGGCACACATACCCATGCAGTCCACGGCACGCCCATCGGCCCTCGACCACGGCGGCCCCCACCACGACACGGTGCTGTGTCAACGCTGCGGCGCCGGCCCCTGCGTACCGGCGGAGGTGTGAGCGTGGACGTCACCCCGAACAGCGGCAAGGGCATCGACGCCCCGCCCTCGCACGAGGCATATACGAATGCGCCGGATCTACGCCGCGGGATGCACCAAGTGCTCGCTCCCGGAGCCGAACGCGACGGCCGCCAGGCCAGGCCCCTCACCGGCCCCCCGACCGATGCGACGGCCGCCGAACGCGCCTGGCTGCTACGGCGGGCCGCCCTCATGGACCGGATGGCCCACCCGAACCGCCGAACAACTCCTCCTCCACGACCGCCGCCATCCCGACCTGCCGGCCGGCCCGCACCACCCCGACACCATCCCACTCGCGTGGCCGGCCCGGATGAGCCACGTGCATGACCGCCAGTTGCCACAACCCGCCACCAGAAACAAGGAGCCACGGAACATGGGTGGAAAGCAGAAGACACTCGCCATACTTGCCGGAACCGCGCTGGCAGTCGGACTCACCAGCCCGGCCTTCGGGTTCACCACCGCTCACTCGCCGGCCCTGCGCACAACCGCGAGGGGGTCGGGGGTCTCGGTCGTGGAGTGGAACCACGAGCTCATCACCATACTCAGCGATCCGAAGGCGCAGCCGTCCACCGTCCAGCCCACGCGCAGCTTCGCGCTTCTCCAGGCCGCCGAGTACGACGCCGTGGTATCGATCACCGGGGCCGGCCCCGCCTACGTGTTCTCGGTGTCGGCGCCAGGAGGCGCTCGTGCGGATGCCGCGGCGGACCAGGCAGCCCACGATGTGCTGGTCGCCCTGTACCCGGCCAAGCGCGCGGGCGTGGACCAGCGGCTGAGCAGCCAGTTGTCCGCGATTCCGGGCGGCCCGGGCAAGCAGGCTGGCATCGGTGTGGGAGCCGAGGTCGCCCGCCGACTGATCAGCCTGCGGTCCCACGACGGGTCCTCAGCCAAGCCGCCGCGGTTCGACCCCGGCGACAAGGCCGGTGACTACCGGCCCACCCCTCCCGACTTCCCGGCACCGGTGTTCACCAACTGGGGCTCAGTCAAGCCGTTCGTGCTGACCGGCGGACGCCAGTTCCGCCCGGCAGCGCCGCCGGCCGTGAGCGGCGCCGCGTACGCCACCGCTTTGAACGAGGTCAAGAGCCTGGGGAGCAAGACCAGTACCACCCGCACCGCCGATCAGACGGCAGCTGCGAAGTTCTGGGCGGCGGCGCCCGTCTGGAGCGTCTGGAACCAGGTCGCCCAGGGCCTTGTCACCTCCCAGAACGCGAGCCTGGAGAAGGCGGTGAAGGTCTTCGCCCGGCTCGACCTGTCCCTCGCCGACACCGCGATCGCGATGTACGACGCCAAGTACGCCGACCGTGTATGGCGGCCCGTGACCGCCATCCGGCTCGGCGGTACGCACTACAACTCGAGCATCGTCGGTGATCCCCACTGGACCCCCCTGCTGCCGACCGCACCGGATCCGTCCTATCCCGGCGCTCACGGTGCTCTCAGCCAGGCGGCGGCAACGACGCTCGCCGGGTTCTACGGTGCGCGGCATCATCTCGCGGTGACGTCGAAGGGCGTCACCCGAACCTTCGCCGGCTTCCAGGACGCCGCCACCGAAGCGTGGCTCAGCCGGATCTGGTCCGGCCAGCACACCTCCCTCGACAACCGCGCGGGCCAGCAACTCGGCACCCAGGTGGGCGATTTCGTGGCGCGTCATCTCTGACCCCCACCGCGCGACAACCATGCACAGCATGGCTGTGGCCGGAAGCCAGTGGTCCCGGCGCAACGGGTACCACTGGCTCGGACCACGCTCAAAGAGCGGCCATCCTCCGCGCCGAGGGCCCGCGGCTGCTGGCCGGCAGGCCGGATGTCCGCCCGCAAGAAGTCCTGCTTCCCATCACCGCGACGCACTGACTGAATGACTGTCGCGGTGGGACCCGCCCGGTCGGCACTGCGGATGACGGCGACGGCTGGCTGCACCAGACCCAACCAACGTCCCGGGCGAAGGTGAGCATGTAGTCGCCGATGAGGCGTGGCAGGCGCGCTGCTGGCGATCGAGGACGCGCTGTTCGCGGGAATCGGTGTGTGAGGTGAGCGAGTGACGGAGTCGTTCGGGCAGCTCGTGGTGGGAGCGGGGTGGCGTCTGCCCTTCGATCCGATGTGCGGAGCTTCCCCGCTGCCCGCAGCACGGGACCGGAACTGTTCCGTCCCAATGATCCGATTCAGCTGAGCTCTTCCAGAGCGCTGGTGTAGTCGCGTAGCCAGTCGGTGTGGCCGCCGATGCCCCAGTCGTCGCGGTCGAGTTCGTTGATCGTCACCCAGACTCGACGAAGGTTCTCGGGAGGGAGGACCGTTGTCTGCTGCTGGCCCTGGCCGTGCAGCAGTCCGCACCTATGCCCGTCGTCGCGCACAGTGCAGCCTCTCTGCTGGAAGCCATCGGGCGCAGCACCGACGCTCCTGGCGCAGCAACAGGATCCTCACCGACCGTCAATGCCCTGGCCGGACGAGGCATGCGTCGGCGTATCCAGGATGTCGGGGGCCGAGTCGACATGCAGGACACGGTGGTCTTCGACCGGCCCGCCTACGGACGCGCGATCCTGGAATACGTCTGGGACAACTACGACCTCATGCGCAAGCCCTTGCTAACCTGGCTGGTCGCGACAGCCCAGAGCGCCGATTCGGAAGACCACGCAGTGGCCGCACTGGCCGAGCTCACTGTGCGGCACGGGACGGTGGATTACCTCACGACACTGAGCGAACTCGTCGGCGGCAGTCACCCACAGGTGCTCGGTGCGGTCATGGAAAGCGCCGTGCGCAACGAACATGTCGGACGCCTGGCGTGGGAGGCGCTCTACGGGTGGGCGGAGCAGAAAAGTTACGCGCCCGCCGTGATCGCACTGTGCCGACGCATCCTGGAGGACTCCTCCGTCGACACATCTCTGGCCAAGCGGGCGATCGTGCGCTTGCGCCGCGTCGCGCACAAGAACAACGGCGACGCCGTAGTCACCCAAGTCCTGGATGCCTTTGACGCTCTGGTCCAGCACCCCAGCGTGGCCCAGCGACTGGCCGGTGAGGTCCACGGCTGGCAACAGGGCAAGGTCTCTGCACGTGGCGGCACACTGGCCTTCCTCGCATTGATGACCGTACGCCGCGACGGCACGCCGTGGCTCGTGTGCTCCCCTCCCCCAGACATCGACGTACAGCGAGCCGTCCACGACCTGCTCTCCTGTGCAGACACCGCTGCCCAGGTCATCTCGCGTCTGACGGACTGGATCCGCTCCTGCGCCGACGACCCCGGTGCCTACACGCAGTTGCGCGAACAACTTCTGCCGGCGCTACGCGGCCACAACATGTTCGAGGCCGGCATGAAGCTCATGAACGAGCTGCGTGGCATTTCCACAGCTGAAGGCGTCAGCGTGGCCGACGACTTCTACAACCACCTCGTCGACAGCCGTCTGCGCACGGTCTTCCCGCTCGAAGAGAACATCGCATGAGGTGGCCGTGGCGCCGCGCCGTCCGTACGAGTACATCCGTCCAGCCGCGTCTCCTGCTCAGCGCCACCGACGGCATCTCGTTCGAGGCCGTGTACACGATCACCTGGCGACCACGCCGACGCGTACCTCCCAACGTGGAGGAGACAGTACGCGCCGCAGTGCATGCCACGGCCACCGAGGCAGCGGCGCGTCTAGGAGCCTCGGACGTGCCCGCCGCACAGGACGCCATCAACACCGCCCTAGGTGTTCTGTCCATGGAGGTTGGTGACAGCGATCACTGACGTGTGATCTTGAAATGGGTGAGGGCCCTCTGGCCTGGTGTGGATTGCGA
>NZ_JBIBJK010000049.1:0-13898 GCF_042958635.1 Streptomyces sp. NPDC007971
GCCACTCGACCCGATACCGCCACTCATCAGCGGTGAACCGATCCTGCTGCTCCCTACGCCACGCCGACAACCGAGGCAGCACAGCACTCAACGGATCGTCGGACGACACATCCAGCGTCCGGGCGAAGTCCGCGACGTCGCCGTCCTCGACGGCCTCCCAGAAGTGCGCCTCCACCGGAGACATCCGCCCAACGCCCTGGCCGACAGGCGCGGCGTCCAGCCAGAAGCGCTCACGCTGGAACGCGTACGTCGGCAGATCCACCCGACGGGCTCCGCTGCCGGCGAAGTAGGCGGCCCAGTCGACCGCTGTCCCGCGCACGTGCAGAGCGGCGACGGTGGTGACGAGCGCGGTCTCCTCGGGCCGGTCCGCGCGCAGCGCGGGCAGGAACACCGCGTCGGGCGCACTGCCCAGGCCGAGAGCGGTCAGCGTCCCACCGGGCCCGACCTCGACGAACACCTCTGCGCCCTGCTCGCGCAGTGCCACGACCGCGTCGGCGAACCGCACCGATTCACGCACATGACGGACCCAGTACTCGGGCGACGCCAGCTCCTCGGCCGTGGCCGCCCGGCCCGTCAACGTCGACACGATCGGAATCGTGGGCGCCTCGAACGTCACGCCCTCCAGCACCCGGCGGAAGTCGTCCAGCATCGGGTCCATCAGCGGCGAGTGGAACGCATGGCTCACCCGCAGCCGCGTCACCTTCCGCCCCGCCTCACGCCACCGCTCGCCCACAGCCTCCACATCAGCGGCGACACCCGACACGACGACCGACGACGGCCCATTCACCGCCGCGATACCCACCGTCTCCGGCAAGTCCGCCGCAACCTCGGCCTCCGTCGCCTGGACCGCCACCATCGCGCCACCCTCGGGTAACGCCTGCATCAGCGCACCCCGGGCCGACACCACCTTCACCGCATCCGCCAGCGACCACACACCCGACACATACGCGGCAGCCAACTCACCGATCGAGTGACCCGCCAGCACATCGGGGCGGACACCCCAGGACTCCAGGAGACGGAACAGGGCCACCTCGACCGCGAACAGCGCCGGCTGCGTCACCCCCGTCTCGTTCAGGGCGTCCGTGTCCTCGCCGAACAGCACCTCACGGACCTCGGGAACCAGGAGATCCAGCACCTCGTCCAAGGAAGCGGCGAACACCGGGAAACGGGCCGCCAGTTCACGACCCATGCCCAGCCGCTGCGAACCCTGACCCGAGAACAGGAAACCCAGCAGGCCGGTGACGGCGGACCCCGTCACCACACCTGCCGTCTGCCTGCCCTCCACCAGCGCGGTCAGGGCGGCAAGCCGGTCCTCCGGGCCGTCCGCGACGACAACGGCGCGCTGCTCCAGCGCCGCTCGTGTCGTGGCGAGCGAGAAGCCCACGTCCACGGGGTGCGCGCCGAGCGCGCCGGAACGGAGCCGTTCGGCCTGTTCCCGCAGCGCTTCCGCGTTGCGGGCCGACAGCACCCACGGCACCGGTCCGCCCGGCTCGGGCGCCACGGCGGGAGCCGGCTCCTCGGACTCCGGGGCCTGTTCGATGATGGTGTGCGCGTTGGTGCCGCTGACACCGAAGGACGACACGCCCGCGCGGCGCGGGCGGCCCGTCTCCGGCCACGGCTGGGACCGAGTCAGCAGTTCCACGGCGCCTGCCGACCAGTCCACGTGTGTCGAGGGCTCGTCGACGTGCAGGGTGCGGGGCAGTACGCCGTGCCGCATCGCCATGACCATCTTGATGACACCCGCCACACCGGCCGCCGCCTGTGTGTGACCGATGTTCGATTTCACCGACCCCAGCCACAGCGGCTGCTCGGCGGCCCGGTCCTGGCCGTAGGTGGCGAGCAGGGCCTGGGCCTCGATCGGGTCGCCGAGCTTCGTGCCCGTGCCGTGCGCCTCGACCGCGTCGACGTCACCCGGGGCGAGCCCCGCGCCGGCGAGGGCCTGACGGATCACGCGCTGCTGCGAGGGGCCGTTCGGCGCGGTCAGGCCGTTGGAGGCGCCGTCCTGGTTCACCGCGGAACCCCGTACGACGGCGAGGATCTGATGGCCGTTGCGCTGCGCGTCCGACAGGCGCTCCACGAGCAGCATGCCGACACCCTCGCCCCAGCCCGTGCCGTCGGCGGCATCGGCAAAGGCCTTGCAGCGGCCGTCCACCGACAGCCCGCGCTGGCGGCTGAACTCGATGAACGAGCCCGGCGTCGACATCACGGTCACACCGCCGACGAGGGCCATCTCGCACTCGCCCTTGTGCAGGGACTGCACCGCCAGGTGCAGGGCCACGAGCGAGGACGAGCACGCCGTGTCCACCGTGACGGCCGGGCCCTCCAGGCCGAACGTGTACGAGAGGCGGCCGGAGATGACGCTCGCCGAGATGCCCGTGCCCGCGTACCCCTCGACCGTCTCCTGGGCGGCCATCAGCAGCGTCGCGTAGTCCTGGCCGTTGGTGCCGACGAACACGCCGGAGCGGCTGCCCCGCAGTGAGGTGGGGTCGATGCCCGCCCGCTCGAACAGCTCCCAGGAGGTTTCGAGGAGCAACCGCTGCTGCGGGTCCATCGCCAGCGCCTCGCGCGGCGAGATCCCGAAGAAGCCCGCGTCGAACTCCATCGCCTCGTGCAGGAAGGCACCTTCGCGTGCGTAGGTGGTGCCCGAGTGGTCGGGGTCCGCGTCGTAGAGCGACTCCACGTCCCAGCCCCGCTCGACGGGGAATCCGGACACCGCGTCCGCACCGGACTCGACCAGCCGCCACAGGTCCTCGGGCGAGTGGGCGCCACCGGGGAAGCGGCAGCTCATGCCGACGATCGCGATCGGCTCGCTGGCCTTCTCCTCGACCTCGCGCAGCCGTTGCTTGGTCTGCCTCAGGTCGGCGGTCAGGCGCTTCAGGTAGTCGAGGACCTTGTCGTCGGTCGACATGTGCGTGCTGCCCCTCTGGGTGTGTGTCCGTGCCCGTGTTGATGGGAGTCCGTGCAGGCTGGTCCTGGGGACAGCCCGTGACGGCTGGTGCTGGTGCCAGTCCGTACTGGCTGATCAGGACTTTCCGAGTTCCTCGTCGATGATGTCGAAGACGTCGTCGAGGGTTGCCGAGCTCAGGTCGTCCGCCGCGGCCTCGGACTCCTGCTCGTCCCATGTGGACAGGAGCGAGCGGAGCCGGAGCCGGATGTCCCCGGCGAGCGCGTCGTTCGGGTCGAGCTTGGACATGGTGATCGTCAGTTTGTTCAGTTCGCTGAGCACCGTCGCGGCGGGCGAAACCCGGTCGGCGACGACCGTCGTGCGCAGGTGGGCCGCGAGCGCCGCGGGGGTCGGGTGGTCGAACACCAGGGTGGCGGGCAGCCGTGAGCCTGCTTCGGCGTCGAGCCTGTTGCGCAGCTCGACGGCGGTCAGCGAGTCGAATCCGAGTTCCTTGAACGCCCGGTCCGCCTCGACGGCTTCCGGTCCCGCGAAGCCGAGGACGGCCGCGGTGTGCGTGCGCACGAGGTGCACCAGCGCCCGGTCCTGCTCCGGCTCGGTGAGGCCCGCGAGCCGCTGGGCGAGCGGGACCGCTCCGTCGCCGGACCGCGCGGACCGGCGGGCCGGGGTGGGCACCAGGCCGCGCAGCAGCGGCCGGACCCGCTCCGGGTGGGCCCGGAGCGCGGTCAGGTCGATCGCGGCGGGTACCGCGGTCGCGGCCCCGGTCGCGCATGCCGCGTCGAACAGGGCCATGCCGTCCGTGGAGGACAGCGGCACCATGCCGCCCCGCTCCATCCGCTGGACGTCGGCGTCGTCGAGGTGGCCGGTGATGCCGCTGGCCTCGGCCCACAGGCCCCAGGCGAGTGACGTCGCGGGCAGTCCCGCAGCCTTGCGGTGCTGCGCGAGCGCGTCGAGGTAGGTGTTGGCGGCCGCGTAGTTGCCCTGGCCGGGGCCGCCGAACACACCGGCGGCCGCGGAGAACAGCACGAACGCGGTGAGGCCGGTGTCCCGGGTCAGCTCGTGCAGGTGGTGTGCGGCGTCGGCCTTGGGGCGCAGCACCGCGTCGACCTGGTCCGGGGTGAGGGATTCGATGACGCCGTCGTCCAGGACCCCCGCCGTGTGCACGACGGCGGTCACGGGGTGCTCCGCGAGGAGTGCGGCAACCGCGTCGCGGTCGCTCACGTCGCAGGCGGCGACCTCGACCCGCGCGCCGAGCGCCTGGAGTTCCCGGCGCAGTTCCTGCGCTCCCGGTGTGGCCGTGCCGCGCCTGCCGGTCAGGACCAGTTCGCGGACTCCGTGCCGGGTGACGAGGTGCCGGGCGGTCACGCCGCCGAGCACGCCGAGTCCACCGGTGATCAGCACCACGCTGTCGGGGGCGAAGGCCGTCGCGTCGGGTGCGTCGGCCGGAGCGGCGAGCCGGGCGAGCCGGGCCACCGTGGCGACTCCGTCCCTGATCGCGATCTGCGGTTCCTCGGTGGCCACGGCGACGGGCAGCTTGCGCAGCGACTGCTCGTTCCCGTCCGTGTCCACGACGTCCACGAGGACGAACCGCGCCGGGTGCTCCGACTGTGCCGAGCGGACCAGTCCCCACGCGGGAGCGCGCACCAGGTCCGGTACATCCTCGTCCGGCCCGGCGGCGACCGCGCCGCTGGTGAGCAGCACGAGCCGGGACTCGGCGAACCTGTCGTCGGCGAGCCACCGCTGGAGCAGGGCGAGGGTGTGGTGGGTGGCCTCGCGGGGTGTCGTCGCGCTCGCGCCGGGGGTCACGGTCACGTACCGGGGTGGGGGCGTGCCGCTGTCGACGGCGGCCAGCAGGGCGGCCAGGTCGGCATGTTCGTCGACCTGTTCGCCGGCGGCGGTGAGCGCGTGGGCCAGACGGCCCGTGTCGCCGCCGAGCACCGCCCAGGTGCCGGTGTCGGGGGCGGCGTCCTGGGTCGGGACCCACTTCACGTCGAACAGCGAGTCGCGGTGCGCGGACCGGGCGAGGTTGAGCTGGTCGGCCGAGAGGGGCCGCAGGCTCAGCTCGTCGACGGCGGCGACGGGCTCGCCGGTGCCGTCGGTGACGAGCACGGCCACGGCGTCCACGCCGACGGGTGTCAGCCGGACGCGCAGCGCCCTCGCGCCGGTCGCGAGGAGTCGTACGCCGGCCCAGGAGAACGGGAGCCCGTCCGAGCCGACGCCGAGCCCGACGGCCTGCAGCGCGGTGTCCAGGAGTGCGGGGTGCAGGCCGAAGCCGTCGTCCGCGAGGCCGTCCGGCAGCACCACCTCGGCGAACACCTCGTCGCCCTTGCGCCAGGCGGCGTTCAAGCCCTGGAAGGCGGGGCCGTGGTCGAGGCCGGAGGTGGTGGCGGTGGCGTAGAACGTGTCCAGGTCGACCGGTTCGGCCTCGCTGGGCGGCCAGGCGACGAGCGTGTCGGTGACGGGTTCCGCCTGGGCGGCCAGGGCGCCCGTGGCGTGGCGGGTCCAGTCCCCGCCCTCGTCCCCTCGGGAGTCCACGGTGAAGGCCCGCCTGCCGGAGGCGTCCGGTCCTTCGAGGCTGAGCCGCAGTTGGACTCCGTCGCGTTCGGGCAGCACCAGGGGCGTCTCCAGTACCAGGTCTTCCAGGCAGGCGCAGCCGACGTGGTCACCGGCGCGCAGCGCGAGGTCGACGTAGGAGGCGCCGGGGAGCACCGCGGCGCCGAGGACGCGGTAGTCGGTGAGCCAGGGGTGGGTGCGCAGGGACAGCCTGCCGCTGAACACGAGGCTCTCGGAGTCCGGGAGTTCGGTGACGGCGGCGAGCACGGGGTGGTCGACGCGTCCGAGGCCGGCCGATGTGACGTCGCCGGAGGCGGTGTGCGTCGTGGTGGGCCAGAAGCGCAGGCGCTGGAAGGGGTAGGTCGGCAGGTCGGCCCGGCGTCCGCCGGGCGTCTCCCACTCCACCCGTCCGCCGCGGACGAACAGGCCGCTCGCCGAGGTCGTCAGCCGGGTCAGGCCGCCGTCCCCGCGGCGCAGGGAGCCGACGACGACACCGTCGGCGCCGACCAGTTCGCCGAGGCCGGCGACGAGCACCGGGTGGGGGCTGACTTCGACGAAGGCCGTGAAGCCCTCCGCCACCAGGGCGGAGACGGAGTCGGCGAACTCGACCGTCTGCCGCAGGCTGCGGTACCAGTACGCGGCGTCCATCTCGCGAGTGTCGAGCAGGCCGCCGTTGAGCGGGGAGTAGTACGGCACGTCACCGGAGCGCGGCGCCACGTCCGCGAGGCCCTCCAGGAGGTCCCCTTCGATGCGTTCGACGTGGTGGGAGTGCGGGGCGTAGTCCGCGAGGACGCGGCGCGCCCAGACCCCCTTCTCGGCGCAGGCCTCGACGAGTTCGTCGAGCGCGGCGAGGTCACCGGACACGACGACGGAGGCGGGGCCGTTCACCACGCCGATGGCGAGCTGTCCTTCCCAGCGGGTGATCAGCTCCCGCGCGCCGTCCACGTCGAGTGCGACCGACACCATGCCGCCCTGGCCGGACAGCGTGCTCAGCGCCTTGCTCCGCAGGACGACCAGGCGTGCCGCGTCCTTGAGGGTCAGGGCGCCCGCGACGCAGGCCGCGGCGATCTCGCCCTGCGAGTGGCCGAGGACGGCGCTGGGCTCGACGCCCCACGACCGCCAGGTGGCGGCCAGGGACACCATCACGGCGAACAGGGCGGGCTGGACGACGTCGAGGCGTTCCATCAGGTCGGCGTCCTGGATCGCGTCGAGCAGTGACCAGTCGATGAACTCCTCCAGGGCCGCGGCGCACTCCTCCATGCGCGTGCGGAACACCGCGGAGGACTCCATCAGGTCCCCCGCCATGCCGAGCCACTGCGTGCCGTGGCCGGGGAACACGAACACCGGGCCGGTGCCGCGGTTCTCCGCCACGCCGGTCACGACGTTCGGGGCCTCACGGCCGTCGGCGAGAGCGGTGAGGCCGGAGAGGAGATCCTCCCGGTCGACGCCCACCACGACGGCCCGGTGGTCGAACGTGGAGCGGGACCGCAGCGAGTGGGCGATGTCGGCGACCGGCGCGGCCGCCTCCTGCGCGCATTCCTCGCGGAGCCTGGCCGCCTGTTCCCGCAGCGCCTGCGGGGAGCGCGCCGACAGGACCCACGGCAGGACACCCCCCGTCTGCCGCGTCTCGGCGTCGGTCCCGGCCGGCGTCGCCCGGGGGGCCTGCTCGATGACGGTGTGCGCGTTGGTGCCGCTGAACCCGAACGACGACACACCCGCCCGCCACGGCCGGTCCACGGCGGGCCAGTCACGCTCGTCGGTGAGCAGGCGCACCGCGCCCGCGGACCAGTCCACGTGCGACGACGGCTCGTCCACGTGCAGGGTGCGGGGCAGCACGCCGTGCCGCATCGCCATGACCATCTTGATCACACCGGCGACACCGGCGGCGGCCTGCGTGTGACCGATGTTCGACTTGATCGAGCCGAGCCACAGCGGCCGGTCGTCGGGGCGGTCCTGGCCGTAGGTGGCCAGCAGCGCCTGCGCCTCGATCGGGTCGCCGAGCTTCGTGCCCGTACCGTGCGCCTCGACCGCGTCCACGTCGGCCGGGGCGAGCCCCGCGCTGGCGAGTGCCTGCCGGATGACCCGCTGCTGCGAGGGGCCGTTCGGCGCGGTCAGGCCGTTCGACGCGCCGTCCTGGTTCACCGCGGAGCCCCGTACGACGGCGAGGATCTGATGGCCGTTGCGCTGGGCGTCCGACAGGCGTTCCACAAGCAGCATGCCGATGCCCTCGCCCCATCCGGTGCCGTCGGCCGCGTCGGCGAAGGCCTTGCAGCGGCCGTCGACCGCGAGCCCGCGCTGGCGGCTGAACTCGATGAAGGCACCCGGTGTCGACATCACGGTCACGCCGCCCGCCAGCGCCATCTCGCACTCGCCCTGGTGCAGTGCCTGCACCGCCAGGTGCAGCGCGACCAGCGACGACGAGCACGCCGTGTCCACGGTCACGGCCGGCCCCTCAAGACCGAACGTGTAGGAGAGACGGCCGGACATGACGCTGGCCGCGCTGCCCGTCGCCACGTGCCCGCCCACGTCCTCGGCGGCCTGGTCGAGGACGAGGCCGTAGTCCTGCACGTTCGAGCCGACGAACACGCCGACCCGCTCGCCACGTATCGCGTTCGGGTCCATTCCGGCCCGCTCGAACGTCTCCCAGGAGGTCTCCAGGAGGAGTCGCTGCTGCGGGTCCATCGCCAGCGCCTCGCGCGGCGAGATCCCGAAGAAGCCCGCGTCGAAGTCCGCGACGCGGTCGAGGAAGGCGCCCATGCGGCTGTACGTGGTGCCCACCCCTTCGGGGTCCGGGTCGTACAGCGCCTCCAGGTCCCAGCCGCGGTCGGCCGGGAACTCCGACACCGCGTCGCCGCCGGACAGCAGCATCCGCCACAGGTCCTCCGGGCCGGATACGCCGCCGGGGTACCGGCACGCCATCGCGACGATCGCGATCGGCTCGTCGGTCACGCCCGGCGCGGCGAGGTCCGCTGCCGGGAGCGACCCGCCGTGCGGTTCCAGGACCGCCGTCAGCAGGTGTTCGGCGAGCGCCGCGGGGCTCGGGTAGTCGAAGACCACGGTCGCGGGCAGGGTCAGGCCGGAGTCGGCGGCCAGCCGGTTGCGCAGTTCCACGGCGGTCAGCGAGTCGAAGCCCAGTTCGCGGAACGCCCGGTCGGGGTCCACCGCGCCGGCCGAGGCGTGCCCCAGGACGGCGGCGGCCTGCGCGACCACGAGGCCGCGTACCAGCTCCTTCTGCTTCGCCACGTCCAGGCCGGCGAGGCGGCGGCGCAGCTCGGCGCCCTCCTCCTCGGATCCGCCGGACCCGCCGGACCCGTTGGCTGCCTCCGCCCGGTCGGCGATCGCGTCGCGCGCCTCGGCCAGGTCGGCGAGCAGCGGGCTGGGCCTGCCGATGGTGAACGCGGGCGCGAACCGCTCCCAGTCGACGTTCACCACGACCGTGCTCGCCGTGCCGCCGCCGACCGTGTCGGCGAGGGCGCCCACCGCGAGCTCGGGCGGCAGCGCCGGGAGCCCGCGCCGGGACAGCTGCCGCTGCGCCTCGTCGTCGGCCATGCCGCCCCCGGCCCAGGGGCCCCAGGCAACCGCGGTGGCCGGCAGGCCGCGCGCGACGCGGTGCTCGGTGAGCGCGTCGAGGTAGGCGTTCGCGGCGCTGTAGGCGACCTGGCCGCCGCTGCCCCAGATGCCGGCGATCGAGGAGTACGACAGGAACGCGTCGAGGGGTGTGTCGGCGAGGAGTTCGTGCAGGTGGGCGGCGCCCGCCACCTTGGCGGTGACCACGTCGGCGAAGCGCGCGAGGTCCGTCTCGTCGACGGGGACGCTGTCGTTGAGCCCGGCGGTGTGCACGACGGCACGGACCGGGTCACCGGCGGCGGCCAGGCCGTCGAGCAGGGCGGCGAGCCGTTCCCTGTCGGCGATGTCGACGGCGGCGACCGTGACGCGCGCGCCCAGCTCGGCGAGCTCGGCGTTCAGCCCGGCGGCGCCTTCGGCCTCGGGGCCGCGCCTGCTCACCACCACGACGTGCTCGGCGCCGTGCGCCGCGAGCCACCGGGCGGCCCGCGCGCCCAGGGCGCCCAGACCTCCGGTCACCAGGACCGTGCCGCGCGGCGTCCAGCCGGGGCCCGCGGTGGCCCGCCCGGCGCGCCGGAGCCGGCGCGTGAACACGCCGGTCCCGCGTACGGCGACCTGGTCCTCGGTTCCACCCAGCAGCCCGCACAGCCGTGCGGCCACCGGCTCGTCCACCGTCTCCGGCAGGTCTACCAGGCCGCCCCAGCGGTCGGGGTGCTCCAGCGCCGCGGCGCGGCCGAGACCCCACACCATCGACTGCGCGAACCCGGCGACCGCGTCGTCCTCGGTCGCCGACACGGCACCCGACGTCACGCACCACAGCGGCGCCTGTACGCCCGCGTCGCCGAGCGCCTGGACCAGCGCGAGGGTGGCCGCGACGCCGTTCGGCACCGCGGGGTGGTCGGGGTGCGGCGACTCGTCGAACGCCAGCAGCGACAGGACGCCGCCGACCTCCTCACCCGCGGCGGCCGTGCGCAGCGCTTCGGCCAGCCCCTCGCGGTCCGCCCCGTCGGCCTCCACCGCGACGAGCGCCAGGCCATGGTCCTCCAGCAGCTTGCCCAGCGCAGCGGCACGTTCGTCACCCGCGGGCGCCACGGCCAGCCAGGTGCCCGGGAGAGGACTCGTCGCCGGGTGACCGACGGCCTTCCAGTCGACGGTGTAACGCCACTTGTCCAGGGCGGACTTCTCGCGGCTCCGGCGCCGCCACGACGACAGCAGCGGCAGGACCGCGCGGAGCGAGTCGGTCGCCCCGTCCTCGGTGATCCCCAGGGACGATGCGAGCGCGCTCGCCTCCTCGCTGTCCACCGCGGCCCAGAACTTCGCCTCGTCGGCGTCCGCCGCGGCCTCGCTCCCGCCGGGACGGGCGTCCAGCCAGTAGCGCTGGTGCTGGAACGCGTACGTCGGCAGGTCGACGCGTCGGGCCCCGCTGTCCGCGAAGCAGGCGTTCCAGTCGACCGCCACGCCCCGCGCGTGCAGCGCGGCGACCGTGGTGACGAAGGCGGCCTCCTCGGGCCGGTCGGCGCGCAGCGCGGGCAGGAACGCCGCGTCGGGCGCACTGGCCATCCCGAGAGCGGACAGCGTTCCACCGGGCCCGACCTCGACGAACGCGGTCACGCCCTCGTCCCGCAGCGTGCTCACGGCGCCGGCGAACCGCACCGGCTCCCGCACGTGCCGCACCCAGTACTCCGGCGAGGCCAGCTCGTCGGCAGTCGCCCGCGCACCCGTCAGCGTCGACACGATCGGAATCGTGGGCGCCTCGAACGTCACGCCCTCCAGCACGGCGCGGAAGTCGTCCAGCATCGGGTCCATCAGCGGCGAGTGGAACGCATGGCTCACCCGCAGCCGGGACACCTTCCGCCCCGCCTCACGCCACCGCTCGCCCACAGCCTCCACATCAGCGGCGACACCCGACACGACGACCGACGACGGCCCATTGACCGCCGCGATACCGACGGTCTCCGGAAGGTCCGCCGCAACCTCGGCCTCCGTCGCCTGGACCGCCACCATCGCACCGCCCCCGGGCAGCGCCTGCATCAGCCCGGCACGGGCCGACACCACCTTCACCGCATCCGCCAGCGACCACACACCCGACACATGCGCGGCAGCCAACTCACCGATCGAGTGACCCGCCAGCACGTCCGGCCGCACACCCCACGACTCCAGCAGCCGGAACAGGGCCACCTCGACCGCGAACAGCGCCGGCTGCGTCACCCCCGTCTCGTTCAGCGCATCGGCGTCCTCGCCGAACAGCACCTCACGGACCTGCGGCTCGAACTCCGCAAGCACCTCGTCCAGCGCCTCGGCGAACACCGGGAACCGGTCGGCCAGTTCACGCCCCATGCCCAGCCGCTGCGAACCCTGACCCGAGAACAGGAAACCCACCCGGTGCGGGGCGGCCTCGCCGATCACGACACCGGGCTCCTGCCGTCCCTCGGCGAGAGCCGCGAGGGCCGACCGGAACCCGTCGGGCTCGGCGGCGACGACCACCGCGCGGTGGTCCAGGGCCGCCCGTGACGTGGCGAGCGAATAGCCGACGTCGACGGGGGCGTGCTCGTCCACGACGGACAGCAGGCGCTGCGCCTGGCCGCGCAACGCGCCCTCGTCGCCCGCCGACAGCACCCACGGCACCGGACCACCGTCGTGCGTCGTCGGCTCCGGAGATTCCGCCGGCTCGACGACAGGGGCCTGCTCGATGATGGCGTGCGCGTTCGTACCGCTGAAGCCGAACGACGACACGCCCGCCCGCCACGGCCGGTCCGCGGCAGGCCAGGGGCGATCCTGCGTCAGCAGCTCCACCGCACCGGCGGTCCAGTCGACGTGCGGCGACGGCTCGTCCACGTGCAGCGTGCGAGGCAGGACGCCGTGCCGCATCGCCATCACCATCTTGATCACACCCGCCACACCCGCGGCGGCCTGCGTGTGACCGATGTTCGACTTCACCGAGCCGAGCCACAGCGGCCGGTCCTCGGGCCGGTCCTGGCCGTACGTCGCCAGGAGGGCCTGGGCCTCGATCGGGTCGCCCAGCTTCGTGCCGGTGCCATGGGCCTCGACCGCGTCCACGTCGGCGGGGGCGAGCCCCGCACTGGCGAGCGCCTGCCGGATCACTCGCTGCTGCGAGGGGCCGTTCGGCGCGGTCAGACCGTTCGACGCACCGTCCTGGTTCACCGCGGAACCCCGGATCACCGCCAGGACCTGGTGGCCGTTGCGCTGGGCGTCCGACAGCCGCTCCACGAACAGCATGCCGACGCCCTCGCCCCAGCCGGTGCCGTCGGCGGCGGCGGCGAACGCCTTGCAGCGGCCGTCCACCGACAGGCCGCGCTGCCTGCTGAACTCGATGAAGGCACCCGGCGTCGACATCACCGTCACGCCGCCCGCGAGCGCCATCTCGCACTCACCGGCGCGCAGGGCCTGCACCGCCAGGTGCAGCGCGACCAGCGACGACGAGCACGCCGTGTCCACGGTCACGGCCGGCCCCTCGAAGCCGAACGTGTACGAGAGACGGCCGGAGGCCACGCTGGCCGCGTTGCCGGTCGCCATGTAGCCGCCCACGTCCTCGGCGGCCGTGCCCACCACCAGCCCGTAGTCCTGGGCGTTCGAGCCGACGAACACGCCGACGCGCTCGCCGCGCAGCGACGCGGGGTCGATGCCCGCGCGCTCCAGCAGTTCCCAGGAGGTCTCGAGCAGGAGCCGCTGCTGCGGGTCCATGGCCAGCGCCTCGCGCGGCGAGATCCCGAAGAAGCCCGCGTCGAACCCGCTCACGTCCGACAGGAACGCGCCCGACCGCAGATACGTGGTCCCCACCGAGTCCGGGTCGGGGTCGTACAGCGCGTCCAGGTCCCAGCCGCGGTCGGCCGGGAACTCCGACACCGCGTCGCCGCCGGACAGCAGCACCTGCCACAGGTCGTCGGGGCTCGACACGCCACCGGGGAACCGGCAGGACATCGCCACGATCGCGATCGGCTCGTCCGCCAGGCCCGACACGGCCGCGGGAGCCGCGGAAGTGAGGTCCACGCCGGCGCCGGACAGTTCGGCGCGCAGATACACGGCCAGTTCGGCGGCGGTCGGGTAGTCGAAGACCAGGGTCGCGGGCAGAGCGACACCCGTGGCCTCGCTCAGCCGGGTGCGCAGCTCCACCGCCGTCAGCGAGTCGAATCCCAGGTCCTTGAAGGCACGTGTGGCGGAGAAGGCGTCGGCCGAGACATGGCCGAGGACCGTGGCCGCCTCGTACCGGACCAGGTCGGTCAGCTGCCGCTCCTGCTCGGCCTCGTCCAGGCCGGCGAGCCGCTGCGCCAGAGCCGAGGATCCCTGCTGCGCCGACGTGACCTCGAACGCGGCACGTACCTCGGGCAGTTCACCCAGCAACGCGCTGGGCCGCTGCGCCATGAAGGTGCCCGCGAACCGCTCCCAGTCCACATCGGCGACGACCACGTTCCCGTCTCCACGCTCCAGGGCCGTGGCCAGGCCCACCACCGCCACCGCCGGAGTCATCGTCGACAGGCCCCAGCGGTGCAGCAGCGCGGCCTGCTCGGTGGTGGCGACCATGCCGCCACCGCCCCACGGGCCCCACGCCACCGCCGTAGCAGGCAGACCCGCAGCCCGGCGGTGCTCGGCCAGGGCGTCCAGGTAGGCGTTGGCAGCCGCGTACGCCCCCTGGCCGCTGCTGCCCCACACGCCGGCGATCGACGAGAACAGCACGAACGCGTCCAGCGGTGTGTCGGCAAGCAGCTCGTGCAGGTTCCTCGCGCCGTCGACCTTGGCCGCCAGCACCTCGGCGAGAGCGTCCGCACCGAGATCGGCGAGGGCGGCCGAGCGCTCGATGCCCGCCGTGTGCACGACCGCGCTCAGCTCCGGAACGCTCTCCAGCAGCGCCGCGACCGACTCC
>NZ_JBIBJK010000050.1:0-13019 GCF_042958635.1 Streptomyces sp. NPDC007971
GGCTGAATGCGGCGACGGAGTTGGCTCTGCCGGCCACGCTGGTCTTCGACTACCCGACTCCCGTCGCACTCGCGGCCTATCTGGGCGCCGAGTTGTTGGGTGGTGTCGTCGATGTGGTGGTCGACGGTCCTGCTGTGGGTATGGCGGACGAGCCGATCGCGATCGTCGGTATGAGCTGCCGTTTCCCTGGTGGGGTGGGTTCGCCGGAGGACTTGTGGCGGCTGGTGGCCGAGGGCGGGGACGCGGTCTCGGAGTTCCCGGCCGACCGGGGCTGGGACCTCAACACCCTCTACGACCCGGACCCTGAGCACTCGCAGACCACCTACAGCCGCATGGGCGCCTTCCTGGACCGTGTGGCCGACTTCGACCCGGCGTTCTTCGGGATCTCGCCGCGCGAGGCGCTGGCGATGGACCCGCAGCAGCGGCTGCTCCTCGAAACGTCGTGGGAGGTGTTCGAGCGGGCGGGCATCGACCCGAACTCGGTGCGGGGCAGCCGGTCGGGCGTGTTCGTCGGCACCAACGGCCAGGACTACACAGCCTTGTTGACGGCCGCGCGGGAGAGTGTCGACGGATATGTGGGCACCGGCAACGCCGCGAGTGTCATCTCCGGCCGGCTGTCCTACACGTTCGGCCTCGAAGGACCGGCCGTCACGGTGGACACGGCCTGCTCGTCGTCGCTGGTCGCCCTGCACTGGGCGAGCCAGGCACTGAACAAGGGCGAGTGTGAGCTGGCGCTCGTCGGCGGTGTGACGGTGATGTCGACGCCGGGCTCGTTCATCGAGTTCAGCCGCCAGCGCGGGCTGTCGGTGGACGGCCGCTGCAAGGCCTTTGCCGATGCCGCCGACGGCACCGGATGGGGCGAGGGTGTCGGCATGCTGCTCGTGGAGCGCCTGTCGGACGCGCAGCGCAACGGCCATCAGATCCTCGCCGTCGTACGGGGTTCCGCGGTGAACCAGGACGGCGCGTCCAACGGCCTGACCGCGCCGAACGGCCCCTCCCAGCAGCGGGTCATCCGCCAGGCGCTGGCGGTCGCGGGTCTGGAGCCGTCCGACGTGGACGCCATGGAGGCCCACGGCACCGGTACGAAGCTGGGCGACCCGATCGAGGCGCAGGCGCTCCTTGCCACCTACGGCCAGGGTCGTCCCGCCGGCCGGCCGCTGTGGCTCGGGTCGATCAAGTCGAACATCGGTCACACGCAGGCCGCCGCGGGTGTGGCGGGTGTGATCAAGATGGTGATGGCCATGCGGCACGGCGTGCTGCCGCAGACCCTGCACGTGGACGAGCCGTCGTCGCACGTGGACTGGTCGGCGGGCGCCGTACAGCTGCTGACGGAGTCTCAGCCGTGGCCGGAGACGGGCCGCCCGCGTCGGGCGGGTGTGTCGTCCTTCGGCGTCAGCGGCACCAACGCGCACACCATCATCGAGCAGGCCCCCGAGGCGGAGCGGAAGGAAGCCCCCGAACCCCTGCCCGTCGGTGCCGTCGTCCCGTGGGTGTTGTCGGCGCGGAGTGTGGAGGCGCTGCGGGAGCAGGCCGCGCGGCTGAAGTCCTTCGCGGAGGCGTCGGCGGACCTGGCCTTGGCGGATGTGGGTCGTTCGCTGGTGTCGTCGCGTGCGGTGCTGGAGCACCGTGCGGTGGTGGTCGGTGCTGAGCGGTCGGAGCTGCTCGACGCGCTGGCGGCTCTGGCCGAGGGCCAGGTGGCTGGTGGTGTGGTCTCGGGTGTGGCTGATGAGCCCGGCCGGGTGGGTTTCCTGTTCTCGGGTCAGGGTTCGCAGCGGCTGGGCATGGGGCGTGAACTGTCCGACCGGTTCCCGGTGTTCGCCGAGGCGTTGGACGAGGTGCTGGATCTCCTGGCTCCTGAGGTCCGTGAGGTGCTGTTCGGCGAGGACGCGGACGCGCTGAATGAGACGGGGGTGACGCAGCCGGCGCTGTTCGCGGTCGAGGTGGCCCTGTTCCGTCTCCTGGAGTCGTGGGGCATCCGCCCCGACCTGCTGGCCGGGCACTCGATCGGCGAGCTGGCCGCCGCACACGTCTCCGGCGTGTGGTCCTTGGCGGACGCCGTCAAGGTCGTGTCGGCCCGGGGCCGGCTGATGCAGGAACTGCCCGAGGGCGGCGCGATGGTCGCCGTCCAGGCGTCCGAGGCCGAGGTCGCGCCGGACCTGTCGGAGACGGTGGGCATCGCGGCGGTGAACGGCCCGGACTCGGTCGTCGTCTCCGGTGTCGCCGCCGACGTGGAGGCCGTTGCCGGGCGGTGGCGTGAAGCAGGTCGCAAGGTGACGCGGCTCCGCGTCAGCCACGCGTTCCACTCGCCCCTGATGGACCCGATGCTGGACGAGTTCCGCCGGGTCGTGGAAGAGGTGTCGTACGAGGCGCCCGCGATCCCGATCGTGTCCACGCTGACCGGCGCACGCGCCACCGCCGAGGAACTGGCCTCGCCGGAGTACTGGGTGCTCCACGTCCGCGAACCGGTGCGCTTCGCCGACGCTGTCGGCACGCTCGTGAACGACGGCGTCGGCACGTTCGTCGAGGTCGGCCCGGGCGGGACGCTCTCCGCGCTGGGCCGGGAAACCGCGCCGGACGCGGCCTTCGTACCGGTACTGCGCGGCGAACGCCCGGAAGCGACGGCCGTCACGACAGCCGCGGCACACCTGCACGTACGCGGTGTGGCCATGGGCTGGCAGGCGCTCCTCGCCGGACCCGGCGTGCGGCGGGTGGATCTGCCGACGTACGCGTTCCAGCGCGAGCGGTTCTGGCCCGACATGCTGTCGGCGGTGGGTGACGTGTCGGCGGCCGGGCTCGGTTCGGCGGAGCACCCGCTGCTGGGCGCGGCGGTCACCCTCGGCGGCACGGAAGGTGTGCTGCTGACCGGGCGGCTGTCGCTGCAGACGCACCCGTGGCTGGCCGATTCCGTGGTCCAGGGCTCGACCCTGCTGCCCGGCGCGGCGTTCGTGGAGCTGGCGATCCGCGCGGGCGACCAGGTCGGATGCGACCTGGTGGAGGAACTGACGCTGGAGGTGCCCCTCGTCCTGCCCGGGAACGGCTCGGTGCGGGTGCAGGTGTCGGTCGGCGCCGAGGACGCGTCCGGCAGGCGCGAGCTGGCCTTCTACTCCAGTGAGGGGGACGTCGACGACGCCGGCTCGTGGACCCGGCACGCCACCGGTGTACTGCGGTCCGGCGCAGGCGCCGCAGGGGCTTGTCTGGTCGAGTGGCCGCCGGCCGGGGCCGAAGCCGTGGACCTGGACGGCCATTACGACCGCATGGCCGACGGCGGCTTCGGCTACGGCCCCGCGTTCCGCGGGCTGCGGGCCGCATGGCGCAGCGGCGACGAGGTGTTCGCCGAGGTCGCCCTGCCCGACGGTGTGAAGCCGGACGGTTTTGGTCTGCACCCGGCGCTCCTCGACGCGACACTGCACACCATCGGCCTGGCGGGCGGCGGCGGCGTCGGCCGGTTGCCGTTCTCGTGGTCGCGTGTGCGGCTGCACGCCTCCGGTGCGACGGTGCTGCGGGTGCGGCTGTCGCCCGCGGGCCCTGACGGGGTGTCGCTGACGATCGCGGACGGAGCGGGTGCTCCGGTGGCGAGCGTGGGCACGCTGGTGCTGCGCCCGATGACGACGACGGTGGCGCGGCAGGACCAGGAGGCGCTGTTCGGCATCGACTGGGTGCCGGTCTCCCCGTCCGACGGCGACATCCCGACGGTGGAGTGGACCGATCTGGAGTCGCTGAACCAGTCGCGGGACGCCGAGCAGCCCGACTTCGTGGTCCTGCCCTGCCCGGTCGCCTCCGTCTCCGACCCGGCCGCCGGCGCGCAGGAGGCCGCGCACTGGACGCTGAACGCGATCCAGGCCTGGCTTGCCGAGGAGCGATTCGACGCCTCGCGCCTGGTCGTCGTGACCGGGGGAGCGGTCGCCGTCACGGACGACGAGGACGTACGGAACCCGGCACAGGCCACGGTGTGGGGCCTGGTGCGGTCCGCCCAGGCGGAGAACCCCGACGGGATCGTGCTGGTCGACCTCGACGCGGAAGCGGCCTCACTCGACGTACTGCCTGCCGTGCTGGCCACGGGCGAACCGCAGTTGGCGGTGCGCTCCGGCAAGGCCGGCGCCCCGCGTCTGGCTCGCGTACGGCAGTCCGTGGTGGAGGACCCGGGGTTCGGTTCCGGCGCGGTGCTGGTCACCGGCGCGACGGACACCCTGGGCCGGCTCGTCGCCCGGCACCTGGTCGCGGAGCGGGGCGTGCGGAGCCTCCTGCTGGTCGGCAGGCCCGGTGCCGAGGCCGAGGCCGAGGGCGCCGCGGAGTTGCGCGAGGACCTCGTGGCGCAGGGTGCCGACGTCGTCCTCGCGGCCTGTGACCTGGCCGACCGCGGGGCGCTGGCCGCGCTGCTGGCCGAGCACCAGGTCTCCGCCGTCGTGCACACCGCCGGTGTCGCGGGCGACGACCGCACGGCCGGCTCGCCGACCCCGCACCTGATCGACGCCGTGCTCCGGCCCGGGGCCGACGCGGCCTGGCACCTGCACGAGCTGACCCGCGACCTGGACCTGTCCGCGTTCGTCCTGCTCTCCTCGGCGGCCGGCACGCTCGGCGTGCCCGGCCAGGGCACCCGCGCGGCGGCGAACACGTTCCTGGACGCGCTCGCACAGCACCGCAGGGCGGCCGGCCTGCCCGCGACGTCGCTGGCCTGGGGGCCGTGGGACACGGTCGGCGGACCGGCGGAGACCGACGTGCGGCCGGCGCCCGTCGACGGCGTGACCCCGCTGGGGTCGGCCGAGATCCTGGCCCTGTTCGACGCGGTGGGCTCCACGGGGCGTGCGCTGCTGGCCTCCGTACCGCTCGACCTGCCCGCGCTCCACCAGCGGGCGCGCACCCGGCCGGTGCCGCACCTGCTGCGCGCACTGGTGCGCGGCACGGCACGCAGGGCCGCGGCGGCCGCGCACGTCGCCGGGTCCGCGCTGGCGCAGTCGCTGGCGGGCCTGACCGAAGCCGAACGGGAGAAGGCACTGCTGGAGCTCGTGCTCGGGCATGTGGCCGTGGTGCTCGGGCACAGCTCGGCGCATGCTGTCGCGCCCGACCGCGCGTTCAAGGAGCTCGGGTTCGACTCGCTGACCGCCGTCGAGTTCCGCGACCGGCTCAACGCGGCAACCGAGCTGCGTCTGCCCGCGACACTCGTCTTCGACCACCCCACCCCGACCGCGCTCGTGGCCCACATCGCTGCCGAGCTCGCCGGGGCGCCCGTCGCCGCCGCGCCCACGCGCACGGCCGCGGCGGTGTCCGACGACCCGATCGCGATCGTCGGCATGAGCTGCCGCTACCCCGGCGGCGCGAACTCGCCCGAGGAACTGTGGCGGCTCGTGCACGACGGCATCGACGCCATCAGCGAGTTCCCCACCAACCGCGGCTGGGACCTGGACACCCTGTACGACCCGGACCCCGACCACGTCGGTACCACCTACACCCGCGAGGGTGGCTTCCTGCACGACGCCGACCGCTTCGACCCCGCGTTCTTCGGGATCTCGCCGCGCGAGGCGCTGGCCATGGACCCGCAGCAGCGGCTGCTCCTCGAAACCTCCTGGGAGGCCTTCGAGCGCGCCGGTGTCGACCCGAACGCGGTGCGGGGCCATGACATCGGAGTCTTCGCCGGAACCAGCCTCCAGGACTACGCCGCACTGCTGGCGGCCAGCGAGGAGAGCGTCGAGGGGTACGTCGGCACGGGCAACGCAGCGAGCGTCATGGCCGGACGGCTCTCCTACACGTTCGGCCTCGAAGGGCCGGCCGTCACGGTGGACACGGCGTGCTCGTCGTCGCTGGTCGCCCTGCACCTGGCCGCGCAGGCACTGCGCGCGGGTGAGTGCTCCCTGGCCCTGGCGGGCGGCGTGACGGTGATGTCGACGCCGGGCGCGTTCCTGGACTTCAGCCGCCAGCGCGGGCTGTCCGTCGACGGACGGTGCAGGCCGTTCTCGTCGGACGCGAGCGGCACCGGCTGGGGCGAGGGCGTCGGCATGCTCGTCCTGGAGCGCCTTTCCGACGCCCGGCGCAACGGCCACCAGGTCCTCGCGGTCGTCCGCGGTTCCGCGGTGAACCAGGACGGCGCCTCGAACGGTCTGACCGCGCCGAACGGTCCTTCCCAGCAGCGGGTCATCCGTCAGGCGCTGGCGGTCGCGGGTCTGGAGCCGTCCGACGTGGACGCCATGGAGGCCCACGGCACCGGTACGAAGCTGGGCGACCCGATCGAGGCGCAGGCGCTCCTTGCCACCTACGGCCAGGACCGCCCCGCCGACCGGCCGCTGTGGCTCGGGTCGCTGAAGTCCAACATCGGCCACACCCAGGCCGCGGCCGGCGTCGGCGGCATCATCAAGATGGTCATGGCGCTGCGGCACGGCACGCTGCCCAAGACCCTGCACGTCGCCGAGCCGACCCCGCAGGTCGACTGGTCGACCGGCGACATCGAGCTCCTCACCGAGGCCCGGCCCTGGCCGGACACGGACCGGCCGCGCCGGTTCGCCGTGTCGTCGTTCGGATTCAGCGGCACCAACGCGCACGCCATCGTCGAACAGGCGCCGGTCACCGCGGCCGCCGCGCCGAAGGCCGCACCGCCCACGTCCGCACCGCCCACGTCCGCACTGCCCACGTCCGCGCTGCCGCTGCTGGTCTCGGGCCGGGGCGACGACGCGCTGCGGACCCAGGCCGAGCGGCTGCGCGCGCACCTCGTGGCGCACCCGGACCTGAACCCGCTCGACGTCGCCGCCACCCTCGCCACCGAGCGAGCCGCCCTCGAACACCGGGCGGTCGTCCTCGGCCAGGACCGCGACGCACTGCTTGCCAACCTCACGGCGCTCGCCGAGGGGCGGACCGCGAACGAACTGGTCTCCGGCGTCGCCGGGGCACACCGGCCCGCGTTCCTCTTCTCCGGCCAGGGCGCGCAGCGCCTGGGCATGGGACGCGAGCTGTACGACGCCTTCCCGGTGTTCGCCAAGGCGCTCGACGAGGTCCGTGCCCATCTGGACGCCCACGCCGAACAGCCCCTGCTCGACGTGTTGTTCGGGGACGACGCCGATGCGCTGAACGAGACCGGGGTGACGCAGCCCGCGCTGTTCGCGGTCGAGGTCGCGCTGTTCCGCCTCGTCGAGTCCTGGGGCATCCGCCCCGACGTGCTCGCCGGGCACTCCATCGGTGAGCTGGCCGCGGCCCATGTGGCGGGCGTGTGGTCGCTGGCCGACGCGGCCGCGGTCGTGTCGGCCCGGGGCCGGCTGATGCAGGCGCTGCCCGAGGGCGGCGCGATGGCCGCCGTCCAGGCGACCGAGGCCGAGGTCGCCTCGGAGCTGCCGGACAGCGTGGGCATCGCCGCGGTCAACGGCCCGAACGCGGTGGTCGTCTCGGGCGTCGCCGCCGACGTGCAGGCCGTGGCCGAGCGCTGGCGTGAGGCGGGCCGCAAGGTGACGCGGCTCCGCGTCAGCCACGCGTTCCACTCGCCCCTCATGGAGCCGATGCTCGACGACTTCCGCACGGTGCTGGAGAGCGTGTCCTACGGGAAGCCCGCCATCCCCCTTGTGTCCACGCTGACCGGCGCGCAGGCGAGCGCCGAGGAACTGGCGTCGCCGGAGTACTGGGTGCGGCACGTGCGCGAGTCGGTGCGGTTCGCCGACGCCGTCGCCACGCTGCGGGACCGGGGCACGGACCTGTTCCTGGAGATCGGTCCGGGGGGCGTGCTCTCCGCGCTCGGCCAGGAGACCGCGCCCGACGCGACCTTCGTACCGGCGCTGCGCGGCGACCGGTCCGAGACACTCGCCCTGGCGACGGCCGCGGGCAGGCTGCACGTGCTCGGCGTGCCCGTCGACTGGTCCGCACCGACCGCCGGCGGTACGCACGTCGACCTGCCCACCTACGCCTTCCGGCGCGACAGGTTCTGGCCGGCCCTGGCCGACGCCCCCTCGGGTGACGTCTCCGGGTCCGTCGACGCCCGCTTCTGGGCGGCCGTCGCGGACGGCGACCTCGGTGAACTCGCGGCCGAGCTGGCCGTGTCCCCCGACGACCCGATCGGCGCGGTGCTGCCCCGGCTGTCGTCGTGGCGGCGCGAACAGGCCGAGAACTCGGCCGTCGACAGCTGGCGCTACCGCGTCACCTGGCAGCCGATGAGCGACCCCACCCCGGCACTCTCCGGCACCTGGCTCGTCGTCAGCCGGGACGGCACCGGCGAGGAACCCGTCACCGCCGCGCTGAGCAGGCACGGCGCACGCGTGGTGCCGGTGCGGACCGGCGAGGCGGTGGACCGGGCGTCGCTCGCGGCCCGGGTGGCGACCGACGGTCCCGTCGCGGGCGTGCTCTCGCTGCTCGCCCTCGACCCCGAACTGCCGTCCGGCGGACTGACCGCCACCCTCGCCCTCGTCCAGGCCCTCGGCGACAGCGGCCTCGGCGCGCCCCTGTGGTGCGCGACGCGGGGGGCGGTCACCACCGGCGGGTCCGACGCCTCCGTCAGCCCCGAACAGGCGATGGTGTGGGGCCTCGGCCGGGTCGTCGGGCTGGAGCACCCGGACCGCTGGGGCGGCCTCGTCGACCTGCCCGAGACCCTCGACGAGCGCACCGGCACCCGCCTCGCGGGCGTCCTGTCCGCCGCCGGGGAGGAGGACCAGCTCGCGGTCCGCGCCGGCGGACTGTTCGCCCGGCGGATCGTCCGGGCGGCAGCCGGCCGCGCAGGCGACTGGAACCCCGCCGGCACGGTGCTGGTCACCGGCGGTACCGGCGCGATCGGCGCGCACATCGCCCGCTGGCTGGTCGCCAAGGGCGCCGAGCACCTGCTGCTGACCAGCAGGCGCGGACCCGACGCCGACGGCGCCGAGGAACTGCGCGCCGAACTGACCGCGCTGGGCGCCCGCGTCACGATCGCTGCCTGCGACGTCGCCGACCGGGACGCCCTCGCGGACCTGCTGGCCTCGGTGCCCGAGGAGTTCCCGCTCACCGCGGTCGTGCACGCGGCGGGCGTCCTCGACGACGGCGTGCTGTCCGCCCTCACCCCGGACCGGCTGCACGCCGTGCTCCGGCCGAAGGCCGACGCCGCGGTCAACCTGGACGAACTGACCCGTGACCACAAGCTGTCCGCATTCGTGATGTTCTCCTCGCTCTCCGGCACGCTCGGCGGGTCCGGACAGGCGAACTACGCGGCCGCCAACACCTTCCTGGAGGCACTCGCGGAACGGCGCGCGGCGGCGGGCCTGCCCGCCACCGCGGTCGCATGGGGACCGTGGGGCGGCGGCGGCATGGCCGAAGGGGCCCTCGGCGACGCCCTGCGCCGCCGCGGCCTGGCCCCGATGGAGCCCGAGCAGGCCGTCGCCGCGCTGGACCGGGCCGTCCGCCTGGGCGACCCCATGACACTCGTCGCGGACATCGACTGGGACCTGTTCGCGCCGACCTTCACCGCGGTACGGCCGAACCCGCTGCTGTGGGAACTGTCCGGCGGGTCCCGTGCCCAGGGCACCGCGGACGCGGCGGCGCCGAGCGACCTGACGGCCAAGCTGTCGGGGCTGTCCGGCCCCGAGCGCGAACGTGCCGTGCTCGACCTGGTGCGGGAGTACGCGGCGGCCGTCCTCGGCCACGACGGCACCAAACTGGTCGAACCGGGCCGGGCGTTCCAGGAACTCGGCTTCGACTCGCTCACCTCGGTCGAGTTCCGCAACCTCCTGAACGTGGCCACCGGGCTGAGCCTGTCCGCGACGCTCGTCTTCGACCACCCCACACCGGCCGCGCTCGCCGCGCACGTACTCGACGCACTGCCGGGAGGCGGCGCGCCGACCATCGACGCGGAGCTGGACCGCCTGGAGTCCGCACTGTCCCTCCTGACGCCGGACGACGAACAGGGCGCCGCCGTCAGTACCCGTCTGCGTGCGCTGCTGTCCATGTGGGACGAGGCGCACACCCGCACGGAACCGGCCGAGTCCGCCACGGACGCACGTACGGCGACGCCGGACGAGCTGCTCGCGCTGCTCGACGAACAACTCGGCAATTCCTGAGCACCAGCCGCTCGCGCTGCTCGACGAACAACTCGGTAGGTCCTGAGCTGATGAACACACCTGAAGGGTCCGATCACATGTCCAACGAGGAGAAGTACCTCGACTACCTCCGGCGGGCCTCCGTGGACCTGCAGGAGGCGCGCGGCAAGCTGCGCGAGGCCGAGGAGCGCGAGGTCGAGCCGATCGCGATCGTCGCCATGAGCTGCCGGTTCCCCGGCGGCGTGCGGTCGCCGGAGGACCTGTGGCGCCTCCTGCTGGACGGCAAGGACGCCGTCTCCGCGTTCCCCACCGACCGCGGGTGGGATCTGGAGGCGCTCTTCGACGACGACCCCGACCGGCAGGGCACCTGCTACACCCGCGAGGGTGCCTTCATCCACGACGTCGCTGACTTCGACCCCGCCTTCTTCGGGATATCGCCGCGCGAGGCCGCGGCCATGGACCCGCAGCAGCGGTTACTCCTGGAGACCTCCTGGGAGGCGTTCGAGCGGGCCGGCATCGATCCGCAGGCGATGCGGGGCAGCCGGTCGGGCGTGTTCGTCGGCACCAACGGCCAGGACTACCTGGCCCGTCTGATCACCGGCACGCCGGACGGCTACGAGGGCTACCTCGGCACCGGCAACGCGGCGAGCGTCATCTCCGGCCGCGTCGCCTACACGTTCGGCTTCGAGGGTCCCGCGCTCACCATCGACACCGCCTGCTCGTCGTCCCTGGTCGCCCTGCACCTCGCGGTGCACGCGCTGCGGCACGGCGAATGCCCGCTCGCCCTCGCCGGCGGCGTCACGGTGATGTCGACGCCCGGCGCCTACATCGACTTCAGCCGTCAGCGGGGCCTGGCCGTCGACGGCCGCGTCAAGGCGTTCGCCGACGGAGCCGACGGCACCGGCTGGGGCGAGGGCGTCGGCCTGCTCCTCCTGGAGCGCCTGTCGGACGCGCAGCGCAACGGCCACCAGGTCCTCGGCGTGATCCGCGGCTCGGCGGTGAACCAGGACGGCGCCTCCAACGGCCTCACCGCGCCGAACGGTCCCTCGCAGCAGCGAGTGATCCGCCAGGCGCTGGCGAGCGCGCGACTCTCCGCGGCCCAGGTGGACGCCGTCGAGGCCCATGGCACCGGTACGAAGCTGGGCGACCCGATCGAGGCGCAGGCCCTGCTTGCCACCTACGGCCAGGGCCGTCCCGCCGACCGGCCGCTGTGGCTGGGGTCGGTGAAGTCGAACATCGGTCACACGCAGGCCGCCGCCGGTGTCGCTGGTGTGATCAAGATGGTGATGGCCATGCGGCACGGTGTGCTGCCGCAGACCCTGCACATCGACGAGCCGTCCTCGCACGTGGACTGGTCCGCGGGCGGGGTGGAGCTCCTGACCCAGGCCACGCCGTGGCCGGAGACCGGCCAGCCCTGGCGGGCGGGTGTGTCGTCGTTCGGTGTGAGCGGTACGAACGCGCACGTCATCGTGGAGCAGGCTCCGGCGGAGGAGCCGGAGTCGGAGTCGGCGTCGGGGCCGGTGGCGGTCGCGGGGCCGGTGGCGGACGGCGGTGCTCTGGTGCCGTGGGTGTTGTCGGCGCGGAGTGTGGAGGCGCTGCGGGAGCAGGCCGCGCGGTTGAAGTCCTTCGTGGAGGCGTCGGCGGATCTGCCGGTGGCGGATGTGGGTCGTTCGCTGGTGTCGTCGCGTGCGGTGCTGGAGCACCGTGCGGTGGTGGTCGGTGCTGAGCGGTCGGAGCTGCTCGATGCGCTGACGGCTCTGGCCGAGGGTCGGGCGGCCGGTGGTGTGGTCTCGGGTGTGGCTGATGAGCCCGGCCGGGTGGGTTTCCTGTTCTCGGGTCAGGGTTCGCAGCGGCTTGGCATGGGGCGTGAACTGGCGGCCCGGTTCCCGGTGTTCGCCGAGGCGCTGGACGAGGTGCTGGATCTCCTGGCTCCTGAGGTCCGTGAGGTGCTGTTCGGTGAGGACGCGGACGCGCTGAACGAGACGGGTGTGACGCAGCCGGCGCTGTTCGCGGTCGAGGTGGCCCTGTTCCGGCTGCTGGAGTCGTGGGGTGTCCGGCCGGACGTGCTGGCGGGTCACTCGATCGGTGAGCTGGCTGCCGCGTATGTGTCGGGTGTGTGGTCGCTGGCGGATGCGGTGAAGGTGGTGTCGGCTCGTGCCGGGCTGATGCAGGCGCTGCCCGGGGGCGGTGCGATGGTGGCGGTCCAGGCGACGGAGGACGAGGTCGCGTCGGACCTGCCGGAGACGGTGGGTATCGCGGCGGTCAATGGGCCGTCGTCGGTCGTCGTGTCGGGTGTCGCCGCTGATGTGGAGGCTGTGGGCGAGCGGTGGCGTGAGGCGGGGCGGAAGGTGTCCCGGCTGCGGGTGAGCCATGCGTTCCACTCGCCGCTGATGGACCCGATGCTGGACGACTTCCGCCGGGTGCTGGAGGGCGTGACGTTCGAGGCGCCCGTGATTCCGATCGTGTCGACGCTGACGGGCCGGGCGGCCACGGCCGAGGAACTGGCGTCGCCCGACTACTGGGTGCGGCACGTGCGGGAGCCGGTGCGGTTCGCCGACGCCGTGAGCACCCTGGTCGCCGAGGGTGTCGGCACGTTCGTCGAGGTCGGCCCGGGCGGGACGCTCTCCGCGCTCGGCCAGGAGTCCGCGCCGGACGCGGCCTTCGTACCGGTGCTGCGCGGCGACCGGCCGGAGGCGATGGCCGTCACGACGGCCGCGGGACAACTGCACGTGCGCGGTGCCCGGGTGGACTTCGAGGTCTTCTTCACCGGCCGGGAGACGCGGCGCGTGGATCTGCCGACGTACGCGTTCCAGCGCGAGCGCCACTGGCTGGACGCCGCGCCTGCCGACGCAACTGTTGAGCAGTTGTCTCCGGTGGAGGCGCACTTCTGGGGTGTCGTCGAGGACGGGGACATCGCCGATCTCGCCCGCACCTTGGATGTCTCGTCGGACGCTCCGTTGAGTGCTGTGCTGCCTCGGTTGTCGGCGTGGCGTAGGGAGCAGCAGGATCGGTTCACCGCTGATGAGTGGCGGTATCGGGTCGAGTGGC
>NZ_JBIBJK010000051.1:0-12004 GCF_042958635.1 Streptomyces sp. NPDC007971
CACGCCGCCTGGTGGCCCGGCCACGCCGACCAAGCCACCGAAACCACCCCCGGCACCACCGAATCCATCCCCCACCAGACCGCCGGCGACGACGACGACCGGAACAAGGTCGAGCACGACCCCTCGGGGGCGGGCAGGTAGAGCCGCTCTCACGCGGGGGGCCTCCCCGCACAGGCACGAAGGACACAGGACAGGCAAGACAACAAAGGGCAGGGCCACCACCTCCCAGAGGTGGTGGCCCTGCCCTTTGTCCTGCCCCGTGGTCCCGCGGTCCCGTCCGGTGGTTCTGTCCCGCGGTCCCGTTCCGTGGCCGTGTCCCGTGGTCCGGTCGCTCCCGTGGTTCTGCCCCCGGGCCCGGTCCAGTGGTCCTGTCCGGTGCCTGTCCAGCGGTCCTGTCCGGTGCCGGTCCTGCACACGGCCGCTCTACTTGATCTGGATGTCCGCCGCTCCGTCCTGCGTCCCCACCAGATGGATCCGGTGGCTTCCCAGCCTGAGGTCCAGCTTCTTGCTCAGCTTCAGGTTCACGCCGTGCGAACCGAGCGTGACGGAGTCGTCGCTGACCTCTTCTATGTCCAGCTTGAGGTTCTCGACCTTGACCGACGTCCCGGAGCGCACGTGAACCGTGCAGGCACTTCCCTCACAGCGCGAATCGACCTGATCGGGCAGCCCACAGCCGCTCACCGCGAGCAGCGGGGACACCAGAGCGAGAACGCAGGCAACGGCACGTGCGGAGCGACGCATTGAATGATTCCGATCTCCGAGCGGCGCCCGGCCATGAGGACGATCCTGGATCCTGGCGAAGAGATGAGAATGCCGACCCTGGGAACGTAGGGGCGGCAGGCCCACACCCGGTATCCGCCTACGCCCCTGCGCCGGTGGGTCTAGCCCCACCCGGAACGGCGCGGACCGGCTGCCACGAGGGCGTACGCTGCGAAGAGGTGTCCGTGGGAGATCCCCGCGCGTGGCGCACACGCCCGGCAACGCCGGGGCTGCTGCGCCGCGTCCTGCCGAGGGAGGTCCGTACCCGGTGATCGAGGTGCTGCTGCCGGACTCGGTGGTGGCCGTGGAGGCACACGGTGACGACGAGGCCGACCGGATCCCCCTGTATCCCGAGGAACAGGCGGTCGTGGCGCAGGCGGTGGACAAGCGCCGCCGGGAGTTCGCCGTGGTGCGCGGCTGCGCACGCCGTGCCATGGAGAAGCTCGGGGTGTCACCGGTGCCCGTGCTGCCCGGCAAGCACGGCGCTCCGCGCTGGCCCGAGGGCCTGATCGGCAGCATGACCCACTGCGACGGCTACCACGCCGCCGCCCTGGCCCGCGCCACCGACCTGGCCTGCCTCGGCATCGACGCCGAGCCTCATGCTCCGCTGCCGGAAGGCGTCCTGCGCCCCGTCGCGCTGCCCGCCGAGCGGGAGCGCCTGGCGCGGCTGGCCGAACGGCAGCCGGGCGTCCACTGGGACCGGCTGCTGTTCAGCGCGAAGGAGTCCGTCTACAAGGCGTGGTTTCCCCTGACCGGGAAGTGGCTGGGTTTCGACGAGGCGGACATCGAGGTGTACCCGGCTCCGGGACCGGCACCGCTCGGCCGTTTCCGCGCCGAACTGCTCGTCCCCGGGCCGCTGGTGGGCGGTCGGCGGCTCGGGAGCTTCGAGGGACGGTGGACCGTCCGCGAGGGCGTGGTCGCCACCGCGGTGACCGTCCCGCACCCCTGACCGCCCCGCACCCCGACCGGTCCCGCACCCCTGACCGGTGCTGCACCTCTGACTGCCCCGCACCCCTGACCGCCTCGCACCTCTGACAGCCCCGCATCCCCGGCCAGGTCCCGCCCCGCGGCCGGCCCCGCGATCGTCCGGGCACGGGACGGGTTGTCCGAAAACGATCAGGCTGCCGGACCGGAGCACGACCGTCCCGCGCCGGCGGCCGGGGCACAACAGCGGGCGTGGCAGCCGGGGCGGCCGGAAACGGGTGGGGCTAGCCCCACCGGCCAGGGGGCGTAGCGGGATACCCGGCGCAGGTCGGGCACCGTACGTTCTCCTGTAGCCGCTGGGATCGCAGTCCTGGCTGGCACAATGGTCGCCGTGGCGAAAGGAATGGGCGAATGAGGCTGCCCGCGGGAGGCGGTCCCCTGCGCTGGTGTGCCGAGACCGCGTCGGGGCTGTACCGGTCCCTGGTGCTGGTCGGACTCACCGGTGTCGTCGCAGTCGTGGCCGTGGTCGTCGGACTGGGCGGCTCCCAGGTCGCCTATTCATGGTCCGACGGGCTGAACGCACCCGGATTCGTCCGGGCGCTGGCGACGCTCGGGGAGACCCTCGTGGTGGTTCTGTGGATCGCCGTCGCCGTCTGGATCGTGCACCCGCTGACCAGCAGGGCGCTCGCCAAGGCCGCGCGCCGCTGCGCGGAGCGCTGGCTCGGTCTGCGGATCGAGGTGAGCTACCGCCCCGTTCCGCCGGTCACCCGCATGGCGACGGGCTACTGGTGGGACGGCCACGAGTACCACAAGTCCGAGCGGGAAGCCCGCCGCCGGGCCAAGGTGCACGCCCGTTTCCGTGATCCGCAGCTGCACTGGGACGGGCTGTGGGCCGTGGCGGCCGGCGTGACCGTGCTTCCGGTGGCGGCTCTGCCGCTGCTCGCCCTGGCCGGCGGGGTGTATCTGACCGTGGCCGGTCCGGTCGGCTACGGCATCGCCCTGATCGCCGCAGGACTGGCCGGCGCCCCGTTCGCATGGCGGATGTTCGGGCCCGTGGCCAAGCGGTTCCTCGGGCCGGTCCCGCGCTCGCGGCTCGGCAAGCGGGTCGAGCAACTGGAGGCCATCCGGGCGGACCTGACGCAGACACAGGCGGCCGAGCTGGAGCGGATCGAGCGGGGGCTGCACGACGGAGCCCAGGCCCGCCTGGTCGCCATGGGGATGTCGATGGGAGCCGCCGAGATCCTCGTCGACACCGACCCCGCCGCTGCGAAGGCGCTCCTCGCCGACCTCCGCGCCACATCGGCCACCGCGCTCGACGAACTGCGCTCACTGGTCCGCGGCATCAACCCGCCCGTGCTCGCCGAACGCGGCCTGGTGGACGCCGTCCGGGCCCTGGCACTCGACGCCACGGTCGAGGTCACCGTGCACAGCACGGTACCCGCCCGGCCCGAACGTCCCGTCGAGTCGGCGGTCTACTTCGCCGTCGCAGAACTCCTCGCGAACGTCGCCAAACACGCCCAGGCCTCTGAGGTCACGGTCGAACTCGGCTACGCGCAGGGCACGCTCACCGCGAGCGTGACCGACAACGGCATCGGCGGCGCCGCTGCCTCACCCGGCTCCGGGCTGAACGGACTCGAGCGCCGGATGAAGGCGTTCGGCGGCAGCCTGGAAATCGACAGCCCGACCGGGGGCCCCACCCACATCACCGCGGCGGTACCATGCGCATTGTCGTAGCCGAAGATCTTTTCCTGCTCCGCGACGGGATGGTCCGTCTCGTCGAGGCACACGGCCATACCGTGGTCGCGGCCGTCGACAGCGGACCCGCCACGCTCGACGCGCTGATCGGCGAACGGCCGGACGTCGCCATCGTGGACGTCCGCCTGCCACCGACCTTCTCCGACGAAGGACTCCAGGCCGCGCTCGCCGCCCGCCGGAAGGTGCCCGGGCTGCCCGTACTCATCCTCTCGCAGCACGTGGAACAGCTGTATGCGCGCGAGTTGCTCGCCGACGGGCACGGCGGCATCGGCTACCAGCTCAAGGACCGAGTCCTGGACGCCGGCCAGTTCATGGACGCGGTCCAGCGCGTCGCCGACGGCGGTACGGCGCTGGACCCGACGGTCGTCGCCAAGCTGCTGGGCCGGCCGATGCGCGCCGATCCGCTCGCCACGCTCACCGAGCGGGAACGCTCGGTGCTCGCCCTGATGGCCGAGGGCCTGTCCAACGCGGCCATCGCGGGCCGGCTGTTCCTCAGCGAAGGCGCCATCAGCAAGTACACGACCACGATCTTCGCCAAGCTCGGCCTCGCCACCGACGACGACACCAACCGCCGGGTCCGGGCCGTCCTCACCTATCTCGGCGCCGACGGGAAGACCGACCAGTAGGCCCTGAGCAAGGCCGGTCGCCCGGATCCCGAGGGTCGCCTGGACCCCGACGGTCACGTGGACCCCGAGGGTCGCCCGGATCCCGACGGTCACCTGGATCCCGACAGTCGCCCGGATCCCGACGGTCGCCCGGATGCTGAAGGGCACCGGGATGCTGAAGGGCGCAGGGCTCGGCCGGCGGACAGCGGTCCGGCCCCTGCCGTGCCCGGCGCCCTTTGCGCGTACGCCGCGCCTTCGCGCGGGCCCGGGCCTCAGCCGGTCGGCGCCGCCTCCTCCCGCTGCGCCGTGTCCCGGATGCGGGCGGCCAGCTCCCGCGGGGTCCGTCGCTCGAACACCTCGGTGAGGCTCAGCGAGACACCGCTCATGTTCTGGAGTTCCTGCATCGCCACGGCGGCGAGCATCGAGTCCCCGCCGTGCGCGAAGAAGTCCGTGTCGGCATCGACGTCCTCGCGCCGCAGGACGCTCCGCCACAGCGCGATCAGCCGGGCAGTCAGCTCGTCCAGGTCCGGATGGTCCGTCCGCAGCCGTGGCGCGGCCGGGCGTACCTGCCGGTCGGCGACCATCCGCCCCAGGGCGAGGTAGTCGACCTTCCCGCTCGCGTTGACCGGCATCGCGTCGACGGTGACGAGGTCGCCGGGCAGCATCGACCGGGAGAGCCGGGCCCGGGCGTGCGCCCAGACGCTTCCGGTGTCGAGCGAGCCGGCGGCCGGCTCCAGACAGCCGATGAGCACGGCGTCCGAGCTCGGGTCCCCCACCATGATCACCGCGGCGGCGCCGACCTCGGGATGCGCCAGCAGCGTCGACTCGATCTCACCCAACTCGATGCGGTGACCGCGGAGTTTGACCTGCCGGTCGATCCGGCCGAACAGGTCGATCAGGCCGTCCTCGCGCCAGCGGGCCACGTCGCCCGTGGCGTAGAAGCGGCCGTACTCGGGGTGCTCGCCGAAGCGCTGGGCGTTGAGCTCCGGACGGCCGTGGTAGCCGATCGCCACGCCGGCACCCGAGATGCGCAGTTCCCCGCTGACGCCGACGGGCAGATCACGACCGTGCCGGTCGACGACATGGACCTGGGTGTTGCGGATCGGACGGCCGACGTCGAGGCGGGCCTCGGGCTCGTCCGTGACGACGCGTGACGTCGACCAGATGGCCGTCTCGGTCGGACCGTAGGCGTGGTGCAGGCGGCAGCCGGCGGCCACCAACTGCCGGGCCAGTGGTACGGGCACGGTCTCGCCGCCCACGATGACGCTCCGGCCGCGCAGGCAGTCCGCCATCCGGTCGATCACCAGCCGCCAGGTCGTCGGCGTCGCCTGCAGGAAGCGCACGTCGTACCGCTCCACCAGCTCCCGCAGGACCCGGCCGTCGCTCCTGGCCCGGTCGGGAGCGGCCGCCAGACGGCAGCCGGAGACGAGTGACACGAGCAGTTCGACGCCGGACATGTCGAACGCGAACGTCGTCGTCCACAGCATCGTGTCGGCGGGCGTCGCCCCCAACTGCTCGGTGAAGTGGGTGGCCACGTTGGCCAGGGCCGCGTGCGTGATCAGCGTGCCCTTCGGCCGTCCCGTCGATCCGGAGGTGTAGATCAGGTACGCGCAGGAAGCCGGGTCGGCCGCCACGGACGGGACGTCGACCGACACGGACGGGAGGTCGACGGTTCCCGGCGGCACGTCGGCCGCCACGGACGGGAGGTCGACGGCCCCCGGCGACACGTCTGCCCTCACGGGCCGGACGTCGTTCGCCCTGCGGTCCGCGGCCTCCTCGACCGACGGGGTGGTCAGTACGACGAGCCCGTCGTCGGCGAAGTGCGTCATGGCCGCGGTCGCCACGAGCACCTTCGCGCCCGAGTCGGAGAGCTGGAACCTGATCCGCTCCTCGGGATGGGCGGCGTCGAGGGGCAGGTAGGCGGCGCCCGTCAGCCAGACGCCGAGGACCGCGGCGACCAGTTCAGGTCCGCGCGGAAGAGCGATCGCCACGATGTCACCCGCCCGGACGCCGGTGTCCCGCAGGAGAGCGGACACGGTGTGCGCGGCGTCCCACAGGCGCCCGTAGCCGACGGACCGGTCGTCCTCGACGACGGCGACGGAATCGGGGGCCCGCCGGACGTGGTCCCGTACGGCATCGAGGACGGAGGGGAACCCGACCGGCCCGGCGGTGTCGTTCGCCGCCCGGACGATCTCGTGGTCGCGCTCGCTCCACCAGCGCACCTTCCCGACCGCGCGGTCGGGGTCGTCGGCGAACGAGGCGAGCACCGCCTCGTAGCGAGCCAGCAGCAGTTCGACGTAGGACCGCTCGAACAGTTCGGTCCGGTGGACGGCCCGTACCGTCACGGCGTCGTCCGCCGATGTGACGCTGAGATGCAGGTCGAACTTGGCACAGCCGCTCCCCGCCGGGAACGGCGTGGCCGCGAGGCCGCCGAGGGTGAACGCGGCCGGCCCGCGCCCCGCCTGATGCTCGAACAGGTGCCGGAACGGCAGCGACCGACGACCGCCGTACCCCGCCGCGGGCATGAGGTCGGCGTGCGCGTCCACGGCCACGTCGGCGTGCACCGCGGCCGTCAGCAGCCGCCCGCTGCTGCGGCGCACCAGGTCGCGGACGCTCTCCTCCCGGTCCACCCGCAGCCGCAGCGGCACGTAGGTGGAGTGGTATCCGATCGTGCGGGCGGCGCGCTCGGGCCGTACGTCCACCGGGGAGCCGATGATCAGGTCGGGACCGGCACCGTGTGCTTCGAGCAGCACGTAGTAGGCGGCCAGCAGGACCGCGGATTCCGGGACTTCCAGCTCTTCGCCCAGCTTGCGGAGCGCTGCCGCCGTCTGCGGCGGGAGGTTGCGGCTGGTCTCCGCGGCCGCCAGCGTCGGCCGGTCCGGCTCGGGCTCGCCGCAGGCCAGCTGCAGGGCCTCGGTGTTCGCGCCCGCCAGCTCACGGCGCCAGAAGGCGAGGCTCTCCGGACCGGGCTGCGGCGCGGTCCACACGGGCACCGGCGCGAGGCCCTCCCCCGGCCGACCGTCGGCGTGCTCGTACGCGGTCGCCAGCTCCCGCAGGAGGACCGGGGCGGACACCCCGTCGAAGACCAGGTGGTGCGCCGTGACGCAGAAGACGTCCCTGTCCGGGGAGCGGAAGAGCGCCGCGCGCAGCATCGGGCCGCCGTCCAGGGCGAACGCCGCGGCCGTCACCGGCGCGAGGTCGTCCTCGGTGGGCTCGCCCGCCGACTCCGTCCGGACGAGGGCGAGCCGGAACTCGTCCGGGCCGGCCACCCGCTTGACCAGCCGGGCGCCGTCGCTGCGGTAGACGGTGCGCAGCGCTTCGTGGCGCCGCAGTACGGCGGTCAGCGCCGCATCGAGCCGCGACGCGTCCAGATGCCCGTCGACCGCGAACGCCACGGACAGGTTGTTGACGGGAGTGCCCGGCGTCAGTGACTCCAGGAGCCACAGCGCTTCTTCCTTGGGGGAGGCCGCCGTGCCCTGGAGCGAGGGTGCCCCTCCCTCGGAGGAGCCTCCCGCGCCCTGCGACGCGAGTGCCTCGTCCTTGCGGGAGACCCCCGTGTCCGGGGACGACAGTGCCTCGTCCTTACGAGAGGCCTCCGTGTCCGGGGACGACAGTGCCTCGTCCTTACGAGAGACCCCCGTGTCCGGGGACATGGGTCCCGCCTCGTCGCCCCGCCCCGCAGGCGTGTTCCCTTCCGCGGACGTCATTGCGTCACTCCTTCGCAGGTCCCTCGAGTCCGCCGGATTTCCCAGGAGTGCAAGATCACCCTAGATCCCCAGCTCTTTGTCGATGAGGTCGAACATCTCGTCGTCCGTGGCTTGGCTGATGTCCTCGTCTGCGGGCCCCCCGCCGTCCCCGTCCCCGTCCCCGCCGCGGAAGTCGTCCATGAGGGTTTCGAGGCGGTTCATGATCTTCGACTTGTTGCCGCCCCGCTGGGCGATCCCGGACAGCAGGGACTTGAGCCTGTCCAGCTCGTTCAGCACCGGCTCGTAGTCGATCTCCTGGTCGGCGATCCGGTCCCGGAGATATCCGGCGAGTTCCACCGGCGTCGGGTAGTCGAAGACCACCCCGGCGGGCAGCCGCAGCCCCACCGCGCTGCTGATCCGGTTGCGGAACTCCACCGCGGTCAGCGAGTCGAAGCCCAGCTGGCGGAAGTACCGTGCGGATTCGATGGATTCGGGGCCGGGCCGGCCGAGGACGAGGGCCGCCTGGGTCAGGACCAGGTTCAGGATCGCCCCTGCGAGCTGCTCGGGCGGCAGCGCGGCCAGCCGGCTCGCCAGCTTCCTGCCGGCGTCCGGGCCGGGGTTTCCGGCGGTGCGCCGGCCCGGGCGGACGAGGCCGGTCGCCAGGGCGGGAACGGCAGGTCCGAGCCGGCGCAGCGCGGCCAGGTCCAGCCGTGCCGTCACCAGCAGCGGCTCCGGCCGTACGGCGGCCGCGTCCAGGAGAGCGAGACCGTCGGCGTCGGACAGCGGCCGCAACCCCTGTCGGCCCATCCGCTGCCGCTCGGCATCCGTCAGCGCACCGGCCATGCCCTGCTCCCAGGGTCCCCAGGCGAGGGAGACCGCGGGCAGGCCCTGCCGGCGCCGGTGCACGGCCAGAGCGTCCAGGAAGGTGTTGCCGGCCGCGTAGTTGGCCTGGCCCGGGTTGCCCCAGACTCCGGCGATCGAGGAGAACAGTACGAAGGTGTCCAGGTCGAGGTGGCGGGTCAGCTCGTGCAGATGCCAGGCCGCGTGGGCCTTCGGCCGCATCACCTGCCGGACCCGGTCCGGGGTGAGCGAGGCGATCACCCCGTCGTCGAGGACGCCCGCCGTGTGGACGACCCCGGTCAGCGGCGCCGCCGCCGGCACCCCGGCGATCACCCCGGCCAGTTGCTTCCGGTCCGCCGCGTCACAGGCCACCACCTGCACGCTCGTCCCGGCCCCGGCCAGTTCGGCGGCCAGCGCGGGCATCCCGGACGCGCCCGCACCGCGGCGGGAGGCCAGCAGCAGACTCCGGGCCCGCCCTGTCGCCGCCAGATGCCGGGCGACCAGCCCGCCCAGCGCACCGGACGCACCGGTGACGAGCACCGTGCCCGCCCGGCCCGCCCGGCCCGCCCCGAAGACGGCCGGAACGGTCAGGACGACCTTGCCGACGTGCCTGGCCCGGGTCAGGAACCGGAACGCCTCCCCCGCCCGCCGCACGTCCCAGCACGCCACCGGCAGAGGCCGCAGCACACCCTCCGCGAACAGCCCGCTCAGCGACGACAGCATCCCGTCGACGGCGTCCGGGTCCTGCTGCAGCAGATCGAAGGTCCGATAGACGACCTCGTGATCGCGCAGCACCTGCTCCGGGTCACGGACATCGGTCCTGCCCAGTTCGACGAACCGGCCACCGGGACGGGTCAGCCGCAGCGACGCGTCGACCAACTCCCCCGCCAGGGAGTCCAGTACGACGTCCATGCCGCGCCCACCGGTCCGGGCCCGGAACGCCTCCTCGAACTCCTTTGTCCGCGACGATGCCACGTGGCGCTCGTCCAGACCCAGATCCCGCAGCGCGGCCCACTTCGACGGCGACGCGGTCGCGAAGACCTCCGCGCCCAGGTGCCGGGCCACCTGCACGGCGGCCATCCCCACACCACCGGCGGCGGCGTGGATCAGCACGCGCTCGCCGCGGCGCAGCCCCGCCAACTCCACCAGCGCGTGGTAGGCGGTCAGAAACGCCACCGGCGCGCCGCCCGCCTCCGCGACCGACCAGCCCGATGGCACCCGCCTCACGGTGCGCGCATCGGCCACCACCACAGGCGCGAACGCGCCCTGGAACAGCCCCATCACCATGTCCCCGGCAGCAGGTTCCACCACGCCCGGCCCGGTCTCCAGCACGACGCCGGCACCCTCCAGGCCCAGCGGACCGGGCTCACCGGGATACATGTCCAGCACGTTCAGCACGTCCCGGAAGTTCACCCCGGCCGCACGCACCGCGACCCGCACCTCGCCGGCCGCCAGCGCCCGCCGCCCGTCCTCGTGCTCCTCCAGCACCAGGTTCTCGACCGTGCCGCGCTCGGAGATGCTCAGCCGCCACGCCTGCCCCCCGGGCAGCGCGAGGCCGTCCCCGGCCCCACGCGCCAGACGCGGCACCCGCACCTGTGCCTCCCGCACCGCGAACTCGGGCTCCCCGAGAGCCGTACCGGCCATGACGAGAGGTCCGGAGCCCGCGAGCGTCTCCACATCCGCCAGCACGATCCGCTCCGGATGCTCCCCCGCCGCCGCGCGCACCAGTCCCGTGACGCCTGCGCCGTCCAGCCGCACATCCGCCCCGGGGCCCGCATCCACACCGCGCTCCGTCACGACCACCAGCCGCGACCCGTCCAGCACCCCCGCACCCAGCCATTCCCGTACGACACCCAGCAGGTGCAGCACGTGCAGCGCGGCGCCGTCCGCCGCATCCGCGACACCAAGGGGACCTTCGCCGGCCGCACACGTGGCACTGCGGAAGCCTTGGCCGGCCGCGCCCACGACGCCCCCCACTCCCCCGTCGGCCACACCCGCAACATCAGCGGAACTCCCGACGCCCGCACCCGCGACGCCGGCGGATCCTTCGTCGGCCGCGCCTGAGGCGTGCATGCGCCCGGAGACACAGCAGGTCACCACGACGTCGGGCACCGCGGCACCGGCCTCCACCGCCGCGACCAGCTCCGCCACGTCCGCGTACGCCGCCGCACCGGGCACGCCCAGCCCGCCGTCCTCGCCGAGCACCGCCCATCGCCGGCCCGGGTCCCCGGCCCCCGCCGCCGCGGCGGCCGGCACCGCGGCGGCCGGAGCCCACTCCACCCGGAAGAGTCCCTCACGGGCCGGCCCGCCGGCCTGGTCCAGCATCCCGGCGGACGCCGGCTCCCACGCCACCGATCCCACCGACGCGATCAGCTGACCGGCCGCGTCGGCCAGGGTCACCGACACAGCCTCGCCCGAAGCCGAAGGCGCCACCCGCACCCGTGCCGCCAGCGCACCCGACGCATGCACCGTCACATCGCTCCACCCCAAGGGCAGCAGCGGCCCCCGACCGGCCACCCGCTCCAGCCCCGTCACATGCAGGGCGGCGTCCAGCAGCGCCGGATGAACCCCGAACCCGGCCACCTCTGTGCCCTCGGCCAGCGCCACCTCCGCGAACAGCTCGTCGCCGCGCCGCCACGCCGCCCGCACCGCCTGGAACAGGGGCCCGTACCCGAGTCCGGTAGCCGCCAGCCCCGCATACAGCTCATCCACGTCGGCGGCCACAGCACCCGTCGGCGGCCACTGCACGCTCCACTGTGCGGCATCAGCGGCGTCGGAGCCGGTCGCGGCCGTATCCGCGATGGTCGCTCCATCCGCCCTGTGCGCGGCGTTCGCGGTGGACGCGGTGGACGCGGTGAACGCCGGCTCTGCGGCGCGCAGGGGGTGCGCGGTATCGACAGCCTGCGGGATGCGCGCCGTATCGCCCGTCTGCGGGTTGTACGCGGTATCGGCGGCATGCAGGGTGTGCGCCGACGTCAAGGTGCCCGATGCATGTCGCACCCACGTCCCCTCAGGCACCCGCGCGAACACGGCGACGTCGCGTCGCCCGTCACGTCCGGCCTCACCAACGGTCACCTGGACCCGCACACCACCCCGCTCGGGCAGCACCAGCGGCATCTCGACGACCAGTTCCTCGACGCGCTCGCAGCCGACCTCGTCACCGGCGCGCACCGCCATGTCCATCAGCGCCGCCGAGGGCAGCACGACCCGCCCCGCCACGAGCGACTGGGCCAGCCAGGGCTGCGCGGACACGGAGAGCTGTCCGGTCATTACCACCCCGCCGGTCGCAGGCAGTTCGACGGCGGCTCCGAGCAGCGGATGGGCGGCCGGACCGAGGCCCAGGTCCTCGGCGCGGCTTCCTGTGGTCGGGTTCAGCCAGTACCGCTGCCGCTGGAAGGCGTAGGTCGGCAGGTCGGCCCGTCGGGCCCCCGTCCC
>NZ_JBIBJK010000052.1:0-10070 GCF_042958635.1 Streptomyces sp. NPDC007971
ACGGCCCGGTGCTCGAACGCCACTCGTGTGGTCGCCAGCGACCAGGCCACATCCGTCGGCTCCGACTCCGGCCGCGCAGCGACCCACGCACGCAGCCGGGCCGCCTGCGCCGTCAGACCGTCGGCCGAACGACCCGACACCAGCCACGCACCGGCACCCGCACCCGCACCCGACAGCACCGGAGCCACGCTCGCGCCGGCGGCCGGCCCGGCGGCGTCCTCGGGCTCGCCGGTTCCGGCGGCGGGCGCTTCCTCCAGGATGACGTGCGCGTTGGTGCCGCTCATGCCGAACGAGGAGACGCCCGCGCGTCGTATCCGCTCGTCCGCCGGCCAGGGCACCTGCTCGGTCAGCAGCCGTACCTCGCCCACCGACCAGTCCACGTGCGGCGACGGCTCCTGCGCGTGGAGCGTCTGCGGCAGTTCCTCGTGCTGCAGGGCCAGCACCATCTTGATGATGCCCGCCATGCCTGCCGCGGCCTGGGTGTGTCCGATGTTGGACTTCACCGAGCCGAGCCAGAGCGGACGGCCCTCGGGGCGTTCCTGGCCGTAGGTGGCCAGGAGGGCCTGGGCCTCGATCGGGTCACCGAGGGTGGTGCCCGTGCCGTGCGCCTCGACCACGTCCACGTCGGCGGCCGACAGCTGGGCGTTGGCCAGCGCGGCACGGATGACGCGCTGCTGGGAAGGGCCGTTGGGCGCGGTCAGGCCGTTGGACGCACCGTCCTGGTTGACCGCGCTGCCGCGCACGACCGCGAGCACCGTGTGGCCGTTGCGGCGGGCGTCGGACAGCCGCTCCACCACCAGCATGCCGACGCCCTCGGCCCAGCCCGTGCCGTCCGCGTCGGCCGAGAACGCCCGGCACCGGCCGTCCGCGGACAGTCCCTGCTGCCGGGAGAAGTCGATGAACGTGCTCGGCGTCGCCATCACGGTGACGCCACCGGCCAGGGCGAGCGAGCACTCGCCGGACCGCAGCGCCTGCGCGGCCAGATGGAGCGCGACGAGGGAGGAGGAGCAGGCCGTGTCGACCGTCACCGCCGGGCCCTCCAGACCCAGCGCATAGGACACGCGGCCGGAGAGCACGCTGGTGGCGTTGCCGGTCAGCATGTGGCCCTCGACGCCGGACGCGCCCTGGCCCGCCAGTAGCATGCCGATGCTGTATCCGGACGAGAAGCCGCCGGCGAAGACTCCGGTCGCGCTGCCGCGCAGCGTCGCCGGGTCGATGCCGGCCCGTTCCAGCGCCTCCCACGAGCTTTCCAGCAGCAGCCGCTGCTGCGGGTCCATGGCGAGGGCCTCACGCGGGCTGATCCCGAAGAACCCGGCGTCGAACTCGCCCACCCCGGAGAGGAATCCGCCCTCGTGCACGTAGGAGGTGCCGTCGGCCTCGCGGTCGGGGTCGAAGAGGCTGTCGGTGTCCCAGCCGCGGTCGTCGGGGAAGCCCGAGATCGCGTCCTCGCCGGTGGCCAGCAGCCTCCAGAACTCCTCCGGGCTGCCCGCGCCGCCGGGGAACCGGCAGCTCATGCCGACGATTGCGAGCGGCTCGTCCGAGGCTGCCGCGGCGACGACCACCGCGCCGGAGCCCGCGTCCTCGCCGGTCAGTTCCCCGCGCAGGAACTCGGCGAGCGCCACCGGGGTGGGGTAGTCGAACACCAGCGTCGCCGGCAGCCGCAGTCCCGTCACCGCGTTCAGGCGGTTGCGCAGTTCCACCGCGGTGAGCGAGTCGAAGCCGAGGTCCTTGAAGGCACGTCGGTCCTGCACCGCGTCCGGCGAGGCGTGTCCCAGGACCGCGGCGGCCTCGGCGCGCACCACGTCGGTCAGCAGCCGCTCCTGCTCGGCCCGGCCCAGCCCGGCCAGCCGCCGCGCCAGCGCGCCCTCGGCGTGCTCCACGAGTGCCGTGCCCGCGCCCGCGAGGGCCAGCCGGCGGATCTCCGGCAGGTCCCGTACCAGGGGCGTCTCCCGCAGGTCCGCCGCTCCCGGTGCGGATGCCAACTGCGCCCAGTCGACGTCCATCACGGTCACGACGGCGTCGGGACCGTCCAGCGCTTCGCCGAGGGCACGCGCGGCGAGGCGGGGGTCCATCGCCGGCATCGCGCCGCGCTCGACCCGCTTGCGCACCGCCTCGCTGGACTCGGCGAAGCCGCCGCCCGCCCATGTGCCCCAGGCCACGGACAGAGCGGTCAGCCCGCGGGCGTGCCGGTTGTCCGCCAGTGCGTCCAAGTATGCGTTGGCCGCGGCGTAGTTGCCCTGCCCCGCGGCTCCCAGCGTCGATGCGACCGAGGAGAACAGGACGAAGGCGTCCAGGTCCAGGTCCGCGGTCAGCTCGTCGAGATGGACCGCGCCCTGGGCCTTCACCTTCAGGACCGTCGCCAGGCGGGACACGGAGAGCCGGTCGACGACACCGTCGTCCAGGACCGCCGCCGTGTGCATCACCGAGGACAGCTCGGGGCCGCTCTCGCCGATCCGGGCGAGGAGCCCGGCGAGCGCCGGGCGGTCTCCGACGTCGCAGGTCACGATCTCGACCGTGGAGCCCGCCGCCGCAAGCTCGGCCGCGAGCGTCGCCGCGCCCCCGGCGCCGGGGCCGGAGCGGCTCGTCAGTACGAGGCGCTGGGCGCCGCGTCCGGCCAGCCAGCGCGCCACATGTCCGGCGATCGCGCCGGTTCCGCCGGTGATCAGCACGCTACCGCGCGGCGTCCAGCCCCCGGCGGAGGCACGGGACTGCGGCGCACGCGTCAGACGGCGGCCCAGGAGACCGGCCGCCCTGATCGCGACCTGGTCCTCACCGCACCCGGCCAGCACCGCGACCAGCCGTGCGCCCCCGCGCTCGTCGACCGTTTCGGGCAGGTCGACCAACCCGCCCCACCGGTCCGGGTGCTCCAGGCCCACCACCCGGCCCAGGCCCCACACCTGCGCCTGCACCGTGCTGCCCGGCGTCTCGCCGGGAGCGGCGACGACCGCCCCGCGGGTGGCCAGCCACAGCGGTGCGACGACTCCGGCATCGCCCAGTGCCTGGACGAGCCCCAGCGTCGCCGCCACGCCGCCGGCCACCACCGGGTGGCCGGGCAGCGGCGTCTCGTCCAGGGCCAGCAGCGACAGCACGCCCGCCACCCCGGCAGGCTCCGTCCCCGCACGCCGCAGGGCCTCATCGAGCAGTGCGGCCGCCTCGGTGCGGTCCGAGGTCCCGGCCGGGACCTCGACCACGACCGCGTCGGCGCCGCGGTCGGTCAGCGCGGCCGCGCACGCCTGTGCCAGGTCCGCGGTGTCGGGGCCGGCCGGCGTCGCCAGCAGCCACACCCCCGACAGCATGCGGGGGTCGGGATCGGCGACCGGGGCCCAGGTCACGCGGTAGCGCCAGCCCGCCGTCGCGGACCGGTCCCGCTCGCGCCGCCGCCACGACGCCAGCGCCGGCAGGATCTCGCTGAACGGCCGGCCGCCGTCCACGGCCAGTGCGTCGGTGATGTACGCCAGGTCGCCGCCCTCGACGGCGGCCCAGAACTGCGCCTCCGCGGCCGTGTTCGCGTCGTCCGCGCCGACGGCGGATCCGGCCGTGGGCAGCGCGAGGATGGTGTGCGGCCAGAACCGCTGGTGCCGGAAGGCGTACGTCGGGAGTTCCACCTGCTGCCCGGCCGGCAGGACCGTCGTCCAGTCCACGGCCGCACCGTGCACGAAGGCCCGCGCAAGGCCCGTCACCAGGCCCGTGGCTCCCTCGTCGTCCCGTCGTTGCAGCGGGACGAAGACACTCTCCTCGCCCTCGACGGCCGCGACGGCGTCCGGGCCCAGCGAGGACAGCGATCCGTCGGGACCGACCTCGATGAACACCGAGACGCCCTGCGCGGCGAGAGCGGCTACCGCATCGGCGAACCGCACCGCCCCACGCGTCTGCGCGGGCCAGTACCCGGGATCGCACTCCGTCAGCACCTCCCCGGTCAACGCACCCGCCCACAGCAACTGCGGCCGCTCGTACGCCAACTCGCCAGCCAGCGCGCCCAGTTCATCCAGGACCGGATCCATCGCCGCCGAGTGGAACGCGTGCGACACACGCAGCCGCCGCACCCGACGACCCCGCTCCCGCCAGTACTCCACCACCTGCTCGACCTCAGCCGTCTCACCCGAGACCACCACCGACTCGGGACCGTTGACCGCCGCGATCGACGCCCCGGGAACGTCCGCAAGACCGGCAAGCACATCAGCCTCGGGAGCGTTGACCGCCGCCATCGCCCCGCCACCCGGCAGCCCCTGCATCAGACGAGCCCGCGCCGCCACCAGCCGGCACGCGTCCTCCAGTGACAGCACCCCGGCCACGTACGCGGCCGCCACCTCGCCCACCGAATGACCGACCACCGCATCCGCGACCACGCCCGCCGCCCTCAGCACGGCCGCAAGACCGACCTCGAACGCGAACAGACCCCCCTGCGCATACAACGTCTGATCGGCCAGAGCCTCATCGACACCGTCGGCGCCCAGGACCACGTCCCGGACCGACACCCCCGACTCCGCCTCCAGCAACCCGCACACCCGGTCGAACACCTCGGCGAAGACCGGGCTGTTCTCGTGGAGTCCGCGGCCCATGCCGGTCCACTGCGAGCCCTGGCCCGCGAAGATCAGTCCCACGCGCGCGTCGGCATGCGTCACCCCGGACACCACCGAGGCCGCCGACGAGCCGGCCGCCAGGCTCTGCAGACCGGCGACCAGTTCCGCCCGCTCACCGCCCAGCACCACGGCCCGGTGCTCGAAGGCCGACCGTGTGGTCGCCAGGGACCACGCCACGTCGGCCGGCTCCCACTCGGGCCGTGCGGCGATCCATGCGTGCAGCCGGCCCGCCTGTGCCGCAAGCCCTTCGGCCGAGCGGCCCGACACCAGCCAGGCGCCGGGACCCGACACCACCGCAGCCGCGGCCCCGGCAGCGTCCGCGTCCACCGTCCCGGACGCGCCGTCCTGCGGTGCCGTGCTCCCCTGCGCCTCGTCGTCGGACTCGATGTCCTCGGCGGGGGCCTCCTCCAGGACGACGTGGGCGTTGGTGCCGCTGATCCCGAACGCGGACACACCGGCGCGGCGCGCGCGTTCCCCGGCCGGCCACGGCACCGGCCGGTTCAGCAGCTGCACTCCGCCCGCCGACCAGTCGACGTGCGAGGTCGGCTCCTCGGCGTGCAGGGTCTGCGGCAACTCGCCGTGCTGCAGGGCGAGCACCATCTTGATCACACCGGCCGCCCCCGCGGCGGCCTGCGTGTGGCCGATGTTCGACTTCACCGCGCCCAGCCACAACGGGTCCTGCTCGCCGCGTTCGCGGCCGTAGGTGGCGAGCAGGGCCTGGGCCTCGATCGGGTCGCCGAGGGTGGTGCCGGTGCCGTGCGCCTCGACCGCGTCGACGTCGGCGGCCGTCAGGCGGGCGTTGGCCAGGGCGGCGCGGATCACCCGCTGCTGGGAGGGGCCGTTGGGCGCGGAGAGGCCGTTGGACGCACCGTCCTGGTTGATCGCGCTGCCGCGCACCACCGCCAGCACCTTGTGGCCGCGGCGTCGCGCCTCGGAGAGCCGCTCCAGGACGAGCATGCCGGCGCCCTCGGCCCAGCCCGTGCCGTCGGCGTCCTCGGAGAAGGCGCGGCAGCGTCCGTCGGCCGACAGTCCGCGCTGCCGGGAGAACTCCACGAACATGCCCGGTGTCACCATGACGGTCACGCCGCCGGCCAGTGCCAGGGAGCACTCACCGGACCGCACCGCCTGGCAGGCCAGGTGCAGCGCCACCAGGGACGACGAGCACGCCGTGTCCACCGTCACGGCCGGGCCCTCCAGGCCCATCACGTAGGACACCCGGCCCGACAGCACGCTGGTCGCGTTGCCGGTCATCAGGTGGCCCTCGCCGCCGGACACTCCCTCACCCGTCGCCGCGACGCTGAGGCCGTACCCGGATGCGAAGCCGCCGGCGAACACGCCGGTCGCGCTGCCGCGCAGCGAACCGGGGTCGATCCCGGACCGCTCCAGCGCCTCCCAGGACACCTCCAGCAGCAGCCGCTGCTGCGGGTCCATCGCAAGCGCCTCACGCGGGCTGATCCCGAAGAACCCCGCGTCGAACTCCGCCGCTCCCTGCAGGAACGCCCCGGACCGGGTGTACGAGGTGCCCTCGCTCTCCCGGTCCGGGTCGTAGATGTCCAGGTCCCACCCGCGGTCGGTCGGGAACCCGCCCACCGCGTCGCCGCCCGAGGCCAGCAGCTCCCAGAAGCCCTCCGGCGTGGCCGCGCCGCCGGGGAAGCGGCACGCCATGCCGACGATCGCCACCGGCTCCGCCGCCCGCTCCTGCACCTTGCGCAGCCGTGCACGGGCGTCCTGGGCGTCGGCGATGGCCCGCTTGAGGTAACTACGAAGCTTGTCCTCGTCGGACATGGTCAGCTCCCAGGAATAGGTTCGGCAGTGTCGGAGGGAAGGCCGACCGCACGGAGCGGGCGGGACAACCCTGTTCGGGCGAAGCCCATCGGGCCCGGGCAGGGATCAGTCGAGTTCGTCGACGAGGGCGAACAGCTCGTCGTCGGTCGCGGCGTCGAGTTGTGCTTCACGCCGCTTCTTGCTCATCTCGGCGTCCTGGGCGCCCAGGGCGTCCAGGAGCCGGCGCAGCCGGTCGGTGGCCTCTTCCCTCGCGGGGTCGTCCAGCGACTCGGCCAGCAGGGCAGCCTCCAGTCGGTCGAGTTCGGTGAGAACCGGCGCCGAAACCACTTCGTCCTGGACGAGTTCCGTCCGCAGCCAGGTGGCGAGTGCCACCGGAGTCGGATAGTCGAAGATCAGCGTCGCAGGCAGCCGCAGTCCGGTCGCCCTGTTCAGACGGTTCCGCAACTCGACCGCGGTCAGCGAGTCGAAGCCCAGCTCCTTGAACGCCTGCCTGGCCTGGACCGCAGTCGCCGAGGCATGCCCCAGCACCACTGCCGCCTCGGCCCGCACCACATCGGTCAGCGCCCGGTCCTGCTCGGCCCGGTCCATACCGGCCAGGCGCCGATCCCACTCCCCTTCACCGCTCACCACATCAGCAGGTCCAGCCCCCACGGCGGCCAACCGGCGAACCTCTGGCAAGTCCCGCACCAACGGCCGTTGTTGCAGGTCCACCGCACCGGAGGCCGCCGCCAACCGCGCCCAATCTATATCCATGACCGTGACGACCGCATCCGACTGTTCGAGCACCTCGCCCAACGCTCGAACGGCCAGTTGCGGATCCATCGCCGGCATGGGAAGCCGCCGCATCCGCGACCGGATCGCCTCCTTGGACTCGGCGAGGCCGCCGCCGCCCCACAGGCCCCAGGCCACCGACACACCCGCGAGACCGCGGGCCCGCCGGTTCTCGGCCAGACCGTCGAGGTAGGCGTTCGCGGCGGCGTAGTTGCCCTGCCCGGCGGAGCCCAGCGTCGATGCCGCGGAGGAGAACAGGACGAACGCGTCCAGGTCCAGATCCGCGGTCAGCTCGTCCAGATGGGCGGCGCTCGCCGCCTTCGCCGCCAACACCGTCTCCAGGCGCGACGCGGACAGACGGTCCACCACACCGTCGTCCAGCACGCCCGCGGTGTGCATCACCGCGGACAGCACGGGACCGCTCCGCCCCGTCCAGGACACGACGCCGGCCAGCGCGGAGCGGTCACCGGCGTCGCAGGTGACGACGTCCACGCGGGCGCCGCGTGCGGCCAGGTCGGCAGCCTTCGCGGCCACTCCCTCGGCCCCGGGGCCGGACCTGCTGGCGAGCACCAGCCGGGGCACGTCCCGCTCGGCGAGCCACTGCCCCACGTGCCCGGCGATCGCGCCGGTCCCGCCGGTGATCAGCACGCTGCCGCGCGTGCTCCAGCGTTCCTCGGTACCGCGGGGCCGTGCGGCCCGGGCCAGACGCCGGCCCGAGATCCCGGTGGACCGGATCGCGGCCTGGTCCTCGCCGCAGCCGGCCAGGACCGCCACCAGCCGCGCCCCGGCCCGGTCGTCGACCGTCCCGGGCAGGTCGACCAGGCCGCCCCACCGGTCGGGGTGCTCCAGACCCACCGCCCGGCCGAGGCCCCACACCTGCGCCTGCACCGGACCGGCCGGCTCGTCGCCGGGTCCGGCGGCCACCGCATGGCAGGTGGCGATCCACAGGGGTGCGACGACTTCGGTGTCACCGAGCGCCTGGACCAGGCCCAGGGTCGCGGCCAGACCGCCGGCCACCACCGGGTGGTCGGGCAGCGGCGCCTCGTCCAGCGCCAGCAGCGACAGCACGCCCGCCACCCCGGCGGGCTCCGTACCGGCGTCGCACAGTGCCTGAACGACCAGTGCGGCGACGTCGGTCCGCTCGACGGTCCCCGCCGGGACCTCGACCACCACGACCTCCGCACCGCGCGCGCTCAGTGCCGCCGCGCAGCCCTGTGCCAGGGCGGTGGCGGCCGGTCCGGCCGGGGCCGCCACGAGCCAAGTCCCACGCAGCGTGCACGGGTCGGGCTCGGGGATCTGCACCCAGTTCTCCCGGTACCGCCAGCCGGCCGTCACCGAACGGTCCTGCTCACGGCGCCGCCACGACGCCAGCGCCGGCAGGAACTCACTCAGCGGACGGTCGCCGTCCACCGCCAGCGTGTCGGCGAGCCGCGTCAGGTCCCCGCCCTCGACGGCCGCCCAGAACCGCGCCTCGGCCTCCGTGCCCGCACCGTCACCACCCACCGCGGAACCGGCGGCGGTGAAGCCGAGGGCGCCCTTCGGCCAGTACCGCTCGTGCCGGAAGGCGTACGTCGGCAGCTCCACCCGCTCGCCGGCGGGCAGCACCGCGGTCCAGTCCACAGCCGCGCCGTTCACGAACGCCTCGGCCAGCGATGTGACCAGCCTCGTCGCGCCGCCGTCGTCCCGGCGCAGCGTGCCGCACACGGCGGCGGGCACCGCACCCGGACCGGCGTCCTGGGCAACCTCCTCCAGCGCCTCGGTCATCGCACCCAGCAGGACCGGGTGGGGCGTGACCTCGATGAACACCTGATGCCCCTGACCGGCCAGCACCCGCACGGCACGGTCGAAGTGGACCGGTGCCCGCAGGCTCCCGTACCAGTAACGGGCGTCCAGCTCGGGACCGGAGAGGACCTCCCCGGTCATGGCCGACACCATCGGCATACGGCCCTGGTGAGGAGCGATCCCGGCCAGGACGGACGTGATCTCCTCCTCCAGGCGCTCCACCTGGGCGCAGTGCGAGGCGTAGTCCACGGCGACCATGCGGGCGCGGATGCCGTCGGCCTCCAGCTCGGCCCGCAGTTCCTCCAGTGCCTGCGGCTCGCCGGACACCACGACCGCGGAGGGGCCGTTGACCGCCGCCGGCGACAGGCGGTCGCCCCAGCGTGCGAGGCGTTCCTCCAGGGCCGCTGCGGACAGGGTCACCGACATCATTCCGCCGGCACCGGCCAGGGCCTTCAGCGACTGGGAGCGCAGAGCAACGACACGGGCGCCGTCCTCCACGGACAGCATCCCCGCCACCGTCGCCGCCGCGATCTCACCCTGCGAATGACCGACGACCGCGTCCGGAGTGACACCGGCCGCCTCCCACACCGCCGCCAGCGACACCATCACCGCCCACAACGCCGGCTGCACCACATCCGCAGCCTCCAGCGCCGGAGCACCCTCCGCCCCGGCGAGAACATCGCTCAGGGACCACTCCACGTACGGGGCGAGCGCCTTCTCACACTCCGCCAGGCGCGCCGCGAACACCGGGCTCGCCTGTGCGAGTTCGCGGCCCATGCCCAGCCACTGCGAGCCCTGACCGGCGAACGCGAACACCACCCGCGCTCCGGACCGGGCCGTGCCGGACACCACCGAGCCCGAGAACACCCCCGCGGCCAGGCTCTCCAGGCCGCCCACCAGCTCACCGCGGTCACCACCGACCACGACCGCCCGGTGCTCGAACGCCGAGCGCGTCACCGCCAACGACCAGGCGACATCGGCCGGTTCCAGCTCCGCACGCGCCGTGACCCACTCCCGCAGCCGGCCCGCCTGCGCCGACAGCCCGTTCGCCGACCGACCCGACACCACCCACGCACCCGGACCCGACACCACCGCAGCCGTGCCCGGAGCACCCTCACCGGTGTCACCGAACGCGCCGGCCTCGACCGCCGG
>NZ_JBIBJK010000053.1:0-8338 GCF_042958635.1 Streptomyces sp. NPDC007971
GGTTGATCGCCGAACCCCGCACCACCGCCAGCACCCGGTGACCGTTGCGCCGCGCGTCCGACAACCGCTCCAGGACCACCATGCCGGCGCCCTCGCCCATGCCCATGCCGTCGGCCGCCGCCGAGAACGCCTTGGACCGGCCGTCGGCCGCGAGCCCGCGCTGGCGGGCGAAGCCCACCATCTCCCAGGGTGTGGCCATGACCGAGACGCCGCCGACCAGGGCCAGTGAGCACTCCCCGGACCGCACCGCCTGGGCGGCCATGTGCAGCGCCACCAGCGAGGAGGAGCACGCCGTGTCCACGGTGACCGCCGGGCCCTCCAGGCCCAGGACGTACGAGACCCGGCCGGAGATGATGCTGGTCGCGTTGCCGGTGACCAGATGGCCCTCCAACTGCCCGGCGCCGTTGTGCGCGTCCAGGTGCATGCTGGCCATCGCGTAGTTCGACGAGTATCCGCCGATGAACACGCCGGTGCGCGAGCCGCGCAGCGAGGCCGGGTCCAGGCCGGTGGACTCCAGTGCCTCCCAGGACAGTTCGAGCAGCAGCCGCTGCTGCGGGTCCATCGCCACCGCCTCGCGCGGGCTGATCCCGAAGAACCCGGCGTCGAACTCGGCCGCCTGGTGGAGGAATCCGCCCTCGCGGGAGTAAGTGGTCCCGGCGTGCGCGGGATCGGGGTCGTACAGGGCGTCGGTGTCCCATCCGCGGTCCTGCGGGAAGCCCGAGATGCCCTCACCGCCCGCGGCCAGCAACTCCCAGAGCTCAGCAGGTGAGTTGACGCCTCCGGGGAAGCGGCAGCTCATCGACACGACGGCGATCGGCTCGTCGTCGACGGCGGCGACGGGCGTCGTCTGCGGGGTGGCCGTGCTCTCGGACAGGGCTCCGAGCAGTGTCGTGTGCAGGTGCTCGGCGAGCACCGTCGGGCTGGGGTGGTCGAACAGCAGCGTGGCGGGCAGCCGCAGCCCGGTCACCGTGGCGATCCGGTTGCGCAGCTCGACCGCGGTCAGGGAGTCGAAGCCCAACTCGCTGAAGGCCCGGGTCGCCTCGACCTCGTCGGGACTCGCGTAGCCGAGCACCGCGGCGGCTTCGCCGCGGATCGTGTCCACGAGCAGCCGGTCCTGCTCGGCGCGGGACAGTCCGGTCAGCCGCCCGGCCAGCTCGCCCTCGGTCTTGGGGCCGCCGCTCTCCGTCGGCGACGCCTTCAGCTGCCGGACGTCGGGCAGGTCGCGCAGGAGCGGTACGTGCAGCATGTCCGCCGCGCCGGGAGCGGCCGCGAGTGCGGGCCAGTCGAGGTCCATCACGGTCAGGACGGTGTCCGGGCCGGTCAGTGCCGCGCCCAGTGCCTTGACCGCCAGGTCCGGGTCCATCAGGACCTCCCAGCGGTTGCGGCGCAGCCGCTGCCGGGCGGCGTCGGTGGCCTGGGAGACGCCCTCGCCGGCCCAGGGGCCCCAGGCCACCGAGCGTGCGGGCAGGCCGCGGGACCGCCGGTTCTCCGCCAGTCCGTCCAGGAACGCGTTGGCGGCCGCGTAGTTGGACTGGCCCGCGCCGCCGAAGGTGGCCGCGGCCGAGGAGAACAGCACGAACGCGTCGAGGTCGAGGTCCGCGGTCAGTTCGTCGAGGTGGACGGCGCCGGCGGCCTTGGCCGAGAGCGTGGTGCTCAGCCGTTCGGCGTCGAGCCGGTCGAGCACGCCGTCGTCGAGGACGCCCGCGGTGTGCAGGACCGCGGTCAGCGGCGGCCCGTCGGCGGCGATGCGGTCGATGACGCCCGCCAGGTCGGCGCGCTCGGCGCTGTCGCAGATGCTGATGTCGACCCGGGTGCCGGCGGCTGCCAGGCTCGCGGCCAGCTCCGCGACACCGCGGGCGGCGGGTCCGGACCGGCTGGCGAGGACGAGCCGTTCGGTGCGGCCGGCCAGCCAGCGGGCCACGTGGGTGCCGATCGCGCCGGTGCCGCCGGTGATCAGCACGGTCCCGCGCGGGGTCCACTCCCCTCCCGCCGCGGGCTGCGGGGCCCGGGTCAGACGGCGGCCCAGGATGCCGGCGGGCCGCAGCGCCACCTGGTCCTCGTCGCGGCCGGCGAGCACCGCGCAGAGACGGCTCGCGGTGCGTTCGTCGAACACGGCGGGCAGGTCGATCAGGCCGCCCCAGCGGTCCGGCTGTTCCAGGGCGACGACCCGGCCGAGGCCCCAGACCTGGGTCTGCACCGGGCTGGTCAGCACCTCGCCGGGACCGGTGGCGATCGCGCCCCGGGTGAGCATCCACAGGGGGGCGGTGATCCCGGCGTCGGTCAGTGCCTGGAGCAGGGTCAGGGTGCCGACCAGTCCGGCGGGCACCACGGGCCGCGCCTCGGTGGGCGTCTCGTCCAGCGCCAGCAGCGACACCACCGCGGCCGCCCGGGCGGGCGTCTCCCCGTCGCCGCCGGTCCGCAGGGCCGCGGTGAGGCCGGCGGCCAGCAGGTCGCGCCGTGCCGTGCCCGCCTCGACCTCGACGAGCTCGGTGCGGGCGCCGCGTGCGGTCAGCGCGTGGACGCACGCCCGGGCCAGTTCCCCGGTGCGGCCGGACGCGTTCGCGGGGACGGCCACCAGCCAGGTGCCGGACAGGGTGGCCGGCGCGGGGTCGGTGACGGGGGTCCAGGTGACCCGGTAGCGCCAGTTCGCGGTGACGTCGCGTTCCCGTTCGCGCCGCCGCCAGGCCGCCAGCGAGGGCAGTACGTCGCTGAAGGGCCGCTGTCCGTCCACGGCCAGCGTATCGGTGAGCCGTTGCAGGTCCCCGCCCTCGACCGCTTCCCAGAACCGGGCCTCGGCGGCCGTTTCGGCGCCGTCGCCGCCGGCTGCCGTCGACGCGGACGGGCGGGAGGCCGCGAGCCAGTACCGCTGGTGCTGGAAGGCGTAGGTGGGCAGGTCGGTGCGGCGTCCGGCGGGCAGCACCCGGTGCCAGTCGACATGGGTGCCGCCCACGTGCACCTGGGCGAGCGCGGTCAGCAGGCGGCGCGCGCCGCTGTTCTCGCGGTCCAGTGTCCCGGTGATCACGGGGGCGCCGGCCGCGCCCATGTCCTCGAACGTCTCGGCGATCCCGGTGGTCAGCACCGGCTGCGGGGACACCTCGACGAAGGTCCGGTTCCCGGACGCGGCCAGTTCCCGGACCGCCTCGTCGAAGCGGACGGTCCGGCGGACGTTGGCGTACCAGTACGCGGCGTCCAGCTCGGTGCCGTTCATCCAGCGGCACTCGACGGTGGAGAACATCGGGAGGCGTCCGGTGCCCGGCCGGATCCCCGCCAGGCGTTCGGTCAGGACCCCATCCAGTTCCGTCACTGCGGCCGAGTGCGCCACGAAGTCGGTCACCGGGACCGGCCAGCGCAGGACGCGCCGGGCGGCGAGTTCGGCACCGAACTCCGCGAGGGCGTCGCTCTCGCCGGAGACCACGGTGGTGGCGGGCCCGTTGACCGCGGCCACGGCCAGTCGGTCGCCCCACGGGTCCAGCAGTTCGCGCACCGCCGCGACGGGCATCACGACGGAGAGCATTCCGCCGCCGGTGCCGAGCCCGGACAGCGCCCGGCTGCGGACCGCGACGACCTCGGCCGCGTCCTGGAGCGACAGGATCCCGGCCACGGTGGCCGCCGCGATCTCGCCCTGGGAGTGGCCCACGACCGCACCGGGCGTGACGCCCGCCGCCTCCCACACCGCGGCCAGGGACACCATCACGGCCCACAGCGCCGGCTGGACCACGTCGGCCCGGTCCAGGCCGGGTGCGCCGTCGGTGCCGTTCAGCACCTCGGTGAGGGACCAGTCCATATGGGGTTGCAGGGCCTGTTCGCACTCGGCGATCCGGGCCGCGAACACCGGGGAGGAGCCCATCAGTTCCCGGCCCATGCCGGCCCACTGGGCACCCTGGCCGGGGAAGACGAAGACCGGCTCGCTCGCCTCGGCGGCGGCGGCCGTCCCGGCGACGACCGCGGGGCCGTGTTCCCCGGCCGCCACCGCGGCCAGGCCCTCCGTCAGTTCCTCGCGGCCGGTGCCGGTCACCACGGCCCGGTACTCGAACACCGACCGGGTCCGCGCCAGCGACCAGGCCACGTCCGCCGGGTCCAGCCCGGGTCGCGCCGCCAGGTGCTCGGCGAGCCGGGCCGCCTGCACCCGCAGGCCGTCCGCCGTCCGTCCGGACACCACCCAGGCGCAGGTCCCCGGGGCGTCGACGACCGCGGGGGCCTGCGGTGCCCCGGCGCCCGCGGGTGTCTCGGCGTCCGCGGGGGTCTCGGCGTCCGCCGGCTCAGGGGCCTCTTCGAGGATGATGTGGGCGTTGGTGCCGCTGACGCCGAACGAGGACACGCCGGCCCGGCGCGGTCTGCCGTCCGCCTGCCACGGCCTCGGCTCCGACAGCAGCCGCACCTCGCCCGCGGACCAGTCCACGTGCGGCGAGGGCTCGTCCGCGTGCAGGGTCGCCGGCAGCTGCTTGTGCTGCAGCGCCAGCACCATCTTGATGACGCCGCTGATACCGGCCGCGGCCTGGGTGTGTCCGATGTTGGACTTCACCGACCCCAGCCAGAGCGGCCGTCCCTCGGGCCGGTCCTGGCCGTAGGCGGCGATCACCGCCTGTGCCTCGATCGGGTCGCCGAGCACCGTGCCGGAGCCGTGCGCCTCCACCACGTCCACGTCGGCGGGCGACAGCCGGGCGCCGGCCAGGGCCTCCCGGATGACCCGCTGCTGCGAGGGACCGTTCGGCGCGGTCAGACCGTTGGAGGCGCCGTCCTGGTTGACCGCGCAGCCGCGCACCACCGCCAGCACCGGATGCCCGTTGCGGCGGGCGTCCGACAGCCGCTCCAGGACGACCATGCCCGCACCCTCGGCGATGCCCATGCCGTCCGCCGCGGCCGAGAACGACTTCGAGCGGCCGTCGGGCGCGAGGCCCCGCTGCTTGCTGACCCAGACGAACAGGTCCGCGGTGGCCGCGACGAACGCGCCTCCGGCCAGCGCCAGTTCGCACTCGCCGGAGCGCACCGCCTGGGCGGCCATGTGCAGCGCCACCAGGGCCGACGAGCAGGCCGTGTCGATGGTCACCGCCGGGCCTTCCAGGCCGAAGGTGTAGGCCACCCGGCCGGAGACCACACTGGTCGTGGTGCCCGTCAGCAGGTGCGCCTCCAGGCCCTCGGCGGGCGCGGTGACGGCGTATCCCGCGAAGCTCGCTCCCGCGAACACGCCGGTCCGGCTGCCGCGCAGCGACGACTGGACGATGCCCGCCCGCTCCAGGGCCTCCCAGGACACCTCCAGCAGCAGCCGCTGCTGCGGGTCCATCGCCAGTGCCTCACGCGGGCTGATCCCGAAGAAGCCGGCGTCGAACCCGGTGGCGTCGTAGACGAACCCGCCCTCGCGCACATAGGCCGTTCCGGCCTGGTCCGGGTCCGGGTCGTAGAGGTTGTCGAGGTCCCAGCCGCGGTCCTGCGGGAACGCGCCGATCGCGTCCGTGCGCGAGTCCAGCAGCTCCCACAGCTCCTCCGGGTTCCTGACCCCGCCGGGGAAGCGGCAGCCCATGCCTACGATCACCACCGGATCGTCGTCCGCCGCCGCTGCCATGACCGGTGCGACCGTGCCGAGGGAGCGGACACCGAGCAGCTCGGACCGCAGGTATCCGGCCAGCACCGCCGGGTTCGGGTAGTCGAAGAGCAGGGTCGCGGGCAGCTTCAGACCCGTGCCGGAGCCCAGCCGGTTGCGGAGTTCGACGGCGGTCAGGGAGTCGAAGCCCAGGTCGCTGAAGGCCCGGCCGCTGCCGATGGCCTCCGGGGAGGAGTACTCGAGTACGGCGGCGGCTTCGGTCCTGATCAGGTTGACCAGGATCCGGTCCTGCTCGGGGGCGGAGAGGTCCGCCAGTTGCCGCTTCAGGGTGGTGCCCGCGTCCGGGTCGCCGGCTGCGTCGCCGCCGACCGTGTCCGTGTCGTCGAGGGCCTGCCTGACCTCGGCCAGCTCCTCGATGAGCGGGCTGGGCCGGCGCAGCGTGAACGGCGGTGCGAACCGTGCCCAGTCCACGTCCGCGACCGTCGCCAGTCCTTCGCCGCCGTCCAGGATCGCTGCCAGCGTCCGGAGGGCCGGAGCGGGGCTCATCAGGCGCAGCCCGCGCCGCTCCAGCTGGGCTCCGTCGTCCGCGGAGGCCATCGCGCCGATGCTCCACGGGCCCCAGGCGACCGAGGTCGCGGCCAGCCCCCGGGCGAGGCGGTCCTCCGCCAGGGCGTCCAGGAAGGCGTTCGCCGCGGAGAATCCCGGCTGCTGGCCGCCGCCCCAGACGGCGGCGACGGAGGAGAACAGCACGAACGCGTCGAGGTCCAGACCGGCGGTCAGCTCGTCGAGCCGGGCGGCCGCGTCCGCCTTGGCCGCGAGCACCGGGGCGAGTTCCGCGAGGTCGAGGTCGTCGACCGACCGGTCGTCGATGGCCTCCGCGAGGTGCACCACCGAGGACAGCGCGGGTCCGGTCGCCCCGATCCGGGCCACCACCGCGGCCAGCCCGGCACGCTGTCCGGGGTCGCACGCCACGACGTCCACGCGGGCGCCCCGGGCGGCCAGTTCGGCGACGAGCGCCGGGATGCCGGGGGCGGCGGGCCCGGCGAGGCCGGTCAGCACGAGCCGGGGCGCGCCGCGTTCGGCCAGCCAGCGGGCGACGTGCCCGCCGATCGCCTCGGTGCCGCCGGTGATCAGCGCGCTTCCGCGCGGCTTCCAGCGCGTCCCGGACTCGCGGGGCTGCGGGGCGCGGGTCAGCCTGCGGCCGAGGAGTCCGGTCTGCCGGATCGCGACCTGGTCCTCCCCGCAGCCGGACAGCACGTCCGCCAGCCGCGCCGCGGCGCGGTCGTCGAGGGTGGCGGGCAGGTCGATCAACCCGCCCCAGCGGTCCGGGTGTTCCAGCGCGACGACGCGGCCCAGACCCCATACCTGCGCCTGCGCAGGGCCGGCCGGCGCCTCGCCCGGAGTGGCCGCTACGGCGCCGCGGGTGACGACCCACAGCGGTGCGGCCACGCCCGTGTCGCCGAGGGCCTGCACCAGGGCGAGCGTTGCGGCCAGGCCACCGGGCACCACCGGCTGGTCCGGTACGGGCGTCTCGTCCGGCGCGAGGAGGGACAGTACACCGGACAGCCCGGCGGCCTCCGTGCCCGCACTCCGCATCGCCTCGTCGAGCGCGGCGGCCGCGCCGGCCCGGTCCACGGTGTCGGCGGGCGTCCCGGCCACGACGACCTCGGCCCCGCGGGCGGTCAGCGCCGCTCCGCACTGCCGTACCAGGTCGTCACCGGCCGCGCCGGACGGGGCGACGAGCAGCCACTTCCCGGACAGCGGATCCGAGCCCTGCACCGTCACCGGCGCCCACGTCACGCGGTAGCGCCAGCCCTCGGTCGCCGACCGGTCCCGCTCGCGGCGCCGCCAGGACGCCAGTGCCGGCAGCACCTCGGCCAGATGCCGCTGGTCCTCGATGGCCAGGGTGTCGGCGATCCGGGCCAGGTCCCCGGCCTCGACCGCTCCCCAGAACTGCGCCTCCGCCGCCGTGCCCGCGCCGTCCCCACCCGTCGTCGTGGCGGTCCCGGCCGCGGACCCGAGCCAGAAGCGCTGGTGCTGGAACGCGTACGTCGGCAGTTCCACCGTGTCGCCCGCGGGCAGCACCTTCGTCCAGTCGACCGGCAGTCCGGCGCAGTAGGCCTGCGCGAGCGAGGCGACCAGCCGCCCGGCACCGCCGTTGTCCCGCTCCAGCGTGCCCACCGCCAGAACATCAGCAACACCCGCGTCCTCGGCAGTCTCCAGCACCGCAGCGCTCAACACCGGATGCGGCGACACCTCCACGAACGCCCCGTAACCATCCCCCAGCAGAACCCGAACAGCCTCCTCGAAACGCACCATCCGCCGCAGATTCGCAAACCAGTACCCCGCACCCACCTCAGCACCCGACACCCACCCACCCGACACCGTCGACACCATCGGCACCCGACCCACCCGCGGAACAACCCCCGCCAGCTCCTCCTCCAGCACCGCCGCCAACGGCTCCACCGCCGGCGAATGCGCGACGAAATCCGTCTCCGGAACACGCCACCGCAACACCTTCCGCCTCGCCAGCTCCCGCTCGAACTCCCCCAACGCCTCCGGCTCACCCGACACCACCACCGCCGCCGGACCATTCACCGCAGCCACCGACAACCGCTCACCCCACCCCTCCACAAGCTCCCGCACCGACCCCGACGGCATCACCACCGACACCATCGAACCCTGAACCGACAGACCAGTGAGTGCCCGAGAACGCACCGCCACCACCCGCGCACCGTCCTCCAACGACAACATCCCCGCCACCGTCGCCGCCGCGATCTCACCCTGCGAATGACCCAC
>NZ_JBIBJK010000054.1:0-8148 GCF_042958635.1 Streptomyces sp. NPDC007971
GGTTGATCGCCGAACCCCGCACCACCGCCAGCACCCGGTGACCGTTGCGCCGCGCGTCCGACAACCGCTCCAGGACCACCATGCCGGCGCCCTCGGAGATGCCCATGCCGTCGGCCGCCGCCGAGAACGCCTTGGACCGGCCGTCCCGGGCGAGCCCGAGCTGCCGCGAGAACTGGGTGAAGATGATCGGGATGGCGGTCACGGTCACACCGCCGGCCAGCGCCAGCGAGCACTCCCCCGACCGCACCGCCTGGCAGGCCAGGTGCAGGGCCACCAGCGACGACGAACACGCCGTGTCCACCGTCACCGCCGGGCCCTCCAGGCCCAGCGAGTACGACACCCGGCCGGAGATGATGCTGGTCGAGGTCCCGGTCATCAGGTGGACGTCCAGGTCCTCGTCCATGCCGGGACCGAAGCCGTAACCGGACAGCGAGGCACCGGCGAACACACCGGTCCGGCTGCCGCGCAGCGACGCCGGATCGATCCCCGCCCGCTCCAGCGCCTCCCAGCAGACCTCCAGCAGCAGCCGCTGCTGGGGGTCCATCGCCACCGCCTCGCGCGGGCTGATCCCGAAGAACGCCGCGTCGAACCCGCTCGCGTCCTGCACGAATCCGGCCTCACGCACATGCGACGTGCCGTCCGGATCCTGTTCGTACAGTTCCTCGATGTCCCATCCCCGGTCGGTGGGAAATCCCGCGATGGCGTCTCCGCCCGCGGCCAGCAGCCTCCAGAGATCCTCCGGGCCCTGGGCACCGCCGGGGAACCGGCAGCCCATTCCGACGATCGCGATCGGCTCGTGGCTTCGTTCCTCGACCTCGCGCAGGCGCTCACGCGTCTCGTGCAGGTTGGTCGTTACCCACTTGAGGTAATCCCGGAGAGTCTCTTCGTCGGCCACTGAACCTCACTCGCCCATTCTCTGAAAGCTCAAGCTTGCTGTCCGCAATGCCGAGAACCTTTACCGGCCGAGTTCCTTGTGGATGAACTCGAATATCTCGTCGTCCGATGCGGACACGATTTTCTCCGCGACGGCCTGACGCTCCGTGGGAGCGCCGGCTTTGGTCCACTGGGAAAGGAGTCCCTGCAGCCGATCGGTGATCTGCTGGTACGTCGTCTCGTCCGGCGACGCCCCGGTCAGAATCGACCCGAGCCGGTCGACTTCCTGAATGAGCGACACCGGAGCCGATTCGCCCTGGAATTCCTCGTTCCAGAGATAGTCGGCCAGCGCTGTCGGGTTGGGGCAGTCGAACAGCAGCGTCGCGGGCAGTTGCAGGCCGGTGGCGGCGCTCAGCCGGTTGCGCAGTTCCACCGCGGTCAGGGAGTCGAAGCCCAGGTCACTGAAGGCGCGCGTGGGTTCGACGGCCTCGGCCGACGTGTAGTCCAGCACCGCGGCCGCCTGCGTCTGCACCAGGTTGACCAGCGTCCGGTTCTGCTCGGCCCTGGACAGGCCCGCCAGTTGCTGCTTCAAGGCGGCGCCCGCCTGCGGGTTGACGGCCTGGTCGCCCCCGGCGGCGTCCGCGCCGGCGTCCGCCAGGGCCTGGCGGACCTCGGGCAGGGCCTCGATGAGCGGGCTGGGCCGGCGCAGCGTGAACGGCGCTGCGAACCGCGCCCAGTCCATGTCCGCGACCGTCACCAGCGCTTCCCGGCCGTCCAGGATCTGGGCCAGCGCCTGGACGGCGTGCCCCGGGTCCATGACGAGCAGCCCGCGCCGCACCATCTGCGCGGCGCCGTCCTCGTCGGTCATCCCGCCGCCGCCCCACGGGCCCCAGGCCACCGAGGTCGCCGTCGCCCCACGGGCCAGACGGCTCTCGGCCAGGGCGTCCAGGAAGGTGTTGGCTGCGGCGTAGGAGGGCTGCAGGCCGCTGCCCCAGGTCGCCGAGATGGAGGAGAACAGCACGAACGCGTCCAGGTCCAGGTCCCGGGTCAGCTCGTCCAGCAGGGCCGCGCCCGTGGCCTTGGCCGCCAGTACCGAAGCCGTCTCCGCCAGGCCGGTCTCCTGCACCGCGGTGGCCTGTCCGACGCCGGCGGTGTGCATCACCGCGGAGAGCGCAGGGCCGCTCGTTGCGATCCAGCCCATCAGCCCGGTCAGGTCGGACCGGTCGCTCACGTCGCAGGCCAGCACGTCCACGCGGGTGCCCTGGGCGGCCAGTTCGGCGGCCGTCGCGGCGACGCCCGCGGCCGTGGGGCCGGAACGGCTGGTCAGGACCAGTCGCGCCGCACCGCGCCCGGCCACCAGTCGCGCCAGGCGCCCGCCGAGCGCGCCGGTTCCGCCGGTGACCAGCGCGGTGCCGCGCGGCGCCCACGGCTCCGCGGAGCCACGGGGCTGCGGGGCGCGGGTCAGCCGTCGGCCGAGGATCCCGGCCGCGCGGATCGCGACCTGGTCCTCACCGCACCCGGCCAGGACCGCGGCCAGCCGCACCCCGGCTCGCTCGTCGAGGACGGCGGGCAGGTCGATCAACCCGCCCCAGCGGTCCGGGTGTTCCAGCGCCACGACCCGGCCGAGGCCCCAGATCTGCGCCTGCACGGGGTGGGTCAGCGTCTCGCTCGGTCCCACGCTCACTGCGCCCGAGGTGGCCGCCCACAGCGGTGCGCCCACCCCCGCGTCGCCCAGCGCCTGCACCAGGGTCAGCGTCGCTGCCAAGCCTCCCGGCACCACCGGATACTCCGGCACGGGCGTCTCGTCCAGCGCCAGCAGCGACACGACACCGGCGAAGCCACCCTGCGGCACCACCGCACGGATCCGCTCGGCCAGCTTCGACCGCTCGTCCGCCGCCCCGGCCTCCAGCAGCACCACCTCGGCCCCACGCACGGACAGCGCCGCCGTACACCCCTGCACCGGCCCGTCCACACCCGCCCCGGCAGGCACCACGACCAGCCAAGTCCCCGACAGCACACCGGCGTCGGGCTCCGCGACCGGCGCCCACGTCACCCGGTAGCGCCAGTTCGCCGTCGCGACCCGGTCCTGCTCGCGGCGCCGCCAGGACGCCAGCGCGGGCAGCACCTCGCTGAGCTGCTTCTGGTCCTCGATGGCCAGCGTGTCGGCAATCTGCGCCAGGTCACCGCCCTCGACGGCCGCCCAGAACTGCGCCTCCGCCGCCGTGCTCGTACCGTCCCCGCCCGCCGAAGGTGTCGCCGTGGCCGCCGTCTCCAGCCAGTACCACTCGTGCTGGAACGCGTACGTCGGCAGCTCCACCCGCTCTGCGGCGGGCAGGACCGTCTTCCAGTCGACCGGCAGCCCGGCACAATACGCCTGCGCGAGCGAGGTGATCAGCCGCGTGGCACCGCCGTTGTCCCGCTCCAGCGTGCCCACCGTCAGCACCTCACTGATGCCCGCATCCTCAGCCGTCTCCAGCACCGCGGCCGTCAGCACCGGATGCGGCGACACCTCCACGAACGCCCCGAAACCGCCGTCGAGCAGCACCCGTACGGCCTCTTCGAAGCGGACCATCCGCCGCAGGTTCGCAAACCAGTACGCGGCGTCGACCTCCTCGCCCGACACCCACCCACCGGTGACCGTCGACGCCATCGGCACCCGACCCGCCCGCGGAGCAATCCCGGCAAGCTCCTCTCCGAGATGAGCCGCCAGTGGCTCCACCGCGGGTGAGTGCGCCACAAAGTCCGTCTCCGGAATACGCCAGCGCAACACCTTCCGCCTCGCCAGCTCCCGCTCGAACTCGTCCAACGCCTCCGGCTCACCCGACACCACCACAGCAGCCGGACCGTTCACCGCGGCCACCGACAACCGCTCACCCCACCCCTCCACAAGCTCCCGCACCGACCCCGACGGCATCACCACCGACACCATCGACCCCTGCACCGACAACCCCGACAACGCACGCGACCGCACCGCCACCACCCGCGCACCGTCCTCCAACGACAACATCCCCGCCACCGTCGCCGCCGCGATCTCACCCTGCGAGTGGCCGACCACCGCATCCGGGCTCACGCCCGCGGCCTCCCACACCGCGGCAAGGGACACCATCACCGCCCACAGCACCGGCTGCACCACGTCCGCACGATCCAACCCCGGCACACCCTCGACACCCGCGAGAACATCACTCAGCGACCACTGCACGTGCGGTGCCAGCGCCTGCTCACACTCCGCCAACCGCGCCGCGAACACCGGGCTCGACCCCACCAACTCCCGGCCCATACCCAGCCACTGCGTGCCCTGCCCGGCAAACACGAACACCGTCCGCGCACCCGACCGGGCCACACCCGACACCACCGAACCCACAGGCCCACCGACAGCCAGGCTCTCCAGGCCGGACACCAGCTCCCCACGATCACCGCCCACGACGACCGCCCGGTGCTCGAACACCGACCGCGTCACCGCCAACGACCACCCGACATCGGCCGGCTCAAGCCCCGGCCGGGCCGCAACCCACTCCCGCAAACAACCCGCCTGCCCCGCCAGACCCCTGGCCGACCGACCCGACACCACCCACGCGACAGGCCCACCGGCCTCCACCACCGAAGGCACCACCACCGGCCCGGACTCTTCGGTGACGTCTCCCGCGCCGGCGTCCTCGGGCTCCGCGAGCCCGGCGGCCGTAGCCTCCTCGATGATGACGTGTGCGTTGGTCCCGCTCATTCCGAAGGAGGAGACACCGGCACGGCGCACCCGGCCCTCGGCCGACCACGGCACCGTCTCGGTCAGCAGCTGCACCTCACCGGCCGACCAGTCGATGTGCGGCGAGCGCTCGTCCGCGTGCAGCGTCCGCGGCAACTGGCGGTGCTGGAGGGCCAGCACCATCTTGATCACACCGGCCACACCGGCCGCCGCCTGGGCGTGTCCGATGTTCGACTTCACCGACCCCAGCCAGAGCGGCCGTCCCTCCGGCCGCTCCTGGCCGTAGGTGGCGAGCAGCGCCTGCGCCTCGATCGGGTCGCCCAGCGGGGTTCCCGTGCCGTGCGCCTCCACCACGTCGACGTCGTCGGCGCGCAGGTCGGCGTTGGCGAGGGCGGCGCGGATGACCCGTTGCTGCGAGGGGCCGTTCGGGGCGGTCAGGCCGTTGGACGCACCGTCCTGGTTGATCGCGCTGCCGCGCACCACCGCGAGCACCCGGTGGCCGTTGCGGCGGGCGTCGGACAGCCGCTCCACCACCAGCATGCCCGCGCCCTCGCCGAGGCCCATGCCGTCGGCCGCCGCCGAGAACGGCTTGCAGCGTCCGTCCGGCGCCAGCCCCATCTGCCGGCTGAACTGGTTGAACAGAAGCGGGTTGGCCGCCACCATCACGCCGCCGGCCAGGGCCAGCGTGCACTCGCCCGACCGGACCGCCTGGCAGGCCAGGTGCAGGGCCACCAGCGAGGACGAACACGCCGTGTCCACGGTGACCGCCGGGCCCTCCAGGCCCAGGACGTAGGCGACCCGGCCGGACACCACGCTGGTCGAGACGCCGGTGACGAGGTGCCCGTCCAGTCCGCCGCTCTGCAGGCCGTTGCTCCAGCCGTACCCCGACGCGGCCGCTCCGGCGAACACGCCCGTCGCGGAGCCGCGCAGTGAAGCGGGGTCGAGGCCCGCCCGCTCCAGTGCCTCCCAGGCCACCTCCAGCAGCAGCCGCTGCTGCGGGTCCATCGACGTGGCCTCTCGCGGGCTGATCCCGAAGAATCCCGCGTCGAACCCGCTCGCGTCGTAGACGAAACCGCCCGCCCGGACGGGCTTGCCGGTGTACTCGTCGTCGGTGCCGACCGTGTCCTCGATGACCCAGCCGCGGTCCTCCGGCAGCACGGAGATGGCGTCGGTTCCGGCAGCCACCAGGTTCCACAGTTCTTCCGGGCTGGTCACACCGCCCGGGTACCGGCAGCTCATGCCGACGATCGCCAGTGGCTCGTCGGTTGCCGCCGCCGCGACCGGAGCGGCCTGAGCGCCGCCGAGTGTGCCCACGAGCTGCGTCAGGAGGAACTCGGCGGCGGCCGTGGGCGTAGGCGCGTCGAACAGCAGGGTGGCGGGCAGTTGCAGGCCGGTGGCGGTGCTCAGCCGGTTGCGCAGTTCCACCGCGGTCAGCGAGTCGAAGCCCAGGTCGCTGAAGGCACGCGTGGGTTCGACGCCCTCGGGCGAGGGGTAGTCCAGCACCGCGGCCGCCTGCGTCTGGACCAGGTTGACCAGCGTCCGGTTCTGCTCGGCCCGCGACAGGCCCGCCAGCCGCTGCTGGAGGGCCGTGCCCGATTCCGAGACGACGGCCGGGTCGTTCCCGGCCGCGTCGGTGGCGGTGCCGTTCAGGGCCTGCCTGACGTCAGGCAGGCTCTCGATGAGCGGGCTCGGCCGGCGCAGCGTGAACGGCGGGGCGAACCGCGCCCAGTCCACGTCCACGATCGTCATCAGGCCTTCGCCGCGGTCCAGGATCTGGGCCAGGGCCTGGACGGCCTGGTCCGCCTCCATGACCATCAGTCCGCGCCGCACGCCCTGCGCGGCGCCATCTTCGTCGGTCATGCCGCCGCCGCCCCACGGACCCCAGGCCACCGAGGTGGCGGGCAGCCCCTGCGCCCGGCGGTGCTCGGCGAGCCCGTCCAGGAAGGTGTTGGCGGCCGCGTAGGCGGGCTGGAGACCACTGCCCCAGGTCGCCGAGATCGAGGAGAACAGCACGAACGCGTCCAGGTCCAGGTCCCGGGTCAGCTCGTCCAGCAGGGCCGCACCCGCGGTCTTGGCCGCCAGCACCGCGGCCGTTTCGGCCAGGTCGGTGTCCTGAACGGCGGTCTCCTGGGGAACACCGGCGGTGTGCATCACCGCGGACAGGGCGGGCCCGTCCGCCGCGGTCCAGGCCAGTACTCCGGCCAGGTCCGCCCGGTCGCTCGCATCGCAGGCCACGACATCGACCCGTGTCCCGGCCGTCGCCAGCTCGGCCGCCAGCGCCGCCGTACCCGTGCCACCGGGCCCGGACCGGCTGGTCAGCACCAGCCTCCGGGCACCGCGGCCGGGCAGCCAGCGCGCCACGTGCCCGCCGATGGCACCGGTACCACCGGTGATCAGCACGCTCCCGCGCGGCGCCCATGCATCGGCGGCGCCGACCGGCTGCGCGGCCCGGGTCAGCCTGCGGCCGAGGATCCCGACCGGGCGGATCGCGACCTGGTCCTCACCACAGCCGGCCAGTACGGCCGCCAGTCGCGCCCCGGCACGCTCGTCGAGGACGGCGGGCAGGTCGATCAACCCGCCCCAGCGGTCCGGGTGTTCCAGCGCCACGACCCGGCCGAAGCCCCACACCAGCGTCTGGACGGGGTGGGTCAGCGCCTCACCCGGCCCGGAGGCGACCGCGCCGGAGGTGGCCGCCCACAGCGGTGCGCCCACCTCCGCGTCGCCCAGCGCCTGCACCAGGGTCAGCGTCGCTGCCAAGCCTCCCGGCACCACCGGATGGGCCGGTACGGGCGTCTCGTCCAGCGCCAGCAGCGACACGACACCGGCGAAGCCGCCCTGCGGCACCACCGCACGGATCCGCTCGGCCAGCTTCGACCGCTCGTCCGCCGCCCCGGCCTCCAGCAGCACCACCTCGGCCCCACGCACGGACAGCGCCGCCGTACACCCCTGCACCGGCCCGTCCACACCCGCCCCGGCAGGCACCACGACCAGCCAAGTCCCCGACAGCACACCGGCGTCGGGCTCCGCGACCGGCGCCCACGTCACCCGGTAGCGCCAGTTCGCCGTCGCGACCCGGTCCTGCTCGCGGCGCCGCCACGACGTCAACGCCTCAAGGACCTCGGCCACATGCTGCTCGTCCTCGACTTCCAGGACCTCGGCGATGTGGGTCAGGTCCCCGCCCTCGACGGCCGCCCAGAAGCGTGCCTCGGCCGCCGTGCTCGCGCCGTCGCCGCCGACCGGGACCGCAGGTTCGGTCGCTGTCTCCATCCAGTACCGCTGGTGCTGGAAGGCGTAGGTGGGCAGGTCGACCCGGTCGGCGGCGGGCAGCACCGTCCTCCAGTCCACCCCCAGCCCGCCGACGTACGCCTGCGCCAGCGAGGTGAGCAACCGCCCGGCACCACCGTTGTCCCGCTCCAGCGTGCCCACCGCCAGCACATCAGCAACACCCGCGTCCTCGGCAGTCTCCAGCACCGCAGCGCTCAACACCGGATGCGGCGACACCTCCACGAACGCCCCGTAACCATCCCCCAGCAGAACCCGAACAGCCTCCTCGAAACGCACCATCCGCCGCAGATTCG
>NZ_JBIBJK010000055.1:0-6977 GCF_042958635.1 Streptomyces sp. NPDC007971
CCGGCGTGATTCAGGCATCCGCTCGGCGCCCACCAGGCCGTCACCACAAGCCGCAGGGCTGCCCGCCGCTCTCTGCTGAGACTCCGAATGTCCGGCTGTGCCCAGGCACGGCGGCCCTGCTGTTCGAACAGTCCGGAGTTCCAGCACTGGCCCGTTCCGTCCTTACGCGGGGATTAGGCGTGGTTGCCGAAGTCCTGCAGGCCGTTGACGGAGCCGATGCCGACGACGGCTCCGCGTCCGCAGGCGGCGAGGTGGGGCAGGGCTGCGCGGCAGCAGCGGTAGGCGCCGTTGAGGGTGATGTCGAGGTCGCGGGCCCAGGCCTCGTCGGGGTAGTCCTCGAAGAGCGGCACGTCGGGGGTGCAGTGGGCGGCGCAGGTGACCAGCACGTCGAGCGAGCCGAAGGCGGCGACGGCACGGACGACGGCCGCTTCGACCGAGGCCCGGTCCCCGACGTCGCACGCGAACGCCTCGGCGGTGCCGCCCTGCCGGCGCAGGGCGGCCGCGGTCCGCTCGGCCTCGGGCAGGTCGCGGTCGGTCACCAGGATCTGCCCGCCCTCCTCGGCGAGCCGCCGGGCGACGGCGGCGCCGATGCCGCGCGCCGCGCCCGTGACGAGAACTCCGTGTCCTGCGAAACGCTTGAGATCGGTCATGGGGTGACCGTAGGGCGGCAGGTGATCACCCCGACAGAGGTCGCACGTCCGCGTGCCGGTGTTCCGGCGGCACCCGGCCACCGGCACCCCGCAGTTGGCACCAGGCACCAGGCACAGGCACCAGGCACCCGATCGCAGGGGCCTTGCTGCCGGCGCCCGGTCATCGGCACCGTGCCGCCGAGCCCCGCTGTCGGCGGCCGGTCACCGGTAGCCGGTCGCGTCGGCCGGCTTTCCGGCGTCCTGCACCTCGACCAGGTACCGCCAGGCGTCCGGCCGGCTGCCGTCGAGATCGGTGAACCCGTACTCCCGGGCGAGGCCGCCGCTGGAGAGGGACTTCCCGTTGTGGCGGGCCACGCCGGGGTCGGCGGCCAGAGCGGCGACGGCACGGCCCACGTAGCGCGGGGTCTCGGAGATCGCGAAGTGCGCCTCGCGGGCCAGGGCGTCGCGCCAGTTGTCCTCGCGTACGCCGAAGGCGTCCAGCATGATCTCCGAGCGCAGCCAGCCGGGGGTGAGCGCGACGGCGGTGGCGCCGCGGGGACCGAGTTCGTGCCCGAGGGCGAAGGCCATGCGCAGGACGGACGCCTTGGCGAGGTCGTAGAAGAGGTTCACCCGGTAGGTGTCACGGTTGTACTCCGCGGTGCCGTCGGTGACCTCCACCACCAGTCCCCCGGGCCGGCGCAGCAGGAGCGGCAGTGCGAAGTGGCTGGTGACGGCATGGGTCTCGACGGCGAGGCGAAGCAGCCGGAGCCCGTTGTCGAGGTCGTGCTCCCACACCGGTGTGTCCCACTCGAAGAGTTTCTCGCCGCCCCAGATGTCGTTGACGAGGACGTCGAGGCGGCCCTGTTCGTCAGAGACGCGGTCGACGAGGGCCCGTACGGCGGATGTGTCCAGGTGGTCGACGGCGACGGCGATGCCGTGCCCGCCGGCCTCGGTGACGAGGTCGGCGGTGTCCTCGATGGTCTCGGGCCTGTCGTACTCGGAGCGGCGGGCGCGGGTGGAGCGTCCGGTGACGTAGACGGTGGCGCCGGCCGCGCCGAGTTCGACGGCGATCCCGCGGCCTGCGCCCCGGGTCGCCCCGGCGACCAGCGCCACCTTGTCCTGCAACGGCCCCGACATGTCCGACCTCCTGTACGGCACGACTGCTGTCGTCCCCGACTGTCCCGGGAAAGCCGGACATCTTCTGTCGGTATTTCTCGGCGGCTCTCTCAGCGGCAGCGGCGGAGTCCGTCGCCCAGGTCCTCGTCACCGCCGACGGCGAGCCGCGGCCGGTAGGTCCCGCGGTCAGTGCCCGCGGTTGATCCACTCCTCCAGATGGGGTGCCTCGGCGCCGATGGTGGTGGGGTCGCCGTGCCCGGTGAGGACCTTGGTCTCCGGCGGGAGGGTGAGGAGCCGGGCGCGGATGGAGTCGATGATCGTCGGGAAGTGGGAGTACGACCGTCCCGTGGCGCCGGGGCCGCCCTGGAAGAGCGTGTCGCCGGTGAAGACGACACCGAGGCCGGGGTCGTACAGGCACACGGCCCCGGGGGCGTGGCCGGGGGTGTGCAGGACGGTCAGGTCGGCGCCGGCGGTTTCCAGGACCTGGCCGTCGGCCAGGTGGCGGTCGGGCTCGCGGTCCGGGTGGGTCATCTTCCACAGCGACAGGTCGTCGGGGTGCAGCCAGATCGTGGCGCCGGTGAGGTCCGCGAGGGCGGGCGCGGCGTTGATGTGGTCGTTGTGGGCGTGGGTGCACACGATGGCGCTCAGCCGGCGGTCGGCCACCGCGTCGGCGATGGCCTCGGCGTCGTGGGCGGCGTCGATGACGATCACTTCGCGTTCGTCGCCGACGATCCACACGTTGTTCTCGACGTTCCAGGTGCCTCCGTCGAGCGTGAACTGTCCACTGGTGACGAGGCGTTCGATGCGCGTGGTCATCAGAGCATCACCACCGAACGCAGCACGTCGCCCTGGTGCATGCGGTCGAACGCCTTCTCCACGTCGTCCAGCCGGATGGTCTCGGTGACGAACGCGTCCAGCGGCAGGCGGCCCTGCAGGTGCAGGTCGATCAGCATCGGGAAGTCGCGGGAGGGCAGGCAGTCGCCGTACCAGGAGGACTTGAGCGCTCCGCCGCGTCCGAAGACGTCCAGCAGGGGCAGTTCGAGCTTCATCTCGGGGGTGGGGACGCCGACCAGGACGACCGTTCCGGCCAGGTCGCGGGCGTAAAAGGCCTGTTTGTACGTCTCGGGGCGGCCGACCGCCTCGATGACGACGTCGGCGCCGAAGCCGCCGGTCAGCTCGCGGATGGCCTCGACCGGGTCCGTCTCGGCGGAGTTGACCGTGTGGGTGGCGCCCAGCGCGCGGGCCTTGTCCAGCTTGCGCTCGTCGATGTCGACGGCGATGATCTTCGCCGCGCCCGCCAGGTTCGATCCGGCGACGGCCGCGTCGCCGACGCCGCCGCAGCCGATGACGGCGACGGAGTCGCCGCGGCCGACGTTGCCGGTGTTGATCGCGGCGCCGATGCCGGCCATCACGCCGCAGCCGAGCAGTCCGGCGACGGCCGGGGAGACGGCCGGGTCGACCTTGGTGCACTGTCCGGCCGCGACGAGCGTCTTCTCGGCGAAGGCGCCGATGCCGAGCGCCGGGGAGAGCTCCTGGCCGGTGGCGGCGAGAGTCATCTTCTGCCGCGCGTTGTGGGTGTTGAAGCAGTACCAGGGCCGGCCGCGCAGACATGCCCGGCAGTTCCCGCACACGGCACGCCAGTTGAGGACGACGAAGTCGCCGGGTGCCACGTCGGTGACGCCCTCGCCGACCGACTCCACGACGCCGGCGGCCTCGTGGCCGAGCAGGAAGGGGAACTCGTCCGAGATTCCGCCCTGTTTGTAGTGCAGATCGGTGTGACAGACGCCGCAGGCCTGGATGCGCACGACGGCTTCGCCGGGCCCCGGGTCCGGGACCACGATCGTCTCGACCCGTACGGGTTCGTCCTTCCCCGGTGCGATCACGCCGCGGACTTCCTGCGCCATGGCCTGGCCCCTTTTCCTCGTTGTGCCTTCGGAGCCGACCCTACGCGGGACCGGTCGGTAGCGGCACGGAGCGCGGCGGCGTCGGTGGATCTTTCCGGCCGCCGGATCTCCGGCCCGCCCCCGGCAGCGGTGAGGGCCGCCCCGGCGGGGACGGCCCTCACAGCCGCGGCAGGATCAGGGCCTGGCAGCGGCGGCCAACCGCTCAGGACCGGGTGAGGTCGGTGACCTGGCCCAGGTCGTCCAGGCGGTTCAGTTCGTCGAGCTTGTCCAGGGCGCCGCTGTGCAGCGCGACCCTCGGGGCCCGGGACTTGCGCTGGGCGGGGACGTTGCCGGCCTGGTGCGGGTCCATCGTCGCCATGGGGGCGCTCTGCCCGGTGTGTCCGGTGCCCGCCACGGCCGCGTTCGCGAGCGGAGCGGCGAGACCGGTGACCCCGACGGCCAGGCCGACGGCGGCGACGATACGTCGTGTTGAGATCATGCCTTCAGCAACGGCGCCGGGGGCCGCACGGATACGGGCGCCCGGCGGCGCTCACCCGTCAGGCGGAGCTGCGCCGGCCGCGCCTGCCCGTCACGCGGAGCGCCGTCGGCCGCGCTTGCCGTGCCCGCCGGGGCGGAGGAGTCTCGAAGGTGGGGCGTGCCGGTCCGCTTCCCCGCCGGGCCACGGACGCCCGAAGGAGGTCACACCATGGGCACTGCGACGGCCTTCGACACCGAGACCCTGCGCCGAGGCATAGAAGGCACCTCCGAAGACGCCCTCCTGTCGCTCTACGCGGAGGACGCGGAGATCCGCATCATCGACCGCAACACCCAGCCGAGCCACCCCAAGATCCTGCACGGCCGGAGCGAGATAGGCGAGATGCTCCACGACGTCTACAGCCGCGACATGACGCACAGGCTGGACCGGTGCGTCGTCCAGGGCGACCAGGCCGCCTACAGCGAGTCCTGCCAGTACGCGGACGGCACCCGCGTCCTCGCCGAGTCCATGATCACGTTGCGTGACGGCAAGATCGCCGAACAGATCCTGGTCCAGGCATGGGACGAGTAGGAAGGAAGCTGGCGAGGGTCCAGGTCACCTCACGGCTGACCTGGACCTTCTCGGCCCGGGCGACTCTGGGCCGGGCCCGTGCGCGGCGGCCGGGACCGGTTTCCGCGGCGGGTCTGCAGGCGTCGCTCGTTCTTCTTCGGTCGGCCTTGCGGGCGGCGCACCCGCGCCCCGGGCTGCCGCACGCGCCGCGCAAGCGGCATGCCCGGCACCGGTGAGCCGTACGGCAGCACGCACCGGGACGGTACCGCCGCCGGCGTACGGGCCGGGCAGCACATCCTGTCCGGCCACGGTGCCGGGCGGCGGCCGCCGCCCGGCAGCTCGGGGTGTGATCAGCGCATCCAGGCGCGGTAGGCCATGACGTCCCCGGCCTTCACCCCGTATGCGGGGTCGTCCTCGGTGCAGGTGTCCTCGATACCGAGGACCGCGCCGGTGCGCGGTTCCAGGATCAGCAGGTGCCGGATGCCGCCGGTGTCGTACACGTACGCCCGGCCGAAGCGGCCGAGGCGGTCGGTCACCTCGCCGGCCGGCCGCAGCCCCCTGGCCTCGGCGAACAGCCGGACCAGGGCCGCCGACTCGCGGGCGCCGAGGGTCCAGTGGTCGAGCAACTGCCCGACGGCATCGAAGAGCTCCGGGGTGCTCAGCGGCGCCGTGCTGCGGTCGACCTCGGGGCGGACGGTCTCGGTGAGGTAGGCGCGCAGGGCCGCCGCGGTGTGCGGCGGGGTTCCCTCGGGCGGGGCGTCGTTCCACATCGGCGGGTACGTGGTCCGGCTGATCACATGGCCGTCCGCCACCAGGTGCGGGTCGTCGCCGTCGTCGGTGAGGACCGGGCGGCCCGGCCTGCGCGGGTCGGTCGCCACGACCAGTTCGGTGTGGGTGGCGTCCGCCCGCCAGCGCACCACCCGCTCCTCGGGAAGCGTGACGGGGGGTTTGTCGTCGCCCAGGCCGAGGCTCCACGACTGCACGTGTGTGCCCTGGCGCAGCCGGGGTGAACCGCCCGCCGCGGCCGCATCCGCAAGGGCGACCATGTCCTTCAGCGGTACGGGCGTCGACCGGACGTGGACGGCCAGGGGGCGGGGCGCGGCGACGGCGCGCGGCGTGCTCGGGCCGCCGAGCACGGTGTCGAGGGCGATCACCAGGACGACGAGGGTGGCGGCGAGGCTCCAGACCAGCCGGGCGCGCGGGCCACGGCGCGGGAGCACCGCGCGCAGCCGGACACGGCGCCGTGGGCCGTCCTCGTGCAGCAGCCGCCGGAGTCGCTGCTCGGCACGCTCGTCCAGCTCCCTGTCGCGGTAGCCGGGACTGTCGGCCGGCACCGGGTCGGCGCGGCGCAGGAGTTCGAGTTCGTCAGCCATGTCCGTGGTCCTTGCACAGGGTCGCGTCGGCGGAGGCGGGGTCCGGGGCGGGCCGGCCGTCGGGCAGCGCCGCCACGGCGGGACGCATGCGGTCGATCTCGGCTCTGAGGCGGCTGCGCGCCCGGTGCAGGCGCATCGCCGCGGCCCGGCTGCCGCAGCCGAGGGCGACCGCGATGTCGTCGGCGCCCAGTTCCTCCCAGGCCGCGAGGCGCAGCACCTCCTGGTCCGCCGGGGACAGCCGGGCCAGGGCCTCGTGCACCCAGGCGCCGGGGGCCTCCGCGTCGGGGCTGTCCACGATGTGCCGGCCGTGCGCCGCCTCGTCGTTGCCCATCCGGTCCACCAGCCGGCGCCGGCGACCGTAGCCGCGTACCGCGTTCGCCAGGCAGTTGCGTGCCACGCCGTACAGCCAGGGCAGCGGCGACGCGGGCAGGTCGGCCCGGCGGCGCCAGGCCACCGTGAACACCTCCGCCACCACTTCCTCCACCTCGTCGGCCCGCCCAGGAAGTCGCCTTGCGACATAACGGCTGACCGCCCAGTAGTGCTCGCGATAGGCAGCGGCGAAGATCTCGTCGTTGCTCATGTTCGGTTCGTGTCCGGCACCGCCCGGATCGTCACACCCTTCTTCCGTGATGTTCCTCGCGCCGTCCGAGTGTGACCGACGGGCCGGGCGCGGACACAGGCGGGGCGTGAAGAGGATCCAAGACATCAGGGCCGTACGGTGGCTGACGACCACCGATCACAAGACGATCGGAACGCTCTATCTGGTCACAGCGTTCGGGTTCTTCCTGATCGGTGGTGTGATGGCGCTGCTCATGCGCGCCGAGCTGGCCCGTCCAGGCCTGCAGATCATGTCGAACGAGCAGTTCAACCAGGCGTTCACGATGCACGGCACGATCATGCTGCTGATGTTCGCGACGCCCCTGTTCGCCGG
>NZ_JBIBJK010000056.1:0-6743 GCF_042958635.1 Streptomyces sp. NPDC007971
CCGCCAACCCCTCCACCAGCCCAAAACCATCCGCACCGACCAACACCCAATCCCCCGACGGCACAGCCGACTCGGCGACCGCAACCCAGTCCTGGGCGAACAGTGCGTCGGTCAACCCGTTGTCGGAAGCCTGTAGTTGCTGCACCGACACGGGGCGCTTCACCAGCGAGCCCACCGAGACGACCGGGGCTCCGGCCGGGTCCACCGCCGTCAGCGACAGACCGCCCTGCGCGTCGCGGCGCAGCCGCACCCGCAGCACCGACGCACCACTGGCGTGCAGTTCCACATCCGTCCAGGCGAACGGCATCAGCAGCCGGCCCGGCTCGACGTCGGCCCGCGCACCCTGATCCGCGTCGGCCAGGACCGCGCCGTGCAGGGCCGCGTCGAGCAGCACCGGATGCAGGCCGAACGCAGTCGCCTCCTCGGCCACCGGCTCCGGCAGCGCCACCTCGGCGAAGATGTCCTCCCCGCGGCGCCAGGCGGCCTGCAGTCCCTGGAACGCGGGGCCGTACACCTCGGCCAGCAGGACCGGATACAGATCGGCGGTGTCCATCGGCTCGGCATCCCGCGGCGGCCATTCCCGGAGCTCTTCGTCGGTCGCCGCGCTCGTGCCGGCCGTCGTGGCGGGGGCCACCACACCACGGGCGTGCTGCACCCACGGCTGCTCACTACCGGGCTGATCCGGACGGGAGAACACCTCGACCGTACGCCGCCCCTCCTCGTCACCCGCGGCCACCACCACCTGGATACGGACCCCGCCACCATCACCCGGCACCACCAACGGCGCCTGCAGCGTCAACTCCTCCAGCAGACCGCAACCGACCTGATCGCCGGCCCGCACCGCCAGCTCGACGTAGCCGGTGCTCGGCAGGAGCACCACACCGCCGACCGCGTGGTCCGCCAGCCAGGGATGCGAACCGACGGACAGCCGGCCCGTGCACACCACCCCGGCACCGCCGGCCAGTTCCACCACCGCGCCCAGCAGGGGGTGACCCACCGCGCCCAGGCCCAGCGACACCGCGTCGCCACCGGCCGCTCCCAGGGCGGACAGGGAGAGCAGCCCCTCCGGCCAGTACCGCTCGTGCCGGAAGGCGTACGTCGGCAGCTCCACCTGCTCGCCGGCGGGCAGCACCGCGGTCCACTCGACCTGGGCACCGTGCACGAACGCCTCGGCGAGCGAGGTGATCAGACGCTGTGCGCCGCCTTCGTCACGCCGCAGCGTCCCGCACACCGCGGCGGGCAGCGCACCCGGACCGGCATCCTGAGCGACCTCTGCGAGGGTGTCGTTCATGGCACCCAGCAGCACCGGGTGCGGGGAGACCTCCACGAAGACCTGGTGGCCCTGGTCGGCCAGGATCCGCACGGCACGGTCGAAGTGGACCGGCGCCCGCAGACTCCCGTACCAGTACGCGGCGTCCAGCTCCTCGCCGGTCAGGCTCTCGCCGGTCATCGCCGAGACCATGGGCACCCGGCCCTGGCGAGGGGCGACGGCGGCCAGAACGGAGACGATCTCCTTCTCCAGGCGGTCCACCTGGGCGGAGTGCGAGGCGTAGTCCACCGCGACCATGCGCGCCCGGACACCCTCGGCCTCCAGCTCGGCCCGCAACTCCTCCAGCGCCTCCGGCTCACCCGAAACCACCACCGACGAGGCACCGTTGACCGCCGCCAGCGACAGACGCTCACCCCAGCGCGCAAGACGCTCCTCGACCGCCACGGCCGACTGGCTGACCGACATCATCCCGCCGGCGCCGGCCAGCACCTTCAGCGACTGCGAGCGAAGGGCCACCACGCGGGCGCCGTCCTCGACGCTGAGCATCCCGGCGACCGTCGCCGCGGCGATCTCACCCTGCGAATGACCCACCACCGCATCCGGGCTCACGCCCGCGGCCTCCCACACCGCCGCCAGCGACACCATCACCGCCCACAACGCCGGCTGCACCACATCCGCAGCCTCCAGCGCCGGAGCACCCTCGGCACCCGCGAGAACATCGCTCAGCGACCACGGCACGTACGGCGCCAGGGCCGCCCCGCACTCGGCCAGCCGTGCCGCGAACACCTCGCTGACCTGCGCGAGTTCACAGCCCATGCCCAGCCACTGCGAGCCCTGGCCGGGAAAGACGAACACGGTGCGCGCATCGTCCCTGACGACGCCCGAGACGACGGCACCGCTGGGGACACCGTCGGCCAGGCACTCCAGCCCGGAGACCAGCTCGCCGCCGTCACCGCCGACCACGACGGCCCGGTGCTCGAACGCCACTCGTGTGGTCGCCAGCGACCAGGCCACATCCGTCGGCTCCGACTCCGGCCGCGCAGCGACCCACGCACGCAGGCGGGCCGCCTGCGCCGTCAGACCGTCGGCCGAACGACCCGACACCAGCCACGCACCGGCACCCGCACCCGCACCCGCACCCGCACCCGCACCCGACAGCACCGGAGCCACGCTCGCGCCGGCGGCCGGCCCGGCGGCGTCCTGCGGTGCCGCACTCCCCCGCTCGTCGCCCTCCTCGGCCGCCGCGTCCGCGGCGGGGGCCTCCTCCAGGATGACGTGGACGTTCGTGCCGCTGCCGCCGAACGAGGACACACCGGCGCGGCGCGCGCGTTCCCCGGCCGGCCACGGCATCGGCTCCGACAGCAGCTCCACCTCGCCCGCGGACCAGTCCACGTGCGGCGTGGGCTCGCCCACGTGCAGCGTCTGCGGGAGCTGCTGATGCTGCATGGCCAGCACCATCTTGATCACACCGGCGACACCGGACGCCGCCTGGGTGTGCCCGATGTTCGACTTCACCGAGCCGAGCCACAGCGGCCGTCCCTCCGGACGCTCCTGGCCGTAGGTGGCGAGCAGTGCCTGTGCCTCGATCGGGTCACCCAGCGTGGTGCCCGTGCCGTGTGCCTCGACCACGTCCACGTCGGCGGCCGACAGCTGGGCGTTGGCCAGCGCGGCACGGATGACGCGCTGCTGGGAAGGGCCGTTGGGCGCGGTCAGGCCGTTGGAGGCACCGTCCTGGTTCGCCGCGGAGCCACGGATCACGGCGAGCACGGGATGGCCCTGCCGGCGCGCCTCGGACAGCCGCTCCACGACGATCATGCCCGCGCCCTCGGCCCAGCCGGTCCCGCTCGCGTCCGCGGAGAACGCGCGGCAGCGTCCGTCCGCCGCCAGGCCCTGCTGCCGGGAGAACTCCATGAAGTTGCCCGGGTTGACCAGGACCGTCACGCCGCCGGCCAGCGCCATGGAGCACTCGCCCGAGCGGATCGCCTGGCAGGCCAGGTGCAGCGCCACCAGGGACGACGAACACGCCGTGTCCACCGTCACGGCCGGGCCCTCCAGGCCCATCGCGTACGACACCCGGCCCGATATCACGCTGGGCAGGTTGCCGGTCATCATGTGACCCTCGAACCCGGCCGTGCCCTCCTCCGACATCGCCAGGCTGATGGCGTAGTTCGACGTGAATCCGCCGACGAACACACCGGTCCTACTGCCGCGCAACGCCCCCGCATCGATACCCGCCCGCTCCAGCGCCTCCCACGACACCTCCAGCATCAGCCTCTGCTGCGGGTCCATCGCCAGCGCCTCGCGCGGGCTGATCCCGAAGAACCCCGCATCGAAACCGCTCGCGTCCCGCATGAATCCGCCGGACTGGGTGATCGACTTGCCGGCCTTCTCCGGATCCGGGTCGTAGATGTTCTCCAGGTCCCACCCGCGGTCGGTCGGGAACGCGCCGACCGCATCGCCACCCGCCGCCAGCAGCTCCCAGAACTCCTCCGGGCTGTCCGCACCGCCCGGGAGCCGGCACGCCATCCCCACGATCGCCAACGGCTCCTGGTCGCCGGCCTCCAGCTTGCGCAGGCGCTGGCGCGTCTCCTGGAGTTCGGCTGCAGCCTTCTTGAGGTATTCGAAAAGCTTCTCTTGGTTGTCCACAGGGACTCCTTACTAAACCATGCCGCCAATAAGCCCGAAGCAATTAGTTGGACAGACCAAGTTCCTTGTCGAGAAACTCAAACACCTGGTCGGGTGTCGCCGATCGGAATTCGACCTTTTCACTCTCGGACTCCGATCCGCCCTGCTTTTCGATCCACCTCGACAGAATGCTCTGCAGCCGCCTCGTGATGCTTTCGCTCATGTCGTGATCGGTTGCCGAATCGGCCAGGCTGGACTCGAGCCGGTCCAGCTCGTCGAGAATCGGCACCGAAACCGCTTCTTCCTGGACGAGTTCGGCCCGCAGCCAGGTGGCGAGCTCCACGGGCGTCGGATAGTCGAAGATCAATGTCGCGGGCAGCCGCAGACCGGTCGCCGCGTTCAGACGGTTCCGCAGCTCGACCGCGGTGAGCGAGTCGAAGCCGAGTTCCTTGAACGCCTGCCTGGCCTGGAGGGCATCCGCCGAGGCGTACCCCAGCACCGCTGCCGCCTCGGCCCGCACGACATCCGTCAGCGCCCGGTCCTGCTCGGCCCGGTTCATGCCCGCCAGGCGCCGTGCCAGATCCTCTTCACCGCGCGCGGCCTCCGCGGACCCGGCACGGGCGGCGGCGAGGCGGCGGACCTCCGGCAGGTCCCGCACCAGCGGCCTGTCCTGCAGGTCCACCGATCCGGGCGCCGCCGCCAACTGGGCCCAGTCCACGTCCATCACCGTCACGACGGCGTCGGAGCCCTCCAGCGCCTCGCCCAACGCCCGTACCGCCAGCTGCGGATCCATTGCCGGCATGGGGACCCGCTTCATCCGCGCCTGGATCGCGTCCTTGGACTCGGCGAGGCCGCCGCCGCCCCACAGGCCCCAGGCCACCGACAGACCGGCCGTCCCGCGGGCCCGCCGCTTCTCGGCCAGGGCGTCGAGGTAGGCGTTCGCGGCGGCGTAGTTGCCCTGCCCGGCGGAGCCCAGCGTCGATGCCGCGGAGGAGAACAGGACGAACGCGTCCAGGTCCAGATCCTCGGTCAGCTCGTCCAGATGGGCGGCGCTCGCCGCCTTCGCCGCCAACACCGTCTCCAGGCGCGACGCGGACAGACGGTCCACCACACCGTCGTCCAGCACCGCCGCGGTGTGCATCACCGCGGACAGCACGGGACCGCTCCGCCCCGTCCAGTCCACCAGCCCGGCCAGGTCCGACCGGTCGCTCACGTCACAGGCCACGACGTCCACGCGGGTGCCCCGGGCGGCCAGTTCGGCGGCCACCGCGGCGACGTCGGCGGCCCCGGGGCCGGAACGGCTGGTGAGCACCAGTCGCGCCGTGTCTCCCTCCGCCAGCCACCGTGCCACATGGCCGGCGATGGCACCCGTCCCCCCGGTGATCAGCACGCTGCCACGCGTGCTCCAGCGCCCTTCGCCGCGGGCCTGGGGGCCCCGGCTCATCCTGCGGCCCAGCACCCCGGACGTCCTGATGGCGACCTGCTCCTCGCCGCCTCCGGCCAGCACCGCCACCAGCCGCGCACCGGCCCGGTCGTCCATCACGGCGGGCAGGTCGATCAACCCGCCCCAGCGGTCCGGGTGTTCCAGTCCCACGACCCGGCCGAGGCCCCACACCTGCGCCTGCACCGGACCGGCCGGCGCCTCCCCCGGCGTGGCCGCTGCCGCGCCGCACGTGGCGATCCACAGGGGTGCGACGACTTCGGTGTCACCGAGCGCCTGGACCAGGCCCAGGGTCGCGGCCAGACCGCCGGCCACCACCGGGTGGTCGGGCAGCGGCGCCTCGTCCAGCGCCAGCAGGGACAGCACGCCGGACACCGCGGCAGGTTCCGTAGCGGCCTTCTGCAGTGCCTGAACGACCAGTTCGGCGACGTCGGTCCGCTCGACGGTCCCCGCCGGGACCTCGGCCACCACGACCTCGGCACCGCGCGCGGTCAGTGCCGCCGCGCAGCCCTGTGCCAGGCCATCAGTGTCCGGCCCCGCAGGGGCCGCCAAGAGCCAGGTCCCGGAGAGCACCCTCGGGTCGGGCTCGGGAATCTGCGCCCAACCCATCCGGTACCGCCATCCGGCCGTCACCGAACGGTCCTGCTCACGGCGCCGCCACGACGCCAGCGCCGGCAGCGCCTCGCTCAGCGGACGGTCGCCGTCCACCGCCAGCGTGTCGGCGAGCTGCGTCAGGTCCCCACCCTCGACGGCCGCCCAGAACCGGGCCTCGGCCTCCGTGCCCGCGCCGTCACCACCCACCGCGGAACCGGCGGTCGGCAGGGCTGCGACGCTCTTCGGCCAGTACCGCTCGTGCCGGAAGGCGTACGTCGGCAGCTCAACGCGGTGCGCGGACGGCAGCACCACCGTCCAGTCCACCGCCACGCCGTTCACGAACGCCTCCGCGAAGGAGGTGATCAGACGCTGCGCACCACCATCGTCACGCCGCAGCGTGCCGCACACAGCAGCAGCCACCGCACCCGGACCGGAATCCTGCGCGACCTCTTCGAGGGTGTCGTTCATCGCGCCCATCAGCACCGGATGCGGCGTGACCTCCACGAACACCTGATGCCCCTGACCGGCCAGCACCCGCACCGCACGATCGAAGTGCACCGACGCCCGCAGACTCCCATACCAGTACGCGGCGTCCAACTCGGGACCGGTCAGAGTCTCACCCGTCATCGCGGAGACCATCGGCACCCGGCCCCGACGAGGAGCGATCCCCGCCAGCACAGAGGTGATCTCCTCCTCCAACCGATCCACCTGAGCGGAATGCGAGGCGTAGTCCACCGCGACCATCCGCGCCCGCACACCCTCCGCCTCCAACTCGGCCCGCAACTCCTCCAACGCCCCCGGCTCACCCGAAAC
>NZ_JBIBJK010000057.1:0-5729 GCF_042958635.1 Streptomyces sp. NPDC007971
TGGTCCGGATCCGGGTGATACAGACCCTCCAGATCCCAGCCACGATCCACCGGGAAACCCGAGATCACATCACGCCGCTCGGCCACCACCCGCCACAGCCCCTCGGGCGAGTCCACCCCACCCGGGAACCGGCAGCCCATACCCACGACGGCGATCGGATCGTTGGTGCCGCCCTCCAGCTCGCGGACCCGCTGGCGGGACTGGTGGAGGTCGACGGTGAGGCGCTTGAGGTAGGAGACGAGCTTGTCGTTGTCCGTTGTCGTCATGGTGCTGATGCCCCCGTAGGCGTTTGTGAAGCTGTGCGTGTGCGTGGTCCGGACGTCGCTGTACGTGTGCGCGAAGCCGACGTCGCCGTCCCTGGGACGTGTCCGAGCGTGCCGCGCAGAGCAGGCTGGACGATCAGGGTGAGGTGCGGGCGAGTCGCCGCGGAGCGCGGCGAACCGCCCGGCAATGGTGTGGAGTCGGTGTCAGAGTTCCGAGTCGATGAACGCGAGGAGCTCGTCGACCGACGCCGACTTGACCCGCGCGGTCAGATCGTTGGGGTCGTCCTGGCTCCGCTGGGCCGGTACGCGGGCCTGCAGTGCCTGGAGTCGTTGGATGATCTCGGCCCTGGTCCGGTCGTCGGTGTCGGCCGGCAGGCCGGCGATCGCCGCCTCCAGCCGGTCGAGTTCGGCCAGGCCGGGTTCGGCCGTTGTGACGGTGGAGCCGGTGGTGTCGGTGGCGGCCGGGGCCAGTTCGGTGTGCAGGTGGGCGACGACCGCCTTGGGTGTCGGGCAGTTGAAGAGGAAGGTCGCGGGCAGCCGCAGTCCTGCGCCGGTCTGCAGCCTGTTGCGCAGCTCCACCAGGGTGAGCGAGTCGCAGCCCATGTCCTTGAAGGGCCGGTCGGCGGGAATGCCGGCGGCGGAGGACCGGCCGAGCACGGCGGCGGTCTGCACCCGGACGAGATCGAGCAGCACTTCTTCCTGCTCGGCCCGGCTCAGCGCGGCCAGCCGGTCGCGCAGGGTCTCCGTCCCGGGGGCCGCTGCGGTGGCCGGTGCCCGGGCCGGGCGGGGCGCGGCCGGGGCCAGGTCCCGTAGCACGGTGGGCAGGTGCGGGCCGAGCGCGCCGAGCGCGGCCCGGTCCAGACGGACGGGCACGAGTGCGGCGGTGTCCATGCGCAGTGCCGCGTCGAGCAGGGCCAGGCCCTCGGCCGGTTCGATGGGTGCGAGGCCGGTTCGGGCGAGCCGTCCCCGGTCGGCTGCGGTGAGGCCGCCTGCCATTCCGGCGGCACCGGTCGTTGCGTCGGTGCCCGGGCCTGCCGTGGCGGGATCCCACAGTCCCCAGGCCAGGGACAGCGCGGGAAGCCCGCGGGCCCTGCGGTGCTGGGCGAGGGCGTCCAGGTAGGCGTTGGCGGCGGCGTAGTTGCCCTGGCCGGCGCCGCCGATGACGCCCATGACGGAGGAGAAGAGGACGAACGCGTCGAGGTCCTGGCCGGCGGTCAGTTCGTGCAGGTTGCGGGCCGCGGTGGCCTTGGCCGCGAGGACGTTGTCGAGGCGTTCGGGGGTGAGCGCGGTGATCACGCCGTCGTCGAGCACCCCTGCGGCGTGCACGACGGCGGTGAGCCGTACGCCGGTCAGCAGGTCCGCGAGCGCGTCGCGGTCCGCGGTGTCGCAGGCGGCGAGGGTGACGTCGGCTCCCGCCCCGGTGAGCTCGGCGGCCAGTTCCGCGGCGCCGGGCGCGTCGGCGCCGCGTCGGCTGACCAGCAGCAGCCGGCGGGCGCCGTGCTCGGTGACCAGGTGCCGTGCGACGAGGGGGCCGAGGGCACCGGTGGCGCCGGTGACGAGGACCGTGCCGGCCGGATCGAGGACGGCGGGCAGGGTGAGGACGACCTTGCCGACGTGGCGGGCCTGGCTGACGTGGCGGAACGCCTCCGGAGCCCGGCGCACGTCCCAGGTGCTGACCGGCAGCGGGGACAGTGCCCCCGACGACAGCAACCGCAGGACGTCCGTGAGCAGTTCGGCGATCCGCTCGGTCGGTGCCTGGAGCAGGTCGAAGGAGCGGTAGTCCACGCCGGGGTGGTCTGCCGCGACCCGGCTCGGGTCGCGCAGGTCGGTCTTGCCCATCTCGACGAAGCGTCCGCCGTGCGGCAGCAACCGCAGTGAGGCGTCCACGAACTCCCCGGCGAGGGAGTCCAGGACGACGTCCATGCCGCGGCCTTCGGTGGCCGCGGCGAACGCAGTCTCGAAGTCCAGCGTGCGGGAGGACGCGAGGTGGGCGTCGTCCAGGCCGAGGGCGTGCAGGGCGCCCCATTTGCCGGGGCTCGCCGTGCCGTAGACCTCCGCCCCCAGCCGGCGGGCCAGCTGGACGGCGGCCATGCCGACGCCGCCCGCGGCCGCATGGATCAGGACGCGCTCGCCCGCGGTCAGGCCGGCGAGGTCGACCAGGCCGTGGTAAGCGGTCAGGAAGACGATGGGCGCGGAGGCCGCCTGTGCGTACGTCCAGTCGGCGGGCATGGCGGCGACCCGCCGGTGGTCTGCGACGGCCACGGGGCCGAACGCCCCGGAGAACAGGCCCATCACGCGGTCGCCGACGCCGAGGCCGGTGACGCCGGGCCCGGTCTCGGTGACCACACCGGCGCCTTCGAGGCCGAGCGGTCCGGGGTCGCCGGGGTAGAGCCCGAGGGTGTTCAGCACGTCCCGGAAGTTGACGCCCGCGGCGCGCACCGCGATGCGGACCTCGCCGTCGCCGAGCGGGGCCAGGGCCTGGGGCGAGGGTTCGAGTGCCAGGTGGTCCAGGGTCCCGCGTTCGCGCACCTCCAGTCGCCAGGCCGTCGTCCCGGCGGGCGGGACCAGGGCACCGTCCGGGGTGGCGGGGCCGATCCGGGGTACGAGCAACGCCCCGTCACGGACCGCGAGTTGTGGTTCCCTGCCGATCAGCGGCAGCGCGGTGCGGCAGTCGGCCGCCGACTCCACGTCCAGGAGTCCGATCCGCCCGGGATTCTCGGTCTGCGCCGAGCGCGCCAGCCCCCATACGGCCGCGTCGCCGGGGACCGCCACATCGGCGTCCGGTGCCGTGGCCACGGCTCCGCGGGTGACGAGCACCAGCCGGGAGCCGGCGAACCGGTCGTCGGCCAGCCACTCCTGGAGCAGCGGGAGCGCGCGGTGCACGGCGGGCCCGGCGCCGTCTGCCCGGCCGTCCGTGAGGTCCGCGAGGGGTGCCAGGACCACCGCGGGGAGGGGATGTCCCTCGTCGAGGGCCCGGCCCAGGGCGGCGAGGTCGGTGTGGTGCGGGCCGACGCCCGGACCGGCGGGGCCGAGTGAGGCGGCCGCCGGGGAGGGTTCGCGGTCCGCGGTGGCCGGCTTCCAGTCCAGGCGGTGGAGCGAGCGCGGGACGGCGAGGTCGTCGCCGGCGGGGCGCAGGACCAGTTCCTCGACCTCGGCGATCACCGCGCCGGACTCGTCCAGCAGGGTCAGTGACACCGCGTCCGCTCCGGTGGCGCTGATCAGGGCGCGGGCGGTGCGGGCGCCGGTCCGGTGGACGGTCACCCCGCGCCAGGAGAAGGGCAGCAGACGGCGGTCGGCGTCGGACAGTGCGGTCGAGACGACCGGGTGCAGGGCCGCGTCGAGCAGCGCCGGATGCAGACCGTAGGCGGCGGCGTCGGTGACGGACCGCGGCAGGGCGACCTCGGCGAGCAGGTCCGTGCCGCGCCGCCGGGCGGCGCGCAGGCCCTGGAAGACCGGGCCGTATGTGTAGCCCGCGGCGGCCAGGGCGGCGTAGTAGCCGTCGAGGGGCAGCGGTTCGAACCCGTCGGCGGGCCATCCGGTGACGGCCGTGGGGGCTGCGCCGTGCGGGGCGAGGGTTCCGGTGGCGTGCAGGGTCCACGGCCCGGTGGTGCCGTCCGGTGCTTCGGTGCGGGCGTGCACGGTCAGGGGGCGCAACCCGTCCTCGTCCGGCGCGGCGACGACGAGCTGGACCTCCGTGCGACCCTCCTCGGGGAGCAACAGGGGTGCGGTCAGGGTGAGTTCGGCGACCCGTGGGGTTCCGGTCCGTGTACCGGCGCGGACGGCGAGCTCGACGAACGCGGTGCCGGGCACCAGGACCGAGCCGAGGACGGCGTGGTCGGCGAGCCAGGGGTGGCTGCGGCGGCCGAGGCGCGCGGTCAGCACGGACTGTCCGGACTCGGCGAGCTCCACGGCGGGGCCGAGCAGCGGGTGGCCGTCCGGTCCCTCGGTGCCGTTCGCGGTCAGCCAGTAGCGCTCCCGCTGGAAGGCGTACGTGGGCAGGCCGGGCGTCCGCCCCGGGCCGAACACGGCGTGCCAGTCGGGGCTTCGGCCGCGCACGTGCAGGGCGCCGAGCGCGGCGGCCAGGGTACGACGGTCGGAGCGGCCGCGACGCAGTACCGGGACGAACGCCGACGCGTCGTCGTCCAGGCAGTCCTGGCCGAGTGCCGACAGCACACCGTCCGGGCCGAGTTCGAGGAAGGTGCGCACTCCCAGGTCACGGAGCGCGGCCAGGCCGTCGGACAGCCGTACCTCCCGGCGCACCTGCTGGACCCAGTAGTCGGCGGTGATGTCGACGGGCCGGCCGGTGACGGTGGACACCATGGTGAGGTGCGGCTGCGCGTACGCGATGTCCGCGGTGACGGCGGCGAACGCGTCGAGCATCCCCTCCATGCGGTGGGAGTGGAAGGCGTGGCTGACGACGAGCCGGCGCGTCTTGCGGCCGGCGGCGGCGAACTGGGCGGCGACCTCTTCGACGGCCTCGACGTCGCCGGAGATGACCAGGGCCGCGGGGCCGTTGACGGCGGCGATGCTCACCTCGTGCCCACGGCCCTCCAGCAGTGCGCCGACCTCGCCCCGCGAGGCCTGGACGGCCATCATCGCGCCGCCCGGCGCCAGTGCCTGCATGAGCCGGCCGCGGGCCGCGACCAGCGTGCAGGCGTCCGGCAGGGTGAGGATTCCGGCGACGTGGGCCGCGGCGAACTCGCCGATGGAATGGCCGAGTACGGCGTCCGGTGCCAGGCCCTGCTGCTCCAGCAGCCGGAACAGCGCGACCTGGAGGGCGAACAGGGCGCACTGCGTGTTCTCGGTGCGGTCGAGTGCCTCGGCGTCGTGGAACATCACCTCGCGGATCGGCGGTGTGCCGGGCACGGAGCCGCGGCAGGCGTCGAGTGCGCCGCACACCTCGTCGAGGGCGGCGGCGAAGACCGGCTCGGCCCCGTACAGCTCGTGTCCCATGCCGACCCGTTGGCTGCCCTGCCCGGTGAAGAGGTAGGCGAGCCGGTCGTCGGAGTGTGCCGTGCCGACGGTCAGCGCGGAGTGGGGTTCGCCGCGGCCGAGCGCGGCCAGTGCGGCGACGGCCTCGGCGCGGTCCTCGGCGGTGACGGCGGCGCGCTGGTCGAGCGCGGTACGGGTGGTGGCCAGGGCACGGCCGAGGGCACGGTCGGGTACGGCGTCCAGGGCGTCCAGGGCGTCGAGGAGTGCCGCGGCCTGGGCGCGCAGCGCCGGTTCGGTGCGGCCGGACAGCACCCACAAGGGGGCCTGGTCGTCGTGCCCGGGTCCGGCTTCGGGGGTGGGCGGTTCGGCCGGGGCCTCCGCGAGGACGACGTGGGCGTTGGTCCCGCTGATCCCGAAGGACGACACACCCGCCCGCCGGACCCGGCTTTCGTCCGCGGGCCACGGACGCGGCTCCGTGAGCAGCTCCACACCACCCGAGGCCCAGTCCACCAGCTCACTGGGCTCGCCCACATG
>NZ_JBIBJK010000058.1:0-5629 GCF_042958635.1 Streptomyces sp. NPDC007971
CCGATGTGGACGCGGTGGAGGCGCACGGCACGGGAACCCCGCTGGGCGACCCGATCGAGGCGCAGGCCCTGCTCGCCACCTACGGCCAGGACCGGCCGGAGGACAGGCCGCTGTGGCTCGGCTCGGTCAAGTCCAACCTCGGGCACACCCAGGCGTCCGCCGGCATGGCCGGAGTCATCAAGATGGTGCTGGCGCTGCAGCACCAGCAGCTGCCGCGCACGCTCCACGCCGACGAGCCCTCGCCCCACATCGACTGGTCGGCCGGCGAGGTACGGCTGCTCAACCAGGCGGTGCCGTGGCCCGCGGGCGAACGGGTGCGCCGTGCCGGTGTGTCGGCGTTCGGGATCAGTGGCACCAACGCCCACGTCATCGTGGAAGAGGCCCCCGAGCCCGCCGCAACCGACGTCGCCCCGGACACCGCCGAGAACGCGGACCGTGCGCTCCCCGCGATCGCGGAGACCGCCGACGCCGGTGCGTGGGTGGTGTCCGGCCGGTCGGCCGATGCGCTCACGGCACAGGCGGCGCGACTGCGGGAGTGGGTCACGGCCCGCCCCGAGCTGGAACCCGCTGACGTGGGCCGGTCGCTGGCAGTGTCGCGGTCGGTGTTCGAGCATCGGGCGGTCGTCGTGGGCGGAGACCGCGAGGAGCTGGTGACCGGTCTGGAGAAGCTGGCCGGAGGACTGTCCGCGGCGTCGGTCGTCTCCGGAGTCGCACGGCCCGGCGCACGCGTGGGTCTGGTGTTCGCGGGTCAGGGGTCGCAGTGGGTGGGGATGGGGCGGGGGCTGTACGAGGGGAGTCCGGTCTTCGCCGAGGTGTTCGACCGGGTGTGTGGGCTGCTGGAGCTGGAGCTGGGTGTGTCGGTGCGGGACGTCGTCCTGGGTGCCGATGGTGTCGATGAGGGTCTGGTGGACCAGACGTTGTACGCGCAGGCGGGTCTGTTCGCGTTCGAGGTCGGTCTTGCGGCTGTGTTGAGGGCGGCGGGTGTGGTGGCGGATGCGGTGGTGGGGCATTCGGTGGGTGAGGTGGCGGCCGCGTATGTGGCGGGGGTGCTGTCGCTGGCGGATGCGTGCCGGCTGGTGGCGGCGCGGGCCCGTCTGATGCAGGGGCTGCCGGGTGGTGGTGCCATGGCGGCGATCAATGCTTCCGAGGCCGATGTGCTCGCGGGGCTCTCGGAGTTGTCCGGGGTGTCGGTCGCGGCGGTCAACGGTCCCGAGTCGGTGGTGGTCTCCGGTGAGACGGCTCAGGTCGAGCAGGTGGTGGAGCACTGGCGGGAGCGGGGCCGCCGGGTGCGGCGGCTGCGTGTCTCGCACGCGTTCCACTCGGCGGCGATGGATCCGGTCCTGGATGAACTCGGTGCGGTGGCCGAGCGGTTGACGTACGAGCGGCCGCGATTGTTGTGGGCGGGTGCGTTGACGGGTGAGCCGATGGCGGAGTGCGAGGCGGGGTACTGGCCGGCGCAGACGCGTGGGGCGGTGCGGTTCGCCGACGCGGTGCGCGCACTGGCGACCCAGGGCATCTCGGTGTTCCTGGAGGTCGGTCCCGACGGGGCACTCTCGGCCCTGGGGCCGGACGCGGTGGCCGGAGCCGACGGCGAGGAGAGTGTGTTCGTCCCGCTCCAGCGGCGCAAGGAGCGCGACGAGCAGGGTGTGAACGGCCTACTGACCGGTTTGGCGCGGGCGTTCGTCAACGGTGCGGCCGTCGACTGGAACGCCCTGCTGCCGACGGGACAGCGGGTGGACCTGCCCACCTACGCCTTCCGCCACGAGCGGTACTGGCCCAAGGGCGTACTGGCCCTGCCGGCCGCGGGACCGGCCGCGGGGGGCGACGGTGCGAGCACCGCTGCCGAGGCCGAGTTCTGGGCCGCGGTCGAGGGCGGTGACCTGACACGGATCGCCGACACGCTGGCGATCGAGGACCGGCAGCCTCTCGGGGAGGTGCTGCCGGCGCTGACGTCGTGGCGGCGCCGGGAGCGGGACCGCTCGGCCACCGCGCACTGGCGCTACCGCGTGACCTGGGCCCCGGTAGCCGAACCCGACCCGGCCGCCCTGTCCGGTCGCTGGCTGCTGGTGACCACGGCCGGGCAGGCCGACGACGACCTGACGCACGCCTGCGCCCAGGCGCTCTCCGGCAGGGGCGCCGACGTGGTGATCGCCCAGATCACCGAGACGGCCGACCAGGAGCGGATGGCCGCACAGCTGCGCACGGCGATTCCGGACGACGGGGTCCACGGGGTCGTATCGCTGCTGGCCCTGGACGAGACACCGCTGCCCGCCCACCCGATGCTCGCCAACGGCCTGGCCGGAACCCAGACGCTGGTCCAGGCGCTGATCGCCCTGGCGGTCCACGCACCGCTGTGGATGCTGACCCGCGGCGCGGTCGCGGCCGTACCCGGCGAGGCGCCCACCAGTCCGGTGCAGGCCCAGACATGGGGCCTCGGCCGGGTCTGTGCCCTGGAACACCCCGACCACGGCGGCGGCCTCATCGACCTGCCGGCCGCCTTCGACGAGGAGGCCGCGGCCCGGCTGTGCACCGTGCTCGCCGGCTGCGGCGAGGACCAGGTCGCGATCCGCCCGGCCGGGATCCTCGGCCGCAGGCTGACCCGGGCCGCGCAGCCCGCCGGCTCCGCCGAGCGCTGGGCGCCGCGCGGCAGCGTGCTGATCACCGGTGGCACCGGCGCCATCGGCGGCCACGTGGCGCGCTGGCTGGCCGGCCGGGGCGCTCCACGGCTCGTGCTGACCAGCCGGTCCGGGCCCGGCGCCGCGGGTACGGCGGCGCTGGCCGCCGAACTGGCGACGGCCGGGGCCGAGGTCGAGCTGATCGCGTGCGACGCCGCGGACGACGCCGCGCTGACCGGAGTGATCACCAGGATCGGGGCCCACGGCCCGGCGCTGACCGCGGTGATGCACGCGGCCGGCATCGCGCAGGCCACCCCGCTGGACGAGACCTCGGTGGACGAACTGGCCACCGTACTGGCGGCCAAGGCCGCGGGCGCCGTCGGCCTCGACCGCGCGACCGCCGGCCTGGACCTGGAGGCGTTCGTCCTCTTCTCCTCCATCTCGTCCACCTGGGGCAGCGGTCTGCAGGCCGGATACGCGGCGGCCAACGCCTTCCTGGACGCCCTGGCGGAGAGCCGCCTGGCCCGCGGACTGGCCGCGACCTCGGTCGCCTGGGGCCCGTGGGGCGGCGGCGGGATGACCGACCAGGAGGACGCGGCCCAGATGCAACGGCGCGGGCTGCACCTGCTGGAGCCCGAACAGGCCGTCCAGGCCCTGGCACAGATACTCGACGGCCGGGACCGGCTGATGACGGTCGCCGACGTGGACTGGGCACGGTTCGCGCCCCCGTTCACCGTACGCAGGCCCAGCCCGCTCATCGAGAGCCTGCCCGAGGTCATCGAGGCACTGGCCGCCGCACAGGACGGCGACGGCGCGGCCGGCTCCGAGGCCGGCAGCGCGCTGGCCCAGAAACTGGCCGGCCTGTCGATGGCCGAGCAGGACCGGATGCTGACCGACATCGTCCGCACCGAGGCCGCCGCCGTACTGGGCCACGGGGGCGTCGACGCGGTCGAGGCCGACCGGTCCTTCACCGACCTCGGCGCCGACTCGCTGACCGCCGTGGAACTGCGCGACCGGCTGAGCACGGCCACCGGCCTGCGTCTGCCCAGCACACTGCTCTTCGACTACCCCACTCCCGCCGCGCTCGCCCGCTACCTGAGGGCCTGCCAGGTCGAGGAGACCAGCCCGGCCCAGCCCGTACTCGCCGAGCTGGAAAAACTGGAGGGAATGCTCGCCACCATCACCGGCGACGAGGATTCCGCCCAGATCACGAACCGCCTCGAAGTCGTGCTGTCGAAGTGGAAAGAGGCGCGGGACCGGGTCGCCGAGGCCGGTGTCGCGGAGAAGCTCGAATCGTCAACCGACGACGAAGTCTTCGATTTCATCGGAAAAGAACTTGGCATCTACTGACAAGCCGTACGCCGCGACTTCCTCGACGAGGTGACGTAAGTGAGCGAAGAGAAGCTCCGCTACTTCCTCAAGCGGGTGACCGCTAATCTGCATGAGACTCGCCAGCGTCTGGAGGAAATGGAAGCGGCCGGCGACGAGCCGATTGCGATCGTCGGCATGGGCTGCCGTTTCCCCGGCGGCGTGCGCAGCCCCGAGGAACTGTGGGAACTGCTGGCCACGGGGACGGACGCGGTCTCCGGGCTGCCACGGAACCGCGGCTGGGACGTCGGCGACCCCGACGACTCCGGGGCCGGCCGCGCGAAGGTGCACGCCGGCGGCTTCCTCTACGACGCGACCGAGTTCGACGCGGGATTCTTCGGGATCAGCCCCCGGGAGGCCCTGTCGATGGACCCCCAGCAGCGGCTGCTGCTGGAGGTCGCCTGGGAGGCCATGGAGCGGGCCGGCATCGACCCCGCCTCGCTGCGCGGCTCCGCGACGGGCGTGTTCGCGGGCGCGTCCGCATCCGGCTACGGCTGGATGGGCGGACGGCTGGGCGAGCACGACGGCCACGTGATGACCGGCAACGCCATGAGCATCCTGTCCGGCCGCCTGTCCTACACGTTCGGTCTCGAAGGCCCGGCGGTGACGGTCGACACGGCCTGTTCGTCGTCGCTGGTCTCACTCCACCTGGCCTGCCAGGCACTGCGCGCCGGTGAGTGCTCCACGGCACTGGTCGGCGGCGCGTTCGTGGCGGCGACCCCCGTCCTGTTCACCGACTTCAACGAGTCGCTCGGGCTGTCCCCCGACGGACGGTGCAAGACCTTCGGAGCCTCGGCCGACGGCATGGGAGTGGCCGAGGGCGCCGGCGTCGTGGTGGTGGAGCGGCTGTCCGACGCCCGGCGCAACGGCCACAGGGTGCTCGCGGTGGTGCGGGGCTCCGCGATCAACCAGGACGGCGCGTCCAACGGTCTGACCGCGCCGAACGGTCCCTCGCAGCAGCGCGTCATCCGCGCCGCCCTCGCCAACGCCCGTCTGGCGGCCGGTGACGTCGACGTGGTCGAGGCGCACGGCACCGGGACCCCGCTCGGGGACCCGATCGAGGCCCAGGCGCTGCTCGCCACCTACGGCCAGGACCGCCCGGCCGAACACCCGCTGTGGCTCGGGTCGGTGAAGTCCAACATCGGGCACACCCAGCAGGCCGCGGGCATGGCCGGGATCATCAAGATGGTGCTGGCGCTGCAGAACCGGCAGCTGCCGCGGACGCTGCACGTGGAGGAGCCCACGCCGCATGTGGACTGGTCGGCCGGAGCGGTACGGCTGCTGAACGAGTCCGTGCCGTGGACGGCGGACGACAGGGTGCGCCGCGCCGGTGTGTCGGGTTTCGGGATGAGCGGCACCAACGTGCACATCATCCTGGAGGAGGCCCCGGCCCAGGACGAGGCCCTCGCCCAGGACGCCGAGAACGCGAACGTCCCCGCCGAGGAAGCCGAGATGGCCGAGGCCGCCCCGGACGAAACGGACGGCGAGTCCGGGGCGGTGGTGGTGCCTGCGGTGGTGGAGGCCGGTGGGCCTGTGGCGTGGGTGGTGTCGGGCCGGTCGGCGAAGGGTCTGGCGGGGCAGGCGGGTCGGTTGCGGGAGTGGGTTGTGGCCCGGCCCGGGTTGGCGCCGGTGGATGTGGGGTGGTC
>NZ_JBIBJK010000059.1:0-5495 GCF_042958635.1 Streptomyces sp. NPDC007971
TGATCCACCGTCCCCAGACCCAGCGACACCGCATCCTGACCCGGCAACGACAGCGACAGCACCCCCTGCGGCCAGTACCGCTCATGCCGGAAGGCATACGTCGGCAACTCCACCCGCTCACCGGCAGGCAGCACCGCGGTCCACTCGACCTGAGCACCGTGCACGAACGCCTCGGCCAGCGACGTGATCAGCCTCGTGGCCCCACCGTCGTCCCGGCGCAGCGTGCCGCAGACGGCACCGGCCGTCGTGCCCGGGCCGGCGTCCTGCGCGACCTCCTCCAGCGTCTCGCTCATGGCACCCATCAGCACGGGGTGCGGGGTGACTTCGAGGAACACCTGGTGGCCCTGGTCGGCCAGGATCCGCACGGCCCGGTCGAAGTGGACCGGCGCCCGCAGACTCCCGTACCAGTACGCGGCGTCCAGCTCCTCGCCGGTCAGGGTCTCGCCGGTCATCGCGGACACCATCGGCACCCGGCCCTGACGCGGAGCGATCCCCGCCAGCACCGAGACGATCTCCGTCTCCAGGCGGTCCACCTGGGAGGAGTGCGAGGCGTAGTCCACGGCGACCGTCCGGGCCCGCACGCCCTCGGCCTCCAGCTCGGCCCGCAACTCCTCCAGCGCCTGCGGCTCACCCGAAACCACCACCGACGCCGGACCGTTCACGGCCGCCAACGAAAGGCTTCCCTGCCAGCGCGGGAGGCGCTCTTCGACCGCGGCGGCAGGCTGGGACACCGACAGCATTCCGCCGGCGCCGGCCAGCACCTTCAGAGCTTGCGAGCGCAACGCGACCACCCTGGCGGCGTCGTCGAGGCTCAGCATGCCGGCGACCGTCGCCGCGGCGATCTCGCCCTGCGAGTGGCCGACCACCGCGGCCGGAGTCACGCCCGCGGCCTCCCACACCGCCGCCAGCGACACCATCACCGCCCACAGCACCGGCTGCACGACGTCCGCCGCCTCCATCGCCGGCGCACCCGGTGCTCCGGCGAGGACGTCGCTCAACGACCACTCCGCGTACGGGGCGAGCGCCCGCTCGCACTCGGCCAGGCGCGCCGCGAACACCGGGCTGACCCGGGCCAGTTCCTGACCCATGCCGGCCCACTGCGAGCCCTGGCCGGCGAAGGCGAACGCCACCCGGGCGCCGGGCCGGGCCGTGCCCGAGACGACCGCGCCGGTGGGGATGCCCGCGGCCAGGCTCTCCAGGCCGGAGACCAGTTCACCGCGGTCGCCGCCCACGACGACGGCCCGGTGTTCGAACGTCGACCGCGTCGCCGCCAGCGACCAGGCGACGTCCGCCGGCCGCGACTCCGGCCGCGCAGCGACCCATGCGCGCAGCCGGTCCGCCTGCGCCGCGAGGCCCTCGGCCGAGCGGCCGGACACCAGCCATGCGCTGACCGCGCCGGGCTCGACCACCCGCCGGGCCACCGGGTCTCCGCCGCCCGTCGTGTGCGCGGGAGCCACGGTCGCGGAGGGCTCGGAGGGCTCGACGGTCGCGGACGGCTCGGAGGTCGCGGTGGGCTCGGCGGCCTCTTCGAGGATGAGGTGGGCGTTGGTGCCGCTCATGCCGAACGAGGACACGCCCGCCCGCCGTGGCCGACCGTCGGCCGGCCACGGCACCGGCTCGGTCAGCAGCCGCACCTCGCCGCCGGACCAGTCCACGTACGGCGACGGCTCGCCCACGTGCAGCGTCCGCGGCAACTGCTGGTGCTGCAGGGCCAGGACCATCTTGATCACACCGGCCACGCCTGCCGCGGCCTGGGTGTGTCCGATGTTGGACTTCACCGCGCCGAGCCAGAGCGGACGGCCCTCGGGGCGTTCCTGGCCGTAGGTGGCCAGGAGGGCCTGGGCCTCGATCGGGTCACCGAGGGTGGTGCCCGTGCCGTGCGCCTCGACCACGTCCACGTCGGCGGCCGACAGCCCGGCGTTGGCCAGCGCGGCACGGATGACGCGCTGCTGGGAAGGGCCGTTGGGCGCGGTCAGGCCGTTGGACGCGCCGTCCTGGTTGACCGCGCTGCCGCGCACGACCGCGAGCACCGGGTGGCCGTTGCGGCGGGCGTCGGACAGCCGCTCCACCACCAGCATGCCGACGCCCTCGGCCCAGCCCGTGCCGTCCGCGTCGGCCGAGAACGCCCGGCACCGGCCGTCCACCGACAGCCCCTGCTGCCGGGAGAAGTCGATGAAGATGCCCGGGGTCGCCAGGACCGTCACGCCGCCGGCCAGGGCGAGCGAGCACTCGCCGGACCGCAGCGCCTGCGCGGCCAGATGGAGCGCGACGAGGGAGGAGGAGCAGGCGGTATCGACCGTCACCGCCGGGCCCTCCAGACCCAGCGCATAGGACACACGGCCGGAGAGCACGCTGGTGGCGTTGCCGGTCAGCAGGTGCCCCTCGACGCCGGACGCGCCCTGACCGGCGAGGGTCATGCCGAGGCTGTAGCCGGACGCGAAGCCGCCCGCGAACACGCCGGTGGCACTGCCTCGCAGCGTCGCCGGATCGATGCCGGCCCGTTCCAGCGCCTCCCACGAGCTTTCCAGCAGCAGCCGCTGCTGCGGGTCCATCGCGAGGGCCTCACGCGGGCTGATCCCGAAGAACCCGGCGTCGAAGTCCGCCACGTCCTCCAGGAACGCACCCGACCGCGTGTACGAGGTCCCCTCGCTCCCGCGGTCCGGGTCGTAGACGCCGTCCAGGTCCCAGCCGCGGTCCGTCGGGAAGGCGCCCACCGTGTCGGCACCGGCTGCCAGCAGGTTCCAGAACTGCTCCGGGGTGGCCGCGCCGCCCGGCAGGCGGCACGCCATGCCGACGATCGCCAGCGGCTCGTCCGCGACCGCGGCAGCCGCGACGGCCGGCGTCGCACCGGCACCGGCCGGATCCTCGGTCAGCTCGCCGCGCAGGAAGTCGGCCAGAACGAGCGGGGTCGGGTAGTCGAACACCAGCGTGGCCGACAGCCGCACCCCGGTGACCGCGTTCAGCCGGTTGCGCAGCTCGACCGCCGTCAGCGAGTCGAAGCCCAGGTCCTTGAACGCCCGCCGGTCCTCCACCGCCTCCGCCGAGGCGTGGCCGAGCACCGCCGCCGCCTCGGCGCGCACCACGTCGGTCAGCAGCCGCTCCTGCTCGGCCCGGCCCAGCCCGGCCAGCCGCCGCGCCAACTCGCCCTCGCCGCGCACCGCGTCACGGGTGGCCGGGGCCTCGGCGGCGAGCCGGCGTATCTCCGGCAGGTCCCGCAGGAGGGCCATCGTGCGCATGGCCGCCGCGCCGGGAGCGGCGGTCAGCCGGGCCCAGTCGACGTCCATCACCGTGACGGCGGCGTCCGGAGCGGCCAGGGCTTCGCCCAGTGCGCGGACCGCGAGCTGCGGCTCCATCGGGGGCATCGCACCGCGCCCCACCCGTGCGCGCACCGCGTCGCTGGTGTCGGCGAAGCCGCCGCCGGCCCAGGCGCCCCAGGCCACCGTGAGCGCGGTCAGCCCGCGGGCGCGCCGGTTCCCGGCCAGGGCGTCCAGGAAGGCGTTCGCCGCCGCGTAGTTGCCCTGCCCGGCCGTGCCCAGCGTGGCCGCGGCGGACGAGAAGAGGACGAACGCCTCCAGGTCCAGGTCCGCGGTCACCTCGTCCAGGAGGGCCGCGCCCGCGGCCTTGGCGCCCAGCGCCGTCGCCAGGCGCGGCGCCGACAACCGGTCCACCACGCCGTCGTCCAGGACACCCGCCGTGTGCATCACCGCGGACAGCGTGGGACCGGTCGTCCCCGTCCACGCCACCAGAGCGGACAGGTCCGAGCGGTCGCTCACGTCGCAGGCGGCCACGTCGACGTGGGCGCCCTGCGCGGCCAGTTGGGCGGCCAGTGCGGCCACGCCCGGCGCGCCGGGCCCGGAGCGGCTGGTCAGCACCAGCCGGGGTGCGCCCCGCTCGGCCAGCCACCGTGCCACATGCCCCGCGATGGCGCCGGTGCCGCCGGTGATCAGCACGCTTCCACGCGGTGTCCACGACAGGGCGGTGCCTCGGTGCTGCGGGGCATGGGTCAGCCGTCGGCCGAGGATCCCGGCCGCGCGGATCGCGACCTGGTCCTCGCCGCACCCGGCCAGGACCGCCACCAGCCGGGCGCCGGCCCGCTCGTCGAGGACGGCGGGAAGATCGATCAACCCGCCCCACCGGTCGGGGTGTTCCAGCGCCACGACCCGGCCGAGACCCCACACCTGCGCCTGCACCGGGCTGCTCGCCGCCTCGCCGGGCACGGCCCCGACCGCCCCGCGGGTGAGCAGCCACAGCGGTGCGGCCACACCCGTGTCGCCGAGGGCCTGCACCAGGCCCAGCGTCGCGGCCAGCCCACCGGCCACCACCGGGTGCGCCCGCAACGGCGTTTCGTCGAGAGCGAGCAGCGACACCACTCCCGCGACCCCGGCAGGGTCCGCGCCGTGCAGCGCCGCACCGAGTACGGCGGCCAGATCGGCCCGGTCCACGGCCGCGGCCGGGACCTCGGCCATGACGACGTCAACCCCGCGGGCGGCCAGCGCGGCCGCACACCGCCGCGCCGCGTCGTCCTCGGCCGGTACGGCGGGGACCACCAGCAGCCAAGTCCCGGACAGCACACGGGGGTCGGGCTCGGCCACCGACGCCCAGGTCACCCGGTAGCGCCAGCCGGCGGTCACGGACCGGTCCCGCTCACTGCGCCGCCACGACGCCAGGGCCGGCAGCACCTCGCTGAACGGACGGCCGCCGTCCACCGAGAGCGTGTCGGCGAGCCGTGTCAGGTCCCCGCCCTCGACGGCAGCCCAGAACTGGGCCTCCGCCACCGTGCCGGCACCGTCACCGCCCGCCACCGCGCCCGTCGGCAGGGCCAGGACGCCTTCGGGCCAGTAGCGCTCGTGCCGGAAGGCATACGTTGGCAGGCCGACCCGCTCCGCCCTCGGCACCACGGCGGCCCAGTCCACACCCACACCGTGCACGAAGGCCCGCGCCAGGCCCGTCACCAGGCCCGTGACGCCCTCGTCGTCACGCCGCTGGAGCGGAACAAAGACACTCTCCTCGCCCTCGACGGCCGCGACGGCGTCCGGGCCCAGCGACGACAGCGAACCGTCGGGACCGACCTCGATGAACACCGAGACGCCCTGGGTCGCCAGCGTGCGCACCGCATCGGCGAACCGCACCGCCCCACGCGTCTGCGCCGGCCAGTACCCGGGATCGCACTCCGTCAACACCTCACCGCTCAACGCACCCGCCCACAGCAACTGCGGCCGCTCGTACGCCAACTCGCCAGCCAGCGCGCCCAGTTCATCCAGGACCGGATCCATCGCCGCCGAGTGGAACGCGTGCGAGACACGCAGCCGCCGCACTCGGCGGCCCCGCTCCCGCCAGTACTCCACCACCTGCTCGACCTGAGCCGTCTCACCGGAGACCACCACCGACTCAGGACCGTTCACCGCCGCGACCGACACCCCGGACAACTCCGAGAGCCCCGCGAGCACATCGGCCTCGGAAGCATTGATCGCCGCCATGGCACCACCACCCGGCAG
>NZ_JBIBJK010000060.1:0-5414 GCF_042958635.1 Streptomyces sp. NPDC007971
GGATCAGCGGCTTCGCGATCTCCCACAGCCCGTCCGGAACAATCCAACTCCACGTACCCCGCCCCATACCGAGACCAACGACGCCTCACCACATAGGACACGGTCTAATACTCCAGTCAGAAATCGTGTCTTGAGCTGGCTCTTCTCGTTGTCCGGTCGTGGAGGGGATTACCGAAGTCGAGGGTTGGGCCGAGGAGTTGGAGTCGGTCTTCGCGTTGCTGGCGGGCCGGTTTGGTCGGGCGGACCTACGGTGGCGGATGCGGGACTACGTCCGTGGCCTGCTGGCGCCGGTGGGCCGCAAGAACGGCTGGCAACTGGCCGAGTACGCAGGACATCGCGATCCTGCTGGGCTGCAGCATCTGTTGAACGGTGCCCGCTGGGACGCCGATGCCGTTCGGGATGACCTGAGGGAGTACGTCGGTGAACGGCTGGGTCCGGGCGGAGTGCTGATCATCGATGACACCGGATTCATCAAGAAGGGCACCACGTCGGCCGGGGTGTCGAGGCAGTACCGGCACGTCCGGAAAGATCGACAACTGCCAGATCGGAGTCTTCGCGGCCTACGCCACCGGCCATGGCAGAGCCCTGGTCGACCGTGGCTCTACCTGCCCAAGTGCTGGACCAGGGATCGAGAGCGGTGCCGGGAAGCGAAGATCCCCGATGAACGCACCTTCGCGACCCAGGGCGAGCTGGCCAGGGGCTTGGTCCTTCGCTGCATCGCCGCAGGACTGTCCGCTGCCTGGGTGACCGCCGATGAGGCTTACGGACAGGACTGGTCCTTCCGCCGCCTGCTCGAGCAACTCGACGTCGGCTATGTCGTGGCGGTGCCGAAGTCTCAGCAGATCAAGTCCCTGGCCGGCATCTGGCGCATCGACCAGCTCATCGAGGAAGCACCCGACGACGCCTGGCAGCGGCTGTCCTGCGGTGACGGGGCCAAGGGCCCACGTGTCTATGACTGGGCCGCGGCCAAACTGCCCGTCAACATCATCTTCGACCCGGACCCACCCACCCATGACCGCTGGGTGATGGCCCGCCGCAGCCTGTCCGACCCCAGCGAGCTCGCCTACTACCTCGCCTACGCACCCGTCGGCGTCGAGATCGCCGAACTGGCCGGCGTCGCTGGCTCACGCTGGGCTGTCGAGGAGTGCTTCCAGGCCGCGAAGAACCAGTGCGGCCTGGACGAATACGAGGTCCGGCGCTACGTGGGCTGGTATCGGCACATCACCCTGGCGATGCTCGCCCACGCCTTCCTCGCTGTCCTCGCAGCCCGGGCCCAGGACACCGCAAGGGGGGCGGCAGAAACGACACCACCAGCCTCATCCCCCTCACCGTGGCAGAGATCCGGCGCCTATTGGACACTCTCCTGCCCCACCCCAGACCCCACCAGGACCGACGACTCCACACACTGAACTGGTCCCAGTGGCGCAGACACCACCAAGCCATCGCCCGCCGTTGCCACTACCGAAGAAGAACCAGTTCAGGACACGATTTCTGACTGGAGTACTAAGTAGTTGCAGGACTCCGCTCAGGGCAGCCTGTCGAGCGGTCCGAAGCTTGCGGGGCCGCTCGGGAGCGCGTTCGGGGCGAGGGCGGCGCGGGCAGCCCGGCGCGCGCACGTGCCGGGCTGCGGTAGTGCGATTGGGCGCAGTGTCGCGGGTCCCGCGCAAGGCCGGTGAGGACTGCGTGTATTACCTTCGGCTGCGGGTCAGCGGCAGCTCCGGCCTGGTGTCCCTTGCGTGACAGGTGTCCTGACCCGTCGGGCCGTGACTGAAGTGGGCCGGTCAGCGGGTGACGACGGTGTATGCCGGGACGATCTGCGGCTCCGCATCGGCGTGGCCCAGATCGGAGAGGATCGGCTGGAGGATCTTTGCGAAGTTCTCGAGCGCTTCCTGGGACTCCCACACGTCGACGACCCGCCATCCGCCGTCGACCGGCCCGGCCGCGTGGGAGATCAGTCCGGGTGCGGGAATGTCGGCGAGCGAGGTGAACTCGCCCCCGTCGGTGAGGCGGCTGATGCAGGCGTCGTAGAGCTCCTGTCCAACGCCCGGAATGTCGAAGGTGACGATGATGGCCATGTTGTCCCCCCACTGCTCGCGCACTGTGTGCTGCGATCGCTCCGGTCGGCGCGATCCCCTCATGCCTACTCGACCGCTGTCCGCCCGTCGACGGTCTTGCGGGGGCGAGGTGGAGAGAGCCGAGGTGCACCGGAAAGTCCCGCGCCCCTGGTGAGCCGGCTGCCGCCCGGCGCGCGCCGGCCGTTGTGGCGCCTCCTTCTCGCTCGAATGCCTTCAGCACGGGCCGGACCTGCTGGCGGCGTCGCTCATAGGGCGGGGTGGGCGCGAGCCGATGGGTCTGCCGATGGGTCTTGGTGCAGCGATCGGCGCGCTGCTGATCGAACGCGCGTGGGAACTCCCAGCCGCGGGCGCCTCGCTGTGCGAGCGGTGGGCGGCCATCGCCCCGGAGTTGGCCGGGCACGTCGCGGCCATCGGCAAGGCCGTCAGGTTTGGCGGGCGTTGGACGCGAGGCGTTCGGCGAGCGCGATGACGAGGTTGCGCAGTTCATCGGGGCGCTCGATGACGAACGGACGGTCGAGTGAGGCGAGTAGCGGAGGCAACCAGTCGAGCCGTTCCGCCCGTAGCTGGACGCGCAGCCAGCGCTCGGTCTCCCGGTCCTTGTCTGCCGTGGACGCGTGCTCCTCCAGGCTCGCGACGCTGGCGGGAAGGTGGGCGCGGATCTGCTCAACCGTCCCATGGATCCGCAAGGTCACCTCGTGCCGGTACTCAGCCGTGGCGAACCCTGACAACACGCGCTGTGCCGGATCGGGACCCACGGGCGCCTCGAATGAGCCGGGCAGGGTCCGCGCGTCTGCGATGCGATCGAGCCGGAAGGTCCGGTCCGCGCCGATCTCGGGGTCCGTGCCCGTGACGTACCACCGGCCCGCATGGGCGACGATCCCGTACGTGTGCAGCGTGCGTTCGGTGCGCCGTCCCTCGCGGTCGGTGTAGCGGATCGAGACCGGTCGGCGGTGGCGCACCGCATCGGCGATGGTGAGCAGGACCTCGCCGTTCGGGGTGTCGAAATCACCGGCCTCATCCGTGAAGGCGAGAGCTTCCAGGAGTGTGTCGAGCCGGCGGGCGATGTGCTTGGGCAGCACCCGCCGGATCTTGGCCGATGCCGTCTCGCTTGCCGTGTGCTCCGTCGTCGTCAACCCTGCTCGGCGGCTGGCGACCAGGCCGAGCAGCACGGCCAGCGCCTCGTCGTCGCTGAGCATGAGCGGAGGCAAGCGGTACCCGGGGGCGAGTCGGTACCCGCCGTAACGGCCGCGCACCGATTCCACGGGCACGTCAAGGTCGATCAGTTGGTCCACATAGCGCCGCACGGTGCGCCCTTCGACACCGAGCCGGTCGGCGAGCTCGGCCACCGTCCTGGTGCCGCCCGACTGCAGCAGCTCCAGGAGTGTGAGCACGCGGCCGGTGGGTCGAGGCATGCGCACAGCCTAGCGCGAATACAGGACCGATTCTGTCCACTATTTCTTCTAGCCTGCGACGTGCAGCGATTCCATCTGTCAAGGAGATCACCATGAACTTCGTCTCGATCCGCATCATCACCAGCGACGTCGCACGTCTCGTCGAGTTCTACGAGCGAACCACAGGGGTGCAGGCGATGTGGGCCACCGAGGACTTTGCCGAACTCAAGACCGCGGGCGCCACCCTCGCGATCGCCAGCACCCGCACCGTCCCGCTGTTCGCCCCGGGCTCTGCCCGCCCGGCGGACAACCACAGCGTGATCACCGAGTTCCTCGTCGACGACGTGGACCGCATTCACCAGAACCTGACCGGCTTCGTCACCGACTTCGTCAACGAGCCCACCACCATGCCCTGGGGCAACCGGTCGCTGCTGTTCCGCGACCCCGACGGCAACGTCGTCAACTTCTTCACCCCCGTCACCCCGGCAGCCATCGAAAAGTTCGCACGCTGACGCCACCCACAGCCGCTCGCGCGGGAGCCCTGAGGGCCCAGGGCTCCCGGTGAACGCGGCCGCCGAGTCCCGGAGCGCCGTGACAGTCGGTGCCGGACGCGGCGGCAGCAGCCCGGTCACTCAGTGTGGGGGCGTTGCGGCAGAGGTTCATGGGCGGGTTCCGGTGCGGGGGGTGCCACGGTGGTGTGGGGGTGTGGGCTGGTGGGCGGGGACGGAAGTGAATGCTTCCGTCGCTGTCCGTCGGCCTGTTTCGCTCTGTGTTACTGGTCGCTACTGGCTGTTGAGGGGGCTGTTGCTCGTGATGTTCTGGTCGTGGGGGTGGAACTTGTGGCGTCCCTCGGTGGTGGTCGTCTGGGTGGTGGTCGTGGTGGTGGTGCCGTGCCGGGACTTGGTGGTGGTCGTCTCGGTGGACTTGGTGGTTGTGGTGCTGTGGCGGTTCTTGGTGGTTGTTTCGGTCGTGGTGGTGGTGCTGGTGGTGGTGACGCCGTGGCCGTGCGGACCGTGGAACGCTGCCTGGGACGTGGCGTGGGCGGGCGGGGAGGCGGCGAAGGCGCTGGCCGGGACCATGGCGCCGCCTGCTGCCAGGCCGGTCGTGGCCACCAGCAGTGCCAGACGCCGCTGGCGGGAGGTGCCGGGGGTGGGGACGGTCGCGGACATGGGAGGTATTCCTTCGCAGGGGGGTGTCGGCCGGGGGCCGGTGGGGGTGGCCGTCCTGTGTGGCGGCCCGTGTATCCAGTAGGCCTGCCGCTTGCCCGGCCCGTCATGACACTCGATGTCGGGGCTTGACGGTTCGCGCCTTCCGGTTACGGGCGTATGCCGGGAGCCTGCCGGTGCGGTGCGGTGCGGTGCGGTGCGGTGCGGTGCGGGCGGGCGGCGCGGGCGCTGCTCGGGGGCGGTCCGTCGGTGTCGGCGTCGGCTTGTGGTGGGTCGTTGCCGAAGGGGTCCCGGGAGGTCCTGAGGGGGCGAGGTGTTCCAGGACCGCTGCAGAGCGCGAACCTGCCGTGGTTTGAAGCCTCACCGCCAAGGGGAACCGAGCAGGCTCACCTCGACGAACACGTCCGATGGGCTGGCTCACCTGTGGGCCCAGATGAGGATGGCGGCGAGGTGGAGTGCGGCCTGGGAAGCGATGGCGAGCTTGTCCGTGCGTAAGGCCAGACCGCGTCACTGCTTGCCGGTTGATACATCGCTGTGGAGTACCGGTGTTCTTCCAGTCAGCGGTGCCGTCGGGAGCGTAGACGATGCGCTCGGGCTTCTTCCCCCTCGGCACCGGGTAGGTGACCAGACCAGCTGCGCATCGACCTTGATGCTCGGCGGGGCGAGGTGCTGATAGGGCTCTGGTCCGAGGGTGTACACCAGGTTGTGTGAGTGGCGGTTGATTGCTCCTGTCTAGTCTGGTTCCTGCTCTGAACAGAAAGTGACGCACAGTGATATCGAGG
>NZ_JBIBJK010000061.1:0-5361 GCF_042958635.1 Streptomyces sp. NPDC007971
CCGATGTGGACGCGGTGGAGGCGCACGGCACGGGAACCCCGCTGGGCGACCCGATCGAGGCGCAGGCCCTGCTCGCCACCTACGGCCAGGACCGGGGCGAACAGGGGCCGTTGTGGCTGGGGTCGGTGAAGTCCAACCTCGGACACACCCAGGCGGCGGCCGGTGTCGCGGGTGTCATCAAGATGGTGCTGGCGCTGCAGCACCAGCAGCTGCCGCGCACGCTCCACGCCGACGAACCCTCGCCCCACATCGACTGGTCGGCCGGCGAGGTACGGCTGCTCAACGAGGCGGTGTCCTGGCCCGCGGGGGAACGCCCCCGCCGTGCCGGTGTGTCCTCCTTCGGAGTCAGCGGCACCAACGCGCACGTCATCGTGGAAGAAGCCCTGGCCGAGGACCCCCCACCGGAGCAGACGGCGGACGAGCCCGCCGACGCGAGCGCCCAGAAGACCGAGCCGGCCGACAGGCCCGCGGTGATCGACACCGCGGGAACCGGTGTGTGGGTGGTGTCGGGCCGGTCGGCGGAGGGCCTGGCCGCGCAGGCGGCGCGGCTGCGGGAGTGGGTCACGGCCCGCCCGGAGCTGGAACCCGCGGACGTGGGCCGTTCGCTGGTGGCGACGCGGTCGGTGTTCGAACACCGGGCCGTGGTGCGGGGCAGCGGCCGGGAGGAACTGGTGGCGGGCCTGGAGAGCCTGGCCGAGGGAGCTTCCGCCGGTGCGGTGGTGTCAGGGGTCGCACTGCGGGCTGCGCGGGTGGGTCTGGTCTTCGCGGGTCAGGGTTCGCAGTGGGTGGGGATGGGGCGGGGGCTGTACGGGGGCAGTCCGGTCTTCGCCGAGGTGTTCGACCGGGTGTGCGGGCTGCTGGAGTTGGAGTTGGGGGTGTCGGTCCGGGACGTGGTCCTGGGTGCGGACGGCGTCGATGAGGCTCTGGCCGATCAGACGCTGTACGCGCAGGCGGGTCTGTTCGCGTTCGAGGTCGCGCTGGCTGCGGTGTTGAGGGCGGCGGGTGTGGTGGCGGATGCGGTGGTGGGTCATTCGGTGGGTGAGGTGGCGGCCGCGTACGTGGCCGGGGTGCTGTCACTGGAGGACGCGTGCCGGCTGGTGGCGGCGCGGGCTCGTCTGATGCAGGGGCTGCCGGGTGGCGGGGCGATGGCGGCGGTGGGTGCGTCGGAGACGGAGGTTCTTGCCGGGCTGGAGCAGCTGTCGGGGGTGTCGGTCGCGGCGGTGAACGGTCCTGAGTCGGTGGTGGTCTCCGGCGAGTCCGATGCCGTGGAGCAGGTGGTGGAGTACTGGCGGGAGCGGGGTCGTCGGGTGCGGCGGCTGCGTGTGTCGCACGCGTTCCACTCGGCGGCGATGGATCGGGTCCTGGATGAACTGGGCGCGCTGGCTGGCGAGTTGGCGTACGAGCGGCCGCAGTTGCTGTGGGCGGGTGCGTTGACCGGGGAGGTGCTGACGGAGTGCGATCCCGGGTACTGGCCGGCGCAGACGCGTGGGGCGGTGCGGTTCGCCGATGCGGTAGCCGCTCTCGCCGCGCAGGGCGTCTCGGTGTTCCTGGAGGTCGGTCCCGACGGATCGCTGTCGTCGCTGGGCCCGGACGCCGTCGCGGCCGTCGGGGGCGAGGAGGGTGTGTTCGTTCCGCTCCAGCGGCGCAAGGAGGTGGACGGGCAGGGTGTGAAGGGCCTGCTGAACGGTGTGGCGCGGGCGTTCGTCCACGGCGCGACCGTCGACTGGAACGCACTGCTGCCGGCCGCGAACCGGGTCGAACTGCCCACCTACGCCTTCCAGCACCGGCGCTACTGGACACAGGCCGGCCAGGCCGCGTCGGTGCCGGCCGCACTCGGTGACGGCGCGGGCACACCGGCCGAGGCGCGACTGTGGGCGGCCATCGAGAACGGGGACCTGGCACAGATCGCCGACACCCTGGCGGTCGACAGCACCCGTCCGTTCAGCGAGATCCTGCCGGCGCTGGCCTCGTGGCGGCGCCGGGAGCGGGACCGCTCGGTCACCGCGAACTGGCGCTACCGCGTTACCTGGGCCCCGGTCGCCGAACCCGACCCGCGGGCACTGACCGGCGCCTGGCTCGTCGTGGCTCCGGCCGGGTCCGCCGACGACGAGACGGTGAGCGGATGCGTGGCGGCGTTGCGCGCCCGCGGCGCCGGGGTCGTCGTGGCCGAGGCCGGGGCCACGGGCGTGGAGCGCGCCGACGTGGCCGCGCTGCTCGGCCAGGCTCTGGAAGGCACCGAGCCGTCCGCCGTCTGCGGCGTGGTGTCGCTGCTCGCCCTGGACGCGACGCCGGTCGCCGAACACCCCGTGGTCACCGTCGGACTGGCGGCGACCCTGGGCCTGGTGCAGGCCCTCGGCGACACCGGGATCGACGCCCCCTTGTGGATCCTCACCCGCGGCGCGGTGGCCGCCGGGCCCAGCGAGGTGCTCGCCAGTCCGGTGCAGGCGCAGACCTGGGGCCTCGGCCGGGTCGTGGGAATGGAACACCCCGAACGTTGGGGCGGGTTGATCGACCTGCCCGCCGTCCTCGACGACCGGGCCGGCGCCCGGCTGACCGCGGTCCTGGCCGGGTGCGGCGAGGACCAGGCCGCGATCCGGTCGGCCGGAATCCTCGGCCGCCGCCTGACCCGGGCCGCGCAGCCCCGGGACACCGAAACGCCCTGGGCGCCGCGCGGCAGCGTGCTGATAACCGGCGGCACCGGCGCGATCGCCGGCCACGTCGCACGGTGGCTGACCGGACGCGGCGCACCGCGCCTGGTGCTCACCAGCCGCTCCGGGCCCGCAGCGGCCGGCGCCGCGGCCCTGGCCGCGGAACTCGCCGCCGCCGGATCCACGGTCGACATCGTCGCCTGCGACGTGAGCAGCCGCGCCGACCTGTCCGGCGTGCTCGCCCGGACCGCGGCCGAGGGCCCTGCCGTGTCCTCGGTGATGCACACCGCAGCCGTACTGGACGACGGCGTGGTGGACCGGCTGTCCGCCCCACGCCTGCAGACCGCGCTGTCGGCCAAGGCCATGGGCGCGGCCCTGCTCGACGAACTGACGTCCGGCCTGGACCTCGACGCCTTCGTGCTCTTCTCCTCCTCCGCGGCCACGCTGGGCGCCGCCGGCCAGGGCAACTACGCGGCGGCGAACGCCTTCCTCGACGCCGTGGCCGAGAACCGGCGCGCCCGTGGCCTGGCCGGTCTCGCCGTGGCCTGGGGAGCCTGGGCCGGCGGCGGTCTGGCCGGGTCGAGCGACGTCGTCCGGCACCGGACGGCCCAGGGGCCCATGCCGGCGATGGACCCGCAGCTCGCCCTGCGGGCGCTCGGCGAAGCCCTCGACGGCCCCGACCCGGTCGTGACCGTGATGGACGTCGACTGGCCGCAACTGGCGGCGGTGCCCGGCTCGGTCGACGTACGACAGATGCCCCTGGTCCGCGACCTGCCCGAGATCCGCCGACTGGCTGCCGCGAGCACCGGATCCGAGACCGTGGTGCGCGGTGACGGAGAACTGGCGCGACGGCTGGCCGGCCTCGGCCGGGCCGAGCAGGAGCGGGTGCTCGCCGACGTCGTGCGCGCCGAGGCGGCCGCGATCCTCGGCTACGCCTCCGCCGAGGCCGTCGAGGCCCAGCGCGCCTTCAGCGACCTGGGTTTCGACTCGCTGACCGCGGTCGAACTGCGCAACGGCCTGAACGCGGCGACCGGGCTGCGGCTGCCCTCCACCCTGATCTTCGACTACCCGACCCCGGTCGCGCTCGCCGCGCACCTGCGCACGGAACTCGCGGGGGAACTGCCCCAGGAGACCGCGGTGGTCACGGGCGCCCCGACGGCGGGCGCGGGCCCGGCCGACCCCGGCGAGCCGCTGGCGATCGTCGGCATGGCGTGCCGGTTCCCGGGCGGCGCGAGCAGCCCGGAGGCCTTCTGGAACCTGCTGGCCACCGGCGGCGACGCGGTCGGCGGCGTACCGCAGGACCGCGGCTGGGACCTGGAGAGCCTCTTCGACCCCGACCCCGACAACGACGGGACCTCCTACACCCAGCAGGGTGGCTTCCTCACCGGCGCGGGGGACTTCGACGCCGGATTCTTCGGGATCAGCCCACGCGAAGCCATGGCGACCGACCCGCAGCAGCGCCTTCTGCTGGAGGTCTCCTGGGAGGCCCTGGAGCGCGCCGGCATCGACCCGGTGTCCCTGCGCGGCAGCTCCACCGGCGTGTTCGCGGGCGGCTACGGCTCGGGCTACGGCATGGCCGTCGCGCTGACCGGCGACGGAGCGTCGGGACTCGAAGGCCACCTGATGACCGGCAACGCGACCAGCGTGCTGTCCGGCCGCGTCGCCTACGCCCTGGGCCTGGAGGGCCCGGCGGTGACCGTGGACACGGCATGCTCCTCCTCGCTGGTGGCACTGCACCTGGCGAGCCAGGCCGTGCGGTCCGGCGAGTGCTCGCTGGCGCTGGTCGGCGGTGTCACGATCATGGCGACGCCGTGGGAGATGGTGGGCTTCTCCCGGCAGCGCGGGCTCGCCCTGGACGGACGCTGCAAGGCGTTCTCCGCCGACGCCGACGGCATGGGCATGGGCGAGGGTGCCGGCATGGTCGTCGTGGAGCGCCTGTCGGACGCCCTGCGCAACGGCCACCAGGTGCTGGCGGTGGTCCGCGGCTCCGCGGTCAACCAGGACGGCGCCTCCAACGGCCTGACGGCGCCGAACGGCCCCGCGCAGCAGCGGGTGATCCGCGCCGCGCTGGCGAATGCCGGCATCGGCGCGGACCAGGTCGACGTCGTCGAGGCGCACGGCACCGGCACGACGCTCGGTGACCCGATCGAGGCGCAGGCCCTGCTCGCTACTTACGGCCGGGAGCGCGGCGGGCAGCCGCCGTTGTGGCTCGGCTCGGTGAAGTCGAACATCGGGCACACCCAGGCCGCGTCCGGTGTCGCCGGTGTGATCAAGATGGTGCTGGCGCTCCAGCACGGCGCGCTGCCGCAGACGCTGCACGCCGCCGAGCCGTCGCCGCACGTGGACTGGTCCGCGGGCGAGGTGGGACTGCTGACCGAGGCGGTGCCGTGGCCGGCCGGAGAGCGCGCACGCCGCGCGGGTGTGTCCTCGTTCGGGATCAGCGGCACCAACGCCCACGTCATTCTGGAGGAGGCCCCGGCCGAGGCCGGACCCGACGTCGAGGACGGTGCCGGCGAGGGAGTCGGGCCGGGCGTGGCGGCCGAGGCGCCCGTGGTGCCGGGTGCCGGGGCATGGCTGGTGTCGGGCCGCTCGCCCGAGGCCCTCACCGCACAGGCGGACCGGCTGCGCGAGTGGGTCACGGCCCGCCCGGAGCTGGAACCGGCCGACCTGGCCTGGTCGTTGACGACGACGCGGTCCGCCTTCGAGCACCGGG
>NZ_JBIBJK010000062.1:0-5075 GCF_042958635.1 Streptomyces sp. NPDC007971
GTGTCGACGACAGCTTCTTCGACCTCGGCGGCGACAGCATCATGTCCATCCAGCTCGTCAGCCGCGCCCGCGCCGCCGGACTCGTCATCACCCCGGGCCAGGTCTTCGAACACAGAACCGCCGCCGGACTCGCGCTCGTCGCCGAGGCGGCCGAGGACGCATCCGTACCCGCGCTCCCGGCGGGCAGCGGCACCGGCAGGGTGCCCGCCACCCCGATCGTGCACTGGCTGCGCGAACGCGGCGGACCCGTGGGCCGGTTCCACCAGTCCGTCCTGCTGCACACTCCGGCCGGCCTCACCGAGGACCGGCTCACCACCGCCCTCCAGACGCTCCTCGACCACCACGACGCCCTGCGCGCCCGGCTGGTCCGCGACGACGACTGGGCGCTCGACGTCCCGGAGCCGGGCACGGCCCGGGCAGCCGCACTGATCCGCCGGGTGCCGTGGGCCGACGCCTCCGCCGAGGCGGTGCGCACGGCCGTTTCCGCCGAGGCGGACGCCGCCGCCGGACGCCTCGACCCGGACGCCGGGACGATGCTCCAGGCCGTCTGGTTCGACGGCGGGCCGCAACGCGGCGGCAGGCTGCTGCTCGTCGTCCACCACCTGGTCGTCGACGGGGTGTCCTGGCGCATCCTGGTGCCCGACCTCGCCGCGGCCTGTGAAGCGCTCGACAAGGGCGCCGAGCCCGCCCCGGCCCCCGTGCCGACGCCGCTGCGGGTGTGGTCCGAGGCACTGACCGCGGCCGCACCGGGACGAGCGGACGAACTGCCGCTGTGGCGACGGCAGCTGACCGGTGACGATCCCGTCCTGGGCCGCCGCAGACTGGACTTCGGGCGGGACACGTTCGCCACCGAACGCACCCTGGAGCGCACGCTCTCCCCGGACCGCACGGCGGCGCTGCTCACCGACGTGCCCGCCGCGTACCACGCCGGCGTCAACGACGTCCTGCTCACCGCCCTCGCCGTGGCCGTCGCCGACTGGCGGACCCGGCGTGCCAAGGGCCCCGGCACGGGTGTCCTGGTGGACCTGGAGGGGCACGGGCGGGAGGACGTCGTCGACGGCGCCGACCTGTCCCGCACCGTCGGCTGGTTCACCAGCCTGCACCCGGTCCGCCTGGACCCCGGAGCCGGGCACCGCGCCGGCTCCGGCTTCTGGGCCGGGGGCCCCGCGGTCGGCGAGGCGCTCAAGCGGATCAAGGAACAGCTGCGCGCGCTGCCCGACGGCGGCATCGGATACGGCATGCTCCGGCATCCGGCGTCCGGCACCGCGCTGCCGCACACGGCCCCGCCGCAGCTGGGATTCAACTACCTCGGCCGCTTCCCGGCGCCGTCCCGGAGCGAGGAGCCCTGGACCGCCGCGCCGGAGGCCGAGGCGCTCGGCGGCGGGGCCGACCCCGCCATGCCGCTCACCCACGAACTCGAACTCAACGCGCTCACCGAGGACCGCCCCGAAGGCCCCTGCCTGGTGGCGACCTGGTCCTGGGCAGGCGACCTGTTCACCACAGCGGAGGTCGCCGACCTCGCCGACACCTGGGCGCGTGCCCTGACCGTACTGGCCGACCACGCCCGAGCCCCCGAGGCCGGCGGGCACACCCCCTCCGATCTGACCCTCGTCTCACTGTCCCAGGCCGAGATCGACCTGCTGGAAGCCGACTGGAGAACCTCTCAATGACGAAGCAGGGACTCGCCGACGTACTGCCGCTCTCGCCGCTGCAGGAAGGACTGCTCTTCCACGCGCTGTACGACGAGCGCGCAGCGGACGTCTACACCGTGCAGCTGAGCCTCGACCTCGAAGGGCCGCTGGACGCCACCGCACTGCGCGCGGCCGCGGAGGCGCTGCTGCACCGCCACCCCAACCTGCGGGCCGCGTTCCGCCACGAGGGACTCAGCCGCGCCGTGCAGATCGTCCCCCACGAGGTCGCGCTCCCCTGGACGGAGACCGACCTGTCGGCCGAGACCGACCCGGACCGGCAGCGCGCCGAGCTGGACCGGCTGCTCGCCGCCGACCGGGCCACGCGGTTCGACCTGACCCGTCCGCCCCTGATGCGCTGCGCTCTGTTCCGGCTCGGGGAGCAGCGGCACCGCCTCCTGCTCACCAAGCACCACATCCTGCTGGACGGCTGGTCCATGCCGGTCCTGGTGCGTGAGCTGTTCCAGCTGTACGCGACCCACGCAGACGGCACCTCCCTGCCCGCGGTCACCCCCTACCGGCAGTACCTGGCGTGGCTGAACGGGCAGGACAAGGCCGCCGCCGAGACCGCCTGGAGCGCGGCACTGGCCGGGCTGGACGGTCCGAGCCTGCTCGCCCCCGCCGACGCGCCGCCGCCGGCCGTGCCGCCCGGCCACCTCACGGTGGAACTGACCGAGGAGCTGACCGTCCGGCTGCGCGAGCAGGCCCGCCGGCACGGGCTCACGCTCAACACCGTCCTGCAGGGCGCCTGGGCGCTGCTGCTCGCCAAGCTCACGGGCCGCGACGACGTCGTCTTCGGCGCGACGGTCTCCGGACGGCCGCCGGAGATACCGGGCATCGAGACCATGGTCGGTCTCTTCATCAACACCCTGCCGGTCCGCATCGAGCTGCCCGCGGCGGAGCCGCTCGCCGACGCCCTGGTCCGCCTCCAGGCCCGGCAGGCCGACCTGATGGCCCACCAGCACCTGGGACTGACCGAGGTGCAGCGCGTCGCCGGACACGGCACGCTCTTCGACACCATCGCGGTCTTCGAGAACTACCCCCTCGAAGCGTCCGAGCTCCAGCCGCCGGTCGACGGCCTGACCCTCACCGGCCTGCACGCCACCGACGCCACGCACTACGCCCTGGGCGTCGTCGCCGGTGTGGTCGAGGGGCGACTGACCATGCGCCTGGACCACCGTCCCGATCTCTTCGACAGCGCGGCGGTGCGCCGTGCCGCCGACCGGCTGGTGCGGATCTTCGAGACGTTCGCCGCCGACCCGACCCGGCCCGCCGGACGCGTCGACGTGCTCGGACCCGAGGAGATCCACCGGGTCGTCGAGGAGTGGAACGCCCCCGGCGGCCCGGCCGCGCCGACCGGCGACGACCCGACCACCAAAACCGCCGCCGACACCCTGACCGCCCGCTTCGCCGCCCAGGCCGCCCGCACCCCCGACGCGATCGCCGTCTCCTTCGGCAACGACCGCCTCACCTACGCCGAGCTGGACGCCCGCGCCAACCGGCTGGCCCGGCTGCTCACCCGGAACGGAGCGCGGCCCGAGCGGTTCGTGGCCCTCGCCCTGCCCCGCTGCCCCGACCTGGTCGTCGCCGTGCTCGCGGTCCTCAAGGCCGGCGCGGCCTACCTGCCGCTGGACCCGGACTACCCCACGGACCGTCTCGCCCACATGCTGGCCGACGCCCGCCCCGCCCTGCTGGTGACCCGGTCCGACGCGGGCCTGCCCGCAGGGCTCGGCGAGAACACCGCCCGGCTGCTGCTCGACAAGCCGGACACGACGGCCGCGCTCGCCGCCGAGCCCGGCACCGCCCCCGCCGTGGACGTGCACCCGCACCACCCCGCCTACATGATCTACACCTCGGGCTCCACCGGCCGGCCCAAGGGCGTCGTCGTCCCGCACCACAACGTCGTCCGCCTCTTCGGCGCGACCGACCACTGGTTCCACTTCGGCTCCGACGACGTGTGGACGCTCTTCCACTCGTACGCCTTCGACTTCTCCGTGTGGGAGCTGTGGGGCCCGCTGCTGCACGGCGGCCGGCTCGTGGTCGTTCCGCACGGCGTCAGCCGGTCCCCGGAGGAGTTCCTGCGACTGCTCGCGGACGAGCGCGTGACCGTCCTCAACCAGACCCCCTCGGCCTTCTACCAGCTGATGCAAGCCGACCGGGAGAACCCGGCGACCGGCGACCGGCTGTGCCTGCGCTACGTCGTCTTCGGCGGCGAGGCGCTCGACCTGTGGCGGCTCGCCGACTGGTACGCCCGGCACGCCGACGACAGCCCCGTCCTGGTCAACATGTACGGCATCACCGAGACCACGGTGCACGTCAGCCATCTCGCGCTCGACGCGCCCGGCGCCGCCTCCGGCCCCGGCAGCATGATCGGCCGCGCCATCCCCGACCTGCGCATCTACGTCCTCGACGGCGGCCTGCGTCCGGCCGCGCCGGGTGTCGCCGGAGAGATGTACGTCGCGGGCGAGGGGCTCGCACGTGGCTACTGGGGCCGTCCCGGCCTGACCGCGAGCCGCTTCGTGGCCGACCCGTTCGGCGCCCCCGGCGCCCGGATGTACCGCACCGGGGACGTGGCGCGCTGGACCGGGGACGGCGCCCTGGAGTTCGTCGGCCGGGCCGACGACCAGGTCAAGATCCGTGGCTTCAGGATCGAGCTCGGCGAGATCGAGTCCGTCCTCGCGGCGCACCCGGCGGTGGCCCAGGTCGCCGTCGTCGTACGGGAGGACCGGCCCGGTGACCGCCGCCTGGCCGCCTACCTGGTGCCGTCGGCCGGGCAGCGGATCGACCCCGGCCAGGTCCGCGCCCACGCCGCGCGGAGCCTTCCCGAGTACATGGTCCCGGCCGGTCTCGTCACCCTCGACGTGCTGCCCCTGACCCCCAACGGCAAGCTGGACCGCAGGGCGCTGCCCGCCCCCGACCTCGCTGGTACGGCCACGGGCCGGGCACCCCGTACCCCGCAGGAGGAGATCCTGTGCGGTCTCTTCGCCGAGGTGCTCGGCGTGGAGAGCGTCTCCACCGACGACCACTTCTTCGACCTCGGCGGTCACTCGCTGCTCGCCACCCGTCTGGTCAGCCGCATCCGCGCCGCCCTCGGCGTGGAACTGGCCATCCGCACCCTGTTCGAGGCGCCCACGGCGGCGCAGCTGGCCGAGCGCCTCGGGGAGGCCGAGGCGGCCCGCCCGGCCCTGCTGCCGGCCGTCCGTCCCGACCGGGTCCCGCTCTCCTTCGCCCAGCGCCGGCTGTGGTTCCTGGACCGCCTCGAAGGCTCCGGAGCCACGTACAACATTCCGCTCGCCCTGCGGCTGCGGGGTGTGGTGGACCGGGAGGCGTTGCGGTCGGCGTTGGGTGATGTGGTGGCGCGGCACGAGAGTCTGCGGACGGTGTTCC
>NZ_JBIBJK010000063.1:0-5031 GCF_042958635.1 Streptomyces sp. NPDC007971
AGGAGTACCGCACGCAGCACGGCATCGGGCGGGTCTGGGAGACCCGGGAGCGGGTGGTCGTCGCGCTGACCGGCGGCCCGGAGGGCGACACGCTGATCCGGCGGGCCGCCCGGATCGCCGACCGGTCCGCGGGCGGCGATCTGCTCGCCGTGCACGTGGCCCGCAGCGACGGTCTCGCCGCCGGTGTCTCGCACGCCTCGCTGGCCCGGCAGCGCAGACTCGTGGAGGACCTCGGCGGCAGCTACCACTCGGTCGTCGGCGACGACGTGGCCACCGCTCTGGTGGAGTTCGCGCGCGCCGAGAACGCCACCCAGCTCGTGCTGGGTACGAGCCGCCGCGGCCGGCTGTCGCGGTTCCTGACCGGGCCGGGCACGGGGGAGACCGTGACCGAGCTGTCCGGCGACATCGACGTGCACCGGGTCACCCACGAGCGGGCCGGACGCGGCACCCTCCTGCCGTCCAGGCGCCGCACCCTGTCCACGGCCCGGCTGATCGCCGGCCCGGTGGCCGGTCTGGTGCTGCCCTTGCTGCTGACGGTCGTCCTGGCCCAGCTGCGCGGCACGCTGAACCTGACCAGCGAGGCCCTGCTGTTCCTGCTGGCCGTGGTGGGGGTGGCCTGCATAGGCGGGGTGGTCTCCGCGGTGATCGCGTCGATCACGGCGTCCTTGCTGCTCAACTACTGGTTCATCCCGCCCATCGGCGCGTTCACACTGAACGATCCGAACGCGCTGGTCGCCCTCGGGGTGTTCGTGGTCGTGGCGGCCATAGTCGCCGCGGTCGTCGACCGGTCCCTGCGCCTGTCACGCCGCTCCGCCCGCGCGACGGCCGAGGCGGAGACCATGTCGTCCCTGGCCGGCAGCATCGTGCGCGGCGAGGCGACGATCCCCGCGCTGCTGGAGCGGACGCGGGAGACCTTCGGCATGGAATCGGCCGAACTGCTGGACGCGCCGCCCGACGCGTCCGGGACGACGGCCGTTCCCGCCGGGTCCGGCGCCTGCCTGGTGCTGCGCGGCCGCACGCTGTCGTCGTCCGAGCGACGGGTGCTGGCCGCGTTCGCCGCGCACGTGGGCTCCGCGGTCGAGCGGGCCCGGCTGGCCCAGGCGGCGGCCGAGGTGGAGCCCGTCAAGGCCGTCGACCGGCTGCGGACGGCGCTGCTGCGGGCCGTCGGACACGACCTGCGCACCCCGCTCGCCGCAGGGTGGGCCGCGGTCACCTCCCTGCGCAGTCGGGACGTCGCCTTCTCGCCCAAGGACCGCGAAGAACTCCTCGCCACCGCCGACGAGTCCATGGCCAAGCTCAACCGCCTCGTGGAGAACCTCCTCGACCTCAGCCGCCTGGAGGCCGGCGTCCTCCCCCTGAGCCTTCGTCCCACCTCCCTGGAGGAGGTGCTGCCCATGGCACTGGCCGACGTGCCGGGGGCCGAGGTGGCGAGCGTCGAGGACATCCCCGTGGTACTGGCCGACCCGCCGTTGCTGGAGCGAGTGATCGCCAACCTGGTCGGCAACGCCGCCCGGCACACCCCGCCCGGGAAGAAGGTGCTGGTCACCGCCAGTGCCCTGGCCGGGCGGGTGGAGCTGCGGGTGGTGGACCGCGGCCCCGGGCTGCCCGCCGACGGCCGGGACCGTCTCTTCGAGCCCTTCCAGCGGCTCGGCGACACCGACAACGCCACGGGCCTCGGTCTCGGTCTCGCCCTCGCGCGGGGCCTGACCGAGGCGATGAACGGCACTCTCAGCCCCGAGGACACCCCCGGCGGCGGCCTCACCATGGTGGTGTCGCTGCCGTTCGCGGCACAGACGGTGGGTGCCGGACCGACCGAGCAACTCTAGGAGGCGCGTGATGAGCAGCATGACCGGCACCTGGAAGCTGCACCGCACGCGAGGAATCCGTCCCACGCCCCGCACCTGGCCGCCGCGCGACCGGATCGCCCTGACGGCAGGGCTGGTCGCCCCGTTCCTGGTGGCTGTCGCGCTCGTGCCGTTGCGCACGAGCCTGTCGCACACGAGCGCCGCCCTCGTACTCGTCGTGGTGGTCGTCGCGGTGGCCGCGCTCGGCAGCCGTACGGCGGGTGTGCTCGCGGCGCTGTCGGCGACCGCCTGGTTCGACTTCTTCCTCACCCGGCCGTACCAGACCTTCGACATCACCGCCCCGGCCGACCTGGAGACAGCCCTGCTCCTGCTGGCCGTCGGCGTGATCGTCTCCCAACTCGCCGTGCGCACCCGCCGCCTGGAGGTCAGGACGGTGACGGACGCGGCCTACCTGGCGCGCATCCACCGCACGGCCGACCTCGTCCAGTCCGCCAACTCGGGGGACACCGTGGTCGACCACGTCCGCACCGAGCTGACCGACCTGCTCGGTCTGCGCACCTGCCGCTTCGAGTACGGCACCCTCATCGGCCGTCCGCCGCGCCTGGAGAAGGACGGCAGCGTGACGGTGGGCCGGCACACCTGGAACCCGGACGTCGACGGCTGGCCCGAGGGCGAGATCGAGCTGCGCGCCTATGGCAACGGCCACTACCTCGGCCGTTTCCTCCTCACCCCCGGCCCCGGCGACGTACCCCCGCTCCAGGCCCGGCTGGTCGCGGTCACCCTGGCCGACGAGACCGGGGCCGCACTGGACACGGCGGGACCGGCACGGAGGTGAACCACGGGCGACGGATCTCCTGACGTGATCCTGACGCCGGATCCGCCGCCCGCCGGAACGGTGCCCCACCTCCCGCCGTTCCTTCTCGGTGTGACATCAACTCTCCATCTGCGCACGGAACTTGGCCAGCGCTCCCAGCACATGGTGATCTGCGGTGACGACGGACTCGCGCACCGGCTCGCGCTCGAACTGGACGCGGTCTGCGGCGAGGCCGTCACCGTGGTGGTGCCGTCCCGCGACGACGAGTTCGGCGCCGGGATCGCCGCGCTGCACGACGACCCGCGCTCGCCGGTCGAGCTGCTGGTCTCCGCGCGGCCGGACGAGCGGGCCTTACGGGCCGCCGGTGTCGAACGGGCCGCCGCGCTCGCACTCACCTACCGCGACGACCAGGTCAACATGACCGCCGCACTGCTGGCCCGCACCCTGAACCCGTCGGTGCGCCTGGTGGTGCGGATGTTCCACCGCGAGCGCGGACGTCACCTGGAGAGGCTGCTGGACCGCGCCGTCGGCCGGGCCGAGGACCCCGCGCAGGACACCTCGACCACGGTGCTGTCGGACGCCGACACCGCCGTTCCCGAACTGGTGGCGGCCGCCGCCGTCGGCCACGGACACACGCTCCAGGTCGAGGACAAGGTCTTCCGCGGGGTCGTACGCCCGGCCGGCAGCCCGTCACGGACCACCGACCTGGCCACCCTCGCCGTCCTGTCCGGCGCGCACCAGGACGACCCGGCGAGCGAGGACAGCCCGGAGACACCGGGTGAGGAGGGCACCCAGCTCCTGCCCGACACCCGGACCGCGTACCACCGGCAGTTCACGCACGGCCGGCTGATGCTGGAGGAGGTCACCCACCACCACGCGCCCGAGCCCGCCCGCCGCAGCCGGCGCGGACGTGCCGGCGCCTGGCTGCGGGCCCGGCCCGCGCACCTGCCGTGGAAGGTGTTCCTCTCCCGCGAGGTCATCGCCGTCTTCGGTGCGCTCGGCGCCATGGTGCTGGCCCTTGCCGCGGCGACCGCGCTGTTCGCGGACGAGCACCCCTGGTGGAAGAACCTGTACCTGCCGATGCTGGACATCTTCACGATGGGAGACCCGGCCACGAACGAGTCCGTCGCCCGCCGCATCCTCCAGCTCGTGGCCGGCTTCGTGGGCCTGGCCGTGCTGCCGCTCGTCGTGGCCGCCACGCTGAACGCCACCGAAGCCTTCCGTGCCGCCTCCGCGAGCCACCCTCCCGACGAGGACACGACCGGCCACATCGTCCTCGTCGGCCTCGGCAAGATCGGTACGCGGGTGCTGGCCCGGTTGCGCACCACCGACCACGAGGTCGTGGTGATCGAGCGCGACCCCCATGCGCGGGGCGTCGCGCTCGCCCGTGAGTTCGGCGTGCCGTTGATCATCCAGGACGCCACCGCCCTTGGCGTGCTCGACCTCGCCCGGGTCCGGCACAGCCGCTCGCTGCTCGTCCTGACCCGTGACGACGGCCAGAACCTGGACATCGTCATGGCCGCCCGCGAGACCAACCCCCAGGTGCGCGTGGTCATGCGGCTGTACGACGACGACCTGGCGGCGACGGTTCAACGTACCCTGCGCGCCTCGTACCCGGACGCGCTCACTCGCAGCAGGAGCGTTTCCGCGCTGGCCGCCCCGTCCTTCGCCGCCGCCATGATGGGCCGGCATGTGCTCGGTGTGATGCCGGTGGAGCGGGGCTCGCTGCTGTTCACCTGCGTGGACGTGGCCGGGCACCCGGAGCTGGAGGGACGCTCGGTGCACGAGGCGTTCCGGAAGAACGAGTGGCGGGTGCTCGCCGTCGGCGCCGTGGCCCCCGCGGTGCAGGTCTCCTCCATGGACACGCTCACCGGCCTGCGTCTGAACCGGCCCGGCTTCGACTGGCATCCGTCGCAGGGCCGGGTGCTCCGGGCCGGTGACCGGGTGGTCCTGGCGACCACACGACGAGGGCTGGACATCCTCATGACGGGCGTACAGCCGCATCCGACGAACCGCAGGGACTGAGTGCCGGACGTTCGGCGAGCGGCTCACGACGTGCCCCGGCCGCGCAGACCGGGCGGGGCGCCGTCGTCGCGCATGCCGTGCGGCGGGACGCGGACGCGGATATCTGCCGGCTCCGCTTCCGGCTGTGAGCTGGGTCACCGAACGTCCCAGCGTATTACCCACCGGTACGGGCCAGGGGCCGTAAGAGTCCCGTCAAAGCCGTGGAGGACGCCGTAAGAGGGTCGTCAACGAGTGAACGGATCCGGCCAGAGAGGCGGTTTCCTCTAACCGTCCTTGTTCCAACCCCAAACCTCTCCAGGAGTTCGCGATGGCCGATCTGGCCTTCGTCGTCACCGTGCTCGCGGGTTTCGCGCTGGTGGCCCTTGTCGCCAGGGGGGTGACGAAGCT
>NZ_JBIBJK010000064.1:0-4652 GCF_042958635.1 Streptomyces sp. NPDC007971
CCGCCGGCCCGCAGCACACCGGTGGCGTGCCGGGTCCACGAACGACCGTCCTCCACGTCGCCCGTACTGGAGTGGAAGGTCAGCTCACGCCTGCCGGACCCGTCCTCGGCACCGACCCAGACCTGCACCCGCGCCGAGCCGTTCTCGGGCAGGACGAGAGGCGCTTCCAGGGTCAGCTCCTCGACCAGGTCGCAGCCGACCTGGTCACCCGCACGGATCGCAAGGTCGAGGAACGCCGTCCCGGGCAGCAGCACCGCGTCCATGACCGCGTGATCGGCCAGCCACGGGTGGGTCTGGACCGACAGCCGGCCGGTCAGCAGCACGCCGTCCGTGCCACCGAGGACGACGGTCGCACCCAGCAGCGGATGCTCGGCGGGACCGAGTCCGGCCGCCGCGACATCGCCGATCAGCGGCTGCACGTCGGGCCAGAACCGCTCACGCTGGAACGCGTACGTCGGCAGGTCGACCCGGCGCGTTCCGCGACCGGCGAAGAAGACCTCCCAGTCCACCCGGGCACCGCGCACGTGCAGGTGCCCCGCGGCCGTCGTGACGGCCATCGCCTCCGGCCGGTCGCCGCGCAGCACCAGTACGAAGGCCGCATCTGGCGCGGACTCCTGGCCGAGCGCGGAGAGCGTCCCGCCCGGGCCGACCTCGACGAACGTGCCGACACCCTCGGCGACCAGCGTGCTCACGGCGTCGGCGAACCGCACCGCTTCGCGCACGTGCCGCACCCAGTAGTCGGGGGACGCCAGTTCCTCGGCCGTGGCCGCCCGGCCCGTCAGCGTCGACACGATCGGAATCGTGGGCGCCTCGAACGACACGCCCTCCAGCACGGCGCGGAAGTCATCGAGCATCGGATCCATCAGCGGCGAGTGGAACGCATGGCTCACCCGCAGCCGGGACACCTTCCGCCCCGCCTCACGCCACCGCTCGCCCACAGCCTCCACATCAGCGGCGACACCCGACACGACGACCGACGACGGCCCATTCACCGCCGCGATACCCACCGTCTCCGGCAAGTCCGCCGCAACCTCGTCCTCCGTCGCCTGGACCGCCACCATCGCGCCACCCTCGGGCAGCGCCTGCATCAGCGCACCCCGGGCCGACACCACCTTCACCGCATCCGCCAGCGACCACACACCCGACACATACGCGGCAGCCAACTCACCGATCGAGTGACCCGCCAGCACGTCCGGCCGCACACCCCACGACTCAAGAAGACGGAACAGGGCCACCTCGACCGCGAACAGCGCCGGCTGCGTCACCCCCGTCTCGTTCAGCGCATCGGCGTCCTCACCGAACAGCACCTCACGGACCTCGGGAGCCAGGAGATCCAGCACCTCGTCCAGCGCCTCGGCGAACACCGGGAACCGGTCGGACAGTTCACGACCCATGCCCAGCCGCTGCGAACCCTGACCCGAGAACAGGAAACCCACCCGGCCGGGCTCATCAGCCACACCCGAGACCACACCACCGGCCGCCCGCCCCTCGGCCAGAGCCGTCAGCGCATCGAGCAGCTCCGACCGCTCAACACCGACCACCACCGCACGGTGCTCCAGCACCGCACGCGACGACACCAGCGAACGACCCACATCCGCCACCGGCAGATCCGCCGACGCCTCCACGAAGGACTTCAACCGCGCGGCCTGCTCCCGCAGCGCCTCCACACTCCGCGCCGACAACACCCACGGCACCAGAGCACCGCCGTCCGTCACCGGCCCCGCGACCGCCACCGGCCCCGACGCCGACTCCGACTCCGACTCCTTCGCCGGAGCCTGCTCCACGATGACGTGCGCGTTCGTACCGCTGAACCCGAACGACGACACACCCGCCCGCCACGGGCGGTCCGCAGCGGGCCACTCGCGCTCGTCGGCGAGCAGTTCGACCGCGCCGGCGGTCCAGTCGACGTGCGGCGACGGCTCGTCCACGTGGAGGGTGCGGGGCAGCACGCCGTGCCGCATCGCCATCACCATCTTGATCACACCGGCGACACCCGCGGCGGCCTGCGTGTGACCGATGTTCGACTTGATCGACCCGAGCCACAGCGGCCGGTCGGCGGGACGGCCCTGGCCGTAGGTGGCAAGGAGGGCCTGCGCCTCGATCGGGTCGCCCAGCTTCGTGCCGGTGCCATGGGCCTCGACCGCGTCCACGTCGGCGGGGGCCAGCCCCGCACTGGCGAGCGCCTGCTGGATCACTCGCTGCTGCGAGGGGCCGTTCGGCGCGGTCAGGCCGTTGGACGCACCGTCCTGGTTCACCGCGGAACCCCGTACGACGGCGAGGACCTGGTGACCGTTGCGCTGCGCGTCCGACAGCCGCTCCACGAACAGCATGCCGACGCCCTCGCCCCAGCCCGTGCCGTCCGCGCCCGCGCCGAACGCCTTGCAGCGGCCGTCCTCGGCCAGGCCCCGCTGGCGGCTGAACTCGATGAACGAGCTCGGCGTGGACATCACCGTCACCCCGCCCGCGAGGGCCAGTTCGCACTCGCCCTTGTGGAGTGCCTGCACCGCCAGGTGCAGGGCGACGAGCGACGACGAGCAGGCCGTGTCCACCGTGACGGCGGGACCTTCGAGCCCGAAGGTGTACGACAGTCGGCCCGAGGCGACGCTGGCCGCGTTGCCGGTCGCCGCGTAACCGCCGACGTCCTCGGCGCCGGCAGCCAGCACCCACCCGTAGTCCTGCATGTTCGAGCCGACGAACACACCGACGCGCTCACCCCGCAGGGAGTTGGGGTCGATGCCCGCCCGCTCGAAGGCCTCCCAGGAGGTTTCGAGGAGCAGCCGCTGCTGCGGATCCATGGCCAGCGCCTCGCGCGGCGAGATCCCGAAGAAACCCGCGTCGAACCCGCTCACACCCGACAGGAACGCGCCCGACCGGGAGTAGGAGGTCCCCACCGAGTCCGGGTCGGGGTCGTAGAGCGCCTCCAGGTCCCAGCCGCGGTCTGCCGGGAAGTCCGACACCGCGTCCCCACCCGACAGCAGTACCCGCCACAGGTCCTCCGGGCTCGCCACACCACCCGGGAACCGGCACGCCATCCCCACGATCGCGATCGGCTCGTCGGACACGTCCGCCACAGTGATCGAGGCGGAGGTGGTCGGAGCCGCACCGCAGAGCTCGCCCCGCAGATAGGCGGCCAGCGCGGCCGCGTTCGGGTAGTCGAAGACGAGGGTCGTGGGCAGGGCGACACCCGTGGCCTCGCTCAGCCGGGTCCGCAGCTCCACCGCGGTCAGCGAGTCGAAGCCCAGCTCCCGGAAGGCACGCGTCGCCGGCAGCGCGTCGCCGGACGCATGTCCGAGGACCGCTGCCGCCTCGTACCGGACCAGCTCGGTGAGCTGCCGCTCCTGCTCGGCCTCGTCCAGCCCGGCAAGCCGCTGCGCCAGCGGCGACGACCCCTGCTCCACCGCAGAGGCCTCGAACACCGCACGCACCTGCGGCAGTTCACTCAGCAGCGGGCTCGGACGCTGCGCCATGAACGTCCCCGCGAACCGCTCCCAGTCCACGTCGGCGATGGCGACGTTCCCGTCACCACGCTCCAGAGCCGTGGCCAGACCCACGATCGCCACCGCCGGAGCCATCGACGGCAGACCCCGACGCCGCAACTGCGCCTCGGCGCCCGGGCCGGCGTTGGCGACCATGCCGCCATCCGCCCACGGACCCCACGCCACCGCCGTAGCAGGCAGACCCGCAGCCCGGCGGTGCTCGGCCAAAGCATCCAGGTAGGCGTTCGCCGCACCATAGGCGGCCTGACCGCCGCTGCCCCACACTCCTGAGATCGACGAGAACATCACGAACGCGTCCAAGGCCCTGTCGCCGAGCAGCTCGTGCAGGTTCCTCGCACCAACAGCCTTCGCCGCCAGCACATCAGCGAACCCACCCAGGTCGGACGGATCGATGTCGGCGAGAGTGGCGGAGCGCTCGATGCCCGCCGTGTGAACGACCGCGTCGAGCGCCGGAACACCCGCCAACAGCGCGGCCACCGACTCCCGGTCCGTCATGTCACAGGCGGCGAACGTCACTCGCGCGCCCAACTCCACCAGTTCGGCTTCCAGTTCCGCGGCCCCCGCGGCCTCAGCACCACGACGGCTCGCCAGCACCACATGCTCGGCGCCCTGGGTCGCCAACCAGCGCGACACATGACCGCCCAAGGCGCCAAGACCACCGGTGACGAGGACCGTCCCGCGCGGCGTCCATCCCGCCCCGGACGCCTTGCCCAGAGGCGCGGGCACCAGCCGGCGGCCGAGGAGCTCGCCACCACGTACGGCGACCTGATCCTCACCGTTCACCCCGGCGAGCACCGAGGCGAGCAGGTCACCGGTGTCGTCGCCCGCATCCAGTACGTCGACCAGACCGCCCCAACGGCCGGACTGCTCCAACGCGGCCACCCGGCCGAGCCCCCACACCATCGACTGCTCGAACCCGGCTACGGCATCGTCCGCACCCGCCGCCACCGCACCCGACGTCACACACCACAACGGAGCCGACACACCCACATCACCCAACGCCCGCAGGAGGCCGATCGTGGCCCCAACCCCCGCAGGCACCACCGATCCGCCCACGCCCGCGAGCCCCAGCAGCGAGACCACACCGCTCAGCGAAGGCAGCCCGGCCAGCTGCTCCGCCCAGTCGACCGCATCCAGGTCCACCTGCAGAACCTG
>NZ_JBIBJK010000065.1:0-4625 GCF_042958635.1 Streptomyces sp. NPDC007971
CAGGTTCTGCAGGTGGACCTGGATGCGGTCGACTGGGCGGAGCAGCTGGCCGGGCTGCCTTCGCTGAGCGGTGTGGTCTCGCTGCTGGGGCTCGCCGCTGAGCATGATGCGGGCGTACCCGTGGGTCTCGGAGCCACGATCGGTCTCCTGCGGGCGTTGGGCGACGCGGGTGTGCCGGCTCCGTTGTGGTGCCTGACGTCGGGTGCGGTGGCGGCGGGCTCGGGTGATGTGGTTGCCGGGTTCGAGCAGTCGATGGTGTGGGGGCTTGGTCGGGTGGCTGCGTTGGAGCAGTCCGGCCGTTGGGGTGGTCTGGTCGATCTGCCGGACGCTCAGGACGAGGTGAGCGGTGATCTGCTGGCCGCGGTGCTTACCGGGGTGAGTGGTGAGGATCAGGTCGCGGTGCGCGGTGGCGAGATCCTCGGTCGTCGGCTGGTGCCTGCCCCGGTGGGCAGGGCGACCGGGGCCGGGTGGACTCCGCGTGGGACGGTTCTTGTCACGGGTGGTCTTGGTGCGCTGGGTGGGCATGTGGCGCGTTGGCTGGCGGCGCGTGGGGCTGAGCATCTGGTGCTGGCCAGTCGTCGTGGTGCTGAGGCCGAGGGTGCGGTGGAACTGGCGTCCGAACTGGTCGGGTTGGGTGCGCGGGTGACGTTCGCGGCCTGTGATGTGGCGGACCGGGAATCGGTCGCGGCGTTGTTGGGGAGTCTTCCGGCGCTTGACGCGGTTGTGCACGCGGCGGGGATCGAGCGTTCGGCTGCTGTTGCCGATATCGATCCGTCCGGTCCGGGTGGGTTCACTGATGTGCTGGCGGCGAAGGCTGTTGGTGCGAGGAACCTGCACGAGCTCCTTGCCGACACACCGTTGGACGCGTTCGTGCTGTTCTCGTCGATCGCCGGCGTGTGGGGCAGCGGTGGTCAGGGTGCGTATGCGGCTGCCAATGCTTATCTGGATGCTTTGGCCGAGCATCGCCGGGCTGCGGGTCTGCCTGCTACGGCGGTGGCGTGGGGTCCGTGGGCGGATGGCGGCATGGTCGCCAATGCCGGCGAGGACGCTGCGGCACAGTTGCGGCGTCTGGGCCTGCCGTCGATGGCTCCGGCGGTGGCGATCGTGGGTCTGGCCACGGCTCTGGAGCGTGGTGACGGGAACGTCGCCATCGCCGACGTGGACTGGGAGCGGTTCGCGGGGACGTTCATGGCGCAGCGTCCGAGCCCGCTGCTGAGTGAACTGCCGCAGGTGCGTGCGGTGTTCGAGGCCTCTGCGGTGGAGCCGGGGTCGTCGCCGCTGGCGCAGCGGCTTGCCGGGCTGGACGAGGCCGAGCAGGAGCGGCAGCTGACCGACCTGGTCCGGTACGAGGCGGCAGCGGTCCTCGGCCACGTGTCGGCCGACGCCTTCTCCGCGACCCGTGCCTTCCGGGAGCTGGGCTTCGACTCGCTGACCGCGGTGGAGCTGCGGACCCGGCTGAGCGAGGCCACGGGTGTAGCCCTGCCCACGACCCTCGTCTTCGACTACCCGAACGCGGCCGCGCTGGCCGCCTATCTGCGTACCGAGCTGTCCGGAGCGAGCGCCGGCTCCCTGCCCACTGCTCCCGTGGTCATGTCGGGTGTGGTGGACGAGCCGATCGCGATCGTGGGGATGGCGTGCCGGTTCCCGGGAGGTGTGGCGAGCCCCGAGGACCTGTGGCGGGTGCTGCGGTCGGGCGGGGACGTGGTGTCGGAGTTCCCGGCCGACCGCGGCTGGGACCTGGAGGCGCTCTACGACCCCGACCCGGACTCGGTGGGCACGTCGTACTCGCGGTCGGGCGCGTTCCTCTCGGATGTGAGCGGGTTCGACGCGGGCTTCTTCGGGATCTCGCCGCGCGAGGCGCTGGCCATGGACCCGCAGCAGCGGCTGCTCCTCGAAACCTCCTGGGAGGTGTTCGAGCGGGCCGGTATCGACCCGAGCGCGGTACGCGGCGAGCGGGTGGGTGTGTTCGTCGGCTCGAACATGCAGGACTACGGGCTGCTGCTGGGCACGGCCGCCGAGGACGTGGGCGGCTATGTGGCGACCGGCAACGCGGCCAGCGTCGCCTCGGGGCGCCTGTCCTACACGTTCGGCTTCGAGGGTCCGGCGGTCACCGTGGACACGGCGTGCTCGTCGTCGCTGGTGGCGTTGCACCTGGCGGTGCAGGCCCTGCGCTCCGGTGAGTGCGAACTGGCCCTGGCCGGTGGCGTGACGGTGATGTCCACGCCGGGTGCCTTCATCGAGTTCAGCCGTCAGCGGGGCCTGGCTGTGGACGGCCGGTGCAAGGCGTTCGCCGACGCGGCCGACGGCACGGGCTGGGGCGAGGGCGTCGGCATGCTGGTCGTCGAGCGCCTGTCGGACGCCCAGCGCAACGGTCACCAGGTCCTCGCCGTCGTACGCGGTTCCGCGGTGAACCAGGACGGTGCGTCCAACGGCCTGACCGCGCCGAACGGACCCTCGCAGCAGCGAGTGATCCGGCAGGCGCTGGCGACCGCGGGGCTCGCCCCCGCCGACGTCGACGCCGTCGAGGCGCACGGTACGGGCACCAAGCTGGGCGACCCGATCGAGGCCCAGGCGCTCCTCGCCACCTACGGTCAGGACCGTGCCGACGAGCCGCTGTGGCTGGGGTCCCTGAAGTCGAACATCGGTCACACGCAGGCCGCCGCGGGTGTGGCGGGTGTGATCAAGATGGTGATGGCGATGCGGCACGGCGTCCTGCCCCGCACGCTGCACGTGGACGAGCCGTCGCAGCACGTGGACTGGTCGGCGGGCGCGGTCGAACTGCTCACCGAGGAGCGTGAGTGGCCGGTCGTGGAGCGGCCGTGGCGTGCGGGTGTGTCGTCGTTCGGCTTCAGCGGTACGAACGCGCACGCCATCATCGAGCAGGCTCCCGCCGTCGAGCAGGCGGAAGCCCCGGAGCCGGCCACGCACGACGGTGGTCCGGTGCCGTGGGTGCTGTCGGCGAGTGACGAGGGTGCGCTGCGCGGCCAGGCGGAGCGACTGCTGTCCGTGGCGGACGGGCTTGCGCCCGTTGATGTCGGCTACTCGCTCGCCACGTCACGCTCGACGTTGAACCACCGTGCGGTGGTGGTCGGTGTTGAGCGGTCGGAGCTGCTCGATGCGCTGGCGGCGGTGGCCGAGGGGCGGGCGGCCGGTGGTGTGGTCTCGGGTGTGGCTGATGAGCCCGGCCGGGTGGGTTTCCTGTTCTCGGGTCAGGGTTCGCAGCGGCTTGGCATGGGGCGTGAACTGTCCGACCGGTTCCCGGTGTTCGCCGAGGCGCTGGACGAGGTGCTTGCGGAGTTCGAGCCGCAGGTCCGTGAGGTGCTGTTCGGTGAGGACGCCGATGCTCTGAACGAGACGGGGGTGACGCAGCCGGCGCTGTTCGCGGTCGAGGTCGCGCTGTTCCGGCTGCTGGAGTCGTGGGGTGTCCGCCCCGATGTGCTGGCGGGTCACTCGATCGGTGAGCTGGCTGCCGCGTATGTGTCGGGTGTGTGGTCGCTGGCGGATGCGGTGAAGGTGGTGTCGGCTCGTGCCGGGCTGATGCAGGCGCTGCCCGGGGGCGGTGCGATGGTGGCGGTCCAGGCGACGGAGGACGAGGTTGCGGCGGACCTGCCGGAGACGGTGGGTATCGCGGCGGTCAATGGGCCGTCGTCGGTCGTCGTGTCGGGTGTCGCCGCTGATGTGGAGGCTGTGGGCGAGCGGTGGCGTGAGGCGGGGCGGAAGGTGTCCCGGCTGCGGGTGAGCCATGCGTTCCACTCGCCGCTGATGGACCCGATGCTCGATGACTTCCGCGCCGTGCTGGAGGGTGTGTCGTTCGAGGCGCCGGTGATTCCGATCGTGTCGACGCTGACGGGTGCGCGGGCGACTGCCGAGGAGCTGGCGTCGCCGGGGTACTGGGTGCGGCACGTGCGCGAGTCGGTGCGGTTCGCCGACGCCGTGAGCACGCTGGTCGCCGAGGGCCTTGTCACGTTCGTCGAGGTCGGCCCGGGCGGGACGCTCTCTGCGTTGGGCCAGGAGTCCGCGCCGGACGCGGCCTTCGTACCGGTGCTGCGCGCCGATCAGCCGGAGGAGTCCGCGCTGGTGTCGGCGGTGGCGCGGCTGTGCACGCGGGGCGTGCGCCTGGACTGGGAGGCGTTCTTCGCCGGGCGTGGCGCGCGGCGCGTCGACCTGCCGACGTACGCGTTCCAGCGTGAGCGGTTCTGGCCTGAGGTGCTGCCGGCGGTGGGTGATGTGTCGGCGGCCGGTCTCGGTTCGGCGGAGCATCCGCTGCTGGGTGCGGCTGTCGCTGTGGGTGACACGGACGGTGTGCTGCTGACCGGTCGGTTGTCGGTGCGGACGCATCCGTGGCTGGCTGACTTCGTGGTGCAGGGTTCGGTGTTGTTGCCTGGTGCGGCGTTCGTGGAGTTGGCGGTCCGTGCGGGTGACCAGGTCGGGTATGACCTGGTGGAGGAGCTGGTTCTGGATGCTCCTCTCGTCCTGCCCGAGAACGGTTCGGTGCGGGTGCAGGTCTGGGTCGGTGCTGAGGATGAGTCGGGCAGGCGTGAGCTGACCTTCCACTCCAGTACGGGCGACGTGGAGGACGGTCGTTCGTGGACCCGGCACGCCACCGGTGTGCTGCGGGCCGGCGG
>NZ_JBIBJK010000066.1:0-4439 GCF_042958635.1 Streptomyces sp. NPDC007971
GGTCCGGGACGTCGTCCTGGGTGTTGACGGTGTCGATGAGGCTCTGGCCGATCAGACGTTGTATGCGCAGGCGGGTCTGTTCGCGTTCGAGGTCGCGCTGGCTGCGGTGTTGAGGGCGGCGGGTGTGGTGGCGGATGCGGTGGTGGGGCATTCGGTGGGTGAGGTGGCGGCCGCGTATGTGGCGGGGGTGTTGTCGCTGGCGGATGCGTGCCGGCTGGTGGCGGCGCGGGCCCGTCTGATGCAGGGGTTGCCGGGTGGCGGGGCGATGGCGGCGGTGGGTGCTCCTGAGGCTGATGTGCTTGCCGGGCTGGAGCAGCTGTCGGGGGTGTCGGTCGCGGCGGTGAACGGTCCTGAGTCGGTGGTGGTCTCCGGTGAGACGGCTCAGGTCGAGCAGGTGGTGGAGTACTGGCGGGAGCGGGGTCGTCGGGTGCGGCGGCTGCGTGTCTCGCACGCGTTCCACTCGGCGGCGATGGATCGGGTCCTGGATGAACTGGGCGCGCTGGCTGGCGAGTTGGCGTACGAGCGGCCGCAGGTGCTGTGGGCGGGTGCGTTGAGCGGTGAGGTGTTGACGGAGTGCGGGGCGGGGTACTGGCCGGCGCAGACGCGTGGGGCGGTGCGGTTCGCCGATGCGGTGCGCACGCTGGCGACCCAGGGCGTCTCGGTGTTCGTCGAGGTCGGTCCCGACGGTTCGCTGTCGTCGCTGGGCCCGGACGCGGTGGCCGGTGTCGGTGGTGAGGAGGGTGTGTTCGTCCCGCTGCAACGACGGGACGACGAGGGCGTCACGGGCCTGGTGACGGGCCTGGCGCGGGTGTTCGTGCACGGTGTGGGTGTGGACTGGGCCGCCGTGGTGCCGAGGGCGGAGCGGGTCGGCCTGCCGACGTATGCCTTCCGGCACCAGCGCTACTGGCCCGAAGGCGAACTGCACCTGCCCACGGGAGCCGTCGCGGGCGGCGACGGCGCGGAGGCCGAGGCGCGGTTCTGGGCGGCCGTCGAGGGCGGGGACCTGACACGCCTCGCCGACACGCTCGCGGTGGACGGCGACCGTCCGCTGAGTGAGTTCCTGCCGGCGCTGGCGTCGTGGCGGCGCCGTGAGCAGGACCGTTCGGTGACGGCCGGATGGCGCTACCGCACCGGCTGGGCGCCGGTGGCCGAGCCCGGCTCCCGCGCGCTGTCGGGCGTCTGGCTGGTCGCGGCCCCCGCGCAGGTCGCCGGGGAACTGGTGCAGGGGTGCGTGGCGGCGTTGCGCGCCCGAGGCGCCGAGGTCGTCGTGGCCGAGGCCGGAGCCACGGGCGTGGAGCGCGCCGACGTGGCCGCGCTGCTCGATCGGGCGCTGGAGGGCACCGAGCCGTCCGCCGTCTCCGGCGTGGTGTCGCTGCTGGCCCTGGACGAGACGCCGCTGCCGGACCACCCGGTGGTGTCCGGTGGCGTTGCGGCGACCCTGGGCCTGGTGCAGGCCCTCGGCGACTCCGGCATCGAGGCGCCCCTGTGGCTGCTCACCCGCGGCGCCGTCGCGGCCGGCCCCGGCGAGGCGCTGAGCAGCCCGGTGCAGGCGCAGGTGTGGGGTCTCGGCCGGGTCGTGGCGCTGGAACACCCCGACCGGTGGGGTGGGTTGATCGATCTTCCTGCCGTGCTCGACGAGCGGGCCGGCGCGCGGCTGGTGGCGGTGCTGTCCGGGTGCGGCGAGGACCAGGTCGCGATCCGCGCGGCCGGGATCCTCGGCCGACGGCTGACCCGCGCCGCGCGGCCCCGCGCCCACGCCGAGCCCTGGACCCCGCGCGGTACGACGCTCATCACGGGCGGCACCGGCGCGATCGCCGGGCACGTCGCCCGGTGGCTCGCCGGACGCGGCGCGCCCCGCGTGCTCCTGACCAGCCGGTCCGGCCCCGCGGCGGCGGGCATGGCGGCGACGGCCGCCGAACTGGCCGCCCAGGGCACCCGCGTCGACGTCGTGGCCTGCGACGTGAGCAGCCGCGCGGAACTGTCCGGGCTGCTGGCCCGGGCCTCGGCCGACGGCCCCGCGGTGTCCTGCGTGATGCACACCGCGGGAGCACTGGACGACGGGGTCGTGAACCGGCTCTCCGCCGCACGACTGGAGACGGTGCTGGCGGCGAAGGCCACGGGCGCGGCCCTGCTCGACGAGCTGACGTCCGGCCTCGACCTGGACGCGTTCGTCCTCTTCTCGTCGTCCGCATCCACCCTCGGCACGGCCGGGCAGGGCAACTACGCGGCGGCGAACGCCTTCCTGGACGCCCTGGCCGAGAACCGGCGCGGCCGTGGCCTGGCCGGTCTCGCCGTGGCCTGGGGCGCCTGGGCCGGCGGCGGCTTCGCCGAGACCAGCGAGGCCGTCCGCGCCCGCGTCAGGCGGGGCGCGATGCCCCCGATGGACCCGAAGCTCGCGGTCCGCGCACTGGGCGAGGCCCTGGCCGGCGCGGACGCTGTCGTGACCGTGATGGACGTCGACTGGGCACAGCTCGCCGCCGCCCCCGGCGCGGCGGACATCCGGCAGATGCCGCTCGTCCGCGACCTGCCCGAGTTCCGCCGCCCGTCCGCCGTGGCCGCCGCCCCCCAGATCGCGGGCGATGCCGCGCTGGCACGGCGGCTGTCCGGCCTCGGCCGCGCCGAACAGGAGCGGGCACTGACCGACGTGGTGCGCGCCGAGGCGGCCGCGGTGCTCGGCCACGCCTCGGCGGAGACGGTGCAGGACCGGCGGGCGTTCAAGGACCTGGGCTTCGACTCCCTGACCTCGGTCGAGCTGCGCAACCGGCTCAACGCCGTGACGGGCCTGCGCCTTCCGGCCACCCTGGTCTTCGACCACCCGACGCCCGCGGTGCTGGCGGAGTTCCTGCGCACCGAGATGACCGGCGTCGAGACGGGCGCCGCCGAGGCCGCCCCCGTCACCGCCGCGGTCGCCGCCGACGAACCGCTGGCCATCGTCGGCATGGCGTGCCGGTTCCCGGGCGGCGTGGGCAGCCCGGAGGAGTTCTGGGACCTGCTGGCCTCCGGCGGCGACGCCGTCGGCGCCTTCCCGACGGACCGCGGCTGGGACCTGGAGAGCGTCTACGACCCCGACGCCCTGAGCAGCGGCACCTCCTACACCCAGTCCGGCGCCTTCCTGCGGGAGGCAGCGGACTTCGACGCCGGGTTCTTCGGGATCAGCCCGCACGAAGCGCTTGCGATGGACCCGCAGCAGCGCCTGCTGCTGGAGGTGTCCTGGGAGGCGCTGGAGCGGGCCGGCATCGACCCGAGCGCGCTGCGCGGCAGCGCGACCGGCGTGTTCGCGGGCGGCTTCGCCTCCGGCTACGGCATCGGCATGGCCCTCACCGGCCGGCACGCCTCCGGGGTCGACGGACACCTGATGACCGGCAACGCCACCAGTGTGCTCTCCGGCCGCGTGTCCTACGTGATGGGCCTGGAGGGCCCGGCGGTCACGGTGGACACGGCATGCTCGTCGTCCCTCGTCGCGCTCCACCTGGCCGCGCAGGCGATCCGGTCAGGAGAGTGCTCCCTGGCGCTCGCCGGCGGTGTCACCGTCATGGTGACGCCGAGCACCTTCATCGACTTCTCCCGGCAGCAGGGCCTGTCGGCCGACGGCCGCTGCCGTGCGTTCTCCGCCGACGCCGACGGCACCGGCTGGGCCGAGGGCGTGGGCGTGCTCGTCGTGGAGCGGCTGTCGGACGCCCGCCGCAACGGCCACCAGGTGCTCGCCGTCGTACGCGGCACCGCCGTCAACCAGGACGGCGCCTCCAACGGCCTGACGGCGCCGAACGGCCCCTCGCAGCAGCGCGTCATCCGCGCCGCCCTCGCGAACGCCCGGCTGTCACCGGCCGACGTGGACGTCGTCGAGGCGCACGGCACCGGAACAAGACTGGGCGACCCGATCGAGGCGCAGGCGCTGCTCGCCACCTACGGGCAGAACCGCCCTCAGGACCGGCCCCTGTGGCTCGGCTCCGTGAAGTCGAACATCGGGCACACCCAGGCCGCGGCCGGTGTGGCCGGTGTGATCAAGATGGTGCTGGCGCTCCGGCACGGCGCGGTGCCGCAGACGCTGTACGCGGACGAGCCGTCGCCGCACGTGGACTGGAGCACCGGCGAGGTGAAGCTGCTCTCGCAGCCGCTGCCGTGGCCGGTCGACGGCCGGGTGCGCCGTGCCGGTGTCTCGTCGTTCGGCCTCAGCGGCACCAACGCGCACGTCATCGTCGAAGAGGCCCCCGCATCCACCGACACCGACGTACCCGCGGACACCACCGGCGGCGAGGGGCACACCCCCGCGGTCCTCGGGAGCGTCGGCCCGAACGCCTGGCTGGTGTCGGGCCGCTCCGCCGCGGGCCTGACCGCGCAGGCGGGCCGGCTGCGCGAGTGGGTCACGGCCCGCCCGGAGCTGGAACCGGCCGACCTGGCCTGGTCGTTGACGACGACGCGGTCCGCCTTCGAGCACCGGG
>NZ_JBIBJK010000067.1:0-4141 GCF_042958635.1 Streptomyces sp. NPDC007971
TGCTCGGCCCCGCGCGCCGCCAGCCAGCGCGCCACATGCCCGCCCAGGGCACCCAGACCACCGGTCACCAGCACCGTGCCGCGCGGAGTCCAGCCAGAACCAGGAGCCTTTGCGCTCACAGGCCCGGGCACCAGCCTGCGGCCGAGGATCTCGCCGCCGCGCAGCGCGACCTGGTCCTCACCGCTCGTCCCGGCAAGCACCGAGGCCAGCAGGTCGCCGGTCGCCTCGTCCCGAGCGTCCGGCAGATCGACCAGCCCGCCCCAACGGCCGGACTGCTCCAGCGCGGCCACCCGGCCGAGCCCCCACACCACCGACTGCTCGAACCCGGCAACCGGATCACCCGGGCGCGCCGCCACCGCACCCGACGTCAGGCACCACAACGGAGCCGACACGCCCGCATCCCCCAGCGCCCGCAGCAGGCCGACCGTGGGGGCGGCCCCCGCGTCCGCGAGCCCCAGCAGCGAGACCACACCGTCCAGCGAGGACAGCCCATCCAGGTGCTCCGCCCGGTCGACCGCCTCGGGGTCCACCTCCAGGACCCGCACCTCGGCACCGTTGCGGACCAGAGCCTCCCGCACCCATCCGGCCCGGTCCTCGCCGGCCGGCGCCACAACCAGCCACGTGCCGTCCAGCCGCCGGCTCCCGGTGGTCACCGGCCGCCACTCGACCTCGTACCGCCATCCGTCGGCGGTGGAACGGTCCCGCTGCTCCTTGCGCCACTCGGACAGCCGGGGCAGCACCGCGCTCAGCGGGTCGTCCGACGACACGTGCAGCGTACGGGCGAAGTCGGCGACGTCGCCCTCCTCCACGACCTCCCAGAACCGCGCCTCCATGGGCGACATCCGCTGGACGCCGTCACCCACAGGCGCGGCGTCCAGCCAGAAGCGCTCACGCTGGAACGCGTACGTCGGCAGATCCACCCATCGCCGTCCGCGTCCGGCGAGGAACTCCTCCCAGTCGACCGCCACGCCGCGTACGTGGAGCTGCCCGGCGGCCGTGGTGGCGGCCACCGTCTCCGGGCGATCGCCGCGCAGCACCGGTACGAAGGCCGCGTCCGGCGCGGACTCCCGGCCCAGCGCCGACAGCGCGCCGCCCGGGCCGACCTCGACGAACGTGCCGACACCATCCGCGACCAGCGTGCTCACGGCGTCGGCGAACCGCACCGACTCGCGCACATGACGGATCCAGTACTCGGGCGACGCCAGCTCCTCGGCCGTGGCCGCCCGGCCCGTCAACGTCGACACGATCGGAATCACGGGCGCCTCGAACGACACACCCTCCAGCACCCGGCGGAAGTCGTCCAGCATCGGATCCATCAGCGGCGAGTGGAACGCATGGCTCACCCGCAGCCGCGTCACCTTCCGCCCCGCCTCACGCCACCGCTCGCCCACAGCCTCCACATCAGCGGCGGCACCCGACACGACGACCGACGACGGCCCATTCACCGCCGCGATACCGACGGTCTCCGGCAGGTCCGCCGCAACCTCGTCCTCCGTCGCCTGGACCGCCACCATCGCGCCACCCTCGGGTAACGCCTGCATCAGCGCGCCCCGGGCCGACACCACCTTCACCGCGTCCGCCAGCGACCACACGCCCGAGACGTGCGCGGCAGCCAGCTCGCCGATCGAGTGACCGGCCAGCACATCGGGGCGGACACTCCACGACTCCAGGAGACGGAACAGCGCGACCTCGACGGCGAACAGCGCGGGCTGCGTCACCCCCGTCTCGTTCAGCGCATCGGCGTCCTCGCCGAACAGCAGCTCACGGACCTCGGGAGCCAGGAGATCCAGCACCTCGTCCAGCGCCTCGGCGAACACCGGGAACCGGTCGGACAGTTCACGCCCCATGCCAAGCCGCTGCGAACCCTGACCCGAGAACAGGAAGCCCGTCCGGTGCGGTTCTGCCTGGCCCGTCACCACGCCCGGACCGCCGCGCCCCTCGGCGAGGGCGGCCAGGGCCGACCGGAACGCGGCGGGCTCCGCGGCGACCACCACCGCGCGGTGGTCCAACGCCGCACGCGAGAACACCAGCGCACGGCTCACGTCCGCCACGGACAGGTCCGGCGACCGGTCCACGAGGGATGCGAGTCGCGCCGCCTGCTCGCGCAGCGCCTCGGGGCTGCCGGCCGACAGCGCCCACGGGACGACCGTGCCGACGGGCAGCGGCTCCGGGGCCAGCTCCCGCTCGACCGCGGGCGCCTGCTCGATGATGACGTGCGCGTTGGTGCCGCTGAACCCGAACGACGACACGCCCGCCCGCCACGGCCGGTCCACGGCGGGCCACTCGCGCTCGTCGGCGAGCAGCTCCAGCGCACCGGCGGACCAGTCGACGTGCGGCGACGGCTCATCGGCGTGGAGGGTGCGGGGCAGCACGCCGTGCCGCATCGCCATGACCATCTTGATCACACCCGCCACACCCGCGGCGGCCTGCGTGTGACCGATGTTCGACTTGATCGACCCGAGCCACAGCGGCCGGTCGGCGGGGCGGCCCTGGCCGTAGGTGGCGAGCAGGGCCTGCGCCTCGATCGGGTCGCCGAGCTTCGTGCCCGTACCGTGCGCCTCGACCGCGTCCACGTCGGCCGGGGCGAGCCCCGCGGCCGCCAACGCCTGACGGATCACTCGCTGCTGCGAGGGTCCGTTCGGCGCGGTCAGACCGTTGGACCCGCCGTCCTGGTTCACCGCGGAACCCCGTACGACGGCGAGGACCTGGTGACCGTTGCGCTGCGCGTCCGACAGCCGCTCGACGACCAGCATGCCGACGCCCTCGCCCCAGCCCGTGCCGTCCGCGTCCGCGCCGAACGCCTTGCACCGGCCGTCCACGGCCAGGCCCCGCTGCTTGCTGAACTCCACGAACGCGGCGGGGGTGGACATCACCGTCACGCCGCCCGCGAGCGCCATCTCGCACTCACCCGCGCGCAGGGCCTGCATGGCCAGGTGCAGCGCGACCAGCGACGACGAGCACGCCGTGTCCACCGTGACGGCCGGGCCCTCCAGGCCGAAGGTGTACGAAAGACGGCCGGAGATGACGCTCGCCGCACTGCCGGTCCCGAAGTAGCCCTCGACGGTGTCCGGAGCGGCCATCATCAGCGTCGTGTAGTCCTGGCCGTTGGTGCCGACGAACACACCGGAACGGCTGCCCCGCAGCGCGTGCGCGTCCATGCCCGCGCGTTCGAAGGCCTCCCAGGAGGTTTCGAGGAGCAGCCGCTGCTGCGGGTCCATCGCCAGCGCCTCGCGCGGCGAGATCCCGAAGAAGGCGGGGTCGAAGTCGGCAATTCGGTCGAGGAAGGCGCCCTTGCGCGTGTACGAGGTGCCGACGCGCGCGGCGTCCGGGTCGTACAGCGTCTCCAGGTCCCAGCCGCGGTCGGCCGGGAAATCCGACACCGCGTCGCCGCCCGAGCGCAGAATCTGCCACAGGTCTTCCGGGCCGGCCACGCCACCCGGGAACCGGCATGCCATTCCGACGATCGCGATGGGCTCGTCCGCCGGGCCCGAGACGGCCGCAGGCGCGGCGGAGGTGGAGTCCACGCTCGCGCCGGACAGTTCGGCGCGCAGATGGGCGGCCAGTTCAGCGGCGGTCGGGTGGTCGAAGACCAGGGTCGCGGGCAGGGCGACACCGGTGGCCTCGCTCAGCCGGGTCCGCAGCTCCACCGCCGTCAGCGAGTCGAAGCCCAGCTCCCGGAAGGCGCGGGTCGCTGAGAACGCGTCGGCCGAGACATGGCCGAGGACCGCGGCCGCCTCGTACCGCACCAGGTCGGTCAGCTGCCGCTCCTGCTCGGCCTCGTCCAGGCCGGCGAGCCGCTGCGCCAGAGCCGAGGATCCCTGCAGCGCCGACGTGACCTCGAACGCGGCACGTACCTCGGGCAGTTCACTCAGCAACGCGCTGGGCCGCTGCGCCATGAACGTGCCCGCGAACCGCTCCCAGTCCACATCTGCGAGGGTGACGGTGCCGTCGCCGTGGTCGACGGCCGCGCCGAGACCGGCGAGCGCCGCTTCGGGGGTCATCGTGTTCAGGCCCCTGCGCCTCAGGTGCGCGGCCTGCCCGGAGTCGGCGACCATGCCGCCACCGCCCCACGGGCCCCACGCCACCGCCGTAGCAGGCAGACCCGCAGCCCGGCGGTGCTCGGCCAGGGCGTCCAGGTAGG
>NZ_JBIBJK010000068.1:0-4037 GCF_042958635.1 Streptomyces sp. NPDC007971
GCACCCTCCGCCCCGGCGAGAACATCGCTCAGGGACCACTCCACGTACGGGGCGAGCGCCTTCTCACACTCCGCCAGGCGCGCCGCGAACACCGGACTCACCCGGACCAGTTCCTGACCCATCCCGACCCACTGCGAACCCTGACCGGCGAACGCGAACACCACCCGCCCACCCGGCCGCGCCACTCCCGACACCGCCGTGCCCGCGGGTACCCCGGTGGTCAGGCTCTCCAGGCCGCCCACCAGCTCACCGCGGTCACCACCGACCACGACCGCCCGGTGCTCGAACGCCGAGCGCGTCGCCGCCAACGACCAGGCCAGGTCGGCCGGTTCCAGCTCCGGGCGGGTTGTGACCCACTCCCGCAACCGCTCCGCCTGTCCCGTCAGGCCGGCGGCGGACCGGCCCGACACCAGCCAGGCGCTCACACCGTCGGTCTCGACCACCGCGGGGGTGTCGGCCTGAGGGGGCGCGCCCTCGTCGGTGGCGTCGCCCCGGCCGTCGGTCTCCGGCGCGTGGGCCCCGGCGGCGGGAGCCTCCTCCAGGATGATGTGCGCGTTGGTGCCGCTCAGGCCGAACGAGGACACGCCGGCCCGCCGCGGGTGGCCGTTGGAGGGCCACGGCGTCGGTTCCGTCAGCAGCCTGACGTCGCCGGCCGACCAGTCCACGTGCGGCGACGGCTCGTCCACGTGCAGCGTCTTCGGCAGCCGCTCGTTCTTCAGGGCGAGCACCATCTTGATGACGCCCGCCACACCGGCGGCTGCCTGGGTGTGTCCGATGTTGGACTTCACCGAGCCGAGCAGCAGCGGCCGGTCCTCCGGCCGGCCTTGGCCGTACGTCGCGAGCAGCGCCTGCGCCTCGATCGGGTCACCGAGCTTCGTGCCGGTGCCGTGCGCCTCGACGACGTCGACGTCGGCCGTGCCCACCCCGGCGTTCGTCAGTGCGGCACGGATGACCCGCTGCTGCGAGGGGCCGTTGGGTGCGGTCAGGCCGTTGGACGCGCCGTCCTGGTTGATCGCGGAGCCGCGGACCACCGCGAGCACGTTGTGACCGTTGCGGACCGCGTCGGACAGCCGCTCCACGACGACCATGCCCGCGCCCTCGGCGAAGCCCATCCCGTCGGCCTGCGCGGAGAACGCCTTGCAGCGTCCGTCCATCGCCAGGCCGCTCTGCTCGCTGAAGCCGACGAAGCCGTCGGGGGTCACGAGGATCGTGATGCCGCCGGCCAGGGCCATCGAGCATTCGCCGGAGCGCAGGGCCTGGGCAGCCAGGTGCAGGGCGACCAGGGACGACGAGCACGCCGTGTCCACGGTGACCGCGGGACCCTCCAGGCCGAGTGCGTAGGACACGCGGCCGGACAGCACGCTCGTGGCGTTGCCGGTGATGAGGTGGGCCGCGCCCTCGACGTCCACGCCGTAGCCGTAGCCGGACGCGTATCCGCCGGCGAACACGCCGGTCGTGCTGCCGCGCAGCGACTCCGGGTCGATGCCGGACCGCTCCAGCGCCTCCCAGGACACCTCCAGCAGCAGCCGCTGCTGCGGGTCCATGGCCAGCGCCTCACGCGGGCTGATCCCGAAGAAGCCGGCGTCGAAGCCGCTCATGTCCTGGATGAATCCGCCGGCCTGGACGTACGAGGTGTATCCCTCGCCGGAGGGGTCGCTGAGGGCCGCGAGGTCCCAGTCCCGGTCGTCCGGGAAGCCGGAGATCGCGTCCCCGCCGGAGGTCAGCAGTGCCCACAGTCCGTCCGGGTCGGCGACGCCGCCGGGGTAGCGGCAGCTCATGCCGACGATCGCGATCGGCTCGTCGGCCACGGACGGCGCCGAGGCCGTCGTCGGCGTCGCGGTGTCGTCCGGCAGCGCGCCGAGCAGTTCGGTCTGGAGGTAGTCGCTCAGGGCGGACGGGCTGGGGTAGTCGAACAGCAGGGTCGCGGGCAGCCGCAGGTCCGTGGCGGAGCTGAGCTCGTTGCGCAGTTCCACCGCGGTCAGGGAGTCGAAGCCCAGTTCGCTGAAGGCACGGCCGGCCTCGACCTGCTCGGGCGACGCGTACCCCAGTACCTGGGCGGCCTTGGCCTGGACGAGTTCGGTCAGCACGCGCTGCTGTTCGGCCCGGCCCGTTCCGGCCAGCCGGCGCGCCAGATCCCCTTCGGCCGGAGCCACGGAGACGTCCGCCAGGAGCGCGGCCAGCTGGTGGATCTCCGGCAGGTCCCGCATGAGGGGCACCTGGAGCAGGCCGGCCGCGGCCTGCGGCTGCGCCAGGACGATGGACCAGTCGATGTTCGTCACCGTCAGCACCGTGTCGGTGCCGTCGAGCGCCTCGGCCAGGGCCCGGACCGCAAGGTCCGGATCCATCATGCCTTCCCACTGGTTGCGGGCCAGCCGCTGCCGCGCCGCCTCGTTGCCCTCGGCCACACCGCCGCCCGACCAGGGGCCCCAGGCCACGGCGAGCGCGGCCAGTCCGCGGCTGCGCCGGTTCTCGGCGAGGGCGTCCAGGTAGGTGTTGGCCGCCGCGTAGTTGGCCTGGCCCGGACCGCCCGTGGTGGCCACCACGGAGGAGAACAGCACGAAGGCGTCCAGGTCCAGGTCCGCGGTGAGTTCGTCCAGGTGGGCGGCGCTCGCGGCCTTGGGGGCCAGGACCGTCTCCAGTCGTGTCGGCGAGAGGTGGTCGATCACGCCGTCGTCCAGTACGCCCGCGGTGTGGACCACCGCGGACAGCGCAGGACCGCTCTGCCCGATCCAGTCGATCAGCGCGGCGAGCTCGGACCGGTCACCGACGTCGCAGGTCACCACGTCCACGCGGGCGCCGTGCGCGGCAAGTTCGGCGGCCTGCGCCGCGACGCCCGGTGCGCCGGGGCCGGAGCGGCTGGTCAGCACCAGCCGTGCCGCGCCGCGTCCGGCCAGCCAGCGCGCCACGTGCCCGGCGAGCGCCCCGGTGCCACCGGTGATCAGGGCGCTGGTGTGCTCGGGCCGCCACTTCCCGTTCGCCGAAGGCTGCGGGGCCCGGTTCAGCCGGCGGCCCATGATCCCGGCGGGCCTGAGGACGACCGCGTTCTCGTCGCAGCCTGCCAGCACGGCCACCAGCTGCGCGCCGGTCCGTTCGTCCAGTACGGCGGGCAGGTCGATCAGCCCGCCCCAGCGGTCGGGGTACTCCAGGGGGACGACGCGGCCGAAGCCCCAGATCTGTGCCTGCGCCGGGTTGGTCAGCACCTCGCCCGGCGTGGCGGCGACGGCGCCGCGGGTGAGGATCCACAGCGGTGCGCCGAGCTGGGCGTCGCCCAGGCCCTGCACCAGAGCCAGCGTCGCGGCCAGGCCCCCGGTCACCGCCGGGTGGTCCGGCAGCGGCGTCTCGTCCAGTGCCAGCAGCGACAGCACACCGGACACCTCGGCAGGTTCCGTACCGGCGTGGTGCAGCGCCCGGCCGAGCAGCTCGGCGATGTCGGCGCGGTCCACGGTCCCGGCCGGTACCTCTGCGACGACGGCCTCGGCGCCGCGCGAGGTCAGCGCCATCAGGCAGCCCTGCGCCACTTCGTCCGCGGCCGCGCCGGCGGGGGCCACGACCAGCCATTGTCCGGACAGCCGGGCGGCGCCGGGCTCGTCGATCGGCGCCCAGCCCACGCGGTAGCGCAGGCCCGCCGTCGCCGACCGGTCCTGCTCGCGGCGCCGCCAGGACGCCAGCGCCGGCAGCACCTCGCTGAGCTGCTTCTGGTCCTCGATGGCCAGCGTGTCCGCGATCCGGGCCAGGTCACCGCCCTCGACGGCCGCCCAGAACTGCGCCTCCGCCGCCGTGCCGGCCCCGTCGCCGCCGAGCGCGGTCACGGTCGCGGCTGCGGCCTGCAGCCAGTACCGCTGGTGCTGGAAGGCGTAGGTGGGCAGGTCGACCCGGTCGGCGGCGGGCAGCACCGTCGTCCAGTCCACCCCCAGCCCGCCGACGTACGCCTGCGCCAGCGAAGTGAGCAACCGCCCGGCACCACCGTTGTCCCGCTCCAGCGTGCCCACCGCCAGCACATCAGCAACACCCGCGTCCTCGGCAGTCTCCAGCACCGC
>NZ_JBIBJK010000069.1:0-4008 GCF_042958635.1 Streptomyces sp. NPDC007971
CCCGCGGAGCGGGTCCTCCGGCGGCAAGCCGCCGGAAAGTGAAAGGCTCCGCTGACGCTCCGCCAAATTCCCCCGCCAGCGGGGGAATTGAATTCCGCAAGCGGAATTCTAAAGACGTGTCAATTCACGCTTCGCGCGAATTATGAAGTCCCCGCAAGCGGGGACTTGTTGGCTGGCTGCGAGGGGCGGTGCATCACGTGCGGGCTGTGTAGGGCTTGGGATTCCCAGCCTTCACCCCAGCAACGGAGGTGACGGCCCGTCGGCCCGATCGGGCGCGGGCCCCACCGCAGTGACGGGCTCCGCTGCGCTCCACCCGAACCTCTCCCCCACCACGAAACCGCCCCGACACGTTCACCAACGCCCTGCCAGCATACAGGACAAGCGGCCGTCCATGGGTGAGATTGAGTCATGCGTAACCCCTGGGGGTGAAGTTGGCGCGCGGTGATGCATCACGGGTCGGCGCTGTGTAGAGTCTGGGATCAGACACCACATCCTCAGCGTCGTGCACCTTGCGCCGGGATTCCCTTTCTGATTACGTGCCGCATTCCGCGAAGAGGAGAACACGGGGCATGGCCGTGAAACTGCGTGACCATCAGATCGAGGCAGTTGCCGCCATTGTGCACGGTCTCGATATTCCGCCGGGCGGTATTCCCGTCGATGGCCTGCGCGGTCAGGTGCACGCCGCGTGTGGGACGGGAAAGACCATCATTGCGGCGGCGTCGGCAAAGCGGCTTGTCCCCAAGGGCCGCATTCTCGTGCTGGTGCCGACGCTGGACCTTCTGACCCAGACGGTGCAGGCGTGGCATGCGGCCGGGCATACGGGGCCGGCGGTTGCGGTGTGCTCGCTCCAGGACGACCCGGAGCTGTGGAACCTCAAGGTGCGCTCCACCACGAACCCTGTGCAGCTGGCTCTGTGGCACGGCCAGGGGCCCGTCACCATCTTCGGGACGTACGCCAGCCTCGGTGTCCTGGCGGAGGCGTTCGAGGGCGCCTACGGGCAGCAGCTGGCGCCGATGGACCTCACGGTGGTCGATGAGGCCCACCGAACTTCGGGCTCGATGGGTAAGGCGTGGGCCGACGTCCACAACCAGGGCGTCATCCCCTCGCGCCGCCGGCTGTACCTGACGGCGACACCGCGGATCTGGGAGGAGCGCCTCAACCGTGAGGTCGCCGAAGGGGTGCGCGATCCGCTGCCGCGCGAGATGGCGGCCTCCATGGACGACGAGAAGGTCTTCGGGCCCGTCCTCTACAAGCTCTCGCTCGCGTCAGCCGTCTCGCGCGGGTTGCTTGCGCGGTACCAGATCATCGTCCTGGAGCTGAAGGACCCGGTCGTCACGCCCGAGCGGCTGATGGGCGAGGAACGGCACACCGAGGAAGTCCGCGGACAGCGCCTCGGAGCCCTCCAGGCCGCGCTCCTGCACACCATGGCGCAGCACAACCTCAGCACGTGCATCACCTTCCACCACCGGACGATAGAGGCACAGGCGTACGCGGAGGGCCTTGAGCGCGTTGCGGCGAAGCTGCACGCCAACGAGCCCGAGAAGTACCCGGCGAAGATCTGGGTGGACTGGCTGTGCGGTGAGCACGTCCCGGAGCGCCGGCGGGAAGTGCTGGGCGGCTTCGGTACGACGGCGCGGCGGGCGGTGCTTTCGAACTGTCGCGTTTTGGGGGAAGGCGTCGATATCAGAGCGGTGGATAGTGTCGCTCTTTTGGACCCCAAGGGCGCACCGCATGACATCGTTCAGGCCATCGGTCGGGCTCTCCGTCAAAAGCCGGGAGAGGGAAAACTTGCCTCTTTGATCGTGCCGGTGTTCCTTCAGCCCGGTGAGAAGCCGGAAGACATGTTCACCTCGGGATCGTACCGGCCTTTGGTGAAGGTCCTTGAAGGTCTGCGTGCTCACGATGAAGAGGCCATCGAGCTGCTGGCGATTCCGCAGGAGCCGCAGAAGGACGTAGCGCAGCCGTCCACCTATATCGGTCCGCCGCCCGAGGAAGGCGAGGACGAATCCCGTCTACTACTGCGTTTTGCCGCTCCGCGTGACCCGGCGATGATCGCGGACTGGGTGAGCTTCAACGTGATCGACACCGAGCGGCAGGACTGGGCGCGCGGCTGGGCGAAGCTGAAGGCGTACGTCGAGCGGGTCGGGAGCGCGAGGGTGCCGTACGGGCACCGGGAGGGTGCGACACCCCTTGGGCAGTGGGTGGCGGAGCAGCGGCGTGCCTACGGGGCCGGGGAGATGAGCGGGCAGCGCGCGCAGCGGCTGGAGCGGCTCGGCATGGTGTGGTCGGTGGCCGATGAGCGGTTCCAGGAGAACCTTCAGGCCGCGAAGGCGTACTACGACCAGCACTGGACACTGTGCGCGCCCCGCACCGCGACCATGCTGGACAAGCCGATCGGGCAGTGGCTGTCCAACCTGCGCCGCCCGGGTGCGCTGGCCGGCAAGGCGGAGTGGGAAGCCGCGTTGAAGGAGATCGACGAGGACTGGAACCCGTCGTGGTCGGCCGAGTGGCAACGGCACTACGCCGCGCTGCGTGAGCTGGTGGCCGACGAAGAAGGCCAGGCCGGCGTGGTGGAGGTTCTGCCCGGGTTCACGGTCCACGGCATGGACATCGGGAAGTGGCTGGCCCGGCAGCGCAAGCCGAAGGTCTGGGAGGCCCTGACGGACGGGCAGCGCGAGCGCCTGGAGCAGCTCGGCATCGTGCCGCTGGCCCCGCAGCCGGAGGAGCCCGCGAAGCCGTCTACGGCGCCTATGAGCGCCTTCGAGCGGGGTGTAGCGGCCCTGGCGCAGTACAAGGCCCGCGAGGGCTCTCTGACCGTCTCCAGGGCCCACGTCGAGCGGCTCGGTGACGGAACTGAGGTCAAACTCGGCGTGTTCCTGTCGAACACGAAGTCGAGGCGCGCGAAGCTCACCGAGGACAGGCGGCAGGTGCTGGCTGAGCTGGGCCTGGACTGGGCTTGAGCTGGGCGCCGCGGGGGCGGCTGTCACTGGGCGGTGGTGTTCTCGGTGCGGATCATGCGGCGCAGGCTGGTGCGAGCCGCTGCGAGGTCGTCTTCGAGCCCGGTGAGGCGGTCGCGCAGGGCGGTGTCCGCCGCCGCACCGACAACCCCAACCGCGCACTGGCCAAGTCCCGCTCTCCACGGATCGTGCCGGTCACCGCCGACCTGACCAGCCTGTACACCGACTACCAGTACGAGCGCCACACCGCCGGCGCGGATGGCGGCGACATGGTCTTCGTCAACCTCTTCCGCCCGCCGGTGGGCCGGCCGATGTCCTACCCCAATACCAAGGGCATGTTCGACCGCCTGGCCCGGGAAGCCGACCACCCCTTCCGCCCCCACATGCTGCGCCACTCCGCCGCGACCACGTGGCTGCGCAGCGGAGTGGACCGGGACGTCGTCCAGCGCCTCCTGGGACACCTCTCGCCCCTGTCGATGGAGCGCTACTGGCACGTGTGTGACACCGAGACACGCCAGGCCGTCGAGCGCGTGTTGGACCCGAAGGGTGCGCCGCACGACATCGTGCAGGCCATCGGGCGCGCTTTGCGGCAGAAGCCGGGGCAAGGGAAATTGGCTTCTTTGATCGTGCCGGTTTTTCTCCAGCCGGGAGAGAGGCCGGAAGACATGTTCACCTCGGCATCGTATCGGCCTTTGGTGAAGGTACTCGAAGGTCTTCGGGCTCATGATGAAGAGGCCGTGGAATTGCTCGCGATTCCGCAGGAGCCGCAGAAGGACGTGGCGCAGCCGTCCGTGAACATCGGTGCGGCGCCCGAGGACGGTGAGGAAGAATCTCGTCTGTTGCTCCGTTTCGCGGTTCCGCGTGATCCGGTGATGGTCGCGGACTGGGTCAGCTTCAACGTGATCGACACGGAGAAGCAGGACTGGGCGCGCGGCTGGGCGGCGCTGAAGAAGTTCACTGAGCTTCTTCGAGTTGGCCACCGATCGGGTGACGGGTCCTGAAGCGCAACGAGCGAGGCCCCCGAGCTGTTGATCGAGATGTCTGACGTCTC
>NZ_JBIBJK010000070.1:0-1771 GCF_042958635.1 Streptomyces sp. NPDC007971
AGCTAACCGGTCCCCTTAACGTTCCAGCACCGGGCAGGCGTCAGTCCGTATACATCGCCTTACGGCTTCGCACGGACCTGTGTTTTTAGTAAACAGTCGCTTCTCGCTGGTCTCTGCGGCCAACCCCAGCTCGAGGAGCAAGTCCTCTCACCAGAGCTGGCCCCCCTTCTCCCGAAGTTACGGGGGCATTTTGCCGAGTTCCTTAACCATAGTTCACCCGAACGCCTCGGTATTCTCTACCTGACCACCTGAGTCGGTTTAGGGTACGGGCCGCCATGAAACTCGCTAGAGGCTTTTCTCGACAGCATAGGATCATCCACTTCACCACAATCGGCTCGGCATCAGGTCTCAGCCGTATGCAAGGCGGATTTGCCTACCTTGCGGCCTACACCCTTACCCCGGGACAACCACCGCCCGGGCTGGACTACCTTCCTGCGTCACCCCATCACTCACCTACTGCAAGTCTGGTTCGTCGGCTCCACCACTCCCCTTTGCCCGAAGGCTCCGGGGCGGCTTCACGGACTTAGCATCGCCTGGTTCAATGTTTGACGCTTCACAGCGGGTACCGGAATATCAACCGGTTATCCATCGACTACGCCTGTCGGCCTCGCCTTAGGTCCCGACTTACCCTGGGCAGATCAGCTTGACCCAGGAACCCTTAGTCAATCGGCGCAAACGTTTCTCACGTTTGTATCGCTACTCATGCCTGCATTCTCACTCGTCAACCGTCCACAACTACCTTCCGGTGCTGCTTCACCCGGCAGACGACGCTCCCCTACCCATCACAACACCCGTTGGGGCTATATGCTGCAATGACACGACTTCGGCGGTACGCTTGAGCCCCGCTACATTGTCGGCGCGGAATCACTAGACCAGTGAGCTATTACGCACTCTTTCAAGGGTGGCTGCTTCTAAGCCAACCTCCTGGTTGTCTGTGCGACTCCACATCCTTTCCCACTTAGCGTACGCTTAGGGGCCTTAGTCGATGCTCTGGGCTGTTTCCCTCTCGACCATGGAGCTTATCCCCCACAGTCTCACTGCCGCGCTCTCACTTACCGGCATTCGGAGTTTGGCTAAGGTCAGTAACCCGGTAGGGCCCATCGCCTATCCAGTGCTCTACCTCCGGCAAGAAACACACGACGCTGCACCTAAATGCATTTCGGGGAGAACCAGCTATCACGGAGTTTGATTGGCCTTTCACCCCTAACCACAGGTCATCCCCCAGGTTTTCAACCCTGGTGGGTTCGGTCCTCCACGAAGTCTTACCTCCGCTTCAACCTGCCCATGGCTAGATCACTCCGCTTCGGGTCTTGAGCGTGCTACTCCATCGCCCTATTCGGACTCGCTTTCGCTACGGCTTCCCCACACGGGTTAACCTCGCAACACACCGCAAACTCGCAGGCTCATTCTTCAAAAGGCACGCAGTCACGAGATACAGCAAGCTGCATCCGACGCTCCCACGGCTTGTAGGCACACGGTTTCAGGTACTATTTCACTCCCCTCCCGGGGTACTTTTCACCATTCCCTCACGGTACTATCCGCTATCGGTCACCAGGGAATATTTAGGCTTAGCGGGTGGTCCCGCCAGATTCACACGGGATTTCTCGGGCCCCGTGCTACTTGGGTGTCTCTCAAACGAGCCGCTGACGTTTCGACTACGGGGGTCTTACCCTCTACGCCGGACCTTTCGCATGTCCTTCGTCTACATCAACGGTTTCTGACTCGTCCTGTTGCCGGCAGACAACAGAAGAGAGATCCCACAACCCCCACG
>NZ_JBIBJK010000071.1:0-3702 GCF_042958635.1 Streptomyces sp. NPDC007971
GACGTCAGACATCTCGATCAACAGCTCGGGGGCCTCGCTCGTTGCGCTTCAGGACCCGTCACCCGATCGGTGGCCAACTCGAAGAAGCTCAGTCACTGGTATTGGGGCTAGGGGCCAGTGCCACCCGTCTTCCCGCCATGCGATCGGGTGAGAATCAGCCCAGGGACGCGTACCAAATACCCTCGTCGTCCGTCACGCCTCTCCAGGTCATGAACAGGCGACCGTCCAAGACCGCGATCGCGGGGCCGGTGAGGGTCCCCCTGTCGTGGATGGAGACTTGACCGGAGAACTCTTCGAGGGCGAAGTCGAAATAAGTGAACCAGATACCATCGTCACCTTCCGGTCCCCTCCATGCGAGGACGATGGAGGAGCCGTCTCGCATCGTGGCGGAGGGCCCGCGGCTGGCTCCGATTTGATGCCATACGAGGCCTGTTGATTCGCTGGTGGCGTATTGGACCGGGCGCTGAGGCCACCAGCTGCTGTTGGGCGTGCTGTCCAGCCAGCTGTAGTAGACCGCAGAGTCTCCCGGGATGCCCTTCCAGAACAGGTAGAGACGGTCAACGGTGGCAACCAGGCTGGGGGAGTCCGAGGTGCCAACGCCTGCGATTCGGCTCTGAGGTTCCCACCCTTGCGGCCCGAACGTGGAGAAGTAGATGCCGGTGTCGCCATCGACTCCTTTCCAAGCCATGCTCGTACGGCCATTGAAGTAGGCGAGGGCGGGACCGCAACTGGTGCCGACCGCCGGCACGGGTCTCTGGCTGCCCCAGTCAGCGTCGAGGGGGAGTCTGGAGGCATACCAGATTCCCGAGTCGCCCTTCGCCCCCTTCCAAGCCATGGTGAATCCCTGCTCACCGTTGCCAGCGGGAAACAGTGCCAGTGCGGGGCCGTGGGTGGACGCGCGGTCCGGAGATTGTTTCTGCGGCGACCAGCTCTGACCACCGAACTCCGACCAGTACAGAGTGTGGTCGTCGCCCGCGCCCCGCCACGCCATGCCCAGATGGTTGGTGACGCCAGTGAAGCTCGAAATACCAGCCACCGCGAGGCCTGGCCGGTCGGCCGTGGCGCCGGCCATGCGGGTCTGATCGGTCCATCCGTAGATGCTGGCAAGCGCCCGCTGGGATTCCTCGTCGATTGTCGACCGCCCCGTGTCAATCGGGTACATCAACGACGTCTTGTCCGTCGAATGGGCCAGTCCCAGAGCGTGGCCTATCTCGTGAAGGGACACGCTGAGTAGGCTGGCGGAGTCCCAATTCTCATGGCTGTCCAGCGAGACGTGCGCGTCAGTGAAAGCATGGTTGTGCGCTGTCGTCGTGGTTACCCCTTTTACGCCTTCTGGTGCGGTGAGTTTGGGGTTGAGCTCAGCGCCGCCGAATTGGACTGGGATGTTACCGCCGCTCTGCACCATATTGAAGTTGAAGTAGCCTGGTGGTACCCGGTGCCACTGATCGAGTGCGGCCTTGACGGTATCCTGCGCGTTTGCCCCGTCGGTCAGCGCTGGAGCGTTCGACACGGACCACGACAGGTCGCCGCGTGACCAACGTCCATTCGGTGCCCCGAAAGCCAGGGGAAGCAGACCGCCGTGCCCGTCGAGTGCGTCAGGAACTCCGCAGAATCGCCCGTCCAGGTGCTCCGCAACTGCGATGACTTGGTCCTCGAAGGGGTGCCCGTCCAGGGAGAGCCCCCATACGCTCTCGTACAGTCGGAGTTGTTCCGGGAGTCCCGCTCCGCCAGGGGCCGGATATCCGAGCTGTTCCAATGCAGTCGGCACGGTTCTCAGTGCGGTGACGCGTTGTACGTCAACGGCGGCTCGTGCTGTGGCGACTGCTTCAGTGGGTCGTTGTGCGGTGGCTAGTCGGTTGGACAGGCTGATCAGCTCGCCGACGATCGCTTTCACGTCTGCACCTGGGGCAGCGGCTGCCTTGGTGAAGGCATCGATAGCTTCCTGGACAGGTGGTCCGACTTCAGCCTGGCGGTTCGCTTCGATCAGCCGCACGATCAAGACGCGCAGAGCCACGGCGAACAGGAAGGGATCGGTCACTTGCCCCGCGCCATGTCCCGATTCGCGTTGTACGTCAACGGCGGCTCGTGCTGCGGCGACTGCTTCAGTGGGTCGTTGTGCGGTGGCTAGTCGATTGGACAGACTGATCAGCTCACCGACGACCGTATTCACGTCTGCACCTGGGGCAGCGGCTGCCTTGGTGAAGGCATCGATAGCTTCCTGGACAGGTGGTCCGACTTCAGCCTGGCGGTTCGCTTCGATCAGCCGCACGATCAAGACGCGCAGAGCCACGGCGAACAGGAAGGGATCGGTCACTTGCCCCGCGCCATGTCCCGATTCGCGTTGTACGTCAACGGCGGCTCGTGCTGCGGCGACTGCTTCAGTGGGTCGTTGTGCGGTGGCTAGTCGATTGGACAGACTGATCAGCTCGCCGACGACCGTATTCACGTCCGCATCCGCGATCAGCGTGCCCATGGCGTCGATGTCGGGAGTGATGGATGCATCCACGGGAGCCGGAGGGTTCGCCGTGTAGCTTACGGTAACCGTCAGGTCGGGACTGTTCATATCAACGGCGGAGAGGCTGAAAAGTAGGAACGATATGACTTCTTCCGGACCGACAGGGCCGTCAGGGGCGGGCACGTCCTCGGGGATTCCGAAGAAGTCTCGATACACTTGTCCTGTGATACTGCCGTTCGCCACAACGCTCGTGTCACGGAAGGGAGGGTGTTCCTCTCCGAACCAGCGGACTGATTTTGACTGCTTCCCGTCATCGAAGACCCAGTCGCAACTTTCCCAGCCGCCCCCCATGGCCGGAGAACCACCATTTCTTTCAAAGGCAATAAAATTGGCCGCAGATAGTTGGTCCATGGTCGGGCGCTCGCCATGAGTTACATCTCTGAAGAGACGGGAGAGACCGAGGGCGGGCTGCCACTGGAATCCGGACGCCTTGAACGCCGAGCCGGCCTGTATCGTCTGCGTCTGACCGTTCGGTGGACCGAGTATTTTCTCGGAGGACTGATTGTCCGGCGACATGCCCGTGACCCTGCCCGCCCACGAGATGACCGCGGGGTTTGACTCCAGTGCTCCTGTTGCCATGGGAATCTCCAGGTAGCGTTTCATTACTGCTCACCGAAGTGAGTCGTAGCGCCCAGATAGTTGGGGTCTCCCCGGGCACGGGACAGTCGTAGAGGTCCTACGATGAATTCACGAGGGATTTCATCGTGACCGCCGAAAACGCCTGGAATCACACGACTTCCGCGTAGAGGTCTTGTTTCCCATGGTCTCGCGACTGGACGTCTGCGGCAAACGCACAGTCTGCACCAGGCACTGCGGTTGCGGCCGTCAGCAGGGCTCTTGCCCGTGGAATCCGATGGACTCACTCACGGTGCGAGGTCTGGCGGGTTCTGACGCGGTGGGGTACGGGTGAAGAAGGCCATCAGGGGATCTGTGACCACGTTCCGGCGGACTGCGCCAGCCGGGGTACATTCCCCGGCGCACCCCCACCGCCGGGGCCGGCCGCCGCCCGTCAAGCCACCCGGCCTCGTCCGGTCAGGCCGCTGTCCCGAAGCCCTCGGCGCGCAGGTCCTGGTCGCGGAGCTGGTGGGTCCTTCAGTGAGCTTCTTCAGCGCTGCCGCTCCAGAGTGAGGATGGCCTTGGCGATTGACGTCATGCGGTTGGGGCTGCATCGGGACCTGCGGAAGATT
>NZ_JBIBJK010000072.1:0-3549 GCF_042958635.1 Streptomyces sp. NPDC007971
GGGTCCGGGGTGTCCTGGCCCTTCTTCAGCGGCAGGTCGTAGGACTGCCCGATCAGGGACGAGCCGACGGCCTTGCCGTCCGCCTTGATCTCGGAGCCGTTCGCCTTGCCGTGGAACAGTCCCTGGGCGATGCCGGTGATCACCAGCGGGTAGATGACACCGGTCACCAGGGTCAGCACGAGGAGGGCGCGCAGGCCCGCCCCGAGCAACCGGGCGGTGTTCGTTACGGAGTTGTTCATGGCGATCAGCCGATTCCGGGGATGAGGGAGATGATCAGGTCGATGATCTTGATGCCGATGAAGGGGGCGATCAGGCCGCCGATGCCGTAGATACCGAGGTTGCGGCGCAGCATCTTGTCGGCGCTGACCGGCCGGTACTGCACGCCCTTGAGGGACAGCGGCACCAGCGCGATGATGACCAGCGCGTTGAAGACGACCGCGGACAGGATCGCGGAGTTGGGCGAGGACAGGTGCATGATGTTCAGCTTGTCCAGGCCCGGGTAGACCGCCGCGAACAGTGCCGGGATGATCGCGAAGTACTTCGCGACGTCGTTGGCGATGGAGAACGTCGTCAACGCGCCCCGGGTGATGAGGAGCTGTTTGCCGATCTCGACGATCTCGATCAGCTTGGTCGGGTTGGAGTCGAGGTCGACCATGTTGCCGGCCTCCTTGGCGGCCGACGTACCGGTGTTCATCGCCACGCCGACGTCCGCCTGGGCGAGCGCGGGGGCGTCGTTGGTGCCGTCACCGGTCATCGCGACCAGCTTCCCGCCGGCCTGTTCCCGCTTGATGAGGGCCATCTTGTCCTCGGGGGTGGCCTCGGCGAGGAAGTCGTCGACGCCCGCCTCCTCGGCGATCGCCTTCGCGGTCAGCGGGTTGTCACCCGTGATCATGACCGTCTTGATGCCCATCCGGCGCAGTTCCTCGAACCGCTCCCGCATGCCCTCCTTGACGACGTCCTTGAGGTGGATGACGCCCAGGACCCGGGCGCCGCGCTCGTCGTGGACGGCGACCAGCAGCGGGGTGCCGCCGGCCTCGGAGATCCGGTTGGCTATGCCGTCCGCGTCGTCGGCGACCGTGCCGCCTTCCTCCTTGACCCAGGCGATGACCGAGGCGGTGGCGCCCTTGCGGATCTTCCTGCCGTCGACGTCGACACCCGACATCCGGGTCTGCGCGGTGAACTCGATCCACTCGGCGCCGGCCAGCTCGCCCTGGTGACGCTCGCGCAGCCCGTACTTCTCCTTGGCCAGCACGACGATCGAGCGGCCCTCGGGCGTCTCGTCGGCCAGCGAGGACAGCTGGGCCGCGTCCGCCACCTCGGCCTCGGTGGTGCCCTTGACCGGCACGAACTCGGCGGCCTGACGGTTGCCGAGGGTGATGGTGCCGGTCTTGTCCAGCAGCAGGGTCGACACGTCGCCCGCCGCCTCAACCGCCCTGCCCGACATGGCCAGTACGTTGCGCTGGACCAGGCGGTCCATGCCTGCGATGCCGATCGCGGAGAGCAGGGCCCCGATGGTGGTCGGGATCAGGCAGACCAGCAGGGCGACCAGCACGATCATCGTCAGGTGCGTGCCCGCGTAGGTGGCGAACGGCGGCAGCGTGGCACAGGCCAGCAGGAAGACGATCGTGAGCGAGGCGAGCAGGATGTTCAGCGCGATCTCGTTGGGCGTCTTCTGCCGGGCGGCGCCCTCGACCAGGTTGATCATCCGGTCGATGAAGGTCTCGCCGGGCTTCGTCGTGATCTTGATGACGATCCGGTCGGAGAGGACCTTCGTGCCGCCGGTGACCGCGCTGCGGTCGCCGCCGGACTCGCGGATGACCGGGGCCGACTCGCCGGTGATGGCGGACTCGTCCACCGAGGCGACGCCCTCGACGACGTCACCGTCGCCGGGGATGATGTCGCCGGCCTCGCAGACCACCAGGTCACCGATGGTCAGGTCGGTGCCGGCCACCTGCTCCTCGGACGTGCCGCCCGGGAGCAGCCGGCGCGCGACGGTGTCGGTCTTGGCCTTGCGCAGGGTGTCGGCCTGGGCCTTGCCGCGGCCCTCGGCGACCGCCTCGGCCAGGTTGGCGAAGATCACGGTCAGCCACAGCCAGGCGCTGATCGCCCAGCCGAACCAGTCGCCCGGGTCCTTGAAGGAGAACACCGTGGTCAGCACGGAGCCGATCCACACCACGAACATCACGGGGGACTTGACCATCACCCGCGGGTCGAGCTTGCGCAGCGCGTCCGGCAGCGACCTGACCAGAGCCTTGGGGTCGAAGAGGCCCGCTCCGACACGGCCCTCGGCGGCGGGCTTGTGCCCGGTCGGTGCGTCCTGGTGGGGCGCAAGGGTGGGAGTGGACATGGAGTCCTCGTGGTTTTCCGTTCGGGTGGTCATGACGCCAGCCCCTCGGCCAGCGGACCCAGCGCGAGGGCCGGGAAGTAGGTCAGACCGGTGATGATCAGGATCGCGCCCACCAGCAGGCCGGTGAACAGCGGCTTCTCGGTGCGCAGGGTGCCGGCCGTGACCGGGACCGGCTTCTGCTCGGCGAGCGAGCCGGCCAGCGCCAGCACGAACACCATCGGCAGGAAACGGCCCAGCAGCATCGCCAGACCCGTCATGGTGTTGAACCAGTCGGTGTTCGCGTTCAGGCCGGCGAACGCCGAGCCGTTGTTGTTCGCGGCGGAGGTGAACGCGTACAGGACCTCGGAGAAACCGTGCGCACCCGAATTGAGCATCGAGTGCGGCGGGGTCGGCAGCGCCATCGAGGCGGCCGTGAAGACCAGTACCAGGGCGGGGGTGATGAGGATGTAGCAGGCGGCGAGCTTCATCTCGCGGCCGCCGATCTTCTTGCCCAGGTACTCGGGCGTGCGGCCGACCATCAGACCCGCGATGAACACCGCGATCACCGCCATGATCAGGATGCCGTACAGACCCGAGCCGGTACCACCGGGCGCGATCTCGCCCAGCATCATGCTCAGCATCGTGATGCCGCCGCCCAGGCCGGTGAAGGAGGAGTGGAAGGAGTCCACCGCACCCGTCGACGTCAGCGTCGTGGCGACCGCGAAGATCGACGAGCCGCCCACCCCGAAGCGGACCTCCTTGCCCTCCATCGCCCCGCCCGCCGCCTGCAGCGCCGGGCCGTGGTGGGCGAACTCGGTCCACATCATCAGCGCCGTGAAACCGAGCCAGATGGTGAACATCGTCGCGAGGATCGCGTAACCCTGCTTCACCGAACCGACCATCACACCGAACGTGCGGGTCAGCGAGAACGGGATCACCAGGATCAGGAAGATCTCGAACAGGTTCGTGAACGCGCTGGGGTTCTCGAAGGGGTGGGCGGAGTTGGCGTTGAAGTAACCGCCACCGTTGGTACCCAGCTCCTTGATCGCCTCCTGCGAGGCCACCGCACCGCCGTTCCACTGCTGCGAGCCGCCCATGAACTGACCGACCTCGTGAATGCCGGAGAAGTTCTGGATCGCACCACAGGCCACCAGCACGACCGCGGCGATCGCGGCACCCGGAAGAAGGATCCGCAGCGTGCCGCGCACCAGGTCGGACCAGAA
>NZ_JBIBJK010000073.1:0-3229 GCF_042958635.1 Streptomyces sp. NPDC007971
GCGGGGGCGTTGCTGGGTGGCGGTGATGGTCCGGGTGTGGGTGGCGTGGGTGATGTGGCGGGGCTGGTGCACGGGGCGGTGGGTGGTGTGCCGGGTCTGGTGCACGGGGCGGTGGGTGGTGCGTTGGGGGTGGTGCAGGAGTGGCTGGAGGAGCAGCGTCTGGATGCGGCGCGGTTGGTGGTGGTCACGCGTGGTGGTGTGGATGGGGTGGCGGGTGTGGCTGTGGAGGATCTGGCTGCGGCTTCGGTGTGGGGTCTGGTGCGGTCGGCGCAGTCGGAGAATCCGGGTCGTCTTGTTCTGGTTGATCTGCCTGCTCTGGATGCGGGTGCTCATGTCGGGGTGCTGCCTTCGGTGGTGGGCAGTGGTGAGCCGGAGTTGGTGGTTCGGGGGCGGGTTGGTTATGGCAGGCGGCTGGTTCGGCCGTCGGGTGATCTGGTGCCGGTCGAGTGGCCCTCCGAGCCGCGGGCGGATGCTGCTGCGCGTTCGGTGCTGGTGACGGGCGGGACCGGAACACTGGGCGGGCTGGTCGCGCGGCACCTGGTGAGGACTGGCCGGGCCGGCGGCGTGCTGCTGCTCAGCCGCTCCGGTCCGGCCGCCGGCGTGGCTGCCCTGGTGGCGGAGCTGGCCGAACTGGGCGTCTGGGTCCGGGTGATCGCGTGCGACGTGGCCGACCGAAGCGCGCTGGCCGCGGCGCTGGAGAGGATTCCGGCCGAATCCCCGCTGGGCTCCGTCATCCACTCCGCAGGCGTCGTCGACGACGGAGTGATCCCCTCGATGACGCCCGAGCGGCTGTCCGCGGTGATGCGGCCGAAGGTCGACGCGGCCTGGCACCTGCACGAACTCACCGCACCCATGGACCTCGACCATTTCGTCTCGTTCTCCTCCGCGGCGGCGACGTTCGGCGCACCCGGTCAGGGCAACTACGTGGCGGCGAACTCCTTCCTGGACGCCCTGGCCGGCTACCGGCGGGCGGCCGGACTCGCCGGGCTGTCGCTGCAACTGGGCGCGTGGGCGCACGAGGCGGGCATCGGCCGTAACCTGGGCGAACGGCTGCTCTCACGCATCGACCGCTCGGGTTTCGTGACGATGGGCGCCGAAGAAGGCCTGGTCGTGTTCGACGCGGCGCTGGCCCGGGACGAGGCACTGCTGGTACCCGCCCGCCTGGACGTGGCGGGCCTGCGGGCACAGGCCGCCCGCACCACGGACATCCCGCCGCTGTGGCGGGCACTCGTCGGCGCAGGCGGCGCCGCCCGGCGTACGGCCGCCTCGCGGACCGGCAGCGGCACCGGCGCGGGCACCGGCGCCGCGGACGCGCTACGGCGGCAGCTGGCGTCGGTGTCGGCCACGGAGCGGGACCGGATCCTGCTGGACCTGGTCCGCGCCCACGTGGCCGCCGTCCTCGGACACGCCTCCGCCGAGGCGATCGAGGCGACCCGGGCCTTCACCGACCTCGGCTTCGACTCGCTCACCTCGGTGGAACTGCGCAACCGCCTCAACACGGAGACCGGTCTGCGACTGCCCGCGACGCTGGTGTTCGACCACCCCACACCGGCGGCGCTGACCGTCCTGCTGCGCTCGGAAATCACCGGGGACCTGCCGGCCGTCGCCGCACCCTCCGGTCCGGTGGCACCAGGCGTCGTGGACGAGCCGATCGCCATCGTGGGCATGGCCTGCCGGTTCCCCGGCGGTGCCGTCAGCCCGGAGGACCTGTGGCAGCTGCTGGCCTCGGGCGCGGACGCGATCGGCCCGTTCCCGCAGGACCGAGGCTGGGACCTCGAAGCGCTCTACGACCCGGACCTGGAACGCACGGGCACGCTGTACACCCAGGCGGGCGGATTCGTCCGCGACGCGAGCGGCTTCGACGCCGGGTTCTTCGGGATCAGCCCGCGTGAGGCCCTCGCCATGGACCCGCAGCAGCGACTGCTCCTGGAGACCTCCTGGGAGGCGCTGGAACGCGCCGGCATCGACCCCGCGACACTGCGCGGCAGCCAGACCGGCGCCTTCGTCGGCGGGTCCACCTCCGGATACGGCATCGACGTGCCGCTGGAGGGCGCCGGGGTCGCCGAGGGGCACCTGATGACCGGCACGGCGGCCAGCGTCATGTCGGGCCGGCTGTCGTACACGTTCGGCCTGGAGGGCCCCGCCGTGACCGTGGACACGGCGTGTTCCTCGGCGCTGGTGGCCCTGCACATGGCCTGCCAGGCGATCAGGGCCGGGGAGTGCTCGCTCGCGCTCGCCGGCGGCGTCGCCGTCACCGCCACCCCCGCCGTGTTCGTGGCCTTCTCCCAGGCACGAGGCGTCTCCGTGGACGGACGCTGCAAGTCGTTCGCCGCGTCGGCCGACGGATCCGGCTTCGCCGAGGGCGCGGGCATGCTGGTGGTGGAACGGCTGTCCGACGCCCGCCGCAACGGTCACAAGGTGCTCGCGGTGATCCCCGGATCGGCGATCAACCAGGACGGCGCGTCCAACGGCCTGACCGCGCCGAACGGTCCTTCGCAGCAGCGGGTCATCCGTGCCGCGCTGGCCAACGCCGGGGTGCGCGCCGACGAGGTCGACGCGGTCGAGGCCCATGGCTCGGCGACCACGCTCGGCGACCCGATCGAGGCCCAGGCCCTGATCGCGACCTACGGCCAGGAACGCTCCGAGAACCGTCCGCTGTGGCTCGGCTCGGTGAAGTCCAACATCGGACACACCCAGACCGCCGCCGGCGCCGCCGGAATCATCAAGATGGTGCTGGCGTTGCAGCACGAGCAGCTGCCGCGGACGCTGCACGTGGAGGAGCCCACGCCGCACGTGGACTGGTCGGCCGGCGAGGTGCGGCTGCTGACCGAGTCCGTGCCGTGGCCCGCCGGGGAACGCGTGCGCCGCGCGGGTGTGTCGGCGTTCGGCATGAGCGGCACCAACGTGCACGTCATCCTCGAAGAGGCCCCGGCCGAGGACGCCGCCGAAACGGCGGACGACCCGCAGGAGCCCGCCGACGGGACACCGTCGGCCGGCGCCCCCGCCGTGGTCGAGGCCGACGGCGTGAGCGCGTGGCTGGTGTCGGGCCGGACGGCCGAGGGCCTGACCGCGCAGGCGGAGCGCCTGCGTGCATGGGCCGTGGCCCGACCTCGACTCGAACCGGCGCACGTGGCGTGGTCGTTGGCGGCGACGCGGTCGGTGTTCGAGCACCGGTCGGTGGTTCTGGGCGGTGACCGTGGGGAGTTGGTGTCCGGTCTGGAGAGCCTGG
>NZ_JBIBJK010000074.1:0-3050 GCF_042958635.1 Streptomyces sp. NPDC007971
CGTATCCATCGTCACCGCCGGACCCTCAAGCCCCAACGTGTACGACAACCGCCCCGACAACACACTCGTCGCATTGCCCGTCATCAGATGACCGGTGATGCCTTCGGAGTCCTCCTCGCTCTCCAGGGTCATCCCGGCGTAGCCGGACGGGTAGCCGCCGACGAAGGCGCCGGTCTGGCTGCCGCGCAGCGTCGTGGGGTCGATGCCGGCCCGCTCGAAGGCCTCCCAGGACGTCTCCAGCAGCAGCCGCTGCTGCGGGTCCATCGCCAGCGCCTCACGCGGGCTGATCCCGAAGAAGCCAGGGTCGAAGCGGCTCGCGTCCTGCACGAATCCGCCGGCCCGGGTGTACGACGTGCCCGGGCGTTCCGAGTCGGGGTCGTAGAGCGCTTCGATGTCCCAGCCGCGGTCCTGCGGGAAGGCCCCGATCGCGTCCGTGCCCGAGGCCAGCAGCTCCCACAGCTCCTCCGGACTGGCCGCACCACCCGGGAACCGGCACGCCATCCCCACGATCGCCACCGGCTCGTCCGCCACCCCGGCCACCGGACGAACCGGCTCGACCACAGCCGGCAGATCACCCGCCAGTTCCGCGCGCAGCAAGCCGGTCAGGGCTGCGGGCGTGGGGTAGTCGAAGACGAGTGTGGCCGGCAGTCGCAGTCCGGTCTCGGTCCGCAGCCGGTTGCGCAGATCCACCGCGGTCAGCGAGTCGAAGCCCAGGTCGGTGAAGGCCCGGCCCGCCTCGATCGCCTCCGGGGAGGCGTGCCCGAGCACCGCGGCCACATGGGCGCGCACCAGGTCCAGCAGGATCCGGTCCCGCTCCGTGCCCGACACCGACGCCAGCCGGTGGCGCAGCGCCTCGACGGCGTCGGCTGCGGTCGCCGCCGTACGGGCGGCGGCGGTGCGCCGTGCCGTACCGCCGGCCAGCACCCGCCACAGCGGCGGGATCTCCGCGCTGCGGGCCACCTGCGACCGCAGGGCGGCGAGGTCCAGGCGGGCCGGTACCAGCAGCGCCTCCTCGCGGGCGAGCGCCGTGTCCATCACGACCAGGCCCTCTTCGGCGCCGAGGGCAGCGATTCCGGAGCGGCTGATCCGGGAGAGCAGCTGCTCGCCCAGGTTCCGTCCGATGCCCGCCTCGTGCGCCCAGGGGCCCCAGGCCAGCGAGAGGCCCGCCAGTCCTGCGGCCCGCCGGTGGTGTGCGAGGGCGTCCAGGAAGGAGTTGGCCGCGACGTAGTTGCCCTGACCGGTCGCGCCGAGCGCTGCCGCCGCGGAGGAGAACATCACGAAGTGCTCCAGGTCCATGTCCTGGGTGAGTTCGTGGAGGTGCCATGCGGCGTCCGCCTTCGGCCGCATGACCGCCGCGACCCGTTCCGGGGTGAGTGCCGTGATGACGCCGTCGTCGATGATCCCCGCGGCGTGGAAGACCGAGCCCAGCGGGCAGTCGGCCGGAACCGTCTCCAGCACGGCGGCCAGCGCACCCCGGTCCGCCACGTCGCACGCCACCACCCGGACCCAGACACCCAGCTCCGCCAACTCCGCGGCCAGCACCGCCACATCGCCGGAAGCCGGGCCCGACCGACTGAGCAGCAGCACACCGCCAGCCCGGCCGGTCCTCACCAGGTGCCGGGCCACCAGCCCGCCCAGCGTCCCCGTCCCGCCGGTCACGAGCAGTGACCGCGGGGCGTCGGCGTGCGGGCTCGCGAAGTGTTCAACCGCGGCCGGAGCGCCACTCGGACGGGTGAGCCGCCGCCCGAGGGCGGCCCCGTCCCTGATCGCCAGTTCCGGTTCCGCGCTGTCCAGCACGGACGGCAGCACCGCTGCCCGGCCGCGGTCGGCGCTCTCGGCCGGAAGGTCGACGAGGACCAGCCGGCCGGGGTTCTCCGACTGTGCCGAGCGCAACAGACCCCAGGCCGCGGCGGCCGCCAGGTCCGTCACGCCCTCGTCGGCCACGGCGGCCACGCCACCGCGGGTGACGATCACCAACTGCGCCGATTCCAGCCGTTGTTCGTCCAGCCACTCCTGGGCCAGCGCGAGCGCGTCACCGGCGGTCCGCCGTGCCGTCTCGGCCACGGTGTCGGGGCCGGTACCGATGTCGAGGCCGGTGTCGGTGTCGGTGTTGGTGCCGGGGCTGGCGCTGGTGCCGATGCCGGTACTGGTGCCGTCGGCCGGCGGTGCGCCGAGGCAGACCACCACGGCACGCGGGGTGATCCCTCCCGCTTCGGTGGCGGCGGCGACCTCGGCCAGCGCGGCGAAGGAACGCACCGGCACCCCGGCCGCGTCGAGGCCCTCGGCCAGCCCGAAACGGTCGGCACCGACCAGTGCCCAGTCGCCGGACGGCACCGGGGTCCCGGCCACCGGGGCCCATTCCACCGCGAACAGCGCGTCCGTCACCCCGGCGTGCGCGGTCTGCAGCCGGTCGGCCGACACGGGGCGGCTGACCAGCGACGCCACGGTCACCACCGGAGCCCCTGCGGCGTCCGCGGCCGTCAGGGCGAGACCGCCCCGGCCGTCCCGCCGCAACCGGGCCCGCAGCACCGAGGCGCCGCTCGCATGCAGTTCCACGCCGCTCCAGGCGAACGGCATCCGCACCTGGCCCGGCTCGCCCTCCGCGTCCGCGTCCGTGTCCGTCTCCGCGTCCGCATCCGCCAGGAGCGCGGAGTGCAGGGCCGCGTCGAGCAGTGCCGGGTGCAGTCCGAACGATCCGGCGTCCTGGGCCACCGACTCCGGCAGCGCCACCTCGGCGAAGATGTCCTCGCCCCGGCGCCATGCCGCCCGCAGCCCCTGGAACGCGGGGCCGTAGACGTCTGCGAGACGGACCGCGTAGACGTCGCCGATGTCCAGCGGTGCCGCGTCTCGCGGCGGCCACACCAGCAGGTCCTCGTCGGTCGACCCGTCCGCCGAACCGGCCGTCGTGGCGGGGGCCACCACACCACTGGCGTGCTGCACCCACGGCTGCTCGGAACCGGGCTGATCCGGACGGGAGAACACCTCGACCGTACGCCGCCCCTCCTCGTCACCCGCGGCCACCACCACCTGGATACGGACCCCGCCACCAT
>NZ_JBIBJK010000075.1:0-2919 GCF_042958635.1 Streptomyces sp. NPDC007971
TCCGAACGCGACTGGACGAAGGTCGCCAGACGCTCCGCCTGACCGGCCAAACCAGCGACCGACCGACCCGACACCACCCACGGCACCACCGGCAGCTCAACACTCCCGTCCCCGACGCCAGGCTCAGCACCACCGACAGGAACAGCATCAGCAGGTGCCTGCTCGATGATCACGTGCGCGTTCGTCCCCGAGAACCCGAACGACGACACACCCGCACGCCGAGGCCGCCCCACCTCCGGCCACGGCACCGCCTCAGTCACCAAACGAACAGCACCGGCCTCCCAGTCGATGTGGGAGGACGGAGCATCCACATGCAAGGTCGCCGGCACGATCCCGTGCCGCATCGCCGCAACCATCTTGATGATCCCAGCCACACCGGCGGCCGCCTGCGCATGACCGATGTTCGACTTCACCGACCCCAACAGCAACGGCCGCTCCTCCGACCGCCCCTGCCCATACGTGGCCAACAACGCCTGCGCCTCGATCGGATCACCCAACCGCGTACCCGTACCGTGCCCCTCCACCACATCCACGCCGTCCGGACCCACTCCCGCGCTGGCCAGCGCAGCCTTGATGACCCGCTGCTGGGCCGGACCATTGGGCGCGGTCAGACCGTTGGACGCGCCGTCCTGGTTCATCGCCGTACCAACCACCACCGCCAGGACCCGGTGACCATTGCGCCGCGCGTCCGACATCCGCTCCAGCACCAGAACACCGACACCCTCACCCCAACCAGTGCCGTCCGCAGCCTCCGCATACGCCTTGCAACGCCCATCCACCGCCAGACCCCGCTGCCGCGAGAAATCGATGAACGTCCCCGGCGTCGACATCACCGTCACACCACCCGCCAACGCCAGCGACGACTCCCCCGACCGCAACGACTGACAGGCCAGATGCAACGCCACCAACGACGACGAACACGCCGTATCCACCGTCACCGCCGGACCCTCAAGACCCAGCGCATACGCCACCCGACCCGACGCCACACCACCCGAACCACCAGTACCGAGATACCCCTCGGCCTCCTCGGGCACGACATCGAACGGAAGGTAGTCGTGATAGATCAGACCCGCGAAAACACCGGTTGCGCTACCGCGCAACGCCCCCGGGTCGATCCCGGCGTCCTCCAACGCCTCCCACGACGTCTCCAACAGCAACCGCTGCTGCGGATCCATCGCCACAGCCTCACGCGGACTGATCCCGAAGAACTCCGCGTCGAACTCACCAGCGTCGTAAAGGAACCCACCCTCGTTCGAATAGGACTTGCCCGCCGCCTCCGGATCAGGGTCATAGACATCCGCAGGCCAACCCCGGTCCGCCGGAAACGCCCCGACCGCGTCCCCGCCCGAGGACAGCAACGCCCAGAACTCCTCCGCAGACGTCACCCCACCCGGGAAACGACACCCCATCCCCACGATGGCCACAGGCTCCTGCTGTCGCCCCTCCAACTCACGCAGGCGCTCTCGGGTCTGGTGCAGATCGGTGGTGACCCGCTTGAGATAGTCACGAAGCTTGTCTTCGTTCGCCATCCAATGACGCCTTCCTCATTGCGCACGGTGGTACGGCATTACGCACGGTGGTACGGCGGCGTACTCAGATCCCGAGCTGGTTGTCGATGAAGTCGAACATGTCGTCGTCGCTGGCCGACTGGATCCTGTCGGCGACCGAGTCATCGCCGTCGGCCTCACCGGATCCGCCGGCATCGCTCAGCACGGACAGGATGTCCTTGAGCCGTGCGGTGACCCGCGCCCGGGCGGCGTCGTCGCCCATGATCTCGGTGAGCGACGCTTCGAACTTGTCGAGTCCGGAGTAGGCCGCGAGAGCAGTGGCCTCCTCGTCGACCGATCCGAACATCTCGTCCGCCAGGAAGTCGGCCAGGGCGGTCGGGGTGGGGTAGTCGAACACCGCCGTGGCGGACAGACGTTGCCCTGTGACGTTGTTCAGCCGGTTGCGCAGTTCGACCGCGGTCAGCGAGTCGAAGCCGACGTCGCGGAACGAGCGCTCCGCGTCGATACTGTCAGGCCCGGACATGCCCAGGACCAGAGCGGCCTGCGCGGCAATCATTTCCCGCAGGGCTTCCTGCCGCTCGACCGGGCTCACCCCGGCCAGGCGCTCGGCCAGGACGTTCTGCCCATCGGCAGTGGTCTCTCCGACCGTACGACGGGCAGGACCGCTGGGCCGAACCCCACCGGCCAGGACGGACAGCAGCGGTTGGATCTCCCTCGAACCGCGGATCGCAGCCAGGTCCAACCGCGCTGCTACGAGCAGCGGTTCGGTACGGGCGGTGGCCGCGTCGAACAGGGCGAGTCCGTCGGCGTCGGACAGCGGCAGCATGCCCTGCCGGCTCATCCTCTGGCGATCACCCTCCGTCAGCTCACCCGCCATGCCCTTCTCCCACGGCCCCCAGGCCAGGGACACAGCGGGCAGGCCCTGCTGGCGCCGGTGCGCGGCCAGCGCGTCCAGGAAGGTGTTGCCGGCCGCGTAGTTGGCCTGCCCCGGGTTGCCCCAGACTCCGGCGATCGAGGAGAACAGTACGAAGGTGTCCAGGTCGAGGTGACGGGTCAGCTCGTGCAGATGCCAGGCCGCATCCACCTTCGGCCGCATCACCGCCTCCAACCGCTCCGCAGTCAGCGATCCCACGACCCCGTCGTCGAGAACACCCGCCGCATGCACCACACCACTCAGCGACGGAACACCCCGCAGCACACCCGCCAGCTGGTCACGGTCCGCGGCGTCACAGGCCACCACCTGCACACTCGTCCCACCACTGGCCAACTCCGCCACCAAAGTGGCCATACCGAAGGTAGACGGCCCCCTGCGCGAGACCAGCACAAGCCGCTCCACCCGACCCGAGCCCGCCAGATGCCGAGCCACCAACCCACCCAACGCACCCGACGCACCCGTCACCAACACCGTCCC
>NZ_JBIBJK010000076.1:0-2870 GCF_042958635.1 Streptomyces sp. NPDC007971
GGCGGGGCTGGAGCGCGAGCATCGGCCCGAGGTCGTCGATGATCCGGTCCGCCGCCGACTTCGAGACCTCGAACAGCGGGGCGAGCTGCCGCATGGTCAGGTTGGTTCGCCAGTAGGCGGTGACCAGCAGGGTCCGGTCTTCCAGCGGAAGGCTCCACGGCCGGCCCTTGCGGACCGTGTCCGCACCCGCGCGACGCAGCACCGTCACCAGCTTCCCGAAGGCGCGCGGACTCAGCCCGGAGAACGGGGCTATCCAGGACGGCTCCGACGCCGTAATCACACCAGCCACATCGAGATGATCTCGCCCATGCGACCACTTCTGCTCAGGCCGGTGGTCGAGAATCCTGCCATGAGCGAAGGCGACCGCCGCGAGGCATCCACACGTACATTCCTCGCATGCGCAGCCGAAGTGGCTCGCCTGCTAGACCTTAAGGCTGCAGCCGACGTGCCTGAAGACCGACGTGCGCGGCACCTGGCCGGAGCCGCACGAAGGCCACTGCTGGAACGCGCCACCCTGTCTGAGGAGTTCTTCGATCCGCTGATGGCCGCTGCTGTCTACGACCCGGACCCAAGCTTCTGTCGCTGGTTCGTCGAGCCGGCGCTCTGCGCATTCGGGCGCCTCAGGGTCATGACACACGGCGGGTGCGGTGGAAGTGGAGGGATCATGCCTTCGGGCTCCTGGGACATACGCAGCCTCCTCCTGGCCCTTCCGAGGTGCCCCTCTGTCACCCCCGCTGGAAGAGTTGTGCGGCACCGTACACACCGCCGCGTGAGGCTGTCAGCAATTTCGCGACAGCGTACCCGGCCCTCTGCTCGGCATAGTCCTGCCGGGACGCTCCGCCAAGCGTATGCCTTTGGGTAAGCACTTGAGGCAGTGCCGGACACCCCGGACGGGACTGGTATTAGCCGTACGCCCCCTGTGCGCTTCTGTGCGCCGCTACCACAGGCGACCTGGCGTCACCACTGTTGTCAGTAGTGGGCCCTAACGGAGTCTGCGACCCAGCGACCGCAACGGAAGGTGTCACATGAACCACCCTCGTCTCCTGCCACGGATACGTTTCTTGCTGGCAGCACTTTTCCTCACAGCGGCGACATTCACGAGTAGTAGTTCCTATGCCCCACAAGCTCACGCCGAGACGACTTTCGCGCCTCTGCGCACTTGGTGGAGCGAGGAACGGGGCGACAACTTTTCCACGGGGTCGCTGGACGAGGAGGCCAGCGCCAGGTCGGCTGGCTACCGCCTAGTGCGCGCCGAGGGATTGCTATGGTCGGACGACGGGGGCGGTGCGCGCGACGCGCTGTACCTTTTCTGGCACCCCGGTCGGCAGGACAATTTCAGCACTGCCAGCCGCGAAGGGATCAATGACGCGCTTAGCGCTGGGTACCAGTACATCGGCGTCCAAGGGTACGTCCAAAGGTTTCCTACGTACCCCCATACCCGGCCGCTACAGCAGTGGTGGAGTGCTGAACGGCAGGACAACTTCCTTACCGCTACATCAGAGGGAGCCCGCGACGCGCGAGCGGCTGGCTACAAACTCATCCGCACCGAGGGCTACGTATACCCACCGTGGTGACTGGCATGGTGATTTCGCGCAGCGCCCGCCCCTGGCTATGAGCTCGTAATAGGATCATGAATGGGCCTTCTTGAGGCGGCGCCGGCAGATGAGGCCGCAGGCCAACGAGAGGAAGGCGTCGTGGAGTTCGAGGCGTCGTTCCCATCTGACGGCGAGGCGTTTGAACTGGTGGAGCAGGGCGAAGGTCTGCTCGACGACGTAGCGGAGTTTGCCCAGGCCCTTGATGTTCGGGGCGCCCTTGCGGGAGATCACCGGCATGATTCGGCGTTCGCGTAGTTCACGACGGACGGCCCGGGAGTCGTACGCCTTGTCGCCGAGCACGGCGTCGGGCTGTCGGCGGGGACGGCCGGGGCGTCCGGCGACGGGCGGGAGGCCGTCGACCAGACCCAGGGTCTGGGTGATGGCGTTGACGTTCGCCGCGGTCGTGACGGCGTGGAGCGGGGTGCCGCGTCCATCGCAGATCAGGTGATGCTTGCTGCCCGTCTTCCGGCGGTCGACCGGCGACGGACCGGTCGCGGCACCCCCCTTTTCGCGTGGACGTGGGAGCCGTCCAGGCACGCACGAGACCAGTCGAGTTTGCCGGCCGCGTTCAACTTCGCGAGCAAGAGACGGTGTAGCTGGTCGAAGACACCGGCCTGCTGCCAGCGGTCAAGCCGCCGCCAGCAGGTCTGCCCGGAGCCGAACCCCAGCTCCAGCGGCAGAAGCTGCCAGGCAATGTCCTGGTGCAGGACGAACAAGATCCCCTGCAGGCACAATCGGTCGTCCACCGACTTCGGCCCCGGCGACCGCTCGGGCCGGGGCGGCAGCAACGGCTCGATCAGCGCCCACAAGTCGTCATCCACGATCCACGGCCGAGTACTCACTCCCTCACCAGCACCAGGATCATCACACCGGTCACGCCCGACCAGGACGCGTCAGCAAGATCGCGTTACCAGCTCTGAGCATCGGACGCGATTGGGGCTCGACTCCGTCCTTGGGCCGTCCCACTCGCAGGGGCGGGCGTCGGCATAGCGAGCCGACGGCAGGAGCCGCGCCCCGAGTGGAGCCGGGAAGCCCGTCCGTCAGAGCGGGGCGTAGCCGGGTGCTTGACGAGGTGGAGGAGGTCTGACTCAGCGCCCATCAGGGCTTCTGAACTTGATCGGCCATCTCAGTTCGGCTGCACACCTACGGCATCCGCCTCACCGGGCCGCCTCCTTCTTCACGGCCCTGGCGAGTGAGCAGCGCGTGAAGCGTGTCGGCTTAGGCTCGAAATCTAGGGTTTGCGCAAGTCAGCGCCGGGTTGAGGCGGTGACTACA
>NZ_JBIBJK010000077.1:0-2543 GCF_042958635.1 Streptomyces sp. NPDC007971
CTGGCGATGGACCCGCAGCAGCGGCTGCTCCTCGAAACGTCGTGGGAGGTGTTCGAGCGGGCGGGCATCGACCCGAACTCGGTGCGGGGCAGCCGCTCCGGTGTGTTCGTCGGCACCAACGGCCAGGACTACGCGGCCTTGGTGATGGCCGCGCGGGAGAGCGTCGAAGGGTACGCGGGCACGGGTATCTCGGCGAGTGTCATCTCCGGCCGGCTGTCCTACACGTTCGGCCTCGAAGGACCGGCCGTCACGGTGGACACGGCCTGTTCTTCGTCGCTGGTCGCGCTGCACCTGGCGGTGCAGGCACTGCAGAAGGGCGAGTGTGAGCTGGCGCTCGTCGGCGGTGTGACGGTGATGTCGACTCCCGGTGCGTTCATCGAGTTCAGCCGCCAGCGGGGCCTGGCCGCGGACGGCCGCGTCAAGGCGTTCGCCGATGCCGCCGACGGCACGGGCTGGGGCGAGGGCGTCGGCATGCTGCTCGTGGAGCGCCTGTCGGACGCCCAGCGCAACGGTCACCAGGTCCTCGCCGTCGTACGGGGTTCCGCGGTGAACCAGGACGGCGCGTCCAACGGTCTGACCGCGCCGAACGGTCCTTCCCAGCAGCGAGTGATCCGGCAGGCGCTGGCGACTGCGGGGCTCGCCCCCGCCGACGTGGACGCGATGGAGGCGCACGGCACCGGTACGAAGCTGGGCGACCCGATCGAGGCGCAGGCGCTCCTTGCCACCTACGGCCAGGGTCGTCCCGCCGACCGGCCGCTGTGGCTCGGGTCGATCAAGTCGAACATCGGTCACACGCAGGCCGCCGCCGGTGTCGCTGGTGTGATCAAGATGGTGATGGCCATGCGGCACGGTGTGCTGCCGCAGACCCTGCACGTGGACGAGCCGTCGTCGCACGTGGACTGGTCGGCGGGCGCTGTTGAGCTGCTCACGGAAGCGAAGCCGTGGCCTGTTGCGGACCGGCCGTGGCGGGCCGGTGTGTCGTCGTTCGGCGTGAGTGGTACGAACGCCCACGTCATCGTGGAGCAGGCTCCGGTGGTGGAGGCGGCGTCGGAGGCGGTTGCGGAGCCGACGACGTACGACGGTGCTCCGGTGCCGTGGGTGCTGTCGGCGCGGAGCGTGGAGGCGCTCCGTGAGCAGGCCGAACGGCTCCGATTCGGCGCGCTCGACGCGCACCCCGTGGACGTGGGCTTCTCGCTGGCGACAACGCGGGCCGCGCTGGAGCAGCGCGCCGTTGTCGTCGCGGACGGCCCGGAGGACCGGCTTGCCGCCCTGACCGCGTTGGCGGAGGGCGGGCAGGTGGCGGGTGTGGTCACGGGTTCTGCCGTCACCGGCCTGCTGGGTTTCCTGTTCTCGGGTCAGGGTTCGCAGCGGCTCGGCATGGGCCGTGAACTGGCAGCCCGTTACCCGGTGTTCGCCGATGCCCTGGACGAGGTGCTGGATCTCCTGGCTCCCGAGGTCCGTGAGGTGCTGTTCGGCGAGGACGCGGACGCGCTGAACGAGACGGGGGTGACGCAGCCGGCGCTGTTCGCGGTCGAGGTGGCCCTGTTCCGTCTCCTGGAGTCGTGGGGCATCCGCCCCGACCTGCTGGCCGGGCACTCGATCGGCGAGCTGGCCGCCGCACACGTCTCCGGCGTGTGGTCCTTGGCGGACGCCGTCAAGGTCGTGTCGGCCCGGGGCCGGCTGATGCAGGAACTGCCCGAGGGCGGCGCGATGGCCGCGATCGAGGCGACCGAGGCCGAGGTCGCCTCGGAGCTGCCGGACAGCGTGGGCATTGCCGCGGTGAACGGCCCGAACGCAGTGGTTGTGTCCGGTGTCGCCGCTGATGTGGAGGCTGTGGGCGAGCGGTGGCGTGAGGCGCGGCGGAAGGTGACGCGGCTCCGCGTCAGCCATGCGTTCCACTCGCCGCTGATGGATCCGATGCTGGACGACTTCCGCGCCGTGCTGGAAGGCGTGTCGTTCGAGGCGCCGTCGATTCCGATCGTGTCGACCTTGACGGGTCGGGCGGCCACGGCCGAGGAGCTGGCGTCGCCGGGGTACTGGGTGCGGCACGTGCGGGAGTCGGTACGGTTCGCCGACGCGGTGCATGCGCTCGTGGACGAGGGCGTTCGCACGTTTGTCGAGGTCGGTCCGGGCGGGACGCTGTCGGCGCTGGGCCAGGAGTCCGCGCCTGAGGCCGGGTTCGTGCCGGTGCTGCGGACCGGCCGTCCGGAGGAGTCCGCGCTGACCGCCGCGATCGCCGAAGTACACGTGCGGGGCGCCCACGTGGACTGGGACGCCTACTTCACGGGCAGCGGGGCCCGGCGCGTCGACCTGCCGACGTACGCGTTCCAGCGTGAGCGCTACTGGCTGGACGTGCTGCCGACGGTGGGTGATGTGTCGGCGGCCGGTCTCGGTTCGGCGGAGCACCCGCTGCTCGGCGCGACGGTCACGCTCGGCGGCACGGACGGCGTGCTGCTGACCGGTCGGTTGTCGGTGCGGACGCATCCGTGGCTGGCTGACTTCGTGGTGCAGGGTTCGGTGTTGTTGCCTGGTGCGGCGTTCGT
>NZ_JBIBJK010000078.1:0-2444 GCF_042958635.1 Streptomyces sp. NPDC007971
AACACGAACCCGACCCTGCCCACACCACCCACAACCCCGGACACCACACCCGGAACCTCACGACCCCCCGCCAACGCCTCCAAACCAGCAGTCAGTTCGTCACGGTCCGCACCGACGACGACCGCCCGGTGCTCCAACGCACCACGCGACACCGCCAGCGACCAACCCACATCCACCGGATCCACGTCCTGGCGCCGCCCGACGAAGGCCCCGAGCCGGCCCGCCTGAGCCGCCAGACCCGCCGCCGACCTACCCGACACCACCCACGGCACCACCGGCAGCTCAACACTCCCGTCCCCGACACCAGGCTCAGCACCACCGACAGGAACAGCATCAGCAGGTGCCTCCTCGATGATCACGTGCGCGTTCGTCCCGGAGAACCCGAACGACGACACACCCGCACGCCGAGGCCGCCCCACCTCCGGCCAGGCCACCGCCTCAGTCACCAGTCGGATGGCACCGGCCTCCCAGTCGATGTGGGAGGAGGGAGCATCCACATGCAAGGTCGCCGGGACGATCCCGTGCCGCATCGCCGCAACCATCTTGATGATCCCGGCCACGCCGGCGGCCGCCTGCGCATGACCGATGTTCGACTTCACCGACCCCAACAGCAACGGCCGCTCCTCCGACCGCCCCTGTCCATACGTGGCCAACAACGCCTGCGCCTCGATCGGATCACCCAACCGCGTACCCGTACCGTGCCCCTCCACCACATCCACGTCATCCGCCGCAAGACCGGCATTGCTCAGGGCAGTCCGGATGACCCGCTGCTGGGCCGGACCATTGGGCGCGGTCAGACCGTTGGACGCGCCGTCCTGGTTCATCGCCGTACCAGCCACCACCGCCAGGACCCGGTGACCATTGCGCCGGGCGTCCGACATCCGCTCCAGCACCAGAACACCGACACCCTCACCCCAACCAGTGCCGTCCGCAGCCTCCGCATACGCCTTGCAACGCCCATCCACCGCCAGACCCCGCTGCCGCGAGAAATCGATGAACGTCCCCGGCGTCGACATCACCGTCACACCACCCGCCAACGCCAGCGACGACTCCCCCGACCGCAACGACTGGCAGGCCAGATGCAACGCCACCAACGACGACGAACACGCCGTGTCCACCGTCACCGCCGGACCCTCAAGACCCAGCGCATACGCGACACGGCCCGACGCCACACCACCCGAACCACCAGTACCGAGATACCCCTCCACGTCCTCAGACACCACACCGGCCGGCAGATAGTCGTGATAGATCAGACCCGCGAAAACACCGGTGTCACTGCCCCGCAACATGCTCGGATCGATCCCGGCGTCCTCCAACGCCTCCCACGACGTCTCCAACAGCAACCGCTGCTGCGGATCCATCGCCACAGCCTCACGCGGACTGATCCCGAAGAAGCCCGCATCGAACTCACCGGCGTCGTAAAGGAACCCACCCTCACCCGAGTAGCTCTTGCCCGAGGCTTGAGGATCGGGGTCGTAGACATCCGTAGCCCAACCACGGTCCGTGGGGAAAGTGCCCACCGCGTCCTCACCCGAGGCCAGCAGTTCCCAGAACTCGCCGGCGGAGGACACCCCTCCCGGGAAACGGCACCCCATGCCGACGATGACCAGACGGTCCTCATCCACCGGCACGCCACCCGCCACCACCGGCAGCGCGACACCCGCCGACACGGCACCGGTCCCACCGACCACCTCACGCACCACGAACCCGGCCAGAGCCGAGGGCGTGGGGTAGTCGAACACCGCCGTGGCCGGCAGTCGCAGGCCGGTCACCGTGTTCAACCGGTTGCGCAGCTCCACGGAAGTCAGCGAGTCGAAGCCGATGTCGCGGAAGGAACGCCCGGGCTCGACGGCCTCGGGGCCACTCATGCCCAGGACCAGGGCGGCCTGTGCCTTGACCAGATCCTGCACGGTCTCCTGCTGCTCGGCAGGACTCGTGGCGGCCAGCCGGGCGGCCAGCGTGTTCTGGCCGTCGGTACCGGACTCTGCGACCGCACGGCGGGCGGGCGCGCCGGCACGCGACGTGCGCACCAGACCGGACAGGAACGGCGGCACGTCGCCGGAACGCTGCAACGCGGCCAGGTCGAGCCGGGCTGTCACCAGCAGGGATTCCGCGTAGTCCGTGGCCGCGTCCAGCAGCGCCAGCCCGTCGGATGCGGAGAGCGGCAGCAAGCCCTGGCGGGCCAACCGCTGCCAGTCAGCATCGGTGAGATCGCTTGCCATGCCTTGCTCCCACGGCCCCCAGGCCAGGGACACAGCGGGCAGGCCCTGCTGGCGCCGGTGCGCGGCCAGTGCGTCCAGGAAGGTGTTGCCGGCCGCGTAGTTGGCCTGCCCCGGGTTGCCCCAGACCCCGGCGATCGAGGAGAACAGTACGAAGGTGTCCAGGTCGAGGTGACGGGTCAGCTCGTGCAGATGCCAGGCCGCATCCACCTTCGGCCGCATCAC
>NZ_JBIBJK010000079.1:0-2258 GCF_042958635.1 Streptomyces sp. NPDC007971
GAGCACCCTGCCCAGTGAACACGAACCCGACCCTGCCCACACCACCCACAACCCCGGACACCACACCCGGAACCTCACGCCCCCCCGCCAACGCCTCCAAACCAGCAGTCAGCTCACCACGGTCCGCACCGACGACGACCGCCCGGTGCTCCAACGCACCACGCGACACCGCCAGCGACCAACCCACATCCACCAAGTCCGACGAATCCACGGAGTCCACCGAGTCCGCATCCGGACGCCGCCCGACGAAGCCCGCAAGACGACCCGCCTGAGCCGCAAGGCCCGTAGCCGACCTACCCGACACCACCCACGGCACCACCGGCAGACGCACAGCCGAACCACCGTCAGCCGGATCCGTCGCGGAGCTGGACACCGCAGCATCGTCGGGTTCCTGTGCCTGCTCGATGATCACGTGCGCGTTCGTCCCCGAGAACCCGAACGACGACACACCCGCACGCCGAGGCCGCCCCACCTCCGGCCAGGCCACCGCCTCAGTCACCAGTCGGATGGCACCGGCCTCCCAGTCGATGTGGGAGGACGGAGCATCCACATGCAAGGTCGCCGGCACGACCCCGTGCCGCATCGCCGCAACCATCTTGATGATCCCGGCCACACCCGCAGCGGCCTGCGCATGACCGATGTTCGACTTCACCGACCCCAACAGCAACGGCCGCTCCTCCGAACGCCCCTGCCCATACGTGGCCAACAACGCCTGCGCCTCGATCGGATCACCCAACCGCGTACCCGTACCGTGCCCCTCCACCACATCCACGTCATCCGCCGCAAGACCGGCATTGCTCAGGGCAGTCCGGATGACGCGCTGCTGGGCCGGACCATTGGGCGCGGTCAGACCGTTCGACGCGCCGTCCTGGTTCATCGCCGTACCAGCCACCACCGCCAGAATCCGGTGACCATTGCGCCGCGCGTCCGACATCCGCTCCAGCACCAGAACACCAACACCCTCACCCCAACCAGTGCCGTCCGCAGCCTCCGCGTACGCCTTGCAACGCCCATCCGCCGCCAGACCCCGCTGCCGCGAGAAATCGATGAACGTCCCCGGCGTCGACATCACCGTCACACCACCCGCCAAGGCCAGCGACGACTCCCCCGACCGCAACGACTGGCAGGCCAGATGCAACGCCACCAACGACGACGAACACGCCGTGTCCACCGTCACCGCCGGACCCTCAAGACCCAGCGCATACGCCACCCGACCCGACGCCACACCACCCGAACCACCAGTACCGAGATACCCCTCCACGTCCTCAGACACCACACCGGCCGGCAGATAGTCGTGATAGATCAGACCAGCGAAAACACCGGTGTCACTGCCCCGCAACGTGCTCGGGTCGATCCCGGCGTCCTCCAATGCCTCCCACGACGTCTCCAGCAGCAACCGCTGCTGCGGATCCATCGCCACAGCCTCACGCGGACTGATCCCGAAGAACTCCGCGTCGAACTCACCGGCGTCGTAAAGGAACCCACCCTCGTTCGAATAGGACTTGCCCGCCGCCTCCGGATCAGGGTCATAGACATCCGCAGGCCAACCCCGGTCCGCCGGAAACGCCCCGACCGCGTCCCCGCCCGAGGACAGCAACGCCCAGAACTCCTCCGCAGACGTCACCCCACCCGGGAAACGACACCCCATCCCCACAATGACCAAACGATCGTCGTCAAGCGGCCCGCCGAGCGGAACCAGGGTGTTCTGCCCGGCAGCGACCTTGCCGATCACTTCGCCCACCACGAACCCGGCCAGAGCCGAGGGCGTGGGGTAGTCGAACACCGCCGTGGCCGGCAGTCGCAGACCCGTGACGTTGTTCAGCCGGTTGCGCAGTTCGACCGCGGTCAGGGAGTCGAAGCCGACGTCGCGGAACGAGCGCTCCGCGTCGATGTTCTCGGGCCCGGTCATCCCCAGGACCAGGGCGGCCTGCGTCAGCAGCAACTCCTGCACCGTTTCGATCCGCTGGGCCGGGCTCAGTCCGGCAAGGCGGACGGCCAATGCGTTCTGGCCGTCGGTAATGAGCCCTCCGACCGTACGGCGCGTGGGACCGCTGGGACGTTTCCCACGGGCCAGGAGGGACAGCAACGGCATGGCCTCCCCCGAGCGTCGCACTGCCGCCAGGTCCAACCGTGCTGCTACGAGCAGCGGTTCGGTACGGGCGATGGCCGCGTCGAACAGGGCGAGTCCGTCGGCGTCGGACAGCGGCAGCATGCCCTGCCGGCTCATCCTCTGGCGATCACCCTCCGTCAGCTCACCC
>NZ_JBIBJK010000080.1:0-2221 GCF_042958635.1 Streptomyces sp. NPDC007971
ACCGGACTCACCCGGACCAGTTCCTGACCCATCCCGACCCACTGCGAACCCTGACCGGCGAACGCGAACACCACCCGCCCACCCGGCCGCGCCACACCCGACACCACACAACCCGCAGGAACCCCGGCAGCCAGGCTCTCCAAACCGGACACCAGCTCACCGCGGTCACCACCGACCACGACCGCCCGATGCTCGAACGCCGAGCGCGTCACCGCCAACGACCAGGCGACATCGGCCGGTTCCAGCCCCGCACGGGCCGTGACCCACTCCCGCAGCCGGCCCGCCTGCGCCGACAGCCCGTTCGCCGACCGGCCCGACACCGGCCAGGCGTGCGCGCCGGACACCACCGGTGCCGTCGCCGGGACGTCATCGCCGGCGGCCTCGGTGTCGCCGGTCTCGGACGGGACGTCCTTGGACGCGGCCCGCTCGGCGGGGGCCTCCTCCAGGATGACGTGGACGTTGGTGCCGCTGAGGCCGAAGGAGGACACGCCGGCGCGGCGTGTGTGCTCACCGGTCGGCCACGGCACGGATTCGGTCAGCAGCCTGACGTCGCCGGCCGACCAGTCCACGTGCGGCGACGGCTCGTCCACGTGCAGCGTCTTCGGCAGCTGCTCGTTCTTCAGGGCGAGCACCATCTTGATGACGCCGGCCACGCCGGCTGCCTGCTGGGCGTGTCCGATGTTGGACTTCACCGAGCCGAGCCACAGCGGACGGTCCTCCGGCCGGTCCTGGCCGTAGGTGGTCAGGAGCGCCTGCGCCTCGATCGGGTCACCCAGCGTCGTACCCGTACCGTGCGCCTCGACTGCGTCGACGTCGGCGGCCGACAGACGGGCGTTGGCCAGCGCCGCCCGGATGACCCGCTGCTGCGAGGGGCCGTTCGGGGCGGTCATACCGTTGGACGCGCCGTCCTGGTTGGCCGCGGAGCCGCGCACCACTGCCAGGACTGTGTGGCCGTTGCGGACCGCGTCGGACAGCCGCTCCACGACGACCATGCCGACGCCCTCGCCCATGCCCATGCCGTCCGCCGCGGCCGAGAAGGCCTTGCAGCGGCCGTCCTCGGCGAGGCCGCGCTGCCGGGAGAAGCCGATGAACCCCATGGGGGAGGCCATCACCGTGACGCCGCCGGCCAGGGCCAGCGAGCACTCACCGGACCGCACCGCCTGGCACGCCAGGTGCAGGGCCACCAGCGACGACGAGCAGGCCGTGTCGATGGACACCGCGGGTCCCTGCAGCCCGAGGAGGTAGGAGACGCGGCCCGACATCACGCTGGCGGCGCCGCCGGTCATCAGGTGCCAGTCGAGGCCTTCCATACTCTGCAGGGACTGGTGGGCGACGTAGTCGGAGGGGGCGACGCCGACGAAGACGCCGGTCTGGCTGCCGCGCAGCGACGCCGGGTCGATACCGGCCCGCTCCAGCGCCTCCCACGACGTCTCCAGCAGCAGCCGCTGCTGCGGGTCCATCGCCAGCGCCTCACGCGGGCTGATCCCGAAGAACCCGGCGTCGAAGCCGGCCGCGTCCCGCAGGAACGCACCCTCCAGCACATAGGAGGTTCCCTGGTTGTCCGGGTCCGGGTCGTACACGCCCTCGGCGTCCCAGCCCCGGTCGGTCGGGAAGCCGGAGATGGCATCGCCGCCCGCGGCCAGGAGATCCCAGAGTTCTTCCGGAGTCGTCACGCCGCCGGGGTAGCGGCAGCTCATGCCGACGATCGCCAGCGGCGCCGATGACGCCGAGACGAGCTGGCGGTTCCGCTGCCGCAGTCGCTCGGTTTCCTTGACGGAGGCGCGCAGAGCTTCAAGGAGCTTGTCAGCCTGTCCGGTCATCGCTGCCTCCACGCATCGAGCATCATCAACTTCACTCCGTCTCGCTGTCCAAGGCCAGGCGAATGAGGCTCTCGGCATCCAGCGCGTCGATGTCCTCGGCGTCTTCGCCCTTCTCGTTCACGAGGGCGTCGTCCTGGACACCGGCGAGCTGCATCAGGACCTCCATGAGCCCGGCCTCACGGAACCTGGACAGCGGGACGGTCGCGAGCGCCTTCCGGAGTTTCGCCTCACCGGGGTCTGTTTCGCTGTGTGCGCCGATCTCCGGCAGCAGCTTCTCCTGCAGGAACACGGCCAGTTCCGAGGGGTTGGGGTAGTCGAAGACGAGGGTGGCCGGCAGGCGCAGTCCGGTCACGCCGTTGAGGCGGTTGCGCAGTTCGACCGCGGTCAGCGAGTCGAAGCCC
>NZ_JBIBJK010000081.1:0-2190 GCF_042958635.1 Streptomyces sp. NPDC007971
AGAGCAACGACACGAGCACCGTCCTCCACCGACAGCATCCCCGCCACCGTCGCCGCCGCGATCTCACCCTGCGAATGACCCACCACGGCGTCGGGAGTGACACCGGCCGCCTCCCACACCGCCGCCAGCGACACCATCACCGCCCACAAAACCGGCTGGACGACATCCGCAGCCTCCAGCGCGGGCGCACCCTCCGCCCCGGCAAGGACATCGCTCAGCGACCACCCCACATACGCGGCGAGCGCCTTCTCACACTCCGCCAGGCGCGCCGCGAACACCGGACTCACCCGGGCGAGTTCGCGGCCCATCCCGACCCACTGCGAACCCTGACCGGCGAACGCGAACACCACCCGACCACCCGGCCGCGCCACACCCTGCACCACACAACCCGCAGGAACCCCGGCAGCCAGGCTCTCCAAACCGGACACCAGCTCACCACGGCCACCACCGACCACGACCGCCCGGTGCTCGAACAACGAACGCGTCACCGCCAACGACCAAGCAGCGTCTGCCGGTTCCAGCCCCGGACGCGCCGTGACCCACTCCCGCAACCGCTCCGCCTGTCCCGTCAGGCCGGCGGCCGACCGGCCCGACACCAGCCAGGCACTCACACCGTCGGTCTCGACCACCGCGGGAGCCTGTGCCGATGCGCCCGGCTCATCGGCCGGTTCGGAGACGGCGTTCTCCGGTGTGCCGTCCTCGGTGGGGGCTTCCTCCAGGAGCAGGTGGACGTTGGTGCCGCTGATGCCGAACGAGGAGACGCCCGCGCGGCGCACCCGGCCGTTGGCGGACCACGGCACCGGCTCACTCAGCAACCGCACGTCGCCGGCCGACCAGTCCACGTGCGGCGACGGCTCGCCCACGTGCAGCGTCTTCGGCAGCTGCTCGTTCTTCAGGGCGAGCACCATCTTGATCACACCCGCCACACCGGCGGCTGCCTGGGTGTGTCCGATGTTGGACTTCACCGAGCCGAGCAGCAACGGCCGGCCCTCCGGCCGGCCTTGGCCATACGTCGCCAGCAGCGCCTGCGCCTCGATCGGGTCACCCAGCGTCGTACCCGTACCGTGCGCCTCGACCACGTCCACGTCGGCGGCCGACAGCCCGGCGTTGGCCAGCGCCGCCCGGATGACTCGCTGCTGCGAGGGGCCGTTCGGGGCGGTCAGGCCGTTGGACGCACCGTCCTGGTTCACCGCCGAGCCGCGCACCACCGCCAGCACCTTGTGGCCCCTGCGGACCGCGTCGGACAGCCGCTCCACGACCACCATGCCCACGCCCTCGGCGAAGCCCATGCCGTCCGCTTCCGCCGAGAACGCCTTGCACCGGCCGTCCGCCGCGAGGCCGCCCTGCTGGCTCATTCCCACGAACCCGTCGGGGTTCGCGATGACCGTAGCTCCACCGGCCAGCGCCATCGAGCACTCCCCGGCTCGGATCGCCTGGGTGGCCAGGTGCAGGGCGACCAGGGACGACGAGCACGCCGTGTCCACCGTCACGGCCGAACCCTCCAGGCCGAGTGCGTAGGACACGCGGCCCGACATCACACTCGTCGCGAAGCCGGTCGTCAGGTGTCCCTCGGCGCCTTCGCTCCCGCTCGCCACACCGAGCGCGTATCCCGAGGCGAAGCCGCCGACGAAGACGCCGGTCTGGCTGCCGCGCAGCGACGCCGGGTCGATGCCGACCCGCTCCAGCGCCTCCCACGACGTCTCCAGCAACTGCCGCTGCTGCGGATCCATCGCCAGCGCCTCGCGCGGGCTGATCCCGAAGAACCCGGCGTCGAACCCGCCGGCGTCCGCGACGAACCCGCCGGCCTGGTTGTGGAAGGTGCCCGCGTGCTCGGGATCCGGGTCGTAGAGCCCCTCCGCGTCCCAGCCCCGGTCGGCCGGGAAGCCGGAGACCGCGTCCGTGCCGTCGGCGAGCAACTCCCAGAACGCGTCGGGGTCGTTCACGTCGCCGGGGAACCGGCAGGCCATCCCTACGATCGCGATGGGCTCGTCGGAGATGGCCTCGGACATACGGACCGGCGGGAGGCTCACGGACTGCTCGCCCTCGCCCTCGCCCACGAGCCGGGCCCGCAGGTGCCTGGCGAGCGCGACCGGGCTGGGGTAGTCGAAGACGAGGGTGGCCGGCAGGCGCAGTCCGGTCACGCCGTTGAGGCGGTTGCGCAGTTCGACCGCGGTCAGCGAGTCGAAGCCC
>NZ_JBIBJK010000082.1:0-2078 GCF_042958635.1 Streptomyces sp. NPDC007971
TCGTCGTCGCCGGCGGTCTGGTGGGGGATGGATTCGGTGGTGCCGGGGGTGGTTTCGGTGGCTTGGTCGGCGTGGCCGGGCCACCAGGCGGCGTGGCCGATGAGGGCGGTGAGGCTGGGGGTGAAGAACATGGCCATGACGAAGGCGGCGATGGCGATGCCGAAGGAGACGGCGAAGCCCATTTCGGTGAGGAGGGCGTTGCCGGCGAGCATCATGGTGGCGAAGGTGGCGGCGAGGATGAAGCCGGCGGCGGCGACGGTGGGGCCGGCGTGTTTGAGGGCCTTGCCGGCTGCTTCGCGGGGGGTGTGGCCTTCGCGGGCTTCTTCGCGGAGCCGGGCGATCATGAGGATGTTGTAGTCGGTGCCGATGGCGACGACGAAGAGGTACATGATCACGGGGAGGAGGAACATCAGGCCGGTGTGGCCCTGGCCTTTCTGGAAGATCCAGACGGTGGAGCCGAGGGTGGCGCCGAAGCCGAGGCCGACGGAGGCGATGAGGTACCAGGGGGCGACGATGCTGCGCAGGAGGAGGCCGAGGATGACCATGATGAGGAGGGCGGCGACGGGGAAGACGGTGCGGTAGTCGTGGTTGACCGCGGTGTCGATGTCCTTGTAGATCGAGGAGAGGCCGCCGACGACGGCGCGGGTGCCGGTGGGGGCGTTGGTGTGGGCGGTGTCGCGGACGCGTTGGACGGCGTCGATGGCGTGGTCGGTGGAGGCTTCGTATTTGAGGGTGACGGTGAAGTCGGCGGTGGTGCCGTTGTGGTTGACCTGGGCGAGGCGGGCGGCGGCGACGCCGTCGACGTGGGCGAGTGTGCGGGCGTAGTGGGTGAAGGTGGTTTTGTCGAGGGGCTGGGTGGTGGTGCTGGTGAGGTAGACGTCGGTGGGTGCGGCGGCGCCGGCGGAGTAGGCCTTTTGCATCTGGTCCTGGACGACCATGGACTCCTTGGTCTTGGGCATGGAGCCGGAGGCGAGGTCGAAGGTGGCGTTGTAGCCGAGGGTGCCCAGGGACAGGGCGAGGAGGATGAGGCCGGAGGCGGCGGCGGTCAGGGCGGGGCGGCGTTGGACGCTGCGGCCCAGGGCGGCGAAGCGGGCGTTGGTGGGTTCGGTCTTCCAGGTCTTGGAGGGCCAGAAGACCTTGGGGCCGATGAGGGAGACGACGGCGGGGATGAGGGTGAGGCCGGCGATGAGGGTGGCGCCGACGGCGATGGCGAGGGCGGGGCCCATCTGGCGCAGGAAGCCGAGGGTGGACAGGGTCAGGGCGAGGAAGGCGATGATGACGGCTCCGGCGGCGGAGGCGATGGCCTCGCCGACGCGGGCGACTGCTTCGGTCATGGCTTGCTTGGGTTCGTCGCCGGCGCGCAGGCGTTCGCGGTAGCGGAACATCAGGAAGAGGAAGTAGTCGGTGCCGACGCCGAACAGGACGACGATGAGGATGGAGGAGATGGAGCTGTTGGCCTGGAGGTCGAAGAGTTTGGTGGCGTAGGCGATCAGTCCGTTGGCGATGGCGGAGACGATGCCGATCAGGACCAGGGGGAGGAAGGCGAGGATGGGGGCGCGGAAGATGATGAGGAGGGTGACCAGGATGATGGCGAAGGTGCCGATGCCGATGAGGGTGTCGCCGCGTTTGGAGGAGTCCTGCTGGTCCAGGGCCTGGGCGGCGGGGCCGCCGACCTTGATCTGAAGATGCGTTCCTGCGGCTAGTTTCTTGGCGTCCTCGCGGACCGTTTTGGCGGCGTCGGCCTGTTGGGGCTGGCCTGCGGTGCGGTCGTCCATCTGGATCAGGGTCATGCTGTATTTGCCGTCGGCCGAGGGCGGGCCGGCCACGACCTTCTGTACCTGGTCGATGTGTTCCTTGCCGAGCTGCGAGGTGATCCGGGCGATGTCCTGCTTGTCCGCCGCGGTCAGCCGGTCTCCGTCCGTGCGCTGGTACAGCGCGATCGCGGACGGAGTGAACGCGGCCGGGAACGCCTTGTCCTGGACGGTGGCCGCTTTGATGGACTCGTAACTCTTGGGCAGGAAGCTGCTCTCGTCACTGTTCGAGGGAAGGCTCGGAGCCGTGGCGACGATCGCCACCGC
>NZ_JBIBJK010000083.1:0-2011 GCF_042958635.1 Streptomyces sp. NPDC007971
TCGGTGAGTTGGCGGCGGCGTATGTGGCGGGGGTGTGGTCGCTGGAGGATGCGTGTGCGGTGGTGGCGGCTCGTGGGCGTCTGATGCAGGGGCTTCCTGCTGGTGGTGCGATGGTGGCGGTCGAGGCGGCTGAGGCGGAGGTCGTTGAGGCGATTGCGGGTCGTGCGGGTGTCGGTGTTGCCGCAGTCAACGGGCCGAAGGCTGTGGTGATTTCCGGTGTGGAGGGTGAGGTTCTGGCGGTTGCTGAGGGGTTGGCGCGGGCGGGTGCGCGGACGCGTCGTTTGACGGTGTCGCATGCGTTCCATTCGCCGTTGATGGAACCCATGCTGGAGGAGTTCGCGCGGGTTGTCGGCGGGGTCGGTTATCGGGTGCCGAAGCTGGCGATGGTGTCGGCGCTGACCGGGCAGACGGTGACGGACGAGGTGACCAGCCCCTCGTACTGGGTGAGGCACGTTCGTGAGGCCGTCCGTTTCTCCGACGCTGTGGCGGCGTTGCGTGAGAGTGGCGTGCGGACGTTCATCGAGATCGGTCCGGACGGCGTGCTGTCGGGCATGGGCCCGCAGACCCGGGTCGGGAACACGGCGGGCGACGCGGACGGGTCGGGCGACACAGCCGAAGCATGGCTGCCGGCGCTGCGCCGGGGGCGTGACGAGCCGCGGGCGCTGCTGACCGCGCTCGCGAAGGCGTTCGTCCGGGGCGTGGCTGTCGGTTGGGACAAGGTGTACGCGGGGACGGGTGCGCGGAGGGTGGACCTGCCGACGTATGCCTTCCAAAGGCAGCACTACTGGCTGACCTCCGCTGTGGGAAGCCGCGCCGAGGACCTCGGCCTGGAGACCCCCGGTCACCCGCTGCTGGGTGCCGCCGTGACGCTGCCGGCGAGCGACGGACTGCTGCTGACAGGACGGCTGTCGCTGGCCAGGCAGCCCTGGCTGGCCGATCACGTGGTGGCCGGGCAGGTGGTCGTACCTGGCGCCGCGTTGATCGAAATGGCGGTGCGCGCGGCTGACGAGGCCGGGTGTGGGCAGGTCGAGGAACTGGTCGTCGAGGCACCGCTGGTGCTCGCACCTCAGGGCGGGGTACGGGTGCAGCTCACGGTGGAGGCACCGGACGAGTCCGGCCGCCGAGCGGTGGCCGTCTACGCCCAGGCCGAGGATGCTGCGCCCGAGGGAGAGTGGACCCGGCACGCGACGGGCGTGCTGGCGCCGGCCGACACGGCTGTCGACAGCGGCACGGACGTCGGCCTGGTGCAGTGGCCGCCGGCCGGTGCCGTCGCCGTGGACCTGTCCGGGTTCTACCCGGCGTTGGCCGAGAGCGGCCTTGTCTATGGTCCGGTGTTCCAGGGGATACGGGCGGCGTGGCGGCGTGGGGAGGAACTGTTCGCGGAGGTGGCGCTGCCGGAGGGTGTGAGCGCGGCCGACTTCGGGGTGCATCCGGCTCTGCTGGACGCCGCTCTGCACGTGATCGTGGGGACCGGTGAACGCCGGGACAAGCTTGAGATCCCGTTCTCATGGAGCCACGTCGAGTTGCACGCGACGGGCGCTTCCATGGCCCGCGTCCGGGTGACCCCGGAACGTACGGGCGAGGGCGTGACGCTGACTCTGGCCGATGCGAGTGGTGGGTTGATCGCATCGGTGGGTTCGTTGGTTCTGCGGGCTTTTGAGGGTGTGGGTTCGGGGTCGGTTGGTGATGGGTTGTTCGGGGTGGAGTGGGTGTCTGCTGCGCCGGCGGAGGGTGCGGCTGTGGGTGTGGGTTCTGGTGGGGAGTGTGGTGGGTGGGTGGTGGTGGGTGAGGTGGGTGGTTTGGATTTGCCGGGGGTGGTGTCGTTTGCGGATTTGGGTGGGTTGGTGGGTGCGGTTGAGGGGGGTGGGGAGGTTCCTGAGGTTGTGGTGGTGAGGGTTGGTGCGGGTGCGGGTGCGGGTGCGGGTGCGGGTGCGGGTGCTGGGGCTGATGTGGGTGGTGTGGTGCGTGGTGTTGCGGTGGGTGTGTTGGGGTTGGTGCGGGAGTGGTTGGG
>NZ_JBIBJK010000084.1:0-1834 GCF_042958635.1 Streptomyces sp. NPDC007971
TCGGTGAGTTGGCGGCGGCGTATGTGGCGGGGGTGTGGTCGCTGGAGGATGCGTGTGCGGTGGTGGCGGCTCGTGGGCGTCTGATGCAGGGGCTTGCTGCTGGTGGTGCGATGGTGGCGGTCGAGGCGGCTGAGGCGGAGGTCGTTGAGGCGATTGCGGGTCGTGTGGGTGTCGGTGTTGCCGCGGTCAACGGGCCGAAGGCTGTGGTGATTTCCGGTGTGGAGGGTGAGGTTCTGGCGGTTGCGGAGGGGTTGGCGCGGGCGGGTGCGCGGACGCGTCGTTTGACGGTGTCGCATGCGTTTCATTCGCCGTTGATGGAGCCGATGTTGGAGGAGTTCGCCGAAGTGGTGGGGGCCGTCAGCTATCGGGCTCCGAAGCTGACGATGGTGTCGGCACTGTCCGGTGGTGTGGTGTCTGATGAGGTGACCGATCCGGCGTACTGGGTGAGGCATGTTCGTGAGGCCGTCCGTTTCTCGGATGCGGTGGGTGCTTTGCGTGGTGCCGGGGTGCAGACGTTCATCGAGATCGGTCCCGATGGTGTGCTGTCGGGTATGGGTCCGCAGACCCGTGTGGAGAGTGCCGGTGAGGCGGCTGTGGCTGCCGAGGTGTGGCTGCCGCTGCTGCGTCGCGGCCGTGACGAGCCCCGGGCGCTGCTGACCGCGCTCGCGAAGGCGTTCGTCCGGGGCGTGGCCGTCGGTTGGGACAAGGTGTACGCGGGGACGGGTGCGCGGAGGGTGGACCTGCCGACGTATGCCTTCCAGCGGCAGCGGTACTGGCTGCCGACCGGTTCTGCTGGCGTGGACGCGGCAGGGCTGGGGCAGTCCCCCGCCCGGCATCCATTGCTCGGGGCCGCGGTGAGCCTGCCGGCGAGTGGCGGTCTGATGCTCACCGGGCGGTTGTCGTTGGCCGGGCAGCCTTGGCTGGCCGATCACGTGGTGGCCGGGCGGGTCGTCGTACCGGGGACCGCCATGATCGAGATGGCCGTGCGTGCCGGTGACGAAGCCGGGTGCGGGCAGGTCGAGGAACTGCTCGTTGAGAAGCCGCTCGTCCTGTCGGCTCAGGGCGGCGTGCGGGTGCAGGTCATGGTGGACGGGGCGGACGAGTCGGGTCGCCGAGCGGTGGCCGTCTACGCCCAGGCCGAGGATGCTGCGCCCGAGGGGGAATGGACGCGGCACGCGGCTGGTGTCCTCGTTCCGGCTGACTCTGCTGTCGACGCTGGTGCCGACGTGGGCCTCACGCAGTGGCCGCCGGCCGGTGCCGTCGCCGTGGACCTGTCCGGGTTCTACCCGGCGTTGGCCGAGAGCGGCCTTGTCTATGGTCCGGTGTTCCAGGGGATACGGGCGGCGTGGCGGCGTGGGGAGGAACTGTTCGCGGAGGTGGCGCTGCCGGAGGGTGTGAGCGCGGCCGACTTCGGGGTGCATCCGGCTCTGCTGGACGCCGCTCTGCACGTGATCGTGGGGACCGGTGAGCGCCAGAACAAGCCTGAAGTGCCCTTTGCCTGGGGCGATGTGGTGGTGCATGCGTCGGGTGCGGTGGCGGCGCGGGTGCGGGTGGCTCCGTCGTGGTCGGGTGAGGGTGTGTCGGTGACGCTGGCCGACGGTACGGGCGAACTGATCGCGTCGGTGGGTTCGTTGGTTCTGCGGGCTTTTGAGGGTGTGGGTTCGGGGTCGGTTGGTGATGGGTTGTTCGGGGTGGAGTGGGTGTCTGCGCCGGCGGAGGGTGCGGCTGTGGGTGTGGGATCTGGTGGGGAGTGTGGTGGGTGGGTGGTGGTGGGTGAGGTGGGTGGTTTGGATTTGCCGGGGGTGGTGTCGTTTGCGGATTTGGGTGGGTTGGT
>NZ_JBIBJK010000085.1:0-1713 GCF_042958635.1 Streptomyces sp. NPDC007971
GTCGAGTGGCCCTCCGAGCCGCGGGCGGATGCTGCTGCGCGTTCGGTGCTGGTGACGGGCGGGACCGGAACACTGGGCGGGCTGGTCGCGCGGCATCTGGTGAGGACCGGCCGGGCCGGCGGTGTGCTGCTGCTCAGTCGGTCGGGCCCGGCTTCCGGCGATGTGGCGGTGCTGGCCGCGGAGCTGGCCGAACTGGGTGTCTGGGTCCGGGTGGTGGCGTGCGACGTGGCGGACCGGGGTGCGTTGGCCGCCGTGCTGGAGACGGTTCCGGCCGACTGCCCGTTGGGCTCGGTCTTCCACGCCGCGGGGATCATCGACGACGGCGTCATCACGGCACTGACCCCGGAACGGGTCGCGGCGGTCATGCGGCCGAAGGCGGACGCCGCATGGCACCTCCACGAACTCACCGCGCATCTGGACCTGGAGAACTTCGTCTCGTTCTCCTCCGCGGCCGCGACGCTCGGTGCACCCGGTCAGGGCAACTACGTGGCGGCGAACTCCTTCCTGGACGCCCTGGCCGGCTACCGGCGGGCGGCCGGACTCGCCGGGCTGTCGCTGCAACTGGGACCCTGGGCGCACGAGGCGGGCATCGGCCGCAACCTGGGCGAACGGCTGCTCTCGCGCATCGACCGCTCGGGCATCGGCCCCCTGGACGCCGAAGAGGGCCTGGGCGTCATGGACGTGGCACTGGCCCGCGAGGAAGCCGTGCTGGTGCCCGCCCGGCTGGATCTGGCAAGTCTGCGGACACAGGCCGCGCGCGGTGCGGACATCCCGCCGCTGTGGCGGGCACTGGCGGGCGTGACTTCCAGGCGTACGGCCGCCTCGGGTACCGGTACCGGGACGGGGGCGCGTGCGGGGGAGGCCCTGCGACGCCAACTGGCGTCGGTGTCGGGCACGGAGCGGGACCGGATCCTGCTGGACCTGGTGCGCGCCCATGTGGCCGCGGTGCTCGGGCACGCCTCCCCGGAGGCGATCGAGGCGGGCCGGGCCTTCACCGACCTGGGCTTCGACTCGCTGACCGCGGTGGAACTGCGCAACCGTCTGAAATCGGAGACCGATCTGCGGCTGCCCGCGACGCTGGTGTTCGACTACCCGACTCCGCTTGCGCTGTCCCGGCTGCTGCGCGCGGAACTGGCGGGTGATCTGCCGGCTGTGGTCGAGCCGGTTCGTCCGGTGGCCGGGGTGGCGGACGAGCCGGTGGCGATCGTGGGGATGGCGTGCCGGTTCCCGGGTGGTGCGGCCAGTCCGGAGGAGCTGTGGGAGCTGCTGGCCTCGGGCACGGACGCGATCGGGGCCTTCCCGCAGGACCGCGGCTGGGACATCGAAGCGCTCTACGACCCGGACTCTGAGCTTGCGGGCACGTCGTACACGCAGGCCGGCGGATTCGTCCACAACGCGAGCGGCTTCGACGCGGGCTTCTTCGGGATCAGCCCGCGTGAGGCGCTGGCGATGGATCCGCAGCAGCGACTGCTCCTGGAGACCTCCTGGGAGGCGCTGGAGCGGGCCGGTATCGCCCCCGCATCGCTGCGGGGATCGCAGACCGGTGCCTTCGTGGGCGGCTATTGGTCCGGGTACGCGGACATCGGCCTGGAGAACGAGGCGGAGTTCGAGGGAATCGCCGGTCATCTGATGACGGGCAATGCGACGAGTGTGTTGTCGGGGCGGTTGTCGTACACGTTGGGGCTTGAGGGTCCGGCGGTGACGATGGATACG
>NZ_JBIBJK010000086.1:0-1538 GCF_042958635.1 Streptomyces sp. NPDC007971
AGAATCCGGTGACCATTGCGCCGCGCGTCCGACATCCGCTCCAGCACCAGAACACCAACACCCTCACCCCAACCAGTGCCGTCCGCAGCCTCCGCATACGCCTTGCAACGCCCATCCGCCGCCAGACCCCGCTGCCGAGTGAAGTCGATGAAGGTGCCAGGGGAGGCCATTACGTTCACGCCGCCGGCCAGAGCCAGGGAGCTCTCGCCCGACCGCAGCGACTGGCAGGCCAGGTGCAGCGCCACCAAGGACGACGAGCAGGCCGTATCCACCGTCACCGCCGGACCCTCAAGACCCAGTGCATACGCCACCCGACCCGACGCCACACCACCCGAACCACCAGTACCGAGATACCCCTCGACGTCCTCAGACACCGCGCCGAACGGCAGATAGTCGTGATAGATCAGACCGGCGAAGACACCGGTGTCGCTGCCCCGCAGTGTGCTCGGATCGATCCCGGCGTCCTCCAGCGCCTCCCACGACGTCTCCAACAGCAACCGCTGCTGCGGATCCATCGCCACAGCCTCACGCGGACTGATCCCGAAGAAGCCCGCATCGAACTCACCAGCGTCGTAAAGGAACCCACCCTCACCCGCCAGGCTCTTTCCCACTGCCTCTGGATCTGTGTCGTGGACATCGGCAGGCCACCCTCGATCCGCCGGGAACGGGCCGATCGCGTCGCCGCGCGACTCAAGCAGCTCCCAGAACTCGCCGGCGGAGGACACCCCTCCAGGGAAACGGCACCCCATGCCGACGATGACCAGACGGTCCTCATCCACCGGTACGCCGCCCGCCACTGGCAGCGCGACACCCGCAGACACGGCATCGGTCCCACCGACCACCTCACGCACCACGAACCCGGCCAGAGCCGAGGGCGTGGGGTAGTCGAACACCGCCGTGGCCGGCAGTCGCAGGCCGGTCACCGTGTTCAACCGGTTGCGCAGCTCCACGGAAGTCAGCGAGTCGAAGCCCGTGTCCTTGAACGTACGTCCGACCTCGATGCTCTCGGGTCCGGCCATGCCCAGAGTCAGGGCGGCTTGCGCCGCGACCAGTTCGAGGACGGTCTCGGTCTGCTCAGCGGATCCGAGTGCCGCGAGCCGGGCGGCCAGCGCGTTCCGGCCGTCGGCACCGGCCCCTCCGACCGCACGTCGGACGGGCGCGCCGGCACGCGACGTGCGCACCAGACCGGACAGGAACGGCGGGACCTCGCCGGAACGCTGCAACGCGGCCAGGTCCAGCCGGGCCGTCACCACCAGGGGGGAAGCGGCGTGAGCAGCCGCGTCGAGCATGGTCAGCCCGTCGGCCGCGGACAGCGGCTTCAGCCCCTGGCGGGACATGCGCTGCCAGTCGGCTCGGTCGAGTTTCGTGGTCATGCCGTATTCCCACGGCCCCCACACCAGGGATGTCGCGGGCAGGCCCTGCTGGCGCCGGTGCGCGGCCAGCGCGTCCAGGAAGGTGTTGCCGGCCGCGTAGTTGGCCTGGCCCGGGTTGCCCCAGACTCCGGCGATCGAGGAGAACAGTACGAAGGTGTCCAGGTC
>NZ_JBIBJK010000087.1:0-1523 GCF_042958635.1 Streptomyces sp. NPDC007971
GCCGCCGCGTAGTTGCCCTGACCCGGACCACCGAAGACACCAGCGGCGGACGAGAACAGCACGAAGGCCGACAGGTCCATGCCCTGGGTCAACTCGTGCAGATGCCACGCCGCATCGACCTTCGGCCGGAACACACCGTCCACCCGCTCCGGAGTCAGCGAACCGATCGTGCCGTCATCGAGCACACCCGCGGTGTGGACAACAGCCGAGACCTCGTGCTCGGCCAGCAACGCAGCCAGCGCCTCCCGGTCCGCCACGTCACACGCCGCGAACCTCACCTCGGCACCCTGCGCGACAAGTTCGCCGCGCAGATCCTCAGCACCTTCAGCCTCCGCACCACGCCTGCTGACCAACAGCAGACTTTGCACGCCCCGCTCCGCGACCAGATGCCGGGCCACCAGACCGCCCAGGGTGCCCGTCGCACCGGTGACCAGCACCGCACCCGAACCAAAACCGGGGTCGGCCACCACGGACTGCCGCGCCCGCACCAGACGCGGAGCACTGGCCACACCCGCACGCACCGCCAACTGCGGCTCACCCGTGGCAAGTACCGCAGGCAGCACGTCCAGTGAAGCCGCTTCCTCATCGAGGTCGACCAGCACGATCCGGTCCGGGTTCTCCGTCTGCGCCGAACGCACCAGACCCCACACCGCCGCCTGGGCCAGGTTCCGCACACCCTCGCCGTCCGCGACCGCAACCGCACACCTCGTCACGACCACCAGACGCGACCCCTCGAACCCCTCCTCCCCAAGCCACCTCTGCACCGCACCCAACGCCCAATGAGCCGCCTCATGCGCACCCGACGCGGGATCCCACGCAGCAGTGTCCGGGCACGACAGAACGACGAAGCCGGACAGTTCAGCCGACGTCGACCGGGTCAGTTCCTCCAGATCAGTGGTCCACTGCGTCGTCGGAGCATCGCCCTCGACCGGAGACACCGACACCCAGTCGACGCCGAACAGCGACTCCCGCTCCAGCCGCGGCACCACCACCGACACCGGACGCAACTCCACCGCATCGACAGCGGCCACCGGCGCACCCGAGCCGTCAGCGACCGTCAGCGACACCCCGTCCGAGCCGGCGGGCGACAACCGCACCCGCAGTGCTGTTGCACTGGAGGCGTGCAGGCGCACGCCGGACCAGGAGAACGGCAGCTTGCCGGGGGCGTCGGACTCGCCCGTCAGCCCGGTGGCGTGCAGCGCCGCGTCGAGCAGCGCCGGGTGCAGACCGAAGCCCTCCGCCTTGACCCCCTCCGGCAGCGCGACCTCGGCGAACACCTCCTCGCCCTTGCGCCACGCGGCCCGCAGGCCCTGGAACACCGGCCCGTAACCGAAGCCGGCGTCGGCCATGCCCTCGTAGAACCCGTCCAGCTCCACGGCCGCGGCCCCGGCGGGCGGCCACTCGACCAGCGGCTCCCCGCCGGAGCGCCCGCCGGCCCGCAGCACACCGGTGGCGTGCCGGGTCCACGAACGACCGTCCTCCACGTCGCCCGTACTGGAGTGGAAGGTCAGCTCACGCCTGCC
>NZ_JBIBJK010000088.1:0-1478 GCF_042958635.1 Streptomyces sp. NPDC007971
GAGGGTGTACACCAGGTTGTGTGAGTGGCGGTTGATTGCTCCTGTCTAGTCTGGTTCCTGCTCTGAACAGAAAGTGACGCACAGTGATATCGAGGCAGGAATCCGAGGCAGGCCGGTTAGAGGCGGCGGAGCGGGTGGCGCGGGTGTTGTCGCCTGAGGCGATCGACGCGCTGATCGAGGACGCGAAGGAGTCCGGGATCGGTCTGGACGGCCGGGACGGGCTGCTGCAGCAGATGATGAAGCGGGTGATCGAGCGGGCTTTACAGGTCGAGATGGCGGATCATCTCGGCTATGAGGCGGGGGATCCGGCCGGGCGGGGCAGCGGGAACAACCGCAACGGCAGCTTCGGGAAGACGGTCACGACCATGGCCGGTCCGGTCACGGTGGAGGTGCCGCGAGACCGTAAGGGCGAGTTCGTCCCGCAGATCGTGCCCAAGGGCACGCGCCGGCTGGGGCAGGTCGACGAGATGATCCTGTCGCTGTACGCCCGCGGCATGACGACCAGGGACATCACCGGGCACCTGGCGGAGGTGTACGGGGCCGAGGTCTCCCCGGCGCTGGTCTCGAAGGTGACCGATGTGATCACGGACGAGGTCACCAGCTGGCAGAACCGGCCCCTCGACGAGTGTTACCCGATCTTGTACATCGACGCGATCCGGATCAAGGTCCGTGACGGCGGACACGTGGTCAGCAAGGCCGCCCACCTGGTCATCGGCGTCGATGTCGACGGCATCAAGAACGTGCTGGGCATCTGGCTCCAGGAGGGCGAGGGCGCGAAATTCTGGCTCCACGTGCTGACCCAGCTCAAGCACCGCGGCCTGCGCGACGCGCTCATCGTGTGCTGCGACGGCCTCAAGGGCCTGCCCGAGGCGATCGAGGCCACCTGGCCCGCAGCGATCACGCAGACCTGCGTCGTCCACTTGATCAGGGCGGCCATGAAGTACGTGTCCCACACCGACCGCAAGAAGGTCGCCGCAGCCTTGAAGCCGGTCTACACCGCCGTCGACGAGGGTGCCGCACTCGAAGCCCTCGAGCGGGTACGTGAGGACTGGGGACGGCACTACCCCGGCCTGGTGGCGGTGTTCGAGAACGCGTGGGAGCAGTTCATCCCGTTCCTCGACTTCGACCAGGACATCCGCCGCGTCATCTACACCACCAACGCGATCGAGTCGATGAACCGCAACCTGCGCAAACTCGTCAAAACCTCCGGGCACTTCCCCTCCGACGACGCCGCGATGAAACTGCTCTACCTCGGCATCCGCAACATCGAAGGCCGGCACATCGACGGCGACGGGAAGATCCCCACCGGCCGCATCCGCGGCACCGGAACCCTCGGCTGGACCCGCGCCATGAACCAGTTCAAGATCCGGTTCGGCGACCGGCTCCCCCTCTGACCACCATCAACCCACAGTAACCACCACAGGCACCAGAACCCATGGAGCAGAACACGCATCACACACAAACCAGTTGACATCCCC
>NZ_JBIBJK010000089.1:0-1401 GCF_042958635.1 Streptomyces sp. NPDC007971
GCCGCCACCACCCCTCAGGCACCACCAACTCACCCGACGGACGCGACAACCGCCGTCCATACGCCACCCCGCCACGGACAGCCAGTTCCGGCTCGCCGGAGTCCAGCACGGACGGCAGCACCGCGACCGCTCGCCCGTCGGAATCCAGCACGGACGGCAGCACCGCGACGCCCTGCCCGTCGGAGTCCAGTACGGACGGCAGCACCGCGACGCCCTGCCCGTCGGAATCCAGCGCGGCGACGGCGCGCTCATCGGAGTCCAGCGCGGCGACCGCTTGCGCACCGGTGCCGGTGGCGGGCAGGTCGGCCAGGACCAGCCGGCCCGGATTCTCCGACTGCGCCGAACGCAACAGACCCCACACCGCAGCCGCCGCCAGATCAACCACCCGCTCACCGGCCGAGGCAGCCACACCACCCCGGGTCACGACCACCAACCGGGCCGACTCCAGCCGCTCCTCCCCCAACCACTCCTGAGCCAGGCCAAGAGCCTCACCGACCGCCGACCGAGCAGCCTCCGCCACATCGTCCACGGCACCCTCGGCACCCTCGGCACCCTCGGCACCCTCGGCACCCGCGCACACCAGCACCACCCGCGGGTCAATCTCACCCGCCTCCACAGCCGCAGCCACCCCGGCCACATCCGCGAACGAAGACACCGACACCCCGACGGTGTTCAACCCATCGACCACACCGAAACGATCGGCACCCACGAGCGCCCACTCCCCTGCCGGAGCCGGAGCCTCGGCCACCGGGGCCCACTCGACGGTGAACAGGGAGTCTGCCACTCCGGCGTCCGCGGACTGGAGCTGGTCCGCCGTCACCGGACGCGTGATCAGCGATGCCACCGACACCACCGGAGCACCCGTGCCATCCGCCGCCGTCACGGTCAGACTGCCCTGGGCATCCCGCCGCAGCCTCGCCCGCAGCACCGAAGCACCACTGGCATGCAGCTCCACACCCGTCCACGCGAACGGCAACCGCACCTGACCCTGGCCGCCCTCCTCGGCCTCTCCAGGCCCACTGGCCAGAGCACCGGCCTGGAGTACGGCGTCGAGCAGCGACGGGTGCAGCCCGAAGGCACCTGCCCCCTGCGTCACCGTCTCGGGCAGGGCGACCTCGGCGAAGACGTCCTCGCCGCGGCGCCACACCGCCCGCAGCCCCTGGAACGCCGGACCGTAGCCGTACGACGCCGCTGCCAGGGCCTCGTACATACCGTCGATGTCCACCGCCGTGGCCCCGCGCGGCGGCCACACCTTCAGATCCTCGTCCGCCTGAACCGGCGCCCCTGCGGGGGCGATCATGCCACTGGCGTGCTGGACCCAGGCGTCCTGGCTGCCGTCGTCGAGGCGGGAGAACACCTCCACCGTCCGCCGCCCATCGGCATCGGCCGCGGCCACCACCA
>NZ_JBIBJK010000090.1:0-1401 GCF_042958635.1 Streptomyces sp. NPDC007971
CCGCAAACGACACCACCCCCGGCAAATCCAAACCACCCACCTCACCCACCACCACCCACCCACCACACTCCCCACCAGAACCCACACCCACAGCCACACCCTCCGCCGGCGCAGCAGACACCCACTCCACCCCGAACAACCCATCCGGCGCGCTGTCAGAACCAGCCGTCACCGCCTCGGCAGAGACCGATCGCAGCACCAACGAACCCACCGTCGCGATCAGTTCGCCCGTACCATCGGCCAGCGTCACCGACACACCCTCACCCGACCGCGACGGAGCCACCCGCACCCGCGCCGCCACCGCACCCGACGCATGCACCACCACATCAGTCCACGCGAACGGCAACAGCAACCCCGCGCGCTCTACACCCAAGCCCATCACGTGCAGGGCGGCGTCCAGCAAAGCCGGATGCACGCCGAACCCGGCCACCCCCACGCCTTCGGGCAACGCCACCTCGGCGAACAACTCCTCGCCACGCCGCCACGCCGCCCGTATCCCCTGGAACACGGGGCCGTAGGCAAGACCGGCCTCCGCCAGCGCCGGGTAGAACCCGGTCAGGTCCACGGCGACGGCACCGGCCGGCGGCCACTGCACCAGGCCGACGTCGGCACGAGCGTCGACAGCAGAGTCAGCCGGAACGAGGGCACCAGCCGCGTGCCGCGTCCAGTCGCCCACCACCACGGCATCCTCGGCCTGCGCATAGACACCAACCACCCGACGGCCACTCTCGTCCGGCTCGTCCACCGTCACCTGCACGCGTACGCCGCCACGCTCCGGCAACACCAACGGCGTCTCGATGAGCAGTTCCTCGACCCGCCCGCACCCGGCCTCGTCGCCGGCACGCACGACCATCTCCGCCAAGACAGCCCCAGGCACCACCACACGCCCGGCCACCACATGATCCGCAAGCCACCCCTGACCCGCCGACGACAGCCGACCCGTCAGGACCAGCCCGCCACTGGCAGGCAACACCACCGCAGCACCCAACAGCGGGTGCCCCGGCGTCCCCAGCCCCAAGTCCTCAGCCCGGCCGACCGTCGTCGCGGTCAACCAGTACCGCTGCCGCTCGAAGGCATACGTCGGCAGGTCCACCCGCCGCGCGCCCGTCCCCGCGAAGACCCTGTCCCAACCAACGGTCACACCCCGGACGAACACCTTCGCAAGCGCGGTGAGCAACGCCCGGGGCTCGTCACGGCCGCGACGCAGCAGCGGCAGCCACACCTCGGCAGCCACAGTCTCCTCGCCGGCGTCCATGAGCGTCTGCGGGCCCATGCCCGACAGCACGCCGTCCGGACCGATCTCCACGAACGTCCGCACGCCACTCTCACGCAACGCCGCCACAGCGTCGGAGAAACGGACGGCCTCACGAACGTGCCTCACCCAGTACGAGGGGCTGGTCA
>NZ_JBIBJK010000091.1:0-1269 GCF_042958635.1 Streptomyces sp. NPDC007971
GGCACTCGTCGCCGCCCGAGCGGAAGTCGCCGAAGTAGTCGACGACGTCCTCCGGCCACTGGTTGGCCTCCGCCAGCAGCACGGTGTCCGGGTACTGGGTGTCGATCTCCTTGCGCACCCGCTTCAGGAACTCGTGGGTCGCCGGCAGGTTCTCGCAGTTGGTGCCCTCCTGCTGGTACAGGTACGGCACGGCGTCGAGCCGGAACCCGTCGATGCCGAGGTCCAGCCAGAACTTCAGCGCGGAGATCATCTCCTCCTGCACCGCCGGGTTCTCGTAGTTGAGGTCCGGCTGGTGCGAGAAGAAGCGGTGCCAGTAGTACTGCTTGCGTACGGGGTCGTACGTCCAGTTGGAGGCTTCGGTGTCGACGAAGATGATCCGGGCGCCCTGGAACTGCTTGTCGTCGTCGGCCCAGACGTAGTAGTCCCCGTACGGACCGTCCGGATCCCGCCTGGACTCCTGGAACCACGGGTGCTGGTCGCTGGTGTGGTTCATGACGAAGTCGATGATGACGCGCATGCCGCGCTGGTGGGCGGCGTCGACGAACTCCACGAAGTCGGCCAGGTCGCCGAACTCGGGCAGGACGGCGGTGTAGTCGGAGACGTCGTAACCGCCGTCACGCAGCGGCGACTTGAAGAAGGGCGGCAGCCAGAGGCAGTCGACACCGAGCCACTGCAGGTAGTCGAGCTTGGCGGTCAGGCCCTTGAGGTCGCCGATGCCGTCACCGTTGCTGTCCTGGAAGGAGCGGACCAGGACCTCGTAGAAGACGGCGCGTTTGAACCACTGAGGGTCCCGGTCCTTGGCGGGAGTGTCCTCGAAGGTGTCCGGGACGGGCTCGTTGACGATCATATGGCGGGTGACCCTCCGATCTGCGGGGTGGACGGTCGCAGAACCGAGAAGACATGCGCGGGCCTGTGGCCCGGTTCGAGGCGCACATAGTTGGCCCTGCCCCAGTGATAGGTCTCGCCGGTGAGCAGATCACGCACCGGCACCGACTCGTGCCCTTGCAGGCCGAGTTGCGGCATGTCCAACGAGACCGTTGCTTCCTGGGTGTGGTGGGGGTCGAGGTTGGCGACCACCAGAACCGTGTTCGATCCGCGCCGCTTCGAGTAGGCGAGCACCTGGTCGTTGTCGGCGTGGTGGAAGCGGAGATTGCGCAGGTGGTGCAGTGCGGGATGTTCCCGCCGGATGGTGTTGAGGCGGGTGATGAGCGGGGCGATGGTGCGGCCCTGGCGGGCGGCGGCTTCCCAGTCGCGGGGCTTGAGCTGGTA
>NZ_JBIBJK010000092.1:0-1174 GCF_042958635.1 Streptomyces sp. NPDC007971
GACACAGCGGCCCGCCGGCCCGGACCACCGCTGACCAGCGCCCGCCACAGCGGAGGAACCTCCGTGCTCCGAGCGGCCTGGGCACGCAGCCCCGCCAGATCCAGTCGGGCGGGCACCAGCACCGACTCGTCACGGGTCAGCGCCAGGTCCAGCAGGGCCAGGCCCTCGTCCGCGCTGAGCGCGGTGACACCACCGCGGTTGATACGGGCGCGCTCGGCGTCGGTGAGCTGCCCGGTCAGGGCACTGACCTCGGCCCACAGGCCCCACGCCAGTGACGTCCCCGGCAGTCCGGCGGCGCGGCGTTCGGCGGCCAGCGCGTCGAGGAACGCGTTGGCGGCCACGTAGTTGCCCTGGCCGGGCGAACCGAAAGTCGCCGCCGCCGAAGAGAACAGGACGAAGTGCTCCAGGTCGAGACCGCGGGTCAGCTCGTGCAGGTTCCACGCGCCGTCCGCCTTGGGCCGCATCACCGTCGCCACCCGCTCCGGAGTCAGCGACGCGATCGTCCCGTCGTCCAGGACACCCGCGGTGTGCACCACCGTCGTCAGCGGAGTCTCTTCGGGAACCCCTGCCACCACGCCCGCCAGGGCAGCGCGGTCCGCGGCGTCGCAGGCGACGATCTGCACCCACGCACCCAGACTCGCCAACTCCCCTGCCAGGGCAGCGACGTTGGGGGCAGACGGACCCGAACGACCCGTCAACACCAGCCCGTCGGCACGACCCGTCGCCGCCAGATGACGCGCCACCAGACCGCCCAGCGTGCCCGTACCACCCGTCACCAACGCCGACCGGCCGGCCGGGCGCGAGGCGGGCAGGTCGGCGACGACGGGAGTGGAGGGGATCGTCAGGACGAGCTTGCCGGTGTGCCGCGCCTGCGACATGAAGCGGAACGCCTCCCGCGCCCGCCGCACGTCCCACGCCCGCACCGGAAGCCGCGACAGCTCACCGGCCGCCATCAGCTCGACGATCTGTCCGAGCATCGCCCCCAGCCGCTCGGGCCCCGCCTCACCGAGTTGGAACGGCCGGTAGGTGACGTCCGGGTGTTCGACCGCCAGGGATTCTGCGTCCCGCAGATCGGTGCGGCCCATCTCGATGAACGTTCCGCCGTTGGGCAGCAGCCGCAGCGACGCGTCGGTCAGCTCCCCGGCCAGCGAGTTCACCACGACGTCCACCCCCG
>NZ_JBIBJK010000093.1:0-1080 GCF_042958635.1 Streptomyces sp. NPDC007971
GGCGAAGCTGAGAACTTAAGCGCCAGTAAACGGCGGTGGTAACTATAACCATCCTAAGGTAGCGAAATTCCTTGTCGGGTAAGTTCCGACCTGCACGAATGGCGTAACGACTTCTCGACTGTCTCAACCATAGGCCCGGTGAAATTGCACTACGAGTAAAGATGCTCGTTTCGCGCAGCAGGACGGAAAGACCCCGGGACCTTTACTACAGTTTGATATTGGTGTTCGGTTCGGCTTGTGTAGGATAGCTGGGAGACTTTGAAGCAGGCACGCCAGTGTTTGTGGAGTCGTCGTTGAAATACCAGTCTGGTCGTGCTGGATGTCTAACCTGGGTCCGTGATCCGGATCAGGGACAGTGTCTGATGGGTAGTTTAACTGGGGCGGTTGCCTCCTAAAGAGTAACGGAGGCGCCCAAAGGTTCCCTCAGCCTGGTTGGCAATCAGGTGTTGAGTGTAAGTGCACAAGGGAGCTTGACTGTGAGACCGACGGGTCGAGCAGGGACGAAAGTCGGGACTAGTGATCCGGCGGTGGCTTGTGGAAGCGCCGTCGCTCAACGGATAAAAGGTACCCCGGGGATAACAGGCTGATCTTCCCCAAGAGTCCATATCGACGGGATGGTTTGGCACCTCGATGTCGGCTCGTCGCATCCTGGGGCTGGAGTCGGTCCCAAGGGTTGGGCTGTTCGCCCATTAAAGCGGTACGCGAGCTGGGTTTAGAACGTCGTGAGACAGTTCGGTCCCTATCCGCTGTGCGCGTAGGAATATTGAGAAGGGCTGTCCCTAGTACGAGAGGACCGGGACGGACGAACCTCTGGTGTGCCAGTTGTTCTGCCAAGGGCATGGCTGGTTGGCTACGTTCGGGAGGGATAACCGCTGAAAGCATCTAAGCGGGAAGCCTGCTTCGAGATGAGTATTCCCACCTCCTTGAGAGGGTAAGGCTCCCAGTAGACGACTGGGTTGATAGGCCAGATATGGAAGCCTGGTAACGGGTGGAGTTGACTGGTACTAATAGGCCGAGGGCTTGTCCTCAGTTGCTCGCGTTCACTGTGTTGGTTCTGAAACCACGAACAGCCCCGCCTGT
>NZ_JBIBJK010000094.1:0-1069 GCF_042958635.1 Streptomyces sp. NPDC007971
CTAGGTGTTCTGTCCATGGAGGTTGGTGACAGCGATCACTGACGTGTGATCTTGAAATGGGTGAGGGCCCTCTGGCCTGGTGTGGATTGCGACATCTGCACCGGCAACAGAAAGGCCCTCGTGCCCCACCGTAATGCACCCCTGACCGAGACCGGACGGCTGCGCCTGGCCCGCTGCGTGGTCGAGGACGGCTGGCCACTGCGCCGGGCCGCGGAACGCTTCCAGGTCTCGCCGACCACCGCCCAGCGGTGGGCCGCCCGCTACCGCAGGCTCGGCGAGGCAGGCATGACCGACCGCTCCAGCCGCCCCCGCCACAGCCCGCGCCGCACCCCGACCCACACCGAGCGCCGCATCATCAAGGTCCGGCTCCTGCGCCGGTGGGGACCGGCCCGCATCGCCGGCCTGCTCCGGCTGGTGCCCTCCACCGTGCACCGCGTCCTGACCCGTTACGGACTGGCCCGCCTCGCCCATCTGGACCGGGCCACCGGCCGCGTCATCCGCCGCTACGAACGCGACAAGCCCGGCGAACTCGTGCACGTCGACATCAAGAAGCTCGGCAACATCCCCGACGGCGGCGGTCACAAAGTCCTCGGCCGGGCTGAGGGGCGCAGAACCCGCTCGAACGCCGGCTACAGCTACCTGCACACCGCCGTCGACGACCACTCCCGCCTGGCCTACAGCGAGATACACGCCGACGAGAAGAAGGAGACCGCCACCAACTTCTGGAAGCGGGCACACGCCTACTTCACCGAGTGCGGGATCACCGTCGAGCGGGTCCTGACCGACAACGGCTCCTGCTACCGCTCCCGGCTATGGCGCCAGGCGCTGGCAGCGGCCGGGATCGCCCACAAACGGACCCGGCCCTACCGGCCGCAGACCAACGGCAAGGTCGAACGCTTCAACCGCACCCTGCTCGACGAATGGGCCTACGCTCGCCCCTACCGCTCCGAGGCCGAACGACGCCAGGCATTCGGCGAGTGGCTGCACACCTACAATCACCACCGCGGACACACCGCGCTCAAGGGCCAACCACCCGCCAGCCGCGTCCCCAACCTCACAGGGCAATACA